>JBEKVM010000233.1:0-5684 GCA_049513975.1 Verrucomicrobiota bacterium | reverse complement strand
ATTTCAAACCGCTGGGCATAATGCCCGACCTGGTAGGGCGATCAGTCCCCTGAGCGCCGCCCTTCCCTCCATTTCAAACAGCGGGAGAAAATTTGGAGTGCGGGAGCTTGCTCCCGCTTTGCTTGGCCTTCCCGACAAAACCGGCGGCGGGCAAACCGCTGCCCTTGCCACGACAAGTACGATACGCTGCCTACCGGTCAGGGCAGCGGTTTGCCCGCCGCCGGTTTGCGAGCGCCTCGAACGGCGCGCGGGCCGACGCCGTTTTGATCTCGCCCCCCCCGGGGCATTGTGGTATTGGCATCGGATTGCCGGATGCGAAGGCGACGCTGTTTTGATCTCGCCCCCCCCGGGGCATTGTGGTATTAAATCGCCTTGAGCGCCTCCCGCACGGACACCGTTTTGATCTCGCCCCCCCCGGGGCATTGTGGTATTAAATCGCCTTGAGCGCCTCCCGCACGGACGGCGTTTTGATCTCGCCCCCCCCGGGGCATTGTGGTATTCGTGGTTCCGAACCCGCTTAACCAGAGCGGGTTCGGACTACCACACCTTCACGAATTCCTTTAATTCTGCGATTCGGCGGGCACCTTCAATGCACTCCGTGATCACCACTTGAGCATCCCAGGTTGACTCTTCCATCGGAAAAAGCCGGATGTCGCCCGGAATGCCCTGCGCCACCCGTTGCATGTACCGAATCACACGCTCACATTCATGCGGTTCCCCATTGAACAGATAAATGCTGTATTGCACGCGCGTTCCACCCACGCGCTCGAATTCCTTGCGGAGAAAATTCTGATGCCGCTGTTCCGGCACGTCATACGCAAGCATCACGAGCATGGAGCACAAAAGGTTGAAAGGCTTCCCTGCCGTCCAGCGCGCGCACAAACGATTCCACCATGAGCCGGATGATGGAGCGCAACTTGAACTTGCCCTCACGATAGGAAAACTGTGTTTCCAGCATTTCGGCAAAATGGCCGGCCAGCCGCTTGGGTTCCTGCAAGTCATCCAGGTGGCGCACGACCGTCAGTTCCACCGTGCAACGCAGCGGCTCAATCAAATCGCAGGCCAGGCTGGGACGGCTGCGGCGCAGCTTGTGAATGATGCCGATGGTGGGGTCCAGGCCGCTCGCCAGACATTGCCACTCGATGGCATGATAGAGAAAACCGTACCCGTAATTGAGCGCGGCGTTGATGGGATGTGTCGGCTTTCGATGTTCGCGCTCAAAAAGGTCGGAACCCAACGCCGCAAAGTATCGCGGCCAGAAAAACCGCGAATAGCTGGCCTCCAGCCGCAGGATGCGATTGAAGGAATTCTCCTTGAGTTGCGGTTTGTCCGCCAGACGCGGATCGAATGCGCGCAACATCTGGTGTTGATTGCAAACTTTCGTCCAGAGCAACCCGCTGGCCATTTGCGTGGCGCGTTGCGGCGACAACCGGCAGAGTTTCCAAAGGGCTGTCGGATTCACATAACGGGTTTTCGGCGTGAGCGAGAAGGTCCGCCATTTCTTTTGCTGCTTGTCCCAGCGCGCCATGACAACCGGGCATTGTGTGGCGAGTAATTCCAACGCCGTCTGGGACCACTGGCAAGCGGCGGATAAACATTGCACGCTGCCCAGCGTTTCAACCGCAATTTTCCGATGACCGGAAATCAGCTTGCCATCCGTCACATGAAGATTCTGCTCCTCACTTAACAGAATGAGATGGTTGATCATGGGCGCGAGACTGTTCGAGCAACCACGCAACGTCATCCTCACTGCTTGGCCGTTGCTCCCAAATTTTAATCAACCACTCCTGCTGATCCGTTGCCTTTTTGTCGTCTTCAATTCTAGGAAGCTTGAATTCAGCCAGATGGAGTTCAATTTCGCCAGATGCTTTGATTGCGGAGACACGAAACCAATATGAACCACCAGACGCGGCTTGACCACGCTTGCAAAATTTTCCGTGTCCTTTTTCCGCACCCGGAACTTTGCCCAGCGCAACGTAAAGCAAATCTCCCTTGGAGACACGGCTGATGTCCGCGCCATTTGCGTTCGTCAGACGTTTGGCGTGAGGCGGCAAGCCGGTGTAAATTTTCCGCAAAGAAATGACGGGAGGTGTCGGCTTGCCTGTTGTATCGGGTTTTGGCAGCGTCAACTCGCCCTCGGCCAATTTCGACATGGCAGCTTGCTTTTCGTGCTGCTTGACCGCTTTTTCATACGCCCTATGCAGGCGATTGACCTCTACATTTTCTTTCAAACCAAGTTCGATGATTTCCGCATCGGTCAAAGGCCGCTCCCACGTCAAGCGTTTGCCCGTGCATTTCAAAATCCGCAGCGACAGGTTTTTCAATCCGCGCGGGTGCGGGATCAGCCGCCGATGATATTCCCTCTCCGGTTTGCCGTCTTTGGCTTTGACGATTACACCTTTCTTGTCACGTTTTTCGGTCGTCCAGATTTCGGCGCGAATGAAACTCTCAGTGGCGAGTTTGAAGCCGATGGTTTCACGCTTGCGATTCCGGTGCGGAACAACTGCCATTGGCGTCATCTTCTTTTTGGACGGGCCACGAATGCCACGGATGATTGTGCCATCCTTCCGAGTTAGCGGGCCAGGATTTCCACGATTGATCAGCACGCCTCCTAATTGTTGGTCTGTCACCAGTGCCTTTGGAACACGGGCTTTTGCAAGCAACGCGCGGAGTGATTTCTCTGTGATTCTCCTTTTGTCTCCTTTTAGGCGGTCAGACCACCACTCCTCAAAAATCGGCGAAGGAATCTGATGTTGGGGCGGCAAAGCCAATGACTCAACGGCTGACAGAGCCTCTTCGCGTGTAAAAAATTGTGCCTGCCGCTTTTCCTGCCATTCATGGAAACGGCTCGTCGGCAATTGTTTTTCATCAATGCCAGCAGCGCGTAACTGTTCTAACAGGTTGGTATCGTCGGCAAGTTTGTCAATTGGGTGGCGCGCCCACATGACACCATTTTGATCCGGTGGGCTGTAGACCCACTGGTCAAAGCGCGACTTTTTGCTGTGGGCCGGCTGAATCTTTTCCACGAGGCATTGGCCGCGAGTTTCTTCTTCAAATTTTTTCAAGTCCGGGCCAAGTCCGGGCAATGCCAGCATTTTGATGTCGCCGCTGTGATCGGTTTCGTTCCAAAAAATCCCATGGCAGCGGACATGGTTCAAGCCGTTTCCCGGCGGAATGTGGGAAAGGATGGCCGCATCCCAAAGATGATGGCGCAAATTGTTACGATTTTTCTTCGGCGAAAAATCTTCGGGCAACTTGTCACTCCATGCCTCGCGGCAAACGCTGGTTTGATAACCTGTCGGAGTTCCGACGCGACGGCGCAACTCCGCGTCATTGTCGGTAATCTCGAGCCAGCGGGCGACTTCAAAGCGGAGTTGCCGGGCAAGCTGCGCCATGCGCGTCATGTTTGCCCAATCAGGCGGCGAGCTTTCCACGCGGAGGAAAAATTCGCGCTTTTGTCCGTTCCACTGCATTTTGAGAACTCGATCCCGAATTTCACGCCATTGAACCGAGTTGCTTTCGCCGCCAAAAGCTTCGTAAGGCGTGCGCTCTCCTTTGTAGCCATTGGTTTTCCGATGGGTCAAAACAAGATTGACCATTTCGCTGATGCCGCCGCGTGAGCGTGGAAAGACATGATCAATTTCCAAGTCGTGGGCCAGCGGGTTGTCACCGAGCGGAGCGCTGGTGTAAGGACAAATGCCGCGCTGCTGGTCGTAAAGGAGCAGGCGCTTGTTGGTTTCTTCGCGGCTCATGTCTCCGGTCTCGAAATCTTTGAACTGCTCGCGCAGCCTTTCCTTGAACTCACGCCGGGCGGTCTGCTCTTTCTGAATTTCTTTCGCCTGTTCCTTGTTGCGCGGAATATCACCGATTGTTTCAACGATGACATAATCCGGCGCGACTTTGTCCGGCGGCAAAATTCCGTCCTTGATCAGTTGCGCGAAAATCTGCCGGAGCTTGCCGGGAACGGCGGGCTTGTCGCCGGGCTTGGCGTTCTTGGTCCAACGTCCCAGCAAAAATTCAACTTGCTTGTAAATTCCAAAACCCGCTGCTGCTGTCTGCCGGATTTCGTAAAAACTCATTCTCTTTCCTCCGCGCTCGAACCGTTTGTCTTTGAGCAGGGCGGCCATGTGTGCCGCGTCAAAACCCTCTTTCGTGGCATAATCAAACAGAGCCTCCGCACTGCGTCCGGATAACGAAGCGCGCCCACCCAACTCGGACAATTTCGGCCAAAGCAAATCTATAAGCTGGGTGAAGTATTCCCCGTTGTGGGATTGGTTGTCGCGCGCCAGTTTCGTTTCACCAGTGGGATCATGTTTGGCGAGAAATGCTTTTTTGAAATCATCCTTGGCCAAACGCGAACGCTGGATTTGCCCATTCGATGCCAAAGCCCGGATGTCTGTTTCCAGCAAATCATCCAGCAACCAGCGAAACATTTCCATATTGGCCAATTCCCTCTTCCCATCTTTGGTGACAAAAGTGCGGGTGGCCAGAAATTCCAGCAGCTTGAATCGGCGGATGTGCCGGTCTTTGCTTGACTCACATTTTGGTGCCGGACCTTCGAATAAAATTCCTGCCAGCGGGCAACGGTTGACCTTGCGCAACGCGAGCGCGCCCGGCTCTTTGCGGTGTTCGTTGATTATGTCATGGAGTTGTTTCAAAGCGGATTCCACCCGGTCCGCTCCGCCAAGAAATTGCGGATGGCGTTTCACAATCGCCGACAGGTGCGCCCAAACCATTTCGCGCGGGAAGTTGTGGCGCCGGGCGGGAAAACGAAGATTATTTTTCGGCTGGGAAAAGTGTTCGGCCAGCACCGCGTCAATGCCCTTGGTATTGTATTTGACGACAGCTTCATTGAGCGCAGTCTCAAAACTCTTGCGCTCCTTGTCATTCCATCCGCAATCCGTCAGAACATAGAGAAGTTGGTCAGCATGTTCCTTTCGGCAGAAGGCCGTTTTAGCCCATTCAATTGCGTCCTTGGCTTTTGCCTCGTCGCCCCAAGGATATTCGCCGCCGTCTTCGGGCGCGTGCCAATCATAACCCCGGTGCTTGATGATATGTCGCAGGCAAGCCGAAAAGGCGCGGATGTCCCTCAGGCCGTCCGCATCTTCGCGCGTGGCAATCCATCGAAAACGAAACGGGCCGCCGTCATGCCCCTTGTCGGTAATTTCCACCCACGGCAAGCCAAAATCAGCGCAGAATTTTTGCAACGCCACCTCGCGCCGCTGCTCGGCCTGGCGGCAACGGCGTCCCGCTCGCAAACCGCGTCTGTTTTCCAGCGGCGCAGCATCCGGTGTCTCGAAAATAAATGTGCGTGCATAAATTGGCGCCAGCCCCTTTCGCAGCCAAACGCCAATTCCTTCGAGCCCGATGTCAATTCCCAAAACAACTGCTGTCGTATAAAAAGGTTCGTTCTTCCAATCAAACGGCACGGCGTTTGCCGGCGACGGTTTAAGCATGTATTCCACAGTTGACATCCTTTTGCGGGTTAATTATTATTACCGCGAGATCAAAACCTGCGGTGGCCAGTATTCCAAACTGTCGGCTTGAGAGCAGGCTGGCCGTTAACCCGACTTTCTCTACTGGAGGGGGGATGACTGCGTAAGTGGTTCAAAACAAGCAGTCGGGCCAAAAAGGTCTGCACCAAACTTATTCGATCATCAGTTGTCCTTTCTGCGTGATGCGTG
>JBEKVM010000232.1:0-4436 GCA_049513975.1 Verrucomicrobiota bacterium | reverse complement strand
GTCTTATGTCTTGCGCAACACGCCGGCCACGGCGGCGCAGTTGCTGCGCAATCCGCACGGGCTGGTGCTGCGCAACGCGCTGATTGACACGGCGCTTCCGGTGCGCCTGGCCATCCCGGAGGCGTTGCGGTCGCACGGCGCGCCGGGGAGTTATCTGGTGCAGTCGGATCGGGCGTTGAACGGGGAGTTTTATGCGGCGCTGGGGCGGGACGGGGCGGAGTTTGTGTCGTACATGCCGGTTAACGCGGCCCTGGTGCGGGCGGGGCCGGAGGCGGCGCAGGCGATGGTGGGGGACCGGGTGTTTCAGGCGGTGCTGCCCTATGAGCCGTATTTCAAGCTGGAGAGCGGGTTGCTGGCGGAGGCGGTCAATGGGGAGTTGCTGGCCAACAATCAGTTGCGGGTGACGGTGTTTGCCGGGCAGGGGGCGGCGGCGGCGCAGGCGCTGGCGGCGCTGGGGGCGGTGGTGACGGGGCAGGAGCCGGCGCCGTTTGGTTTGAGCACGTTGCGGGTGACGGTGCCGCCGGACCAGTTGGCGGCGGTGGCGCAGTTGCCGCAGACCGAGGAGATCGAGGCGTATTGGCCGCGGCATCTGCTCAACGATTTGACGCGGGTGCGCCTGGGGGTGGCGCCGGACACCATAGCGCTGACCAACTATCTGGGGCTGACGGGGAGCAACGTGGTGGTGGTGGTGGATGACACGGGGGTGGACGTGACCCACCCGGATTTTGCGCCGGGGCGGGTGACGGGGAACCTGCCGTCGGCGCTGACGGACCTGGACGGGCACGGCACGCATGTGGCGGGGACGATAGCGGGGGGGGGCAATGAATCGGGCAGTCTGACCAACCCGCCGCCCGGTTCGGCGGCGGGGGCGCAGTTTCGGGGGATGGCGCCGCAGGCCGGTTTGTATGTGCAGCAGGTGGATTTGTTGAGCGGGCCGTATGTCTCGGATGCTTATTTGCAGTCCAACGCCTCGTCTGTGTTGAGCGCGATGGCGGCGACCAACGTGGCCATGGTGAGCAACGGGTTTATCAACAATATCAGTTGGGGTTATCAGAGCACGGCCTACGACCTGGCGGCGGCCAGTTACGACCAGGCCACGCGCAACGCCCAGCCCGGGACGGCCTTCGAGCATCCCATGCTGTTTGTGGTGGCGGCGGGCAACGGCAACCAGGCGCCCGGTTCGATCACCTCGCCGGGCACGGCCAAGAACGTGATCACGGTGGGGGCGATAGACAGTCCGCGTTACATCACCAACACGGTGGATTTCACCAACCAGGGCATTTTGGGGGACCCGATTTTTCAGAGCACGACCTTTGACAGCAACCAGGTGGCCGCCATTTCCAGCGGGGGGAACGTGGGGGTGGGGCTGGAGAGCGCCAACGGGCGTTTCAAGCCCGACGTGGTGGCGCCGGGGGTTTTCACCGTTTCGACGCGGGCGACCAACTGGCCGGACCCGGTGGCGCGGCCGGTGCTGGGTTACAGCGCTTTTCCGGGGCAGAGCGTGCTGCCGGGGCGGTCCAACATCTACAGCCTGACCATAGTGGGGGGGACGACCAACCTGGTCATCCAGGTGCTGCCCAATGAGTTTTCGCCGGTGCCGTTTCCGGGCAATCTGCAATTATATTTTGACACCAATGATCCGCCGCGGATCACCTCGCTGCTGCCGGCGGGGCAGACCAACGCGGCGGGGCTGCCGGTGGTGCCCAATCCGCCGGCGACCAATTGTTTTCTGGAGATTTACAGTCCGAGCAACCAGCCCTGGCCGGTGGTGTATGATTTGCGGGCCTACGGGATGGAGACCAATGATTATGGGACCTACTACACGGTGTTGAGCAATTTGAACAGCGCGTTAAGCCCGTATTACCGGTATGAGTCGGGGACGAGCATGGCGGCGGCGGCGGGGTCGGGGATGCTGGCGCTGGTGCAGGAGTTTTTGAAGAACACGACCAACCTGTCGGCCAGTCCGGCGCTGCTCAAGGGGCTGTTGATCAACGGGGCGCGGCCCTTGAACCGGCAGTCGGATTTGAACCCGGCGCCGGCGGTCAACCTGGAGGGGTGGGGACTGCCCGATCTGGCCAACAGCATTCCAGCCTCGTTGACCAACGCCAATCCTTCCCTGGTGTTTTTTGACCAGAGTCCGACCAACGCCTTGCAGACCGGGCAGTGGCACCGCTACACCGTCAACTCGACCGATGCCAACTGGATCAACTATCCGTTGCGCATCACCCTGGTCTGGACCGATCCGCCGGGCAATCCGGCGGCGGGGCTGGCGCTGGTCAACGATCTGGATTTGGTGGTGACGGACGTGACGGGGACCAATGTGTATATTGGCAACGATTTTCCGCAGGGGGAGATTTACACCCAGGCCAGCGCCACCAACGATCTGGCCCCCAGCGACGTGGTCAACAACGTGGAGAACGTGTATCTGGACGCCAGCGCCGGGCTGTTGCCGCCTTACACGGTGTGGGTGCGGGGCACGCGGGTCAATGTCAACGCCGTCAGCGCGCAGACCAACCTCATTGGGCAGGACTACGCGCTGATCATCGCCAGCGACGATCAGGCGCTGAGCGCGCCGCTGGCCGTGACGGACAACGGGACGACCAACGCCGCCACCAACGTGCCGCTGGTGACGGTGGCCTACAACGGGGTGGTGCTGCTGCACCAGCGGGTGGGCGCCAACGAGCCCAACCTGGCCGAGTATCCGGGCAACCTCTACAGCCCGCCGGGCAACACCAACGGGAGCGTGGCGCAGTGGCACTTCTTCCTTTTCACCAACGTCAACTATAACATGACCAACGCCAGCTTCACCAACAGCGCCGGCAACAACATCGCCAACTACTACACCAACGCCATCTTCGCCACCTTTTTGCCGCCGACGCTGACGGTGCCGGTTTCCGCGCCGGTCAACCTGTCGTATCAGGCGGCCAACAACGCGGACCTGGACTTGTATGTGGCGACCAATCCGCTGGTGGACATCAACGATAATTTTGACCTGAACGCGCTGGCCGGGGCCCACAAATCGCTGGGGCAGGGGGGGGAGGAGACGGTCCTGTTCACCAACATCGCCTCGGTGCCGGTGTTCTATGTGGGGGTCAAGTCGGAGAGCCAGCAGGGGGGTGACTTTGCCTTTTTCGCGACGCTGGCGACCAACTTTGACAGTCCCAACGGTCTGAACCCGGTCACCGTATCGGCCTATGCCCTGCCGGTGGTGATTCCGGACAGCTTCGACGCCGGGGGTGTGGAAGGGGCCGATGTCTTTGCGGTGGTGGCCACGCCCATGACGGTGCGCAAGGCGGCGGCGACGGTGGGGGTGCAACACTCCAACCCGTCCGATCTCTACGGGACCTTTTTCCATGTGGGCCAGCAGGCGGTGCTGAACCATTTTACCGCGGCGCCGGGCGGGTTCACCAACACTTATGACGATCTGCCGGACGGGACGTTGCTCAATAATCCTTATCCCATCATTGCGTCGGACGGGCCGGGGACCTTGCGCAACTTCATCGGCCTGCCGGGGGCCGGGCAGTGGCGGCTCAACGAACGGGACAACGTTTACAACCAGACCGGGATGGTGACGATGCTGACCGTGACGGTCTGGCCGCAGCCGCCCAACCCGCTGGATTTTTTGATCAGCCTGCCGCCCAACGGCTCGTATTACGGGTATGTGGATGTGCCGGATGACGCGACCAACCTGAACATCGCGGTGGGTTTTGTCAGCGGCACCGGCCCGGTGGGCATTTATTTGACCAACCAGGAAGTGGTCAACACCGGCGATTACGGGACCAACATCACCTCGCCCCTGGGCGGCTCGTTGAACCTGAGCACCAACACCCTCTTGAACCTGCAGACCGAACCCACCATGCCCAGCGCGCCGCCGCTGAGCGGGGGCCGGTGGTATTACGACCTGACCAACGAAAGCGGCGCGGCGGTGACCCTGCATGTGGTCATCACCATTTTGGAGAGCCTGACGCCCAATTTGATCCTGACGGAGTTCAACAACACGGTGACGCCGCTGGGGACCGACGACCACACCCTCTCCCAGATTTGCATCCCGGCCGGTTCGATCTTGTCCAGCAACCAGCAACTGGTCAGCTTGCAGGTGGGGGTGCGCATCGCCAAAACCAACGCCGACAACCTGGTCTTGCATCTGACCAGCCCGCAGGGGACCAGCGTGGAGCTCTACGAAGACCGGGGCGGGCCGGGGGTGACCAACCTGGGCCTGACCACCAGCAACGGGGACTACATCTATCTGACGTTCACCGGCAACACCAACCTGGCGCCGCAGTGGATCAAGTTTGTGCCGCCGGCCTACGGCCAATTGCCCACCAATATTGATGTTTTTCTCAGCAGTTTCGAGACCGTCCCTCCCGGCCCCTACGGGCTGACCAACGGCCTTTTCCCGGTGACATTGGGAACGAACCTGGAAGTCTGGACGGTGG
>JBEKVM010000231.1:0-3847 GCA_049513975.1 Verrucomicrobiota bacterium | reverse complement strand
TCGCGGCCGACAAAACCCGCGCGCACGCTGACGACGGCATCGTGCCTCGTAATCACGTTGCACCTGATGAGATGCAGCAACCGGGAGGCCGTGAGCGCGAACGATGAACGGCGTGGCTCGCACGCGATGAACAGGTTCGTTCTGGCGGCGGCCAGCCGGAACAATGCCGTCAGTGATTCGTCTGGGAAATGGTGCAGAAACAAATTGGCAATCATCATGTCCACGGCGGGAAAAGGTCGCTCCAGCCAGACAAACACATCGTTCGCCACACTTTCTACGGACCAATTCAGCGCGGCGAACGCGCGCTGCGTTTCGGGTGAGACAATATTCTGACGATCGAGCAAAGTAACCTGGGCCGCCAGACCAGATGGTGACACGCGACGCGCCAGCCGTAGAAGCAAGGTTCCATCCCCCGCGCCCAGTTCGACCAGACGAAGCGGCCGCGAGCGAGAGAAAGCTCCATCGAGATGATAGTGAAAGGCACGCGACAAAATATCGTCGTGTCCCATGATGGAATTCAACCGCCGCAAATCCGCCCTCGACCCGACAGCCCGCGGATCGGCGGGCGGCAGGTCGTCCAGCAGTTCGGGTTCGAAAACACGACACATGGCTCAATCCACCTTCAACAGAGCCCCGTGACAACTGAACCCCGCGCCGAAAGACGACAGCCACCACCAACCGCCGGGCGCGCTCTCCGCGAGCGCCCTCTCCAGCACGAAGAGCACGAACGGGCTGCTGACATTGCCGCAGTCGGACAACACAGCGGCACTCCGGCGCAAATCGCTTTCGCTGAGGCCGAGACGTCTTTGCAAGGCGGCCAGCACCTCGCGTCCGCCGGCGTGCAGAATCCAGCCGGTCAAATCCGCGCGCTTTAACTTGGAGCGGTTGAGCATCTCGGTGAGGAGGTTTTCAGCGTGTCCAGCCGCCAGCGCGGGCACCTGGCTGGCCAGGATATTCCTCAACATGCCGTCGTGTTGCTCGAAGCGCAGAAGGTCACGCTCGGCCGGGCTGAGAATACTTCTGGCACTCTTCCACTCCACTTGACGCGCATGAACGGCGGGCTTAACCGACAACACGGCCGCGCCCGCTCCATCGCCGAAAAGGCAGGCGCTGACGAGCACGCCGGGGTCGTTGTCCAGATAGAAAGCCGCGCTGCAAATCTCGACACAGACGGACAGAACCTGTTGCGCCCGGCCCGCCGCCAGCAGCGCTTCCGCCGTCCTCCAATTTGGCAACGCTGCGCCACAACCTTGCCCCACCAAATCGAGCGCCACCACGTCGGAGCGCAACCCCAGCCGTTCGCTGACATAGCTGGTGAGTCCGGGACACAGATAACCGGTGCAAGTGCTGATGATGACCGCGTCCACCTCCGCCAGCGTGAGACGGGCCTGGCCCAGGGCGCGTTCGGCGGCTTGCGCGGCGAGCGCGGGCGCGGGTGGCAATGCCGTTTTCGCCGGACAACACTTTCTTGAGCAACGCGCGGGAGCGTGCGTCGAGTTGCGGAAACTGGGGTGATTGTTGCAGCGCCGCCCAACATTCCATCTGCGTGAAACGCTGGGGCGGGACGGCGGTGCCGAGTCCGGTCAAAAACATGGCGAAGGGTAGCGCATAAGCAGGGCATATTCACGCCCAATGAGCGTGTTCGGTCGGACAAATCCGGAATCGCCCGCGTTCGGCTCAAGCCAGGCCTTTGATGAAATTGTTCACAACAGGGCAACCAAATTTTGGAAAAGCCTGCCGTCGCTTTAAAGGGTTCGTCCCGTCTCTCATTCCAGCCATTTTGATCAGGCTGCCAGGCCTCGGGTTTGCCGTTCCACTCAGTCTGGCAGCAGCGCTGAAACTTCGATTTGCAGAACACGCTCAAGCGGTTAGAGTTTGAATTGGAATAGAAATGGCCGCCATGAACCGGTGGCCGGTGGGGAACTATGAAAGCTTCTGAACTTATCGTCAAATGCCTCGCGAACGAGGGTGTCCGCTATGTCTTCGGCATCCCGGGCGAGGAAAACATGGATGTCGTGGATGCGCTGGTTGGCTCCTCCATCCAGTTTGTCACGACGCGCCACGAACAGGGCGCGGCCTTCATGGCCGACGTTTATGGCCGGCTGACTGGCCAGGCGGGCGTGTGCCTGGCCACCTTGGGGCCGGGCGCGACCAACCTCCTCACTGGCGTGGCGGACGCGAATCTGGACCGCGCTCCCTTGGTCGCCCTCACCGGACAGGCTGGCTCGGACCGGATGCACAAAGAATCGCACCAATACGTGGACGTGGTCTCGCTGTTCCGTCCGATTACCAAATGGAACATAAGTTTGCGCTGGACGCTTTTCGGTTGAGACAATCTCTCCAGCCTGTTATGATTCCCGCCTCGGCAATCGGATATCTATCCAGTTGCACTGAGCCTTTGGGGCATTGGCTTTGAAGCCGGGACCAGTGGATCGCGCCTGCCGCACCGGATCCTGGCAACGTATGAAACAGACGACGGAGACACATGCAGGACATGAGCGCATGAAAAAGAAATCTTCACCGACCCGCCGACGGGAAAAGCCGGCCGCAGTTGCTCCCCTGGAACCCCCCGCTCCGCCCGTGGGTGTTTCGTTCCCCGTCGTTGGCATCGGCGCCTCTGCCGGAGGATTGGAGGCTTTGGAACACTTTCTGTCGCGCGTGCCGAAGAACAACGGCATGGCTTTTGTCATCGTCCAGCATTTGGACCCGACGCGCAAAGGCATCATGCCCGAATTGCTCCAACGCATCACCGACATGAAAGTGATCCAGGTGAAGGATCGGACCCTGGTCCAGCCGGATCGGGTCTATGTGATACCGCCCAACAAAGACATGTCCATCCTGCACGGAATCCTGCACTTGCTTGAGCCTGTGTCGCCGCGCGGCCTGCGACTGCCGATAGATTTCTTCCTCCGCTCCCTGGCGCAAGACCAGCAGGAGCACAGCATTGGCGTCATTCTCTCGGGCATGGGATCCGACGGCACGCTGGGGCTGCGTGCCATCAAGGAAAAAGGGGGCGTGGTGCTGGTGCAGGACCCCGCCACGGCCAAATTCGACGGCATGCCGCGCAGCGCGATTGATTCGGGGCTGGCAGATATTGTGGCCCCGGTGGTCGATCTGCCGGGGAGGATCCTGGCCTACCTGAAGCGCACTCCCCTGGTGCATGCCTCCGAACAAAAGCTGGAGGACAAGACCCAGAGCGCCCTGGAAAAGGCGATCATTCTGCTGCGCACCCATACCGGGCATGACTTCTCCCTCTACAAGAAAAACACTTTCAACCGCCGGATCGAGCGTCGCATGGGCATCCACCAGATCGGCAAGATCGGCGATTATGTCCGCTATCTGCAGGAAAACTCGCAAGAACTGGATTTGCTCTTCAAGGAGCTGTTGATTGGCGTGACGAACTTCTTCCGCGATCCCGCCGCGTGGGAGGAATTGCGCATGAAGATTCTGCCGACCTTGATTGCCAGCCGACCGGATGGGCATGTCCTGCGGGCCTGGGTGCCCGGCTGCTCCACCGGAGAGGAGGCCTATTCGTTGGCCATTGTGTTCAAGGAGGTGATGGAAAAGATCAAACCCAGAAGGAACATCAAGCTGCAGGTCTTTGCCACCGACCTGGACAAGGATGCGATTGACAAGGCCCGCCAGGGCATTTACCCGGAAAATATTTCTGCGGACGTTGGCCCGCCGCAAATGGGCCGGTTCTTTACCAAGGAGGAACACAGCTACCGGGTGACGGCGGAGATTCGGGAGATGGTTACTTTTGCCCCGCAGAGCATTATCCTGGATCCACCCTTCACCAAGCTGGATATTTTGAGTTGCCGCAATCTGCTGATTTACCTGGCTACGG
>JBEKVM010000230.1:0-2677 GCA_049513975.1 Verrucomicrobiota bacterium | reverse complement strand
TGTAAAGCTCGCGCTGCCAGGCTTGCAGAAAGCGCAGTGTTTTCATCGAAATACAATTGATTTTGGTCAGCTTGACCGGGGCCGGCGGAGGGGGGTCACGATGTACCAGGGCCACGCCGAAATCGTGAGCGTGACCTTGAGCTAAAGATTATATTGCGCGAAAAAGCTCGTTGGATTAAGATAAGGCCATGTCAATCGCGGAACTCCAAAATGCCGCGGGCCAGTTGGCCGAGCGTGAACGCGCGGCCTTTGCCTTGTGGTTGCTTGATACCCTGCCCCCCCATGACGGCGAAGATGGCTGCCTCGAGGGCATCGCAGAAGCCGTCCGGCGTCGGGAGGAACTGGATACAGGCCAGTCGCGCCCCCTGGCGGCGGAGGAATTTTGGGCTTCCATTGACCGCGAGCGTTTGGCGTGGAAATAGAGTTCCATCGGTTGGTCCGCCGGGATGTGTTGGAGATTCTCCGTTACTACCAGGCTGTTTCCAACAGGATTGCGGATAAGTTTCGCAGCGAGTTGAACGCAAAGATAATTCAGGCCGCAGAAAACCCCTTCCGTTTTCCTGCCGTTGACCGCAGTTTCCGTCCTGCCAACCTCACTCGATTCCCGTATCATGTCCTCTACGAGCTCCGTGGCGACCGGCTGCGGGTGATGATTGTGCGCCATCACAAACGCCACCCGAAGTTAGGGCTCGGCCGGCAATAACCGGGTGGACCGGCCGTTTTTCACAATGCGCGCTTGTCAACATTCCGAGCGCCCTGCGGCAATCTCAATTTTGATCTTTGACAGTTGGAGTTTGCGTTGTAAAGTCGCGTCGAACCATGAACAGGGCAATGAACCTCCAACATCCGGGCGGGATGGTCGCGCGCCTTTTCCTCCAGGCCGACGGTCCAAGCCCTGGCGTTTGGTTCCGTTATTAAACCCATCACCGAGTTATGAATAATCAAGAAAACCCAACGGCCGGCCAACTCCCTTCTTACATCACCAGCGCGACACCCAATCCCCCCGAAAAGCGGGCGCCCTGGTACGCCAATACGGCGCCGACCTACGCGGGCATCTTTCTCTGGTTCGTATTTTGGCAGGGCGCGGTCAATGGCGGGGTCAACGCCCCGAGCGCGGGCGGCTTGCTCTCGCAAGGGGTGTGCTGGGCGCTGGTGAGCCTGGTGCTGGCCGCGTTGGTGTGTCATTTTCTTTTTTACCTGGTGCCGGGGCTGTTGGGGATGAAAACCGGGCTGCCGCTGTACATCGTGGGCACCTCGACCTTCGGGGCGCAGGGCGGATTTCTCATGCCGGGGTTCCTCATGGGCGTGCTGCAATTCGGCTGGCTGGGCGTCAACGCCTATTTTTCCTCGCTGGCGCTGGCGCAGGTTATCCCCGTGCCGCCACAGGTCATCATGGTGGTCTTTGCCGCGCTGGCCGCCTTCGTCGGTTTGAAAGGCATCCAGTATGTTGCCAAGGTGGCCACTTATTTGCCGCTGATTCCTTTGGCGATCCTGCTGATCCTCCTGGCGAAGACGGCGGGGACCATCGGTGATTTCGACGCGCAGAAGTTCATTGTTTTGCACCAAGGCCTTTCGCCGAAAGTCCCGGCGGCGCTGAGTAGCTTCGGGGTGCTGGCGGGCATGATGACCTACGTGGTCGGCTTCTTTGCGACGGCTGGGGCGGCCGGAGTGGATTTTGGCACCAACAGCCGGGACAAGAAGGACGTGCAGATGGGCGGTCTGATGGGGGTGGCTCTGGCCATCATTCTCACGGCGGGTATTTCGATGCTGGTGGTGGCCGGCACTTACGGTTCGCCTGAATTCAGCAAAGCCGCGGTGGCGTCGGCGATCGGCACCGGCAAGGGGGAAGGCCACGCGCCGAGCCTGATTCTCCAGACGCCCGATTTGATCACGGTCCTCAGGCACAGGAGCGCGGGGGTGATGATGTTCCTGCTGGCGCTGTCCGCCTTTCCGGCGGCGTGCTTCTCCGCGTTTATTGCCGCCAACAGTTTCAAGGCCACTTTGCCCAAGGTGAATCCGTTCATATCCGTCGGCATCGGCACGGCGGTGAGCATTGTGCTGGCGGTTACCAGCCTGGCCAGCAAGGCGGGCGATGTCTTCACGATCATCGGCGCCTCCTTCGGTCCCATCTGCGGCGCGATGCTGGTGGACTACCTGCTTTCCGGCGGCACTTGGCCCGGACCGCGCGCGGGGTTCAATCCGGCGGGCTGGCTGGCCTGGCTGGCGGGCTTCGCGGTGGGCATCCTGCCTATCTTGAAAATCTATGATGTCCCGGCCGCGCCCGTTGCCGCCTTTCTCGTCGGCGTGGTGGTTTATTTCGTCTGTGCCAAGTTGGGCCTGCAATCGCGGGTCATTCCGCTGCCCGCCAGGCCGGCGGCGCCGGTCGCAGCAAAGTAATCCATGTGCGGATGTAGACAAGTCCAGCGCTGCGGCAGTTGAAAACGGGCGGTCCCATAAGCGTTAACGTAGCGCGCGAACGTGTACTGCTTACAAACCATCTGCTCCCACGGGTTCTTCTCCCTCTCCCCGCCTGCGGGGAGAGGGGTGGGGAGAGGGGTTCAGACCTCAGTAAAAGCAGGGTTTGGGTCAGGAGATGATCGCAATTTGAACGCCTGTTTTTGCGCCCAGATGTAACCGAAGTCGTCGCCCCGATCCGTCGGGCATTTTTGGGTCTTTC
>JBEKVM010000229.1:0-2927 GCA_049513975.1 Verrucomicrobiota bacterium | reverse complement strand
AAGCTGGCGTTTCTTAGAAGCGCGGTGAGGGCGGGCTATCAGGTGGTGCTCTGTTTCATTGGCATCGCCAGCCCTGCAACCTCCGATCAGCGGGTCGCCATGCGGGTGTCGCAAGGAGGCCATGACGTGCCGTTGGAAAAACTGGTGACACGCTTCCCGCGAACCCTGGCCAACCTGAAAGTCGCGATTCCTGCTCTGCCACAGGTGATTATCTTCGATAACGAAGATTTGAATTATCCCTTCAAGCGCGTGGCCGTGTTCGAAAATGGGAAAGCGACCTTCCTCGCCAAACCGCCGCCACTTTGGTTGGTTCCTTTACTCCAGCAGAACGGACGAGCATCTCATTAGACGCAAGCCTCGGGAAATCACTTTCGAAAAGAAGCAGGAGGCCGGGTCCGTCCCGCATCATCGCCTGTTCCATGACAGATCTTGACTTTGCTGCTTCCGAGTTTTTCTGCCGAGCCGCAGCCTGGGAATGATGTTGTGCCGTCTGAGATTGCTCTTGTGCATGAGACGGAGTGCCGCCGCCCTGTTGCCCATGGGCGGCACCCGCTGTCAGCACGCTGCAGAAGCCCACCGATAGCAATGCCTGCTTCAGCATCATTTCATATTGTTGCCTTTCTTCTTTGTTTTGTTGCTCATTTTTTCTTCATCGCCGCGTTTGCGGTTCGCTGGTCATTTACCCGAAATGCTCCATGCCCTTAGGAGAGGATACGCGGCCTGCAGCCATTTCTTTCAGCAAGGGAATTCTTTTTGGCGGAATATTTTTTGAAAGATTCGCCTTCGACCCGCGTAACACCAGAAGAACCCAAACATCAACCGCAAACAAAAGACACGATATGAAAGCAATTAATAATACAATGACCGACGCCTGTTCGAGAATGCCGGCAAATAAGCTGCCGGCAGCCGGG
This sequence comes from Verrucomicrobiota bacterium, assembly GCA_049513975.1. Taxonomy (GTDB): domain Bacteria; phylum Verrucomicrobiota; class Verrucomicrobiia; order Limisphaerales; family Palsa-1400; genus JBEKOF01. Next base: position 2,016 of record JBEKVM010000229.1, on the reverse strand, counting down.
GCTCACGACCAGGCCTTGGAATTGACCCAGGTGGTGGCGGCCGCCGTCCGCAATCTGGATGAGCACTCCCTCAACCCGCTGCCAGGCCCGCGGGGTTCCAGCGTCACCGATGCCAAAAGATTGCTCTCTCTGCTTTGCTGGAGCTACGCGCGCCAAATCTACAGCTCGGCGGAAATCCACTTCCGCCTGCGCGGCACCCCAACGGCCGGCCTGTGGGACAGCGGAGCGCCCGCAACGGCGGATATTTGCCGGTTCCGCCAGGAAAACCGCTCGGTTCTCCAGGCTTGCCTGGGCGCGGTGCTCCGCTTCCTGGTCGCTCAGAAGGTTGCGGAGGGGTTCGTCACCCGAATCAACGAATCGCACATCGCGGAGGAGGCTTCCCGGCGCATCATTATGGCGATGTTCATTGACAGTGTCGAATCCACCCACGCGAAGGTGCCGAGGGTGTGTGACCGGAAAGTAACCTGGAGGGGGGTCAGGCGGCGGCGCGGATTTTGAGTCGGTCGGATTCATGGAGTCGATCCCAGCATTCGTCCCAGCGATTGCCTTGCAGGGCACAGCGCAAGTCCAGCACACTTTTGCCGCCGGGTTCGGTCCAGAACATGCCGGAGTTTTTGAGGCGCTGGCCGATCACGGCCCGGCAGCCGGCTTCGACTGCACCCGAGCCGCAGAACAGTCCGGCTTGACGGTAGGTTTTACAGAGCATGCGGTGTTGATGATGCTCGAAGTAGGCGATCTGGCTTTCCAAGGAACTGCCGCTCCCGCAACCCATCTGCTGGAGGCGGCGGCGGGCGGCGGCAATGACCTCGGCCACGCGGTCGTTCTTGAGCCGGTCTTCCCAGACGGATTCCATTTTGTCGGCCCAATGTTTATGCCCGGCGTAGAGGCCCTCACAGACCAGGTGGAGATGCTCCAAGGCATGATAGAGGTCCAGGATTTCCACCGCTCCGGCGAAGTAGAGCCGCCGCAGTTCCCAAATCCAGGCCGCGCCGTCGCCGATGAAGACGACTTGGCCCGCCCGTCCGATGCCCCGGCGTCGAGCCTCCTCGCGAATGCGGATGCCAAAGGCTTCGGCGGATTGGAAGCTGCCGACATACGTGGTGGAGGCGTAATCGCGCTCGGGCCGGCCTTCCTGGTCACAACGGGTTTGGGTGAAGACCGCGCCCAGCTTGACCTCGCGGGTTTTGGCGCTGCCATCCGGTTGTTTGCCTTTGCGGCCCGCCAACTCGCGGGCGACCATGGGCACGCCGGTGCCATCCACCTCCACATACAGGATGGGGATCGGACCGGGGTCGGGGCTGGGGCCTTGTTCCAGTTGCCCCGCCACTTGCGGAGCCACCTGATTGACCAGACGCTGGATTTGCCGCCCCTGGATTTCAATGGCGGCCAGGGCGCGCAAGTCCTCACTGGCCCCCTGATAACCTGGCCGAGCCGCCGCCCGCGCCGACAGACGCACCAGCGCCGGTGAAAAACTGTGGATCAGCCCCAAAGCTTGGTCCCAAGGTGCGCGTCCGCATTGACGGGCCGGATCATAAAAATAACGGCGGCGCAATGGCACCGGGCCAAAAATGGTCTGCGCCTGCTTGACGCGGTCAGGATGGCATTTTTCGCCCGGCCGGCTGGCCTGGTCGCCCAAGCTTTGAGCGGCCTGATGGAGCAACTCTTCCAGCAAGGCCCGTCCATCTTTCAATAACGCTTGGCGCAAGCCCAATTCCACCGCCTCCAGATTGCCGACGCCCTGGCGGGCAAAATCCTCCCGCACCAGTCTCAGGAAGGCCTCGGTTTCCTGGAAGCGCCCGACTTGGACTTCCTCCGGCTGGAGTTTTTTTTACGCTCGGGTTTGGCTTCGGCCAGTTGAGTCATCTGATCGGTGACGGTGACACACTGGTCGGCCAACTCCTGGAATCGTTTGAAGTTGCCGACGTGCTGCTCGACTTGGGCGGCTTGGCTGGCGGGCACACGCCGGCTGAACTTTTTGCCTTGGTGAAACCCCTGGAGGACGAAATAGGGGCCTTG
>JBEKVM010000228.1:0-2983 GCA_049513975.1 Verrucomicrobiota bacterium | reverse complement strand
TCGTAATCGATGTTGACGAAGCGTGCAGCCATATATTTGCATTGACTGACCGCTTGGCCCCTCGCCCTGTTCAAATCATTTCAAAAAATCTTCGCCCAAAGTCCGACAGGCTGCTAGCCGCGTTTAAGGTCAAATTTCCGCCTCGTCCTCGTGCATATAAACGGAGACATTGGCCAGGCCCTCGGCGCGGGTGAGTTCGGATTGCAGTTCATTGGAGCGGGAAGTGTCGCGCAACAGCAGCCGGTAAGTCATGTCCGTGCCTTCGTTGGTGGTCCGGCGCTCGCTGGCCAGGTCCAGCCGGGTCGCGTGGCGCTGGAGGATCTGCTTCAAGGCCGGGAGCCGGGCCGCCACATCCCCGGTCACGCGCAGGCTCAGCACGGCGTCATAGCGCAGCCGCGTGCCAAAAGACATGAACCGGAGGCAGAAAAAAGCGGCGGCGATGCCCAAGGCGCCCAGCGCGCCCGTGGAAAACCGGGTGGTGCCGATAGCGACACCCTCCATGATCGCCCAAAGAATAAAGACGGTATCGCGGGTATCTTTGAGCACGTTGCGAAAGCGGACGACCCCGAAGACCCCCAGCAGGCCAAAGGCGACGAAGAGGTTGCCGGCCATGGCGAGCATGAGCATGGCGACGATCAAGGGCATCACGCCCAGCGCGCCGACGAAGGTGCGCGAGTAGGAGAGCGCCTCGTGGGTCCACATATAGACAAAGCCAATAAACAGGCCCACGGCAAACGCCAGGACGATGATGAACAGGACGATGAGGGGGTCCGGGTTGCCGGGCCAGACCGAGCGGGTCAGGTCCGAGTGTTCGATCATGTTGATGAAATCGTTCATAATGACAAATCAGTTTCCGACTAATACCAAATCCTGCTCCTGTTCCGGCAGGACGCGCCGCCGCCACTGGAGATCCTGCGCATACAGGCACGCCACATACTTGCAGAAGGGAATCCGCTGGAGATTGAAGATCTTGACCAAATCGAACATCCAGCGCGGCGCCTGATTGTCGAATTTCAACTCAAGGATAACACCGTCCCTGGGGAACGGCGCCGCGTAAGGAGGCAGAAAGGGATGCCAGCCGCGCTTGGGGACCTGCAACCGGCCGCTGCCATCCCAGCGGCTGCCGCGGATTTGGCGGTCCAGGGTCACGCGCAGTTCTTCGTCATCCGGCGCCTCGTAGATTTCCCGGTAATAGGAGACATAAATGGAGCCGAAGGCGCGCATGGTGTTGGCGAACCTCCAGAAATCCTCGTTCACGTCCTGCCGCCGTTTGCCTTTGATGAGATGGGTGCAGTCGGCCCAAAAGGGATGGCTGGGCCAGCCCTGGGTGAGGATCTGGCGCACGCCTTCGCGTGTCATCATCGCCCGGTCTTTCAGGATGACCTCGCTGACGCGGCGCTTGACCTCGAGAAAAGCCGGCCGTTGCCATTCGTCGTCATAGAAACGGATGCGCAGTTTCATGCGGTTTTTATGGCCGTTGTAGGCCTGCCTGAAGAAAAAGAAATCGGGTGAATCCAGGTAAAGGCTGATGACGGGGTGTCCGCGGATGGGACCGGAGCCGTTGTGCTCGGAAGGACGAAGATAGCTCGAGAGAAAATCGGCCACTGCCACGGCCCGGGGTTCCTCGATGAGGTATTTCAACTCAAACCGGGCGCTGTGTGCCATAAGCTTCCTCAAAACGACGGGTCTCGTGCGTCAGAACCTCGCAGGCAAGGCGAATGCACTCCAAGGGCCGCGGGCTGAAGACGGTCTCCTTGCCCAGCATGATGGCATCGGCCCGCTGGCGGGCGATGAGCGACAAGTCTGAGAGTTCGGCCCGTTGGGGGATGCCGGTCGCCGCGAAGGTCTCCAGAATTTGAGTCGCGACGACCACCGGTTTGCCGGCCCGCCGCGCGGCGCCGACCAACTGCTCTTGAATCTCCGGCAGACGGGTGCAGCGGACGGCCAGACCGAGGTCTCCCCGGGCCACCATGACCCCATCGGCCACGGCGATGATGGCCTCCGCGCACTCCACGGCCGCGGCCGTCTCGAATTTGGCCATCACGCGGACTTGTTGACCAAGGTGCTTTCGGGCCTCCGCGCGGCCTTCGCACACGTCCTGGGGCGATGCAATCAGGGACAAGGCCACCCAGTCGGGCATAAGCCCGGCCAGAGCGAACGCGTTCATCAGCTCGCGATCCGGAGCCGTCACGGGCGCAAAACCGCCCGAACCGTCGGGCAAAAACAGTGAGTTGGAAGACTTGAGTGGGATGGTTCCGTCAACTAAATGGGCTGCGGCAAGCCCGTCTTGGAGTTCATCCACGACGAAGTTGAGCCGCCCGTCGCAAAACCACATGTGTTGGTTTGGAGCCAGTTTCCCGGCCAACTCCCGCAGACCCAGCAGAGGCACCGGCGACACGCCGTTTTTTACGGGCGGCTGAGTGGCGGCTTCCGGATCCCAGAAGAGCACCCGGTCGCCTGCCGCCAGGCACAGGTCCTGCATCGTCCCTGTGCGCGGCCGGGAAGAGGGAAGATCCAGCAGTAACTGGATGGGCAGGCCAGCCTGGGTCGCAGCGGCGCGCGCGGCCCGGGCGTTTTCCAAATGCGGTCGTTCGCGATACCCGCAAGGCAGCCGGACCCAGCGGACGCCGGCCTCAATGGCTTGGCGCAGATCTTCCTGCTTTTCCAGCGTCGGCCCAAGCGTGGCCATAATCTCAGGCACTTTCCAGGTTAAAGGGCTGCGCCGCGCTGAACGAGATTCAACGGTTTCGGGTCGCCGCGCAGAAGAGGAGTCCGTCATACAAGTTGCAGTCCTAGTTCATCCTTAATGTTACGGAATGGTAACAATCGTGCCAGACGAGGTCAAGCCAATTGAAAAACGCCCTCGGGCAGCCCTGGTACATCGTGACCCCCCTCCGCCTTGCTTTTGGCCGATTTAATGTGTTGTTTTGGTGTCACGGTATGACTTTACCCTTGGTTTGCTGGGCGTTTGACGTTGGAGCTT
>JBEKVM010000227.1:0-3081 GCA_049513975.1 Verrucomicrobiota bacterium | reverse complement strand
GCGTGGCCGACGTGCTCTTCGGCGATTACAGCCCGACGGGCAAGCTCTCTCATTCCTGGCCGCGGTCGGTGGCGCAGCTTCCGCTCAATGTGGGTGACAAGGATTACGATCCGTTGTTCAAGCTCGGTTATCAATTAACCTATGGGAAGAAATAGCCGGCCGGCGGTTTTTAATGTTAAAACCTTTCCAATCTCCAAGGCGGATCAGGATTTTTAAAGAATGGCGTGCCAGGATCCGACAACTCTGAACATGAATCGTCTGATGATGTTAATGCTGGCGTGCGCGGGGATCGCGGGTGAAAATGCCGGCATGGCTCAGAGCAACGCCCCAAGCGCCCGGTTCCGGCTGATCACTCTGGATCCCGGGCATTTTCACGCCGCGCTGGTGCAGAAATTCATGTACCCGGACGTGGATCCGCTGGTGCGCGTCTATGCCCCCGCCGGCGATGACCTCCAGGAACATTTGCAGCGCGTCGCCCGTTTCAACACCCGGCCGGACCACCCAACGGAGTGGCGCGAGCAGGTTTATGCCGGGCCGGATTTTTTGGAAAAGATGCTGGCGGAAAAGGCCGGCAACGTCGTCGTGCTGGCCGGCAATAACGCCCGCAGAACCGGCTATATCCTCCGCTCGGTGCAGGCCGGATTGAACGTCCTGGCGGACAAGCCGATGGTGATCATCCCGGCCGAGCTGCCGCGTTTGCGGCAGGCCTTTGCCGCGGCCGTCTCCAACCATGTGCTGCTCTCTGACATCATGACCGAGCGCTATGAAATCACGACCGTCTTGCAGCGCGAATTGTCGCAGCGGCCGGCGGTGTTCGGCGAACTGGTCAAAGGCTCGGCGAATGATCCCGCCATCATCATGGAAAGCGTTCACTACTTTTCAAAAGTCGTGGCCGGCACACCCCTCAAGCGCTCGGCCTGGGCTTTCGACGTGCGCCAGCAAGGGGAGGGCATTGTGGATGTCAGCACGCATTTGGTGGACTTGGTGCAATGGGCGGCCTTCCCGGACCGCCCGCTCAGCCCCACGGATGCCTCCGTGACGGACGCGCGCCGGTGGAACACGCCCATCTCCCGGCAGCAGTTCGAACAGGTGACCGGCTTGAACAACTTTCCCGGCTTCCTGCAAAACGACGTCAAGGATGGCGTGCTGCAAGTCTGCGCCAACGGGGAATTCACCTGGCGGCTCCGCGATGTCTATGCCAAAGTGTCCGTGGTCTGGGATTTCCAGCCGCCTCCCGGCGGCAATGATACCTTTCAGTCCATCATGCGCGGCACCCGGTCCAGAATGGTGATCCGGCAGGGGGCGGAACAAGAGTTCAAGCCGGTTCTATACGTCGAAAAAGCCAGCGGCACGGAAGACCAGGCTTTGGCCGCGGCGGTGGCGGCGGCCATTGGGGATCTTCAGGCAAAATATCCCGGAATAGGGGTGCAAATGGAAGGCAAAACGTGGCGGGTGACCATCCCCGACCAGTATGACGTTGGCCACGAGGCGCATTTTTCGCAAGTCACCGGGAATTACCTGAAATGCCTGCGCGACGGACGGCTGCCAGACTGGGAAGTGCCGAACATGCTCACCAAATATGCCACCATCATGCAGGCCTACGAGTTGAGCCGTCAGTCCAATGCTCCGCCCGCAATGAAACCGGATTGATTCCGGCAGCCGGCCCGGAGAATTATTTTCGGAACGAACCGGCGAAATCGTCCGCCGCCACTTTGACCCCCTTTTTTTCCACCTTCGATTCCGCGATCAATTCCTGCAGTTTCTTTTCCCACACCGCGCCGGACATGGGCAACTCCACCGTCTGCCCGAGCAGGGACGAATAGACCATGGCGTTGGCCAGTTCCACCGAGTGGACGCCCTCTTCGCCGGGAGCGATCAGCGGCTGGCCGTCTAAAATCGCGTTGACGAAATTCTGCGTCATGGCCGCGTGCGGCAGGGCGGCGTCTTCGAAGGGAATTTCCTCGTTCCGCACTTCCGGTTTTAAAAATCCCGCCCGGGCCGTTCTGCTGAACTGGATCATGTCCGCGTCGTTGCGCCGGAGGGTGAGCCGGTTGTTTTCCAGCAGCAAGGCGCCGCGCGTGCCGGCGATTTCAAACCGGTTGGCGCCGGGAGCCTCGCCGGAAGAACCGATAAACGCCCCCGTCGCGCCGTCAGCCCACTCCAGCCAGGCGGTCACCTGGTCTTCCACTTCGATGTTGTGGAAGCGGCCAAACTGGCAGAAGGCGCGCAGGCGTTGGGGCATCCCGCAGAGCCATTGCATCATGTCCAGATTGTGCAGGCATTGGTTGAGCAGGACGCCGCCCCCCTCTCCCTTCCAGGTCGCCCGCCAGTCGCTGCTGGCATAATAAGCCTCGGTGCGATACCAGTCGGTGTTGATCCAGTTGACCCGCACGATTTGGCCCAGTGCGCCCTCGCGGATCAGTTGCTGAATTTTCAAATAGCGCGGTTCCGCGCGCAACTGCAACATGGCGGCGAAAACAACGCGCGGGCTTTTCTGATGGGCCGCCACCAGCCTTTCCGCGTCGGCTTTGTGCCAGGCAATGGGCTTCTCCACCAGCACATGCACGCCCGCCCCCAGCGCGGCGATGCCCAGCGGAGCGTGTTGCAAATGGGGCGTGGCGATGATGACGGCATCCACCTCCCTGGATTTGATGAGATCGTTGGCGTCGGTGAAAATCCTTAACGACGTGTATTTTCCGGACGCGGCCAGGCTGCGGCTGCACACCGCCACCAGTTCACAGCGGCTGACCTTGTGCTGGAGGAGGTAATCCGCATGGTATTTGCCGATGTGGCCCATGCCGATGATGCCGAGGCGAACCTGGTTCATACAATATGGGGCGTCTGTTTGCCCCTGGCCAAAAGCCGGTGCATGACTTTGATGTTGCGCGGCGTTTCCGCCAAACTCAAGAGGGGACTTCGCCCGCTCGCAATTGCGGCGTAAAAAGTACTTTGATTAGAGGCGGGCGCATGACAAAAATCTTCGAGTGCTTGATTTTCCTCCTTTTTTTCTTGCCAGTTATAGATGTACATATATACTTCTGCCATGAATACACCCATTACCCCTCAATCCCTGATCGAACA
>JBEKVM010000226.1:0-3135 GCA_049513975.1 Verrucomicrobiota bacterium | reverse complement strand
TTCCCTCGCGTGTGGTGGTCGGCGCCCTCGCCGGCCACGTCTTTGTATATTATTGACTTCATCTTGAACCGCCGAAATGCAGGTCTTTGGGGAGCGCGGGCGTCTCGACCGCCGCGTTCGGCCTCCCGCCGAACGCTCTTCAGGCGCGGCCTCGCGGACTTAGGCCAGGATGAAAGGCGGCCCGGAAAGGTTGACGACCGCCCCTTCCCGCCGCAAACTCTCCGGGCCGATGACAACCACCCTTTCAGGAGTTTGCTAAAGTGGGCGCGCAATGGAAACAAGCCGGTCGCGAAGCCAATGCCCAGAAAAAGGGGCAGATGGTCGTCAAGCTCGTCCGCGAAATCATGGTCGCCGCCAAACTCGGCGGCCCCGATCCAGAACTCAACCCCCGCCTCGCCGCCGCGGTCGAAAAGGCCCGCAAAAGTTCCGTTTACCGCGACACCATCGAGCGCGCCATCAAAAAGGGCGCGGGATTGACCGAGGAAAAGGTCGCCTTCGAACTGGTCACCTACGAGGGCTTCGCCCCGCACAAGGTTCCCATCGTCGTCGAATGCCTGACCGACAATCGCAACCGCACCGCCCCGGAAATCCGCATGTTGTTCAAAGCCGGCTCCCTGGGGCAGCCCGGCAGCGTCGCCTTTTTTTTCCACCATCTCGGCGTGGTCGAAGCCACCCATGCCGACCCCAACCGCGATGCCGAATCCGACGCCATTGAAACCGGCGCGCAGGAAGTGGAGGCCCTCGAAGCGGAGGAAGTTCCGCCCGGCCAAAAAGGGGCGCGTTTCCTCACCGAAATCAAAGACCTCGACGCCGTTTCCAAAGCCTTGAAGGCGGCCGGCTGGACCATCCTCGCCGCCGAAATCCGCTACCTGGCCAAAAACTTCGCCGCCCTCGACGAACCCGCCCGCAAACAAGTCACCGATTTCCTCACCGCCTTGGATGACCACGACGACGTCCACCGCGTCTATGCCGCGTTCAAGTGAGCAGGCTGGTTAGAGCGGATTAAAAAATGAGGCAGCCAAAACGAAGCTCCTCCCTCTCCTCCTCAGGAGGGCCGGCCTGCCCGCCGTAGCCTTGGCGAAGGAGGGGGAGAGGAGGCCGTTCGGTCGGCTTCCGTGCGGCTGCAGTTTTCATGAAATTGCTCTAAATCTCCCAGAACGGCTTGGCCCGCGCCTCGATTCTCCCGAATAATTGCGCCACATCCGGCGGGATGCTTTCCATCGCCTCGGCAATCCGCCCCCCCAGATGGCCGTCATACTCCCCGATCTTGAATTCGGCCAGCAGTTCGCGCAGCGCCTTCTTCTGGTCTGGCAATACCAGCGCCGGGTCCAGGCGCGTCGCCAGTTCCGTTTCCGAAAGCGTGATGGCGGGAAAAGCCTTGCGAATGGCCTTGGCCTCCAGCAGGCACCCTTCCAACTCCGGGAAATCCAGCGTCACCACCTGCTCCTCCGGCAATTCCAGATGTTGCGCGATCGTCTGCCGGTTCTGCGCGCTCCCGTTGCCAAACACCGCGAACACCACCGTGCGCACGAACCGGCTCAACGCCACCCGCGCGTTGGCCTGGTATTGCAGCGTGTCGCCCCCGCCGCACGCCAGAAACTGCACCCCGATGCGGAATCCGTACTTCCGGGCCCACGCCTCATACACCGGTATGTAATCCACCTGTTCCACAAACACCACCGCGTCGGACTCAAATCCGAAGGGCGCGCCGATGCCCAGTTCCTCGATCACCTGAGCCGCGTTGGCCGGCGTCACCGGCAGCGCCACCGTGCAGTTGTCGGCGTCGCGCCGCACCAGAAACAACGACGAAATCGGGCAGGCGGCGGCGATGACGGGCGAATGCGTGGCGCCGAAAATTCGTTTGCCGGCCGATTCCGCCTGCAAGAATTGCATCAGCCGCGTCTGCGCCTGGGGATGCAGGCAGTACTCCGGCTCCTCCAGGCAAATCCACGACCCGGGCGCCGCCAGCATCACTTTGGCCACCAAGGCCACGATGGCCCGCGTCCCGGAACTCATCTGGCTCAACGAATAAACCAACTCGTCCTCGCGCGGATCAATCACCGCCAGCGTGGTCGCGTTGTCCACCGTCGGGGTGTGCAGCTTGCCCAGGCGCGGAATCAGCCTCTGCACCTGCGCTTCGATCCGCCGGAATTGGCTCGGCTTGTTGTTGTAAATCCAGTGCAGCACTTCCGGCAAATTCGCCGCCTCCGCCGCCAGCGCCGGCTGCCGGTTGTCCACCGACGGGATGCGGTCCGCCGGCGCCGCCCATTCCAGCCCGCTGAACTGCCGCCTCACCCCGTCGGCCAGTTCGTTGCATACCACAAAAACCGCCCCCGACTCGGGCCGGCCCAGCCGCAGACGGTAGGGTTGGCTCGGTTCCGGCCCAACCTCGGGCACGACCGGTTCGGACGGAATCTCGTCCTGATGTTTTTTGCACAACGCCTCCAGTTGCCCGTAGGTCACCTCGGTTTTCTTCGGCGCGCCCTTGATGGAAAAAACCAGGCAAGGCCGGTCGCCCCGCAAATTGGGCGTCGTAAGCTCCTCCGAAAAAAAGTCCCGGCCGATCACCACCTGGAGCGTGAGCGCCGTGAGAAAATCCCCGGCCAGCGCGCCCGACACCGCCTCCGCCGTGCTCTCGGCGAAGAGTTGCCGCACCAATTCCGTTCGTTTGTCCGCCGCCAGGACAAATTCAAACTGAAATTCCATTTTGCTGTGCGGTTTCTTCCGGTGCATCACCTGCGTCAGGTCCTGGCCCCGCGCCGCCAGGGCATGCTCGAAGCTGATGGCCGCGTCGGACAAAAACTGGAACGCGTCCAGCAGATTGGATTTGCCCGCGTTATTCCGTCCGGCCAGCCAGACCATATTATCCAGATGGTCCAGTTCGATCCGTTTGACGCTCCGGTAGTTGGCAACGACGAAACGCTTCAATTTAAGGTGAAACAATTCCATGACTCCCCTTCTTCATACCCCCTTTCCCCCAGCTTGGCAATCCCGCCCCTCCACCCCAGGCGCAGCGGGCGCATGACAAAAATCTTCGAGTGCTTGATTTTCCTCCTTTTTTTCTTGCCAGTTATAGATGTACATATATACTTCTGCCATGAATACACCCATTACCCCTCAATCCCTGATCGAACA
>JBEKVM010000225.1:0-3302 GCA_049513975.1 Verrucomicrobiota bacterium | reverse complement strand
GTTTGACCGAGTCAAAGGCCAAACGGTGGGCTGGCGACTATCACGAACTGGCAAAGTTTGGCGGTTCGTGCGACGTGACGCTGTCCGAGAGTGTTTGCCGACACCTGGCCAATCGGAGTCGTGCTGGTTGGCGCGGGCTGGGTGGACATGAGACGAGGGGGACAGACACGGCGTCGAGCACAGTGCAAAGCGGAGTAAGCAAAGCGCCTCCTTTTGAGAACGTCCCTGGGCCGGCGATAACGGTTCAAACGCCTCTTCACCCTTGACCGGCTCGAAGCCAGCCTCAGACGAGGCCGTAAACATCAAGGGAAGGGCCATAGCGCGCGCCAAGGCTGCGGCACATCTGCCACCTGTGAAATTTATGCAACGTGGTGCCACCCACCACCCCCCCGGCGAAGCCGGGGGGGTGGTGGGTGGCTCGCTTGAAGACTTCCTATGCCCTGATGGGTTTGGGATCTGCGGCGGGAAAGGAAACAAATTATGTGGATAGCCTTTAAGAATGTGGAAACGGGAAGAGTTCACGCGGTGTCGTTGCCGGGGGGAATGAGTCCCCACGGATTTGCGATGGCTTGGCCGCTGGAAGAAACGAAGGAGCCGTTGACTTGCCACCTGTGTTTGCAGTTTGCGTCCCGGTGGCGCAAGCAGGATTCCGGGTTGGAAGCCCTGTTGCCCGGCGCGGCGGGCGGGCGTGGCGATCAGGAACGCCGGTGCCTGCTTTGCGGCGTCCCGGTGAGTCAATGCTGCTGTTGAAAGAACGGAGATATAAATATGATTGACAACGTGATGCAAGCGGCGATGACGACCTGGGCGGCGAAGGATTTGCCAGCGCGCCTCCTGGCGGGTCAAGTGGCGAAGCTGTTGAATTGCTCGACGGAGGATGTTACCATTCTCGTCAGCGCCGGAAAGCTGCGGGCGCTGGGCAGGCCAAAGCCGAACGCGGTAAAGTTTTTTAGCTCCATCGAATTGATCACGCTGCTCGCCGACCGCGATTGGCTGGACGAGGCGACCAAAACCATCGGCCAATACTGGCGGCGAAAGAACGCCCGGCGCAATGGCTTGACCGTGGAAAATCAGGCGGAAGATGCGCCGGCGGATGCGGCCAACTTGGTCAAAAAACCTTCAACGAAACCTTCAACGATTTCTTCAATAAGCGGGTAGAAACCGGGTAGGTGGTGGGTTAAGTCAGATAGTTGACAGATAGTGTGAAAAAGTGCTTGCACCCTCGTAAAATCAACGGTAAAGTAGCCCTGTAAATCAGGGTATTGAGGCTGGCAGTCGGTGAAGACCCGTTCAATTCCGACCGCCGCCAATCGAGGGGCTTAGCGGAACAGCCCTTTGGCTCTGTCAAAAAAACTTTTGCTCATGGGGTGGACCCTCTCGTCGCAAAGCCGGGCGAATTCCTCCAGCTTGGCTTTTTGATCCGCGTTGAGGCGGGTGGGAATTTCCACCTGGACGCGCGCCAGCAAATCGCCCTGGCCGTAACCTTGGACGCTTTTGACGCCGCGGCCTTGCAGGCGAAAAACCGCGCCGTTCTGGGTGCCGGGCGGGATTTTCACCGTGACGGGCGCCCCCAGGGTGGGAACCTCCATCTCGGCCCCCAGGGCGGCTTGGGCGAAACTGATGGGCACTTCGCAAAGAAGGTCGTCGCCGTCGCGCTGAAAAATCTCATGGGGCTGGACATGCAAAACGATGTGCAGATCGCCGGCAGCGCCGCCGTGGATTCCCGCCTCGCCGTTGCCGGAGGAACGGAGGCGGACCCCGGTGTCCACGCCGGGGGGGATTTTGAGGGTGATCTTGGCGGCGCGTTCCCGCCGCCCGCTCCCCCCGCAGGGGCGGCAAGGCTTGTCCACAATCCGTCCGCGCCCGCCGCAGTGCGGGCAGGTCTGGGCGATGCTGAAGATGCCCCGCGAACTGATGACCTGGCCCCGGCCGTGGCAGGTCGGGCAGGACTTGGTGGTCGAGCCTTTTTCCGCGCCGCTCCCGCCGCATGCGTCGCACGGACCCAGCTTGTTGACCGTGATTTCCTTTTCGCAACCCTGGGCCGCTTCCAGGAAGGATATCTCCATGTCGTAGCGCAGGTCCTCGCCGCGCGACCCGCCCTCGGAGCCGCGCGACCCGCCCGTCCCGAACAAGTCGTCAAATATGCTGCCGCCGCCGAAGACTTCGCGGAAGATTTCGCCGGGGTCGTGGAAGCCCCCGCCCCCGGGCGGACGGGCGCGGGACCCGAAGGCGGCATGGCCGAAGTGGTCGTAACTGGCGCGCGACTGCGGGTCGTTGAGGATTTCATAGGCCTCGCCCAGCTCCTTGAATTTTTCCTCGGCGGATTTGTCGGTGGGATTGCGGTCCGGATGGTGCTTCAGGGCCAGCTTGCGGTAGGCCTTTTTGATCTCCTCCCCGTCCGCGTTGCGGTCCACCCCGAGCACTTCGTAATAATCGCGCTTGGCCATAGGCGAAATCAGGCGGCCGGTTTCTTGGCCACGATGACGCCGGCGGGGCGGATGAGGCGGTTGTGGAATTTATAGCCCTTGCGAATTTGCTGGACGACCCGGCCTTCGGAGACTTCCCCGGTTTCCTGCTGCGAGACGGCTTCGTGCAGGGCGTGGTCGAACATCTGCCCGGTCGCGTCAATCTCCTCCAGCCCGGCTTCCGCCAGGGTGGATTTGAGCTGGTTGGAAACCATGACGATGCCGGCCTGCAGGGACTGGGTGGCGGGATCGGGCTTGGCGGCGGCCAGGGCCATTTCAAAGGCGTCCAGCGTGGGGATCAGCTTTTTGAGAAGCGCCTGGTTGGCGAAAGTGATCGCCTCCTGCCGTTCCCGGGCGGCGCGCTTCTTGTAATTTTCAAAATCGGCCGCCAGGTGGAGGAAGCGGTCCCAGTTCTCGTCCGCCTTGGCGGCGCGTTCCTGCAACTCCTTGATTTGCTCCGCGGTCACAGCCACCGGCGCGGGCAAACCTTCCCCCGCCGCCGCGTCGGTCTCCTCAGGCACATCCGCTTTCATATTTTTTCGCATTCGTTCAAAATCACAAAATTCAAAAGCGCCGCAACATAGCGGGCTTGCGCGCGAATTTCAAGATTTGTCTTGGCCCAAAAAAATCCCCGCCCAAGCCGGCCCCGAACCATTCAGGGGACCACACGCGCCCTCGCGTGTCCCAGTCGGCGCCCTCGCCGACAGCTTTCCAGCCGGTAGGGCGAGACTCGGAATCTGGGCATCGCATAGGTAACACTTGGTGATCACCGCATGGGTTACACCTTGAGGAGGGTGCGCCGCTTCGTGGCGGAGCGGAGGCGAGCGTAGCGAGCCG
>JBEKVM010000224.1:0-3431 GCA_049513975.1 Verrucomicrobiota bacterium | reverse complement strand
GCCTCAGCCAATCAAAGCAAGTCAAGTGCCACCCCACCATTTCCATTCTAAAAGCTCTTCTTTTTTCTTCAATTTTTCCCCCGATTTTACTTGTGTTAGCCATGAAAAACCTCGAATATCCGCTTTTTAGTTGGTGTCGAAAGGCGCCAACTATTTGATCAATTCATCGCCGCCGTGCTGCACCTTCCCTCGACGCACCGGCTGGTGGTCTAAAGGGTCGTGTAGCCAGCAGGGAAACCGCCCCAGATAACGGCCGTGTAGAAGTAAAAGGCTTGGCCGATCCATCCCATTTTCAGGAACGGGAAAAGCGGAAGGTAAATCCAATTCACCCATCCAGGCAAGTATGCCGGATGAAGCCCGTCGTTGGTTGCCCAAGCGACCGGACCAGTGCTGAGGAGGTAGAGGGGTATGCAGATACCCAGCCACCAAATCACCCGTTTGGCGCGGAGACTGAGACCAGCTTTTTCGAGCGATGCTTTCATAACATCTTAAGTTGAATATGGCCGATTCATAGCTGAAATCGAGCAATTTCCAGAAAACGTCAGCAGCGAAATAAAACGAGCAGAACCGGTAGCGAGCCATTCAGCTCGCCGGTTCTGCGGTCGAAGGTTCGTTGGGCTTGGATTTGGCCTTTTTGTTTTTATCCTCTTTTCCGGCAACGGTGGCGTGGTCTTTGAGCCGGTAACTCCGCCCGGTAATGGCAATGGTCTGGGCGTGGTGCAGGAAACGTTCGAAGGGAATCGAAGGGGTCAAACGATAGCTTTGTCCCGTTGAAAGTCGAAGGTCCTGGGAATCAAGGACTTATAAAAGGCTCGAAACGGCGCGATTATCATCAGACACCATCACGCTCGCTCGCGGACAGCGGGGACATGCGCTTTGTTTTGCCCCTTCAGGGCATAACGTGTTTTGGGATGGGGGACCCAGGGCGGCGTCGCAACGCTCCTTGCCCTGGGCTATTTGCTTTCGCCCCGTTGGGGCTGCGGTTTGTCCTCGGAGGAGAGGATCCGGATTCGGCCACAGGCCGAACGCTACGCTCGCCTCCAAGGGGAGGGATGAGGAATTAGCGCTGCGCGGAGATAAGAAAGCTCGTCCTCACCCCTGCCCTCTCCTCCGAGGAGAGGGGGAATTGTTTCCAGCGGGTTAAAAAGTTCGACCTCACCCCGGCCTGCGCCGGGCCTGCGACGGACAGGATGGCGGACGGGACGGCGGACAGGACGGCGCACAGGGGAGAGGGAGAATTGTTTCCAGCGGGCTGGCGGCCAGCTTTTTAGGTGGCGTTATGCGTGCGCTAATCCTAATCTAAAAAGCACATGAGAATAAAACCATTGAGATATTTTGGAGGGATCGCTGTCTTGTTGGGGGCGGCGGTTCTGACAAGCCCGTCCACGGCGCGGCTGGCCGCGGCGGACCTGACCCTGGATAATGAACTGGTGACGGTCACCTGCGCGACGAAAGGAGGCGCGCTTCTGCCCGGCTGGTTGCAGGACAAAAAGACCGGCCAGAAGGTGAACCTCGGCACGGACTTGTTCAGTCTGACACTGACCAACGGGGAAGTTTTGCATTCCAGCGAGTTCAAGCTGGCGGGCGAACCGCGCCTGGCGGCATTGCCGGTCAATCCGAACGCCTCGCGTCTGGCGGAGCGGCTGCCGGGCCGGGAACTGGCGGCGGATTTGACCAGCGCGGACGGGAATTTGCAGGTGAGGTGGCATGTGATTTTGCGCGACGGCTCGCGTTATCTGCGCGAGGAGGTGGTTTTCACGGCGGGAAAAAATCCGCTGCCGTTGAAGGGCGTGGGGATGCTGGAGACGCCGAATGCCACCGCGCGCGCGACCGGCACGGTGGACGGTTGCCCGGTGGCGGACCAGACGACGTTCTACGGGGTGGAGCATCCGCTTTCGATCAACCGCGCGACCAATGGGCTGCTGCGCTGCTTTCTGCCGCGCGGGGCGGCGATTGCGCCGGGCGAGAGTTTTGCCTGTTCGCAGGTGGTTGGGTTCGTGCGGCCCGGCCAATTGCGCCGCGATTTTCTGGCCTACCTGGAACGGGAACGCGCCCATCCCTACCGGCCGTTTCTCCATTACAATTCGTGGTATGACATCGCTTATTTCGGCAAGTATGACGAGGCGGCGGCGTTGAATGTCATCAACGCCTTCGGCCAGGAACTGGCGGTCAAGCGCGGGGTGAAACTGGATTCGTATTTGTTCGACGACGGCTGGGACGACAACAAGACGCTGTGGCAGTTTCATTCCGGTTTTCCCAACGGCTTTGCGCCGCTGCAGGAGGCGGCGGCCAAGTACGGCGCGGCCCCGGGCATCTGGCTTTCGCCGTGGGGCGGCTACGGCCAGCCGCACACCGAGCGCATTCAATACGGGCGGGAGCAGGGTTTTGAAATACGCGGCAATAATTTTTCGCTGGCCGGCCCGAAATATTACGAGCGCTTCCGCGGACGTTGCGTGGAGGTGGTGAAAAAGTACGGGATCAACCAGTTCAAGTTCGACGGCATCGGGGTGAGCGGGCGGGATGAAACGGGGGCGGGCCTGCGCGACTTTGAGGCGATGCTGAAGCTGATTGCCGAGCTGCGCTCGCTCAAGCCGGACATCTACATCAACCAGACCACCGGCACCTGGCCGTCGCCCTTCTGGCTGCTGCACGCGGACTCGATCTGGCGGGGCGGGTCGGATCATTCCTTTGTCAACGGCCCCGAGCCGCAACGGGAGCGCTGGATCACCTACAAGGACAATGACGTTCATTCGCGAATCGTGGGCCACAGCGAACTGTATCCGCTGAATTCCCTGATGTTGCACGGGATCATCTACGCGAAGCAGGCGAACGGGTTGAACTATGACACGAATAATATTCTCAAGTCGGAAATCCGCGCCTATTTTGGCAACGGCACGCAGTTGCAGGAAATGTACATCACGCCGGCGCTGCTGACGGCGGAGAACTGGGACACGCTGGCCGAGGCCGCCAAGTGGTCGCGCGAGAATGCCGGCACGCTGGTGGACACGCATTGGGTCGGAGGCGCGCCGGCGGCGCGGCAAGTCTATGGCTGGGCGGCCTGGTCGCCCAAGAAAGGAATTCTGACATTGCGCAATCCGTCGGCGGAGGCCGGGGAAATCAAAATTGACCCGGCCAAAGTTTTCGAGTTGCCGGAAGGGGCGGCGCAGAATTACACGATAGCCAATCCGTTCAAGGACCAGACGGTGGAGGTAAGGAGGCTCCGCGCCGGAGAAGAGACTGCGTTCAAACTACAGCCGTTCGAGGTGCTGGTCGTGGAGGCGTTGCCGGAGGGGCGTTGAGGGTTCTTCAATGTTTTCAGTGGAATAGAAGGTGTTGTTTCTCAAAGCATTGCACAGGCCTGTTCGTCAATCCCAAAGGGATTGGAGCATTTAGCCCAGGGTTGGCCCGATTCCGAGAGGGCCTACCCTGGG
>JBEKVM010000223.1:0-4091 GCA_049513975.1 Verrucomicrobiota bacterium | reverse complement strand
AGCTACCAAAGCGATTTTCGGACCTTCCCAGCACGACTGGAAAGCGGGTCATTTAAAACTCTATAAATCAACATGTTAGGAAGCAGATTCCTTATCTAAGCGCCATTCGGGACTGACCCCTTCATGACCCCTTCACCTTCACCTTCATGAGCCACCCTTCCTTGCCATGTTGGCTAGTTCCCCAAGAAGAGGGAAACTGGGATGGCGTGCGCTTCCGGCGTCAAGAAAATGGAGTCACCGGGTCCGGGCGGCGGGCTTCAGGGTGTCAACTACTGTGATGTCTTCGATCTTCACGGCTTGCTTGCCGGACAGGGCGATGGGGTGCTCGCGCAGGACGGTTTCGAAGAGGTGAAGGCGAGGGTCGCCGCCGGACTTTAACATGATTCGCCGGGCTGGCGCCTCATAGCTGAAATCGCTCCAGGGCTGGGCGTCGCGCAGGAGCTTTTTTGGCGCGGCGGGCAACGGCGCCGACCAAGTGCCGTCCGCCTCGCGCTGCCAGCCTTCGATCAGATCCGCACCGCTGATGGTCACTTTTTCGCCTTTCATGGCGCGGACTGTCACGCCGTCGTTTTTCGGGGCCAGAATCTCGCGATAGACGCCGCCCCGGAGGAGGATGGTTTCTCCCGGCTGGGCGATGGCGCAAGCCTTGGCCAGAGTGGCCAGCGGCACGGCCGGATAGCCCCACGCCGGCTCATCCGCGGCGGCAGGGTGACGAGGATCAACGTAATAGACGTTGGGGTACTCCAGAGCACCGATGGTCACACCGCCTTTGCCGGCCCCGATGGCGGGGCTTCCTTTGCTCAGGCGGAAATCGCGATTCCGGGGGTCCAAGAAGAGCGGGTCCTGGCCGTTGAGGTTGGTCCCGCCCGCGAGCGGCGCCGTCTTGAAGGTCAGGTTATACTCCATGACAGGGTTGGCCGCGGAGAAGTCGCTGTCGCCGTCCACGACGGCCCGCTGCGCCTCGCAGAGGATGTTATTGCGGATCAGCCCGCCGGCGGATTCCTTGCCGCGCAGGCCGATGGCGGCCCAATTGACCGTGGAGATGGTGCAGTTCTCGATGGTCACGTCGAGCGTTTGAATGATGTCCGGTCCCCAGCCGCCGCGCATGGCCGGCGAATTGGGCGAGGCGATGTTGTGCCGGAAGGTCCAGTTCCGCACGCTGCCGAGGTGGGGAGTGCTCTCCACCATGCACATCTGATGGAAGTCAAAACAGGTATTGTACTCGAAGAGCAGGTCCATCGCGATTTCGCCGTTGACGCAGAAGGTCTGGAGGCAATCCACATGCGCAGTCTTGATCTCCTGCTGGGTGCTGCCGTGATAGTAGTTGTAACGCTCGATGCAGCCCTTGCCGAAGAAGCGCGAGTAATCGCAGTCGTCGTTTTTGTTGCCCGGGGCGTACATGAAGAGGCGGTTGACTTCGTTGTTTTCCACCAGCCAGTCGTCCCCGCCCAGGACGAAGCCGTACTCGCTGTGGTAAACCTTGTTGCAGGCGATGCGGTTGTGCGCCACGGCGGAGTAGTCGCGCGTGCCATCGGCGCCGGGCCTGCCGGGCGTCCCGTTGACGGCCACCATCATATCGTGGATGTAGTTGTCGAGGATTTCGCAGTGGCTGGCGCGGAGTTGGACGGCGGTGGCCGGCCTGTCGGCCGTGATTTCGAATCCCTCGACGCGGATGTAACTCCCGCCCAGGTCGAAGCCGCCCACGGTGGCCGAGCGCCGGGGCATCGCCACGAAGGCGAGTGGGTTGCCCTCCGTGCCGCCGGCCCTCACCCTGACCCGTTCGTCGTACTTGCCCGCCATGACATAGACAGTGTCGCCCGGCTTGGCCGCGTCGGCGGCGCGCTGCACGGTTTTGAAGGGCTGCGCCTCAGTGCCCGGGTTGGTGTCGGCCGCGCCGGGGGCGGCTTGGTCAACTACATAGATCTCAGCGCGCACAGGCCCCGCCACCGCGGCCCACACAACCGCGCACGTCAGCACCCATAGCACGGGGCCGCGCAGCGTAGCGCGCGCGCAGCGATGACGCGCAATTTGATAATTCAACCCTTGGATGGGATGAACCCCTCTCCCCAGCCCTCTCCCCACTGAGTGGGGCGAGGGAATGCTGTCGAGCCGCAGGCTCGACGCTACAACCCCACGCACAGCTTCGCCGGGGGAGGGAATGAGATTAAGATTAAGAGAATGGGAAACCTCCTCACCCCGGCCCTCTCCTCCACAAGTGTGTGGAGGAGAGGGAGAAGACGCAGGCAGTTCGCCTTCATTAGCCAGCCGTGGCCGGCAAAATAAATTGAGTTGTCGCGGTTTGTTCATTGGGGTGGTTTTGGCTGCAGGCCGAAAGCCTTGGGGTCGTCCTTATCCGGTTCCTTGAGTTCGGCCCGCAGCCGGGTCACTTCCTGCATCAGGTTGGTCTGCACGGCCGCGTAGGCGGGGTTGCCGAAAACACTGCGCATTTCGCCGGGATCTTCTTCCCGGTCGAAGAGTTCCCAGTAGTCCACGTCGGGCCAGTAGAAATGCGCCAGGGTGTAGCGGTCGGTGATGACGCCGTAATGGGGGCGGACATGGTGGGCGGCGGGGTATTCGTAATAATGATAGTAAAAGGCGGTGCGCCAGCCGGCGGGGGTGGCGCCTTGGAGCAGCGGGAGGAGG
Organism: Verrucomicrobiota bacterium; assembly: GCA_049513975.1. Taxonomy (GTDB): domain Bacteria; phylum Verrucomicrobiota; class Verrucomicrobiia; order Limisphaerales; family Palsa-1400; genus JBEKOF01. The sequence continues at coordinate 1,448 of JBEKVM010000223.1, read as the reverse complement.
CTGCGTCCCTGCATGTCCGCGGGGACAGGCAGGCCGGCGGCCTGCAGGAAGGTTTCGGCGAAATCGAGGTTGGAGACCAAATCGTTGTTGGTGCGGCCGGGCTGAACGGTTCCCGGCCAGCGGATGAGGAGGGGCGCGCGGGCGGATTCTTGGAAAATCCAGCGCTTGTCGAACCAGCCGTGTTCGCCGAGGAAGAAGCCCTGGTCGGAGGAATAGATGACGATGGTGTTGGTGGCGAGGCCGGTATCGTCGAGGTAATGCAAGAGGCGCCCGACGCTGTCATCCAGGCCTTTGATGCAGCCGAGGTAGTCGTGCATGAAGCGATTGTATTTCCATTGGGTAAGCGCGCGGCCGGTGGGTTTTTCTTTCAGGAACGCCTCGTTGCGCGGCGCGTAATAGGCGTCCCAGGTTTTTTTCTGTTCCGGAGTGAGGTCGGGCGGGCTGGTGAGTTTGCAGTCCTCGTTCAACCGCATCGTTTTTGCAATGGTCATGTCCTGGTCCGCCTCGGCCAGGCCGCGGCCGGAGTAATCGTCGAACAGGGTGTCCGGCAGCGGATAGGTGCGGTCATGGTCGAAATCAAGATCGCGCAAGGCCGGTTCCCAACTGCGGTGCGGCGCCTTGTGCCAGCAGAGGAGCATGAAGGGTTTGGAGGGGTCGCGTTGTTTCAACCAGTCCAGCGAGAGATCGGTGATGAGGTCAGTGACGTAGCCGGGATGTTGCACATTCTGGCCGTCGCGGATCATGGTTGGATTGTAATAGATGCCCTGGCCCGGCAGAATTTCCCAATGGTCAAAGCCGGTCGGGTCGGATTCCAGATGCCACTTGCCGATCATGCCGGTCTGGTAGCCGGCTTGTTGGAGGAGTTTGGGGAAGGTGGTTTGGGAGCCGTCGAAGCGGCAGTTGGAATTGTTGTAGAAGCCGTTGATGTGGCTGTAGGCGCCGGTGATGATGGAGGCGCGGCTCGGGCCGCACAGCGAATTGGGCACCAGGCAGCGGTCGAAGCGGAGGCCTTCCCGCGCCAGCCGGTCCAGATTGGGCGTCTGGATTAACTGGCGCGATTCCCCGTAGGCACTGACCGCCTGCCAGGCGTGGTCGTCCGCCATGATAAACAGAATGTTGGGACGGTTGTCCGCGCCCCGACCGGACAGGACGGGGAGCAGAAACAGGACGGCAGCGAAGGCGCAGGCGGGAATGTTTTTCATACATGACTGCCGTTTCTTAAAAAGATACGCGGTCAACTCAAGGTCCATTCACGTCCACAACTGCCGGTCCAGCGAACGATATTGGATCGCTTCGGCGATGTGATCGCCGGCAATGTTCTCCGCTCCGGCCAGGTCGGCGATGGTGCGGGCGACTTTCAGGATGCGGTCGTAGGCGCGCGCGCTTAAACTCAAATCGGACATGGCGAACTTGAGCAGTTCTTTTGTTGACTCTTCCAGCGCGCAATA
>JBEKVM010000222.1:0-4168 GCA_049513975.1 Verrucomicrobiota bacterium | reverse complement strand
CCATCAAACTCATTTGCTTGTTTCGCATGTCCACGAGAGAAACAAAAGAAACCGCCCATGTCCAGCACCTTGTTTAACTCCTTCATTCACAAGCTCCCCATGAGATGGTTAGAACCACCCTGTGGGGGTATCACGCTTCTTGCCCCATTCACCCGGCATGCCTACATCAGTGTATTGGCTGAACCCGATCCAGTTTGGTGCTGTGCCAATGTGCCATTGGGATCCTGCAACCAAACCGCCTGCGTAGGCGTTCAGAGAATAAACGTGTTGGCACGACCGCCAGTAAACATAGCCCCCAATGACGGCTGTAGCGATAATTCCGGTGCAAAGGATTTTTTTCATTATGCAGGCGGCTTGTATGGATTAACTTCTTCCCCCTCAGTTCCGCCGCAATCGCCACTTTGACTGCTGTTTGAGGTGAGTAATTTCACGGGGGCAATATAGGCGGTTCCGGCGATTTCCAAAGAAAAATCGGGGCGGGGCAGGCCGGGACGGTGTGAGATAGAATCCTTCGAGTCGTTTGTCTCTGCTGGTATGAGGGTGATGCTGGTGGATGGGTTGCCAGACAAAAGGGCGGGGGCGGGAAAGCGGCGCTGGCGCGCGCGCACTCCAAGACCTGGCGGCGAGGCGGCGACGAACCCACTCACTGATGTCAGCGACGAGGGCGTCGCTGACTGCACGCGAGGGCGCGCGCGCTCCCCGAAACGGGACGCTGCCGAATTGTTCGAGCCGTTTGTCTCTGCTGGTATGAGGGTGAAGTTGGTGGATGGGTTGCCAGACAAAACGGCGGGGGGCGGAAAGCGGCGCTGGCGCGCGCGCACTCCAAGACCTGGCGGCGAGGCGGCGGCGAACCCACTCACCGATGTCAGCGACGAGGGCGTCGCTGACTGCACGCGAGGGCGCGTGCGCTCCCCGGAACAGGACACAGCCCGAAGAGGAGGTGGGGGCTAATTTGAATTATTTCTGACCGCGATTCAGATGGTCAATGGGACATTTTCCCAAATATGCTGGATATTCACGTCCGCAATAAGAGCATGTCTTTTTGCCTACGGTTTCCTCATCGTCGGCGGATTTGTTTTTCTTCCGGTATACGAATGCCAAAATCGCACAGAGGACCACGACCCCAGTCGAGAACAGGTTGTATGGCACGCTATGCGTTAATGCCGGGTTGGGCGGGTTCCCACCAGTATTGACATGCAGTGCCTTTCAATGTTCCACGATTTTGCCCGATGCACAGGCGGGCACACAAGCCTTTTCCAATCCAACTTCATGGAACCACCTCCAGTTCAACGAGTTGTGCATTTTCACCTTGCTCTTGGGAGGGTAACTTTGTATATAATTCCCCTAATTTGAAATCTTTATCCGGTGCATGAGGAATTTAAACGTGATTCCTGCCGGAAGAACAATAAACCATGCAGTCGTTTCAAAGCGATTTACCACGCAGAATCCAAATGCGAACATAAAAACAATCCCTCCGATAAATTCATAAAGCCACCAGCGTTTTATAGTCATCTCTTCCCCCTCGCTTCCGCCGCAATCGCCACTTTGACCGCCGTTTGCGGTGAATCCACTGGCGGTATTTTCAGCACGGTCACGAACCGTTCCCCTTGGTCGTCTTGGCCGTCTGCTTGGCTCCAGGCGCAGGCTTTCCTGGCTTTGGCTGGTTTGGTCATGTCCAGACGTTACCATGCCGGGAGTGTCGGGTGGAAATCTTTTTTCAAAGCAGCCCACCACCGAAAAGAGGCATTGTCCTAATTTGACTTCGGACGAGAACGGGGCTGTATCCAAAAAATGTGGATTAGCCAGGCAACGAAGCAAATAATCATACATGGAAGCCAGCCTATAAGAATCATGGGGACAACTCCTCTCACGGTTGGGAAATAGTCATAAGCGCGTTGTTCGTTAAACACATAAGCCAGCAAAACCGGCAGCGCAAAACAGAATACAATCGCCCAAAGAACCATATACAGCCACATGCGAAAAAACGACGACCATAACCGGCCCGTGGTGGCAATGCGCCAGATCGGCAAGCCAAGCGCAACCGCGAAAGCTGGAAACTCAAGTGCCCCAATGATGGCAATGACCTTGAGGTGAGAGATCATTGCTTCCCCCTCACCATTCCGCCACGGCGCCACTTTGACCCGTGTTTGGTGAGGAATTTCACGGGGGCAATATAGGCGGTTCCGGCGATTTCCAAAGAAAAATCGGGGCGGGGCGGGCGGGCGGGAGAAAGGGTTGCCTTGACTAATTGCCAAAAAGCGGCAAAATTAGTCAAACGATATGACAGGGTCCGCCGTCAACGAAATTGAAAGCCAGTTTGCCCAGTTGCCCCCTGCGGTTCAATTGAGGGTGCTCGAACGCCTGGTTCACCAGATGCGCGAAAGCGAGGGTCGCCGCCAGGACGAGTGGGAAGCCGGACTGTCCGCAATGGCCGCGGATCCGGAAATGCAAAGAGAACTCAGGCGCATCAGTTCGGAGTTCAGCGCGACGGAAGCAGACGGCTTGGGGAGAAGCTGATGCCAATTAGGCGCGGGGAAATCTACTTGGTCAACCTGAATCCCGTCCAGGGACGCGAGCAGGCTGGGTTGCGGCCTGTTTTGGTGCTCTCGGCAGACTCGATCAACCGCCTTCCCTTGGTCGTCTCGGTGGTGGTCGGCACGAAGGGCGAAAACGTGACGCGCGATTATCCGGGCAATGTGCGCGTCCGGGCGGCGGAAAGCGGTTTGCCGATGGAGACCGTGTTTCTATGTTTTCAACTGCGTTCGCTTGATCCGGGACGCTTTGGCGGCCCGCCCGCGGGCAAAATCTCCGGTGCAATTCTCGCGAAAGTGGAAAACGCGGAGCGACGCTGCCTTGGGTTGTGACGCGGCAAGAGCGAATCCTTGCGACGGGCGGGAGCGGGAAAGCGGCGCTGGCGCGCGCGCACTCCAAGACCTGGCGGCGAACCGGGGGCGAGGCGCGCAAGCGAAGCGTCGCGGAGTGTGGGAAGCCTGGGCGTCCGCATGGGCAAACTAAAGCGAGGATGGAGGATTGAGGATGGCGGACTGGGGACGTTGGCGGGTGAGTTGGGGCGGCAAACCGCAATGGTCTGAGCAACGAACTGCGCCAGAGGAGCCGTTCTCGGGCGGGCCTGCACACCGTCCAAGGGACAAAATCGGTGCCCTCTATTCTCGCAGAAAGTTTAAAAAGTGAGGACTGACACTCGGCGACACCCGGCATGACGCCGGCATGATGTTTGCTAAAAACGGAGTGAACCGCGGATGTCGCGGATGGCACGGATAATCCGTCCTCCGCACCGCTCCTTGCCTGAGGACGGCCCATTTGACGCTGAAGGGCCGAAGACGCCGAAAATGGGGGCTGGAATTTCCGATGGTATTTGGAGCTTGGAAGAAATGGTAGATTTGACAAACTAAGGCCCTATGAAAATTCAAGAATATAAAACTGCCACTGGCAAATCAGCAGCGGAATTGGACCAAAATGTGAAAGTCCTTCTGAAGGACGGGTTTGAACCGTACGGGAATCCGTATTTCATCTCCCAATTTGATGCGCCGTTTTGTCAGGCGATGGTGAAAGGCCCGGCGTCTTTGAAGGAACCCGGCGGGGAGACGATATACAAAGGCGCAAACTGAGGCACCGCCAAAAAAGGGGTGGTGGGCTAATTTGAATTTATGGTCTGTGTGGAAGGAGCCATTGGGCGAGGATCAGAGCGATGATAATGCCCAAAGTGACGCAAGCAAGCACCCTTGGAAGACTTGTAGGCCCACTTATTTTGAATTTCATTTCTTCCCCCTCACTCCCGCCGCAATTGCCACTTTGACCGCTGTTTGGTGAGGAATTTCACGCCGGCAATATAGGCGGTTCCGGGGATTTCCAAAGAAAAATCGGGGCGGGGCAGGCCGGGACGGTGTGAGATAGAATCCTTCGAGTCGTTTGTCTCTGCTGGTATGAGGGTGATGTTGGTGGATGGGTTGCCAGACAAAACGGCGGGCGCGAGCGAAAGCGGCGCTGGCGCGCGCGCACTCCAAGACCTGGCGGCGAGGCGAAGGCGAACCCACTCACCGATGTCAGCGACGAGGGCGTCGCTGACTGCACGCGAGGGCGCGTGCGCTCCCCGAAACGGGACGCTGCCGAATTGTTCGACTCGTTTGCCTCTGCTGGTATGAGGGTG
>JBEKVM010000221.1:0-4415 GCA_049513975.1 Verrucomicrobiota bacterium | reverse complement strand
CCAACTACCTGCTCCTGGCGATCAAGACGAACAACGGCGTTGTCACCGTGAACTTCCAGCCCACGGGGTCGAAAACAACCAACACGGCGCACGGGGCGGTGCTGCAAAACCAGACCAACGCCCTGGGCGCCTTCCCCGGAACCACCGAAACCGGCTCGTTCATTTTGCGTTAAATCCAGATATTGCCGGGGAATTTCTTTTGCAGGGCGGGTTTGAGTTTCGGATAGACGGTGGCTTTGAAAGCCGGCCAGTCGAGGGTGGATTGCAGGCGCTGGCCGTCGGGCGCGCAAAGCCAAAGCCGGACGGGCAGGCGGCCTTCGCAGATGTGCGGGTGTTCCTTCAGCCGGAAAATCTCGTGCAGTTTGACGTTCGCCTCGGGGGACTTGGGGCGCAGGTCCTCATCGCGCGTTTCTTCGGGATAGAGCAACTTCAATTTTTTGTCGTCGAGCCAGGGGATGGCGGGCGGGGCCAGTTCGCGGAGCCACTCCAACCGGTCCTTGCCAATGAAATCGTAAAACGCATCGCGCAAGGGGGCGGCCTGGGCTTCCTTGACCAGGGTCAGGCCGGCAAAGGCGCGGGCCAGGCATTGGGTGATGGCGGCGGCGTCCAGGGGCGGCAATTCCAGTTCGGGCATGACGGCGGCGGCGAGGTTGAGGCGGGCGATGGTTTGCTTGATTTCATGGTTGAACTGCGGCAGTTCGAAATAGTCTTTACTGTAGGCCCCGGCCAGGCAGCGGCCCGCCGCGGCCGGATCCACCTCCCGCTGGTGTTCGTGATGCAGGACCAGGTCATGGAAACGGATGAGTTTGACGGCGCTGACGCGGCGGTGGGTGCGGTCGTAGAGATGTTCGATGGCGCTGTTGATCTGGCTGGGAAAGGTTTCCTCGATCCATTCCCGTTTCACCGCGGTGGCCAGGCTGAGCAGGGTCATTGGGCCGGTCCGGCCGGAAACTTCGCGGATGGAGGCGGCGACAAACAAGGGGGCGTTATGCACCACGCTCTCCCGCGCCAGCGCGCCGGAGCGGCCTTCGGTCAGATCGCAATCCAGCGTGCCCTGGTCGCGGCGCCGGCAAAGTTGGTCAATAAAGCCGGCCATCAGGCAGCGCGGCAGGGCCTCCTCGCTGCGGGCGCCGGGTTCGGCGCTGTCTTCCTTCAGGTCGCGTCCGGCCAATTGCAGGATTTGCTCGAACGTCTGCTGCACCTGGCGGGCAATCTGCGCGTGGACGCCGTAACGCCGGCATGGTTCCACGTTGAAATGGTTGTTTTTGGCAAATTGAAAGGCGCGCATCAGGGTGAAGAAATCCGATTCGGCGCTGGCTTCAAATAATTCGCGCGCTTCCGCAATGTGTTTGTCGTCGCGGCCGAGCCGGGCGAGCAGGTCGCGCCCGCTGACCAGCGCGGCGCAGAGGGCCGCCGCGGGGACGCAGCCGAACCGGGAGGCTTCCACCAACATGCGGGAATAGCGCGGGTGCATGGGCAGACGCAGCATTTGCCAGCCGATGGGGGACAGATCGGAGTTGCGGATGGCGGATGGCGGATGGCGGATTGGAGATGGGTCAGTTTGCTCCCCGATGGCGCCGAGGGTGCGGAGGAGTTTTTCGGCGCGGGCCACGGCTTGGGGATCGGGCTGGTCCAGCCAGTTGAACCGGGTGGCGTCGGCTATGCCGAAGGAATGGAGCAGGAGGACGACCTCGGCCAAATCGCTGCGCTGAATTTCTGGAGTGTTGCGCTCCGGACGATTTAAGTGGCCGCTTTCGGTCCAGAGCCGGTGGCAGACGCCGGGGGCGGTGCGTCCGGCCCGGCCGGCCCGCTGCTCGGCGGAGGCGCGGCTGATCGGTTCCAGCAGCAGCGTGCCTATGCCCCGTTCCGCATCGTAACGGGCCACCCGGGCCAGTCCGCTGTCAATTACATGAACAATCCCGTCAATCGTGACCGAGGTTTCGGCCACGTTGGTGGAGACGATGAGTTTGCGCAGCCGGTTGGGCGCGAAGGCCAGGTCCTGCTCCTCCGGCTGCAGTTCGCCGTGGAGGGGAATCATGGCCAAAGGCTCACGCAACCGCGTGGCGCGGCAGGCCGCCAGGGTGGCGTTGATTTCCGCCATGCCGGGCATGAAAACCAGAATGTCCCCCGCATCGTCGGATTCCACAATGCGCGCCACCACGTCGCTGGCCTGCTCGGCTATGGGGCGTTCGTCCGGCAGGTCGAGGTGGCGGATTTCCACCGGAAACGCCTTGCCCTCCGAAACGAGAACGGGACAGCCGCCGAGGTAGCTGGCCACGGGGGCGGCATCCAGGGTCGCGGACATGACCACGATTTTGAGATCGGGGCGGCGGCTTTGTTGCAACCGCCGCGCCAGGGCCAGAGCCACGTCGCTCAACAAATTGCGTTCGTGAAATTCATCGAAGATGACCACGGCGATGTCGCTCAAGCCGGGGTCGTCCTGGAGCCAGCGCAGGAGAATGCCCTCCGTCACAAAACAGATGCGGGTGCCCAGGCTGGTGCGGTCGTCGAAGCGGATCTGGTAGCCGACTTGGGAGCCGAGGGGGCAATGGCGCTCCCAGGCCACGCGGGCGGCGACGGTGCGGGCGGCGACGCGGCGGGGTTGCAGGATGACGATGCGGTCGCGGCCGGAGGCATGGGCTTCGGCGCGGGCGGGGTCGTCCAGGAGCATCTGGGGGACCTGGGTGGTTTTGCCGGAGCCGGTGGGAGCGATGAGGACGAGGGAGGAATTACGATTGACAGAAGTGACGATTTCGGAATGGAGCTGCCAGATGGGAAGGGAAGTTTGCACGCCGCCAAAGCAAATGGGCCTGCGGGACGCCTACCAGTGGTCCACCAGCAGCACGCCCAGCACCACGACGGAAAAGAGCAGCATCAATCCCGAGGGCATAAATTTGGAGGTTTTGAGGTAGCGCACGCAAAAGACCACGGCCAGAATGCCCATGATTATGTCCGTGATGTAAAAGGGATGGATGATGCCCGTGGCGCAAAGGGCGAGGAGCGCGGCAAAGATCGCCGACGTGACCAGGGAGATTTTACTGCCGGCTTTGATGAGCCCGACCACCCCGCCCGCAAGGAGCAGGGTGACGTAAAGCCACAGCGCCAGCATGGCCAGGGGTGGAGCGGGGAGATTCATATACCATTGCAGCGGGATGGTTTCGGCAAAGAGCACAGGAGCCAGCATGGCCGGCGGAGGAGCGATGGAGAGCAGAGTGCCGGTCATGGCGGGTGTTGATATTGGCCCGGGCCTCAATCGCCCGGAATGACCGTGATTTCAGCGGCGGAGGTCCAGGCGGCGTCGTTGACTTCGGAAAGGGCCTTGAGTTTGATGAACCGGCCTTTTTTGGCGTCGAAATTCACCGTTTTTTTCTCGCTCCCTTCCGCGAAGCTCCCCTTTTTCACCGGCGGGCCAAAGTTCTTGTCATCGTCGCTCACATAAAACTCGTAGTCTTTGATGGTGCCGTTGACCTGGTCATCCTGCCGGGGCAGGTAGGTGAAGCCCTTGATGGTGGAGGGCGGGATCATTTCGATGACGATTTCGTGCGGGCAGGGCGGATTCTCGTCCGTCCACTGGGTATGCCAGAAGGTGTTGGGGTTGCCGTCCACCGCATTGGCCCCATGACCGTCCTGCGAGGCCGTTTCCTCGCTGTCGGCTCTGACGAATTTGAGTTTGATGTTGCCGGCGGCGGGGGTGGCGGCGGGGGCGGCCGCTTCCTGCTTGCCGGTAACGACGCCAATTTCAGCGGCGGAGGTCCAGGCCGCGTCGTTGATTTCGGACAGGGCCTTGAGTTTGATGAAACGGGCCTTTTGCGGATCAAAGTTGACGGTGTGTTTGTCTTTGCCCTCCGGGAAGGTTCCCTTTTTCACCGGCTGCCCAAACTCCTTGCCGTCGTCGCTGACATAGAACTCATAATCTTTGATGGTGCCGTTGACCTGGTCATCCTGGCGGGGCAGGTAGGTGAAGCCGCTGATCGTGGAAGGCGGGACAAGCTCAATGACGATTTCGTGCGGGCAGGGCGGATTGGTATCCTGCCACTGGGTATGCCAGAAGGTGTTTGGGTCGCCATCCACCGCGTTGGCGCCCTTGCCGTCCTCGCCGGCGGTTTCCTCACTGTCCGCTCGCACGAACTTGAGTGTAATTTTGTCCGTGGCGGCGGGGGTCTGCGCCGCGGCGGAAAGAGAGACGACGGCGAGGGTTGCGGCGGCGCAACTGAAAAAGGCGGCTGAAATTTTATTCATGATGGCGGCAGTGTCTGGCATCGGACGCCAAATTTCAAGCGCGTTTTTTCGGCTTTTCGGGCAGCCCTGGTACATCGTGACCCCCCTCCGCCTTGCTTTTGGCCGATTTAATGTGTTGTTTTGGTGTCACGGTATGACTTTACCCTTGGTTTGCTGGGCGTTTGACGTTGGAGCTT
>JBEKVM010000220.1:0-4427 GCA_049513975.1 Verrucomicrobiota bacterium | reverse complement strand
TGCGCTGTATCCACTCCAGCCGCCGCCTCGACCCGTTCTGGAAAGAGCGCCTCAACAGCCGCGCTGCCAGCAATGATTGCCTAAAGCTGGCAGCCTAACCGAAGAATTCTGTCGTGCGCCCGCGACAGAGACCGCCACCCCAAAACCAAGTGACATTGCGGCTCAGATGTGTGAGTGTGGTTGAGCCGCCAGCCTGGTGGATGAGTCCGACCGGGAGATGGTTGAGCTATGATGAAACGAGCGATACCGAACCCAGGCGCTGCATTATTCTTTGCAGCGGTTCTCGCCGCCGCGCCCACTGTGGCCGCAGCAGACTCGCTGGAGAACGAGTCCCTCCGCGCCGACTTTGACGCCAGCGGTCTGACGAGCCTCACCGACAAAGCCAGCGCCACGACAGTGCGCCTGGCCGGCGACGGCTTCGCCGTGTTTGCCGGCGAGGAGTCACTGGAGAGCGATTTCCTGACCCCGACCTTGGAGAATTCATCGCCGACCAACCGGGTTTATCGCTTCCAGTCCGGGCCGTGGACGGCGCGGGTGGTCTATGAACTCCACCCGGGCTGGCACTTCGTCAGCAAGCAGGTGCTGCTGGCCAGTTCCGGCAAGAAAGAAGTCCGCGTCCATCGCCTCGAAATGCTGCGCGGGCAGATCGGGACACCGCCGGTGGCGCAGCAGCGGATTCGCGATGGCGTGTTGCTGCGTTTCGCGGAGGCGGGAGGGGGCGAGCCAACGCACGGACTGTTCCTGGAATTGCAGAATCCGTTCCTCCAGCTTAAAATGCAAGGGCAACGGCTCTCCCTGGCTTACCCGCCGGAGCTTTCCTGGAACCCGACCAACGGCGTGTTCGTCTCGGATCGTCTCGTGCTCGGTCCTTACACTTTGAGCGGGGAGCGTTTTCCGGCGCGAATGGTCCCGGAATGGAAGCTCGATGCTGAGGCGCCACGGCCGGGCGATCCGTGGCTGGACAGCGCCGAAGTGGACGCGGTGGTGGCGTGTGTCCGGAGCTTCCTGCTCTGGCAGCCCACCCACCCGGTGCGGATCAACGTCGGCTGGTGTGAGAACGATTACCAGATTGACATTGCGACGCCGGAAGGCCGCGCGGAGTACAAGCGCATCATTGACCAAGCGGCGGCCGTTGGGTGCCATTACATCTTGTTTGCGGCGGCGAACAGCGAGGAGTCGTCGTTGCGGGAAAACCGGGATGCCTGGGGCTGGGAGAACCTGCTCTGGTTGAGCCTGGGCCAGAAACTGCGCAAAGGGGAATGGGATCCCGCCCGGGACAAGCTGCCGGCTGCGGTGCAGGAGTTGGTGGACTATGCCAAGGGCAAGGACATCCGCTTTCTGGCTTACGTCTATCCCTCGCTGCCCTTCCTGCAAGATCCGGAGTGGACGAAGTGGGTTCCCAACGGCCGCCCTGGCGGTTACCTCGGCGCGGACACTGGTTTGCGCAGCTTCCAGGACTGGCTCCTCGACAAGCTGGTGGCGTTTCATGACACCGCCGGCGCGGGCGGCTTCTCTTTCGACCACTGGTGGATCGCCTACGACGAGGCGACCAGCAGCAAATATGCGCAATGGGCGGGCTGCCGGCGCATCCTGGAGGAACTGCGCCGCCGCGTCCCCGACGCCATCATTGATGGCCGGCAGCAATACCACTCCTTCGGCGTCTGGACCTGGCTGGCCGGCACGTATCCCCATCCCTTGAACACCGACGAGCAACCGGAGAGTTTTCGGGCCTTTCCGGATTTGCACTGGTCGCGCGTTTCCGCCGACCGGGAAAGGCGCACGGCTTATTGGTATCGCACCGAGTGCTTCGTGCCCGTGGAAATCATGCCCGGCTACATGACGCATCAGACCTCCCGCAACCGGCCTGGCGGCGAGACCGTGCGCACGCGTTTCCGAGCGGCGGACTGGGATTTGCTGGGCTGGAAGTACTCGGTCATTTCCTCCATTGCCACCGCGCCGTTCAATCAGGTGGTCAACTTCCTTCCGGCCCGGGACGAGCGCGAGTTCCAGGCCTTTGCCGCCGCGGACCAGCAATGGTTCCGGGACTGGTTCGACTGGACGGACCGGAACCTGGAGATTCTGCGCAAGGTGAAACCGATACTGGGGGCGCCGCAACTGGGCCGGGTGGACGGCACGGCGGCGTGCCGGGAGGGGCGCGGTTTCGTGTTCCTGTTCAATCCCAACTATCGCGCGCTGCCGGCGAAGTTCGCGCTGGACAAATCCATAGGTTTGACAAGTGGCGGGCGCCTGGTCCTGCGCCAGCTTTATCCGGACGCCGAAAAAGGCCGCCGGCTGGCCCCGCCCTCCGGCGCCTTCTGGAGCCTGGGCGACCAAGTCGAGTTGAACCTGCCGGGGACCGAAGCGCTGGCGCTTGAAATCACCCCCGCCCCGGAGCGCGTGGATCAACCCATGCTGTTGGGCACGGTGGGAGAGGCCGCGCTGAACGGCGGCCGGCTGGAGTTGACCGGCGTGCTCGGCGAAAGCGGCGCTGACCGCGAAATCCGCGTCGCCTTGCCCGAAGGCCAAAAGGTCAATACTGCCACCGTCAACGGGACGAGGATGGAGGTTGAACAAAGCGGTGCGATGGCATCGCTGAAGGTGCGATTTGCCGGGGCGGCTTTCGCACCCCGCCAGCAAATCGGCCGCTATGACCCGCAGTTCGCCGGCGGCGTGTTCCGGGCAAAAGCGGTCATCCCGGCGCGGGTGTTCCAACAACTTGAAGCGCGCCAGCGGCGTTGGCCCGTGGACTACACCGGGGAGGAACGCGCCGCCGCATGGCTCAACTCCGACCGGCTGCTGCTCTTCCTGAACGTGGCCGAGCCGGACGACGTGAACATGAAGGGCGTGACCCTGGAAGTGGACGGCCAGGCTGTCACGCTCAAGCCCGCCTACACGGCCATCGTGCGCAACAACCCGCGGAACACCTTCACCGGATGGTATGCCGACCTCTCCGACATCCAGGCCGGCGTGGAGCACACCTTCGAGGTGCAACTGCCCAGGCTCGCCCCCGGACAGTTCCAGGGATTGTTCCTGGACACGGTGGAAGCGGAATACACCGCCGGCGTGACGGCCGTCCGGTGACCCACCACCCAAATTTAGGCTGGATTGCGGGAGGGACGGATGGCAGGCTGCGGGACGCTGACTGACCAAAACTTTTCCCCGCCGCCATCGCCGGCGACACCGCATAAAAGGCGGGCGCGTTATGCGGGCAACCATCCGCGCCGGTTCGAGGAGAAATACAAGGAACACCAGCCGGCGCGCTACGTGGAAACGGTGGCCAAAGTGCTGGCGGCGGGCAAAACACCGGCGGGGATGCACCGTCCGATCCTGGTGGCGGAGATGCTGGAGGCGCTGGCGCCAAAACCGGGGGAGATCGCGGTGGACTGCACGCTGGGCTTCGGCGGGCACGCGCAAGCCTTGCTGGCCCGCCTCCTGCCCGGCGGACGGCTGCTGGGACTGGACGTTGATCCGGTGGAGCTTCCGAAAACCGAAGCGCGGTTGCGCGCGCTGGGGTTTGCGGAAAATGTTTTCACGGCGCGACGTCTTAATTTCGCCGGTCTGCCGCGGGCGCTGGCGGAGGCGGACCTGAGCGGGGCGGACGTGATCCTGGCGGACCTGGGCGTGTCGTCCATGCAACTGGATGATCCGGGCCGCGGATTTTCTGTCAAGAATGAAGGGCCGCTCGACCTGCGGATGAATCCGCAACACGGCCAGCCGGCGTCGGCTTTTTTGGAACGGCTTGGCCGGGAAGCCCTGGAAAGGCTGCTGGGGGAGAACGCGGACGAACCGCGCGCCGCCGCCCTGGCCGCCGCCCTGGCCGGGAGGCCTTTCGCGACCACCATCGCGCTGGCCAGGGCGGTGGCCGCCGCCCTGCCAGGACTTCCCAGGGAGGATTGCGACCTGGCCATCCGCCGGGTCTTCCAGGCGTTGCGCATCGCTGTGAACGACGAGTTTTCCGCGCTCGAAACCTTGTTGCGCCATCTCCCGGCCTGCTTGAAGGCGGGCGGACGGGCCGCCGTGCTGACCTTTCATTCCGGCGAAGACCGGCGTGTCAAGAAGGCCTTTGAGGCGGGACGGCGGGAGGGGATTTATGAGGAGATCTGCGGCGAAGTGGTGCGGCCGGGGCCGGAGGAGCGCCGGGCCAATCCCCGTTGCACTTCCGCCAAAATGCGCTGGGCGCGCAAGGCGCGTTAAACGGCCTTCGTGTGGGGTCTGGTCAAAAAGCGCTGGTTTGCGCAAAAAGCGACAGGCGGGCGGGCGGGCGGGCCGGTCTGACAAGGCACCTTTAAGGGCGGGTTGGCGGCGCTAGGGCCTGTTAACACTAATTGACATTATCGGATCTATGGGCATTCTTGGTGGGCGTGGAGATTACCGAGAGTCAATTTCAGCGCATCGCTGATTGCCTGCCGCGGCAGCGCGGCAATGTG
>JBEKVM010000219.1:0-4465 GCA_049513975.1 Verrucomicrobiota bacterium | reverse complement strand
ATGGTGACTTGCTGACTTGCCGGGGTGTTCCAACCGGTGATTGTGTTGAAAGCAACCGTATGGCTGCCGGGCAACAAGTTCATTATCGTAGTGCCGTTGCTTTGGAACGCGCCGCCATCAATCTGACATTCCGCCCCGGCACTGACCGCGCCCGCAGGCGTGATCGTCACTTGCAAGGAGCCGGTTTGCAACAGGTAGGTTCCAGTGGCCAGAGTGGTCTGCCCATTGGCGACCTGCACTGCCTGGCTGGCAGGTTTTGTCCAGCCGGCGACGGGCGTGAAGGTCAGGGAGTGAAGTCCCGGGGCCAAGTTTGAAACGATGACTCCGCCGGCCAGAGTCCCGCTTCCATCAACCTGCCATTGCGCCCCGGCGTTGACCGCGCCCGATGGAAGAAGGGTGACCTGCAACGCGCCTGTGCCCGCAATTTTTTGCACGTATATCCCTGTGTTGCTTGTGGTTTGGCCGTTGGTGATGGTGACCTGCTGATCTGCGGGAGTTGACCATCCCAGGGCCGTGTTGAAACTCACGGTGTGGCTGCCGGGCAAAAGGCCGGACAAGGTGGCCCCGCTGGCCTGCAATGTTCCGCCGTCCACCTGCCATTTCGCCCCGACGGTGACAACGGCGGCGGGCAGAATGGTCACTTGCAGTGAACCCGTTTGCAACACGTAGGTTCCTGTCGCCAAGGTCGTTTGGCTGTTGGTGATGGTCACGACCTGGCTGGAAGGCCCCGTCCATCCGGAGATGGAGTTGAAGTAGAGGTTGTGGACGCCTGCGGACAAGCCTGCGACAATCCCTCCGTTGGTCTGCCATGCGCCGCTGTCCACATTCCATTGCGCTCCGGCATTGGCGGCGCCGACAGGCGCAATGGTGACTTGCAGCGAGCCGGCGTTGGCAACGGCGCCCGGATAATTGCCCGTCGCCTGCGCGGTTTGGTGGGCGGTTACGGAAACACTCTGCACCGCTGGCGTGGTGAAGCCAGCGGCTGAGTTGAAGCTGATCGTATGGTTGCCCGGAACAAGGCTGGATAAAATCGCACCGCTGGTCTGCAAAGGCCCGCCGTCTAACTGCCATTCCGCCCCCGCTGCAATCGCGCTGGACGGGACGATCATGACTTGCAATCCGCCGGTGGGCGGCGCGCTGCCGGCAGCGACCCCGAGGCGGATGGCGTTGTTTTGGAAATCCGCCACAAAAACATCCCCATAGGCGTCCGCCGCCACCCCGAAAGGAAGGTTGAATCGGGCATTGGTTCCCGTCCCATCGTTCCTTCCCTGGGCTCCGCCCGCAATGGTGGAAACCACCCAGTTGGCGCCCGACGGCACGAGTATTCGAATGGCGTTGTTCACCTCATCGGCCACATATACATTGTCGTTGCTGTCCACCGCCACTCCCAGCGGCGCGTAAAACTGGGCCTTCGCGCCCAACCCGTCGGAAAGGCCGGAGACGGCCTGGCCGGCGATGGTCGTCACCACCCAGTTGGTGCCCACTGGGGTGATCAAACGGATGGCATTGTTGAATTGGTCCGCCACAAAAATCCGGCCGCCGGCGTCCACCGCGACACCGGAGGGGCTGAAGAATTGGGCCGCAGTGTTGGCGCCGTCGCTGGCGCCCGGGGTGCCGCCGGCGATCGTGGTCACAATCCAGTTGGTCCCGGCCGGCGTGATTTTCCGAATGGCATTGTTCAACTCATCCGCCACAATGAGGTTGCCCGCACCATCCACCGCGATCCCGGTCGGGTTGGAAAAACTCGCGCCGCCATTGGCGCCGTTTTGGCTGCCGGTAACCCCGGCCGTCCCGGCGATGGTGGTCACTTCCCAGTTGGTCCCCGACAGCGTCATCTGCCGGATGACGCTGTTGTACTGGTCGGCCACATAGAGATTGCCAAAGCTGTCAACTGCAATTCCGGACGGGCCGGAAAACTGGGCGCTGCTGTTTGCGCCATCCAGGCTTCCCGGCGCGCCGCCGGCCAGCGTGGTCACGATCCAGTTGGTGCCCTGCGGGCTGATTTTACGAATGAGGTTGTTGGCTTGGTCGGCGACATAGAGGTTGCCGCCGCCGTCCACCGCCACCCCGGCGGGGTTATGGAACGGCGCGTCGGCATTGACGTCATCCACCCCGCCTTGCGATCCGCCGGCGATGGTGGTAAAAGTGAAATTCTGGCCTTGGAGGGACGGCACGATCAGTCCTGTGGCCAGGAGGCATCCGGCGAGCAGCACTGTTTTAATTGTTGTCATAACTTTCTCTGGTCTTACGATGTATTCAAGCGGTGTTTTTTATGTCATAAAAGGCAGGGCGATGACGCCCTGCCTTGTGAGTTCTGAATCGGAGTGGTGTTTGCTAATAAGAGGACTTGCGGCCAACGATGCCCAAGCCAAGGAAGGCGCAACCCAGCAGCGCCATGCTGGAACCCCCGTCTGGAACCACGGGCACACCAGTCGGCCCCGCTGATGAGTCGAAGACGAAGGACGCATCGGTTTCGCTCAGGTTGACATTCCAAGTTCCGTAAGTCGGCGTGTAGCCCGTGATCATCGCGATGCCGTTGCCTCCGATCTCCCAGGAGTCCAGGCTGGCATTCCAGACAGACGAGTCGCTGGTGGCGTCAAAGATGTAAACCGTCGAACCGATGTCGAACGTCCACAACGGGGTGATGGACGCGACCGGCGGATGGAACGTGAATCCGTTAAAGGTGACGGCCGAGTAAAACATGGGCACGGCGAGGTAGGTCCCGTCTCTCGTGGTCACGAATGGAGAGGCCACGCTAAAGCTGGTGGCGGTCGCCAGAGTGGGACTGTTGATGGTAACTCCCGAGGCGCCGAAGCCTATGGAGCCGGTGATTGCATTGGCCCTCGCGCTGGGGCCAGCCAGGACAACGGCACATAATGCCGCTGCACACATAGTTGGTATTGTCTTGATGGTCCGTTTCATAATTGTCTGTCGTTTTCTATTGCTGTCATTTTCAACTGTCGAATCGCAGGGGCTCAAATCCTTCTCTGCATCCTCTTATTCGTTTTTTCACTCACACACCAATACGTCATGGGCTGGGGTCTCGCTATGGGGTGTAACCCTACCAGGGATCGCTCAACGCCGGCTGTCTATGCGACTTATCATCCTATAAGCCCTGCTGGTGCCGGTCAGGCTTTGGCCTGGCTCGGCGACATTGTTGCCGGACCAGGCATTTGGCCCGGGAAAAATACCACTGGGGCGAACACCCCATAGCGGACGCCCGTTGGCCGGACTATTCTAGCCGCATGAAAAACAGAGAGTGTTTCCCGGAGCGAAACAGTTTTGATTCTGCGCCTTCGCCGGACAACAAGGCCGCGCGATGAACTGTTCCCATAAAAACGGCCCTTCCGGGGAAGACCTGGAGAGTCTTTCCAGCGTTGCCCCGGGGCGAAGCCGGGTGCCTTCGTGGAAGCGCGCGCTGGATATGATTTGTGTCCTTGCCGGCTCGATTTTGTGGGCGCCGGCATGGTTGATGATCGGGCTGTTCATTAAAATCGTTTCTCCCGGCCCGGTTCTGTTCAAGCAGGAACGGATCGGCCACATGGGCAAACGATTCCGCTGCCTGAAATTCCGCACCATGGCCGTCAACGCCGATACCGGCGTTCACCAGGCGCATTTGAATCAGTTGATGATTTCCAACCTGCCCATGAGAAAGCTCGACGGGGTGGGTGATCCCCGGCTCATCCGCGGTGGTTTATGGCTGCGCGCTCTCGGCGCGGATGAGTTGCCCCAACTCCTCAACGTCCTCCGCGGCGAGATGAGTCTGGTCGGGCCGCGGCCCTGCGTTGCTTACGAATATGAAATGTTTCTTCCGCGTCATCGCCAGCGCTGCGAGACGCTCCCCGGCCTGACCGGCCTGTGGCAGGTCAACGGCAAGAACAGGACCACCTTCGAGAAAATGATGGAGCTGGATTTGGCCTACGTCGAAAGGAAATCCCTGTTCCTTGATCTCACCATTTTGGCGGGCACTGTCCCCGCGATCCTCCTTCAAGTATGGGACATTAAGAAGTGGCGGAAAGCTCCGCCGTTGGAAAGCGCCGGACTGGGCTTGCCTCACCTCGGCCGGCGGGAAGCCGTCATGCTCAGCCCCAGTCAAGACGCGCATTTGATCCCTGCCGCTGGCTGCCGTGTCTCCAACGAGCTTCTGGTCCGCTCCTGAACCGGCAATGCTTGGGCAAACCGCCCTGTTCCCGGTCCATCCGCCGCAGGACTGGAGCAACTCCATAAAACCTGTAGCCGCTCAAGCGTCGGGATATTGGGGAGCGCGGGCGTCCTCGCCCGCCGTGTTCGGCGTCTCGCCGAACACATTCTCCCTCAGAAATCGGCCACACTATTTCTTGAAATGCTCTAATAATACTCGGTTAAGTATTGCTTGACCCTTTAGGCTGCTTGTGCGAAGATTGCGGGCATGACATCGCAAGCCCTCAAACAGCTGGACGGACGACTGAATGACTTTTTAGGTGAA
>JBEKVM010000218.1:0-4903 GCA_049513975.1 Verrucomicrobiota bacterium | reverse complement strand
CGCTGTATCCACTCCAGCCGCCGCCTCGACCCGTTCTGGAAAGAGCGCCTCAACAGCCGCGCTGCCAGCAATGATTGCCTAAAGCTGGCAGCCTAACCGAAGAATTCTGTCGTGCGCCCCCTTCCGGTTTGGGGATTTGGTTGCATTTGACTTCATGATTCTCTTTTCTTAATGTGAATTCCTTTTAAGCATGTGGCTCGTTCATGTCACTTCGACAATCGGTAAAAGACTGACTGGGCATGGCCTGACAGGGGCACTGCAGCCTGCCATTGGCTGCCGACAATTTGCGGCGCAGGCGATGTGACATTCAGCCAGTCGCCCAGCGCGAGATTGGTGCGCCATTGCACGGTGAAGCCCGCGTTTGCCAGCGGCCACGAAACTGTCAGGTTCGTTCCCGCCAGCGCCAGGCTCATTTGCGGACGGTTGGTGCTCAAAAGTTGGTTCGGCCCCAACGCGACCGTCGCGGCGATTTCGGCCGAAGAAAGCGCGACGCTGTAAATGCGAAACTCGTCAATCCCGCCGTTGAGGTAAGGATCAGGCCACTGCGATTTGCCAATGTAATTGTTGCCGGTGCTACCCAGGCTCAAGGGATTAAGGGTCATCGCGCTGTTGGTTCCCACCGGAACGCCATCCACATAAAGAACGCCCGTGTTCGCATTCAACGTGACCGCTATTTGATGCCAGACGCCCGTGGTGAGAGTGGAATTGCAGTTCATTTGCTGCTCGCCGCCAGCGCTGTTGGTCGTGATCGCAAAACGCACCTTCCCGGTGCTTCCATTCTGCGGCGTCAGATACATGCTTACCGTGGTACTATTGCCAAAGTCGAAAATCCTGGCCCAATTGGCCGTCGAACCAAGCCGCACCCAGGCCGCCACGCTGAAATTGCTCAACGCGCCGACAATCCCCGCCGGCAGACTGACGTATTCTTGCGAATTGGACGACAGGATCAACTGGCCCCCCGAAAAAGTGCCGCCGTTGGGCAAGGTGCCGGTCCACGCCGGGCCGCCCACCGAATCAGCAACATTCGTGCCGCCCGTTTCGTTGAAGCTGTAGCGATGATTGAGCGGTGGCAGCGGCGCCGTGGTGAACGACCAGACCGCGCCGGTGTTGGTGTTGAGGCCGGCGATTTCATCCACGCGCCAGAAATAAGCCGCGCTTGCGAACAACGCCGGATAAAAGTTGGTGTTGGTGAAGGTCCCCTGAAATTGCGGCGAGGCCTGCGTGGCTTGCGCGACGGCATTGGAACTGGTTCCAAAATAAACCGCATGCTGCAGCGCATTGGCCCCGGGTGTCCAGCTTGAAGAAGTATTAAATGCCACGCCGGACGCGCCGTTGGCTGGCGATGGATTGCCCGCCGCGCCCACGGCGATGATTCGGTCCAGCACGACCGTTGTCAAAGAACTCGGCGGCAGAAATGCCCCATTGTTATTGTTGAGAGCGCCGAGCGATAGAAACGTGTTGGTGCCGGCGAACGTGTTGGTGCCGGCGGTTTGATACACGCTGGACTGGGCGGCGCCGAAAGTACCGTAGTTCAGTGCCATGGGGGACGATCCGCCGGCATTTGTGTTGATCATTACCACCACCAGCCGCGTCTTGTCCGGCGAAAGATATGCCGAAGACCGGACGCCGCCGGCAGTGTTCGTGGCGCTCACACGCACATAGCCAGGGTTGATGAAATAGGAAAAATGTTTCATGGCCCAGTACATTGGCGTGGGCCACCAGCCATGCGATTGCGTGGGCGTGCCGGGCGGCGCATTGGTCCAAGTGCTTTGGCTTGCGAAGGGATTCTCGATCTGCACCAGCGCGTTCCCTCCCACGGGCCAGACCAGGCTCCAAAAATTAAAACCGGAGTCTTGCTCGACGGTGAGGCAATCGTGAATCAAACAGGCGGTGTCCATCATGTCGGGATACCCAAATTCGGTCATGAATCTGGGCTTGCCGGGAAAAACATTCGTCAGGGCCAGCATCGCGGCGCTGTAGCCGTCCGGCGTGCCGTCGGTGCTGCCGCCATACAAGTGGTGCGTGATGCCGTAAAAGCTGTTCGCGTTCATCGTCGCGGCGTAATTTTGCACGTCGTTGTAGCCGAGGCCGACGCATTCCGGCCCGATAAGTTTCGGCAGCGACGGCAGCGGCGGAAGATTGGTCGAAAGCCGTTGGAAGACGGCACTAAGTGCGTAAGAATAACTGGCAGCAATGTTGGTTCCATCTTCCGTTGGATAAAAAAGGCACGAGCCATATCCAGCGGAAAAGTCCGGCTCATTCTGGATGCTCAACCAAGTCAGCGAAACGCCGTTGGACTGATACGCCTGGATCGAATCATACCAATACTGCGCAAAACCTGTGTAGTCATATCCCCCGTTGGTATAGAGCAAAGTTCCGTCGCCGGTTTGTCCGTTGCTCTTTAAGAACGCCGGCGGCGACCACGAACTCATGAGAACTTGAACTTGATGCCCCAAAATGCGGCTGGCGTTGGAAACCATGTCGCTGGCGGCCGAATCAAAGCCCATCAGAGGCGTCTGATACGAATACCAATCCCCCAGGCGCAGCATTGACAGGTTCAAACCGGCGAAGGCGTTTGTGTATATCTCCAGCTTGTAAGGATGGGACGACACCCAACCTGCGTAGAACGCCGTCGCGCCGCCCAAACCTTCTATGGTTTGATAACTCTTTGTAATATCAACCGTGGCCGATGAGTATGGGACGGACGTAATATTCAAATCCACGGACTGGTTGGTTGTGTTGTTGATCAGGACGGCTTGAACCCCCTGCGGGAGGGGTCCCAACTGCAAGCCGCCGATCGAGGCGAGGCTGCCGGAACCATATTTGATCAACGGAAACTGCCCGACGCCAAAATCGCCGCCGGCGATGTTGATCACATTGTTCGCGCCGCTCACGGTGATGGCACCGGCAACGTTGATCGCCGCCGCGCTCGCGTTGCCACCCGGATAATTCAAATTCAAAATGACATTGGCTGCCACCAAAAGGTTGCCCGTGCCCTGGATGGCGCTGGTGGAAGAGCTGTTGGCAAGGTTCAATGTCACCCCGGAGTTCAGCGTCACGTTTCCCGCCGGCATTGCCACTCCGCTGGAAGCATCCAAGGCGAGGGTCCCGTTGCTGACCATGAGGTCGCCGCCGATGGCGGGAACGCCTGACGCCGTAGTCAAGCCCAACGTCCCGCCCAGCACCCTGGTCGGGCCGGTATAAGCGCAGCCGCCGGACAATGTCAGGACGCCGCTGTTGGTTTTGACCAGTCCGCCATCCATGGCATTGTCGCCGGCAAGAGTGGAATGCGCCAGTTGTTGTCCAATGGTGACATTAAACCCGGCCGTGTCCACGATGGCGCCGCCGTTGCGCACATTGGCGGTCAAAGCCGTGTCGGACGGGAAGAAGCTGGTGTTGTTGGCGGTGGCTGCGAGGGTGCCGCCGTTGAAATTGAATGTTTCCACGCCGCCAAACGGACGAAGCCTGACCAGGGCAAGACGGCCGCCGTTCAGGTTGACCGCAGAGTGTCCAGCCGGACTGCTTGCGCCCTCGCTCATGGACATGCCGAGACCGCTGGCATCATTCACCAGCACACTGCCGCTGTTGATGGTCAGCGCGGCGTTGCCGTTGCGGGCAATCTGCAAGCCCCACTCGTCAACTACGTTGAAGCTGCCGCCGTTGATAGTCATGTAGTTTGAGACTCCCGGGGTGTCGCCAATCGGGAACCACCCATTGCCGGCGTTGGCAATGGTCAAGACGCCATTGCTGGCGATGTCCACATTGCAGCCGCTAATTCGGCTGTTGGCGCCGGAGGTGTCATTCACCAAAACTCCGCCGTCAACCTCCAGGAAGCCATTGGTCGCCTGAAAATCGCCGAACACATTCGTGCGACCGGCCAGCGTCAACGTGCCCGCGCCCACCTTCAAGAGCGTTTCACCACCCGTGATCGCATTGCTGAACGTGAGGTTGCCCTCCGTATCGAACGTTTGGGCCGCGCTCCGAACAACGGGCACGTTCAAGGTCTGCGTGCTGGTGGAACTGTTGACAATGCCGCCGCTGCCCACCGTCAGCGTGCCGGCGGTTGATGAACTAATGAAGAAGCCGCCCGCCGTGTTGGAGAAAACCAATTCAGTCACGTTGTAATTGTTATCCATGTTGGGCGTCAGCCGCGTCCTGCCGGCGAAGACGATTTCCTCGCCCGACAGGGATGGGGCCACATTGCCCAGCCAGTTGGAGCTGTCGCTCCAATTGTTCCCAACCAGGGAGCCGCCGGTCCAAACCGAGTCGGCGGCCTGGATGCTTCCGGACAGCAACCCCAGCAACACACCCATGAGCAGATTCGTCTTCATACGGACCCCCTTCTTGTCGAAGCGGCTAGCTATAATTGCGGTTTGACATGTCCCAGCATGGTTGGGACTCGCAACATATTTTATCCCAGGTGTGACCCGTGTGCAACAGCCGTTTGGCATGGAGGCTAAGATTCGAGGACCATCCAGCGCCGGGACGAAAAAGGAGAGGCAGAGGTGTCATCCCCTGCCACTCCCCAACCACCACCCAATCACTTGCGATGCTACGGGATCACCGCCTCGAAGAACTCTGTGCCAGATATCGGGACCCTGACTGCGCCACTTATGCCTTGATCAGTCCGCGGGCCGGACAAACTGGAAGCTGACAGGAGGTGGGCCGGGTCTGCGCCCCCCACTGTCTGGTCCCAACTGACCGTGACGGTGCCAGTCAAAGTTTGGGAGTCCTCCAGCAGATCTGGAGGATTTATTTGGTATTAATTCCATTCTCTCCAACTAGCAGCCTGTCGGACTTTGGGCGAAGATTTTTTGAAATGATTTGAACAGGGCGAGGGGCCAAGCAGTCAGTCAATGCAAATATATGGCTGCGCGCTTCGTCGACATTGATTACGACACCC
>JBEKVM010000217.1:0-5001 GCA_049513975.1 Verrucomicrobiota bacterium | reverse complement strand
CAATTTCATCGGAGCATGGAAAGCGGCGCTGGCGCGCACGCACTCCAAGACCTGTCGGCGCATCGGTCGCGCCCGGTGAACGCGAAGCGTCGTGGAGTGCGGAACGCCAGTTCCGCTTTGGCGGTGCATCCCACCCCTTCCGCCAATTCGTGCCGGCGTTCCGCATTTCCCGCAGCCAAACCAGCCTTCTCGCCAAACTATTTTCACTTTTGCAAATCCGCTTTTTTGGGGGCAAAACGGCTTTTACCGGGTCTTTACAAGGGTTTTTTCGCGGTCGCTACCCCCGTTTTCCGGCCTGCATTTTGTACCCACGGTGGAAAGGCCCTTTTTCAAACCTGTGGTATGATCGTTCCATGAACACTAAACTATCAATAGAAAACACTGAAAAATACCTGCTCCGACGCGGCGGCAGGTCCTGGCACGGCTGCCCATCCGCCCGCGCCGTCTCCCGCCTCGTTAATCCGCAATCCGCAATCCGCAATTGAATGAATGATTTTGCACAGGAGCACGCAGAGATAACGGAGATGACCAATATGTCCGCCCATGCAACCGCGCCACAGACCATGCCACCAAAAGCACAGTCGCCCCACCCCCAAAGGATGGCGGCTGATTTCAGTTTCTTTTCACCTAATTTCACCTGGTTTCAGCTAGTTTCACCTAGTTTCACCTATTTTCACTTCCCGACCCCAGGGGGGGCTGCCCTGCACCCAACCGCATTTCCCGTCAAAATCGTCCAACTTCCCCCGAAAGCAGTTCCGGCTTCGCGCCCATTGGCGGAAATTCGCGGATTCCTCCCATTTTGCATTCTGCATTTTGCATTCTGCATTTCCTTCCCCACTCCACCCGGCGTTCGCCGAACCATTTTGCCCTTTCCACCTCGACCCTTGGGCTTCTAAAATGGGGCATGACGAAGGACGAAGCGTTGCAGGTTTTTCGCCAGACCGGCGCGTTGCTGGAAGGGCACTTCATTTTGCGCAGCGGCTTGCACAGCCGCCAGTTCTTCCAATGCGCCCTGGCCTTGCAGGAGATGCCCATTGTCGAAAAACTGGGGGCCGCGCTGGCCGACAGGGTGCGGCCGCTCGGCGCCGCCACGGTCATTTCCCCGGCGATGGGCGGGCTGGTCATCGGCCAGGAGGTGGCGCGGCAGTTGGGCGCGCGCTTTATTTTTGCGGAGAAAAATGACGACGGCAAACTGGTCTTGCGGCGCGGATTTAAAATCGCCCCCGCTGAAAAAATGCTCGTGGTCGAGGACGTCGTCACTAGGGGCGGGCGCGTGCAGGAAACGCTCGACATCGTCCGCGCCCACCACGGCGCGGCTCTGGGGGTGGCGATGATTGTGGACCGTTCCAACGGCGAGGTAAGTTTTGGCGTGCCCGCTTTCAGCTTGATTTCGTTGAAGGTGGAAGCCTTCGAGCCGGACAAGCTTCCACCCGACCTCGCCAACACTCCTGCCGTCAAACCAGGGAGCAAATGATATGGGACTGGACGGCGTTGAAATTGTCATGGCGGTCGAAGAGGCTTTCGACATCACGCTCCTTGATAAGGAGACCGAAAAAGTGCGAACGCCAGGCGATCTTATCGAATTGGTCATGGCAAAGGTTGGGAGATCCGACGTTGCAGTCTGTTTAACTCAACGCGCCTTCCATCGGTGGCGCAGAGCCTTCTTGAGTGAATTAAGCCTGCGGCGGTCAGACTTCCGCCTTGATGTTACAACAGAAAAGTTGCTGCCTCTGCCAACACGCAAAACGGTGCTGGCCAGGATCGCCCACCAAGCGGGCGTCGCCAAGCCTCCTGATTTGGAACGCCCAGGCTGGTTGATAAATTCGCTGCTCGCTTCCAGCGTGGCTGCGGCCATCGCCGTTTCCATCGCGCTTTCCCATTCCCCGGCCACCAAAACGGTCGGTCTGAATCTCATCAGGGAGTTTAACTGGGTGATTGGAGTCGTGGCGGGGTTTTGCGTGCTGCGAATTGGTTTTCTTGTCACAAAACAAATGGCAACCACATTTCCACCTCGCTTGCGCACGGTTGAGGGCCTGACCAGGTGGCTGGTGGCGAACAATCCAAAGTTGGTCGAAGGACCGCCCGGCCAGTGGAGCCGGGAACAGGTCGCCGAAAAAGTGCGGGAAATCGTCATTGATCAATTTGGCCTCAAGATCGAGAATTACCGCGAAGAGGCCCGGTTTATTGAGGATTTTGGAATGAGGTGATTTTACACTTGACTGTATGGCCTACGATTCATTCAGAGAATTTTTGCAGGCGCTGGAAAAGGCCGGTGAACTCAAACGCATCAGCCAGCCTGTCGCCACGGAGCTGGAGATCACCGAACTGGCGGACCGGGAAATGAAATCGCCCGGCGGCGGCAAGGCGCTGCTGTTCGAGCAGCCAACCATCCAGGGCCGGCCTTCGCCCTTCCCGCTCGCCATCAACACGCTCGGCTCGCATCAGCGCATGGCCATGAGCCTGGGCGCCGCGTCGGTGGAAGCCGTGGCGGAGGAAATGGGTTCGCTGATGAAGGCCAGGCCGCCCGCCAGTTTCGGGGAAGTCATCAAACTCCTCGGCACCGCCCTGGAACTGCGCCATGCCAAACCAAAAACCGTCGGACGCGGCCCGTGTCAAGAAGTGGTGCGGCGGTTTGATGGCGCGAAGAGTACGGCGGCGGTCACAGACCGCCGCTACAATTTGCCAACGCTGCTCGACCTGCCCATTCTGAAATGCTGGCCGCTGGATGCGGGACGTTTCATCACGCTGCCCTGCGTGGTGACGCGCGACCCGGACACCGGCGAACGCAACGTCGGCATGTACCGCCTGCAGGTTTATGACGGCCAGACCACCGGCATGCACTGGCAGTTGCACAAGGTGGGGGCGCGCCACGGCAAACGCTATTACGAAACCGGCCAACGCATGCCCGTCAGCGTTTTTCTGGGCGGCGACCCGGTCTTTACTTTTGCCGCCACCGCGCCCTTGCCGGATGGGTTGGACGAATTTGTGCTGGCCGGCTGGCTGCGAAAAAAATCGGTCGAGCTGGTCAAATGCCTGACCAACGATCTGGAGGTGCCCGCCGGCGCCGATGTGGTTCTGGAAGGGTACATTGATCCCAAGGAGCCGTTGCGCGCGGAAGGGCCGTTTGGCGATCACACCGGTTATTATTCGCTGGCCGATTTGTATCCGGCCTTTCACCTCACCGCCATCACCCATCGCCAGGAGGCGGTTTATCCGGCGACCATCGTGGGGATGCCGCCGATGGAGGATTTTTACATCGGCAGCGCCAGCGTCAAATTGTTCCTGCCCGTTTTCAAAATGACTTTTCCGGAACTGGTGGATTTGGCGCTGCCGGCGGAAGGGGTTTTTCACAATCTGGTCTTTGTCAGCATCAAAAAGACCTACCCCATGCAGGCTTACAAAATCATGCACGGCCTCTGGGGCATGGGACAGATGATGTTCACCAAATACATCGTGGTGGTGGACGAGGATGTCAATGTCCACAACACCAGCGAGGTCTTGTTCCGTCTTTGCGCCACCACCGATCCGCAGCGCGACACCCTCCTCACCAAAGGCCCGGCCGACGTGCTCGATCACGCCACCACCGAATTCGCCATCGGCTCGAAGATGGGCCTGGACGCCACCCGCAAGCTCCCCGGCGAAGGCTTCAAGCGCGAGTGGCCCCCGCTCATCAAGATGAGCGATGACGTGCGGCGCAAGATGGCCCGGCTTTTTCACAGAGGAGGGCACGACGCCGGGGCCAATGCCCTATGAAAAATGATAAATGAATGGGGGGTGAGCGTTTGGCATCAAATTGGCACAAGCCCCCATAAGGCTGTAAAGTGTCGGGAAACTTAACACTTTCACAATTTTCTACTTAACATGCTGACTATCAATATGATATGAAGTTATTTTGGTTTAAAATACCCCAAAACGTCGGAAAAGCTTACAGTTGTAAATAATATGACTAAACCGAGTGTATTTGCAAAGCACTTATATTCAACATGTTGCATTCTAATGACTGGAACCTAAGAGGTTGGCATGGAGATAGCTAACCGATAGTTGCCTTGACGCAGATTGTCTGACACCCGCAATGAATGTGAGTGCAACGATCAAATAAACGACCAGAAAGATTACACAAATATGAATTCAAATACCATCAAAAAACTTTGCGGAAGTTGCGCTTTTCTGGGCGTCGTGCTGGCGGCAACCGCCCAACCTCCTGTTGGCCCGCCTCCACCTCTCGCCCCCATTCCTGCCGGATTAAACCCGGCTGGGCCAACGTACCCGAGCCCTAATGGAGGCAGTGCCGTGGTTGTCGGACAGGAATTGTTCGCCTCCGGCGGTGAGGTGTATGTGACCGATCTGGGGCCGACGGGCGCTGCTTATAGCGAGGATCTCTTCGTGGCCAGCCCACCCAATCCGTATGGAGTATTCATGAATAATCACACGGATGCGAAGGGGACGACGTATGATTTGGGATCGTTTGCAGCGGGCACCGAGATTGAGTTCGGACTCTATGTTTATGATACCCAAAACACCTGGTATGACGGTCCTGGCACACGGAACGCTGACGGGGTTGTGCATGCCTACATGGTCAACAACTATGAAGGCTTGGCGAACACCACCTATGTCGGCTTTGAAGACTTGGCCGCGCCGGTCGCAGACTTTAACTATGTTGATGAAGTCTATGCCTTCACTGGCGTCGGTGCCGCACCCGCGCCTGACGCGGCGTCCGCGCTGTCTCTTCTTGGCTTGGCCATGACCGCGCTGGCCTGCTTTGGCCGCCGTTCCCGGAAATAAATCCCTGGTTGACACTTTCAGCCCCGCAACCCCTGGTTGCGGGGTTTTTGTTTTTCCCGTGGAGGTTTGCAACTCGCCTGATTGACGCAAGCCGTCGCTAACCCGACTTTCTCTACTGGAGGGGGGATGACTGCGTAAGTGGTTCAAAACAAGCAGTCGGGCCAAAAAGGTCTGCACCAAACTTATTCGATCATCAGTTGTCCTTTCTGCGTGATGCGT
>JBEKVM010000216.1:0-5027 GCA_049513975.1 Verrucomicrobiota bacterium | reverse complement strand
AACGGCACTACGATAATGAACTTGTTGCCCGGCAGCCATACGGTTGCTTTCAACACAATCACCGGTTGGAACACCCCGGCAAGTCAGCAAGTCACCATCGCCAACAACCAGACCAGCACCGCAGCCGGAACTTACATCCAGCAAACCGGCGCTCTGCAAATCACCCTCTCACCCGTTGGGGCTGTCCTCGCCGGGGCGGAATGGCAGATTGATGGCGGGGCGTTCCAAAGCAACGGCACTACGATAACGAACTTGATGCCCGGCAGCCATACGGTTGCTTTCAACACAATCACCGGTTGGAACACCCCGGCAACTCAGCAGGTCACCATTGCGTACAACCAGACCAGCACCGCAGCCGGAACTTACATCCAGCAATTTGGTTCTCTCCAGGTGACCATAAGCCCGGCGACGGCGATCACTGCCGGGGCAAAATGGCGGGTGGATGGGGGAACATTGCAGAATAGCGGAGTGACGGTTACTAATCTGCCCGTGGGCAATCACATAGTCAGCTTCAACACACTGAGCAACCGCGGCACGCCTGCCAATCAAACTGTCGTTGTCACCCCGGATTCGACGACAACAACGCGTGGAACTTACCTGGCTATCGGCTCGTTGCGAGTCACCCTCGGCCCGGCGGCGGCGCTTGCGGCCGGAGCGCGATGGCAGGCGGATAACGGGACCTTGCAGAAAAGCGGGTCCACGGTCACCAATCTGGCGGTGGGCACCCACACGGTCAGTTTCAACACCATCAGCGGCTGGACGACGGCCTCCAACCAAACGATCACTGTCAGGTCCAATTTGACAACCATCGCCAGCGGAATCTATGTGGCGCAAACCGGTGCTCTGACCGTGACCATCAACCCCGCGTCAGCGGCCACCGGGGCGGCGAAATGGCAGGTGGATGGCGGCAAGTTGGAGAAAAGTGGCGCGACGGTCACCAATCTGTCGGTGGGCACCCACAAGATCAGTTTCAACACCATCAGCGGCTGGACGACGCCAGCCAATCAATCCGTCTCCGTCGGGGCCAATGCAACCACTGCGGCCAGCGGAACCTACCTGCCGCAAACCGGCTCCCTGGAAGTGACCATCAGCCCCGCCCCGTCTATCAGTGCCGGGGCGCAATGGCGTGTTGATGGCGGGACGCTGCAGAAGAGCGGCTCGACAGTTGGCAATCTGTCGGTGGGCACCCACACGGTTGGTTTCAGCACTGTCAGCGGCTGGACGACGCCAGGCAATCAAACCGTCTCGGTCAAAGCCAAGGCGGTCACGAAAGATACCGGAAGCTACACCTTTGGCGCCCAAGGAATTTACAATGGTCTATTCCTGGAGCAGGCAGATGCCACCGTAGGAACGGCGGGAATGCTCGGCGGGCTCGATGTCACGGCGTCGGGGACCTATAGCGGAAAGCTTTTGATCGGCAACAGCACCAATGCCATAAGCGGCGCGTTCAATGTCTCCGGCCAGGCCAGCAATCATGTGCCACGGCTCGCCAGCCAGGGCGGCCCGCTGACAGTGGAAATGTCGCTGAATTGGAATGATTCGCCGCCCAATATAACGGGCACTGTTTCGGGCGGCAATGGCGGCGGTTGGGTGGCAAATCTGACAGCCAAGTTGGCGGGCAACAGTCTGGGATCGGCGGAATACACCCTGCTGGTGTTGCCGGCCGGCACGCCGCCGGGATACGGATACCTGTTGATTACCAATCATGCGGGCGCCATTACTCTCAGCGGCGCCTTGGCGGATGGGACGTCGTTCATCCAGCAGGTTCCTATTTCGGCTGCGGGTGATCTGCCGGTGTATGGCAATCTTTACGGAAGCTCCGGTCTGCTGCTGGGTTGGCTCGGTTTGGAAAGCGGTTCGCCGGCCGGAAGCTTGATGTGGATTAAAGAGGCGTCGCTTTCCAGTTCCGTTTATCCGGAAGGCTTCACCAATCTGGTTTCCGTGCAAGGATCGCCCTGGATCAATCCCTTGCCGCATACGGCGGGGATTGATCTTCCGTCCGGACAACTGGACATTTCCGGAGGAAGCCTGCTGTCGCCCTTGTTTTTCAACGTGGCGGTGAGCAATAATAATACGTTGGTGAAATTGGCCGGCAGCGCGACCAATTCATTGACTGGCACGAACAACCCGAAAACGGGTTTGTTGACGATCACCTTCGGCAATGGCTCCGGCAAAGCAACGACCACGGGGACAGGAGCGGTGCTTCAGAATGTGAAGAGCGCCGGCGGGTTCTTCCTGGGAAAAACCAACGCCGGGTCAATTCTCGTGACACCATAAACCCGTGAATTGCGACGACTTTTTGTTTGATAATGGAAGCCTCCATGGAGACTGAACTCAGACAAATCCAAAACAGATCGTCTGAGGATGAATAGAAACAGCCTCTCCTTTTGGATGACTGCGGCCGGGACTATTTGCTGGGGCTTTTGTTTTTGGTGGATGCGCCGGCTCTCCATCAAACAAAACTGCCTTTTGGATCAGCTTCGGGACCAGGGCAAACGCATCGAAAAGCTGTCCCGGCTCGAGCATGATCTCATCAAGGAAGTGCATCCCCAGGTCAACCAGATCAAGGAGGGGATGGAAGAGATGATGGCCGCAGTCAAGGAGAATTCCAACCCGGCTCCTCCCGCATCCAGGAAGAAGAGGTTTTGGTTCGGCAACCGGGCCGCCCATTGACCGGCAATTTCTGAGCCGGATTCAAGTGTGATCCAAGGGCATGGGGTGAACACCGTATAGCCCCGTGGAGTTTTCCGGGGTATTTTATGAAGGCTATGGATTCCAAAGACCTTTTAGTAACCGAACGCCAAGCACCACCTGTTGAGGAATTGAGCCAAACCGCAGCTCGTGATGAAGGCAAGCCAAGGAAGGAAAATCACGACACTTACGCACCCGGCTTCGACACGCGGATTGAGCGGGCAGAGGCGCGCACGGAGAGGGCGGAGTCGCGCACGCAACAGGCCAAGACACGGACGGAGCAAGCGGAGATGCGGACAGAACAGGCGGAGATTCGGATCGAACAGGCCGAGACGCGCACAGAACAAGCCAAAACGCGGACGGAGAAAGCGGAGGCGCGGACGGAAGCGGCGGAATCGCGAAGTGAGCAGGCGATCCTCGCGTCGGAAGTCAGGTATCGGCGTTTATTCGAGGCGACGAAGGACGGCATCTTGATTCTGGAAGCGGACACGGGGCGAATCAGCGATGTGAACCCCTTCCTGCTGGAAATGCTGGGATTTACTCACGACGAACTGGTCGGCACACCGATATGGGAACTTGGCCCGTTTAAGGACATCGTGTCCAACAAGGCCAAGTTCAAACAACTGCACGAGAAAGGGTATGTTCTCTCCGAAAACCTGTCGCTGGAAACCAGGGACGGCCGCAAGATCGCGGTGGAGTTTGTCACCAACGTGTATCATGCCGGCGACCGCAATGCCATCCAATGCAACGTCCGGGACATCACGGAGCGCAAACGGGCGGAGGAACAAATCCGGGTTCTCAACGAGCAACTGGAACAACGGGTCGTGGAACGCACGGCCCAACTGCAACTTGCCAACGAGGAACTGGAAGCGTTCAGTTATTCCGTCTCCCACGATTTGCGCGCACCGCTGCGCCATGTCGTGGACTTCGTGGAACTGCTGCAGCAAGACGCCGGCCCGGTGCTTTCCGAAAAAAGCCTCTCTCATCTGACGACGATTTCCCACGCGGCCAAACGGATGGGCCATTTGATTGATGACCTGCTGGCGTTCTCGCACGTTGGGCGCGCTGAATTGCAAAAGAAGGACGTCAACCTCGACCAGTTGGTCCGGGAGACCGCGAGCGATTTTCAGGCGCAGACCAAGGAGCGAAAGATCGCCTGGGAAATCCACCCGTTGCCGGCGGTGCAGGCCGACCGCGCCCTGTTGCGCCTGGCCCTGGTCAATCTGATCTCCAATGCCGTGAAGTTCACCGGCGCCCGCGCCGAGGCCAAAATCGAAATCGGTTGCTCTCCCGGCCACAACGGCGAGACGGTGATTTTCGTTCGAGACAACGGCGCGGGTTTCGATCCGCGTTATGCGCACAAACTGTTCGGGGTCTTTCAACGCCTGCACACTCAGGACCAGTTCGAGGGCACTGGCATCGGCCTGGCCAACGTGCAGCGCATCATTCACCGCCACGGGGGCCGAGCGTGGGCGGAAGGGGTGGTGGACGGCGGCGCGACATTTTACTTTTCAATCCCAAAACGAAGCGGAGGCGCCGATGGACAGTGTAAAAACTGACGAAGAGCTTTCCTTGACTTTGTTAGTTCCACTTGTATATTTAATCAGTTTCACTACACAAGCTCAAAAGCATCAGCCTGCGGGTTATGCAAAACATCATCAGACGATTGGACGTTTTATGAAAATACAGGGGTGACAGTTTATAAAATGGGAAGGGATTGGGAAAAATGAAAAAATGCATTCGAATTCTGCACCTGGAGGATGATCCAGACGATGCCGCGCTCGTTCAATCGATGCTGGAAGCCGGGGGCATCACTGTTGCAACCACCCGCGTGCAAAATCAGGAGGATTTTGTGGCGGCGCTGGAAAAGGGCGGCTTTGACCTGATCCTTTCGGATTGCACGCTTCCGGCCTTCGACGGGATGACGGCATTGCATATTGCGCATGCCAAATGGCCGGCGATACCGTTAATCTTTGTCTCCGGGACGCTGGGCGAGGAACGGGCCATAGATTCGCTCAAGAGCGGCGCGACCGATTATGTCCTGAAGTCACGCCTCTCCCGTCTGGTTCCCGCCGTCCGCCGCGCCATGCAGGAAGTGGAAGAACGGGCCAAACACCGGCAGATGGAGGGGCAGTTCATTGAAGCGCAAAAGATGGAGGTGATCGGGCAGCTCGCCGGGGGGTGTGGCCCATGACTTCAACAACATCATCGGGGTCATCATGGGTTACAGCGATTTGATGCTGGAGCAAACCAGCCTTGACCATGAATTCAGGAACAAACTTGAGACGATTCGAGCGGCGGCCGAGCGCGCGGCCGGGTTGACCCGGCAACTCCTG
>JBEKVM010000215.1:0-5897 GCA_049513975.1 Verrucomicrobiota bacterium | reverse complement strand
AATTGGGAGCGAGTGTACCGGGGTATCTACAGGATGGCGCATTTTCCGCCGCCAGAGGACGGGGAGATGATGGCCTGGCTGCTCTGGTCGCGGGGGCGCGACGAAAAGCCGGTGGCCGCGATGTCGCACCAAACCGCCCTCAGCCTGTTCGAGTTCTCTATGTTTTTGACGTGAGTAGCTTGCTGATCTGCGCCACTTTGAGCAGTTTTGCGAACTCCTTTTTGAATGATTCGATGTGCTCGGGCACCTTTGGGCCCGCGCTTGGCTTGATGAGGCCCTCGACCTCCCCGGCTGCATGTTCGATGGACTCTGGGGTGATTTTGTCCCGGCCCATGCTGAGCAGGGCCTTGAAGGCTCCCACGGCGTCTTTCACCGCCTCCGGATGCGGCACCCCTGTGTAAAACATGAGGCCCCATTGGGCCGATTTCTTGGCCAGCTTTAGGTAGTCGACTTGTTTCAGGGCCTCAATGACTTGTTCTTTGACCTTCTCGAAGCCGGACCGCCGCTC
This sequence comes from Verrucomicrobiota bacterium, assembly GCA_049513975.1. GTDB lineage: Bacteria > Verrucomicrobiota > Verrucomicrobiia > Limisphaerales > Palsa-1400 > JBEKOF01. The sequence continues at coordinate 5,389 of JBEKVM010000215.1, read as the reverse complement.
TCGCACTTGCGTGATGATGGCTTCAAGCAGCGCGGTCTTCACGTCCTCAAATCCTTGAAACTGCCAAGTATTGAACCGGAGGCATAGAGGCCGGGGTTTGCTTTTATCCGCTGCTTCCTCCTGCTTTTGGACCTCGGCCGCTATCAGCGCCAGCACGGTCGATTTGCCTGCGCCCCAGTCCCCATGCACTCCGATTGAGATTGGCTTCTCGCCACTGCCTTCGATCAAGCGCAAGACAGTTTTGGCAATGGCCTCGTAATGCAGCAGATCTGTTTCTGCCTCATTGTCGCTGACGAAGACTCTTAGGGGTGTTGCCTCCGGCATACATATCCTTTTTTATTTTTGGACTTTTCCTTTCACCATGCGAGTGCTCAGGACCGCCGCGTTCAGCTCGACTTCCAGACGGCCGTAACCAGTTTCTCCCGTGCATCGTCATGGACGCCGTACTAAAAGACGACACTTTAGGCAGGAAGTAAAGCATCTTGCGTGCCTGCCAGATCCAGAAGGCGTGCCCTTTGGCCGTTTGTGCCCGCAGCCGTTGGTGTTTTGGCGCCACTGATGAGCAGGAGTTCTGTGCAAGCCGGGCGCTTCCATGCCTCTTGGTACTTCGACCTGCTCAGGTCATACCGCAAGGGTCTACTACAGCTATTGAAAGGGTCCGAGAATCCCCAAACCGGCTACTGCAGCTGGCCCTTCACATCGGGGAGGGTCAAAGTCACCTTATCCGAATCGGTGGAAGGTTCTTAGGCTGTGCGGTGCCGGGATGCCTCCAATCGCCGGCGTGCGGCCTGGGAACCAGCAAGCGTCAGGCGTGACCGTCCCTTTATTGCTCCTTGGAGTTGACTTCGGAGCGCCCAGTTGGACTTCGATGGGAGCCATGGTGAAGTTTGATGCCTCCATGCCCGCCCCCCAGGTCCAACCAGGCCTTCATAGTGCCAAAGCAGAGGAACCAGCCAGAGGGACGAGCTAACCGCGCTCAAAGGAGCTGATAACTAAAACAGATCAGCAACACCGAATTCTCCGCGACTTATAATGCCTGTAACCGGCGCGCTGGCCAAGGCTGCACACGGACAGCTCAGGTAGCCAATGCGCCTCAACAAGTACTATATATGCAAAAAAAGGTTGAAAACAAACAACAAGAACCACCAACAGTCAAGGACAACCCTTCTCCGGGCAGCGATCAGGAGGAAACCAGCGGCGCCAAGCCACCTGGCGAACAACAGAATCCACTACCGAAGCCCCCGGAGGATGACGTCGCTACTCCCAAGCAAGATGACCCGCTCCTCGGAAAGGTCGGTCAGGCGATTCAGGAATCATCCGCTGCGGCCGAGTCCTCGGCGCAAGAAGTGGTGATTCACGCTTGCACGTGCGGCCTGCTCCTGGCCTTCGGCAAGGGCATTGCCGGACATGGAGGCTTCCATGGCTGGTGTGACGCCCAAAAGTTCACGTTCTCGAGGATGAGCCGGTGCAAGTACATGAGGCTGGCCGACCAGCTATGCCAAAAGGGCAAAAGTAAATCAGATTTACTTTTGGCCGTGGAGCGCGGTCCTGACGGCCGCCCGTCAGGATTCGCAATAGCTGAGGACAAGCTTAAAGAGCTGGTGCGGAAGGTGTGCAATAACCGGTCTCTCACGGAGCTGTATCTCGACTGGGGCATCGAGAAAAAGTCCAAAAAATCCCAGCCTGCCGCGCAAGTCCGGAGCCAGGCTGCTTTTAATCGCTGGGTGCAATCCCTAGAACATGCCGCACCCCTCATCAAGTCTCTCCCGGAACAGCAACGGAGCGAAGTGATTGCCAAACTCGATGCTCTCCTCCGTACGTTAAAGAGCGAGAGCAACCAAACTGGGCAATAGACCGAATACCTCGATCCTGCGGAGGTCCGCGCCTCCGCAGAACTACCGCAGCGCATCCCCAACCTCTTGCATCCACCCCTTGTGTCCGTCCTTTCGGGTTTTGCGACGCCTAACCCCTCCCAAATGCGAGCTAACTAAAAAAGCCCTAAGGCAACTACTACCCCCCAAGAACGAAGCCGGGCATTTCCATGCCTCACGGGGCTTCTGCTCAAATCAAACCGCGAGGATCTACTACAGCCATTAACTTACCGCGTTTTTTCATTCTCCGGAATTCCAGGTGCCGTTGCTGTACTACCCAGTCCAACCTACGGTAGTTCGACCCCCGACCCAGGGTAGTTCCACCTCACAACTGCTAGAGAACCTCAAACAACAAGAAAACACGTCTATGCGGACATATAATAAGCCATGATAGACGGACATCTTGACAATACGGGATCTGCGCGCTGCGGCAAACACACTCAATAAAACGCGACTATGATAAATTGCCCGACATCACCGGAAGTAAGCTTTCAGACGATTTCGTTAACGACGAAAAAAGGAGACACCAAGAACATGAGCAAAAAAAAAGAAAGGAAACCTAATGAAAATCAAACCTAAACAGTTAGGCAACATACTCACCCTCGAGCAGTGGTACAAAGTGCTTGCTGGCGCTTCGGGTGAGATGCACGGGCTGGTCTTGATCGCCCTAAAAACCGGGCAGCGGATTGGAGACATCCTCAACCTCAAGCAACGGGATGCGGACTTGGTCAAGGACAAGATACGCTTCACTATCGCCAAAACCGGCTGCGTATTGGAAATGCCGCTGGATCCACCCTCCCGCACATGGATCGAGGAACAGGTAAAGGGCAGCAACGCCGATTCGAATGCGTTGCTCTTCCAGGAATTAGCCGGGAAGGGCTCGATGGCCGTGTCACGCCTGCTGCGGCAGCTAGGCCAAAAGGTTGGCGTCAACCTGGACTTGCACTCGTTCCGCCGTTCCTTCATTCAAACGCAAAAGGAACATGGTGTCTCTATGGGGGAAATGGTGAACCTCATGGGTTACAAGTCGTAAGCTGGAGCCCAACGCAAGCTGTAGGCCCGTCCGTAAGGGCCGGCCTACAGCCTTATCTCGACGCCTGAACGCCGCCTAGAACCGCGCCAGTTGGCGGCCGAAGGCGGATGCGGTATGGTCCTCATTCTTGGCGGCGACCAGCCGGTAATCCCTAGCAAACACAACGCCGTTGGGGCCGTGTCGTATTGAACGGCAATCGAATCGATCGTGAAATTCTTTTTTACGCCTTTGCCACATGCGACCCACGGAATCTCGACGTCTATGGTCTCCGCCGTTCGGTGGGTTCCGCTTATCTTGCCGTTCTTATCTTTGACATTGCGGGAGTCATGGTCCGCAGTAAGGATGAAAATACTGTCATCCAGGAAACCGGCGGTTCGAACGGCGTCTCGAATCGTGGTGATGGCTGCGTCGCAGTCCTTGAGCGTCTGAATTTTCTCCGGCGATTTACCGCCATATTTGTGACCCGTGGTGTACGGATCGCGAAAGTGGATGTTGGCGTGGCAGATGAGCTTGTTCGCCGACAGCCCTGTTCTATTGCGAACGATGGAGTGGCTGGACACGCCGGCGGAAATCCCTTTCCTGGCCCCGCTGATCGCCGGCCAGAATGGAACTGGGATTGAACGACGAAAAAATCAACCTTCCCTCGTAAAATCGAACAATCACCCGCTGACTTTCAGAACACCCTCTCCAAGACGGCTCTTGATGAGATCGGTTTCATCCTCTTGGACACACCCCGCAGACTGTTGAAGAACATCTGGCCCAGACCGAGTTGGTTCTTTTCGAATGATTGCCGCTTCGATCCACAGACGAACTTGCTGCAGCAATCGTTGCGCCGGACCGCTGGCCAGGGGGAGTAAGCCAAGCCACGTCCCATGTTGTGCGTCGGCAAAGCCAAAGTGGCACGGACAGCCGGCGGCTTCCCAGCATTGGCCGCACAAGTTCTGCCGGGTGACCACTCGAAACAATTGTTGACATGTTTCCGGTTCATACTCCCACCATTCCAAAGGTTGGCCTTGGGGACATTCTACCCGTTAGGCTGTGACATAGGGCGGCACCAGTTTCATGCCCATGCGCAACTTGATCACGACGGCAGTTTGCCAATGCTCCAGTGCGGCCTTTTTGCTCTGGGCCGCCAAATAGCCCATATCGGCGGCCAAAATGCCGGGTGACCAACCCAAGTGCCGCTGACGACACCGCAGGCTGGGCACCAACAAACCTCCCTCGCTCACATCGGCCGGCGCCAGCCAACTGACCAGTGGCAGCAAAGTCACCGAGCGGTAAGCTGTCGGCAGCCAGAGGCGCAAGGTGTGTTTCTTGTAGCCCACAAACCAGCGAATCTGTCCGGTTTTGAGCGTGCGTTCGCCCAAGCGGCACGCGTGGCGGTGTAAGTGCCGGTGCTTTTATTTGAAGCCACTACAGGCCGCCGGCAAAAGCGTCGCATCCATTAACGCGACGAAGTGCGGTTGCACGCCTTGGCGACGAATCAATCGCTCCAGCAAATGCTGATTGATCCGGCGCAGCGATTGCTGACGAAACTCATTAAGCATGCGCACCCCAGGTCAATGCCCGCGCAACCGGCAGAAGCGCCGCCAAGCAGCCTGTTCGGGCACCGGTCGCATGCCAATGTCGGCCCGCTCTTTGCCGGATTGGTCACCAATCCAACAAACCCTTCGGTTCCAAGGACACTGGCGGGCCGTAGGCTGAAAGCAAATGGAAATACTATTTGAAAAGCAGGATTGTCACGGGACTCTAGCGGCTGGATGCCGGTTTGGAAACTCCGCCGCTGACCCTGGTCAACCGCTTGCAGTCGCAATTGGGGAGCATCCGAATCAAGCCCTGGCGACCTTCGCCGGCAAGGGAACCATCCTGTCGGCGCCGAGAATGGCAGAAGCGGAAACGCCAGCGTCGGTTCAGACCGTGGGCGCAATTCAAAGTTCGGCCATAATTCATGTCGCCTGCCTCGCGTGGAACAACCCCTGTATCTTCCCACAGGACCCAAAACCTCAAACAGGAACCATGCGAACTGCATTTTTTCTGCTGCGCACTTTGCTGGGGAGTCGGGCATGGTACTGCGGCATCAGCCTCGGCTACTGGGGAGGCCCCCTGAGGCCATTCGCTCCTGCATGCGATTGGATGCAGGCAATGCTTTTGCGGGCCGTGGAGGAAAACCGACGTCTCCTGCCCGGCGGTGATCGTAACCCCAATAACTATGTTGCCGATCAAGCGACTCTGGTAACGATCGCACCTTTGCTGTGCATTTTGCTGGAGGTGGCTTTTGACGGAAGCCACCTCGACCAAGCAACCGGAAGGCCCGGCGGGGGAAATATTGCACCCCCACCGGGGAGCATTACTTGCCTTGGGTGCGAGCGCGTCACGGCGAATCTGTTGATATTCAATGACTTAGATCGAGCGTGTCAAGGGCGCAAAACACGCCAAAACCTGGAAACGGCGGCAAAACCTGTAGGACTACGTGAGTTTGCTGTGC
>JBEKVM010000214.1:0-5115 GCA_049513975.1 Verrucomicrobiota bacterium | reverse complement strand
TGTCGTAATCGATGTTGACGAAGCGTGCAGCCATATATTTGCATTGACTGACCGCTTGGCCCCTCGCCCTGTTCAAATCATTTCAAAAAATCTTCGCCCAAAGTCCGACAGGCTGCTAGGCTCACGGCTGCTGACCTACCAACCCGAGCTGATCCTCAGCCGCAAGTATGACCCGATGCTGGCCTTGTTCGATACCCTGCGCGACAACGGCGTGCAGCTTTGCTGGATGGCGCACTTTTCGACTCCGCGCGAATTGCTCAATCCGAGCACCCTGGCCGCCCTGCGCCGGCTGCAGAACCACGGCGTGGTGGTGCGCAGCCAAAGTCCCATCATGAACCATGTCAGCTTGTTCACGGACCAGAACGGCCGGGTGGACGTGGAACGGTCGGCGCGGAATTGGATTGATCTGGCCCACATTCTGGCCGCGCTCTCGGTCCGCTTTCATGCCATGTACTGCGCGCGCCCCACCGGCGAGCAACACTACTTCGCGGCGCCGCTGGCGGATATTGAGAAGGTGTTCAACCTCATCTACCGCTCGCTCGCCTCGCTGCACCGGCCCTCGCGCTATATCACGATGACCTCCTCCGCCGGCAAGGTTTCCCTTCTTGGCACCGCCGAAGTCGCCGGCGAAAAAGTCTTTGCCCTGAAATTCAACGAAAGCCGCAACATGGCCTGGATGGACCGGGTTTTTTTGGCCAAGTACGACGCGAAGGAATCGCGGGTGGACAAACTGGTTCCATTGGACACGCCGAAATTCTTTTTCGAAGACGAGTTGAAAGGGATTGAGAATGAATTGAACGAGATTCATCGCCAACACTTTCCCCGGGCCGGGGGGGCCATCGCAACCCCCAACCACGCGAAGGCAAGACGATGATCAACAAGCGGGTTGAATCCCTGGCCGCAGCCGTCGCCGACATTCCGGATGGGGCGACGGTGATGATTGGCGGCTTTGGCGAAGCGGGCAGCCCGATTGAGCTGATTCACGCCTTGTATGACCATGGGGCGCGGCATCTGACTGTGATCAGCAACAACACCGGCAGCGGGCGGGTTGGCCTGGCGGCGTTGATCGCCCACGGGCAGGTTCGCCAGATGATCTGCTCCTATCCGCGCAGCGCCAATTCGACGGTATTTCCCGAGCTTTACCGGCGTGGAGAAATCGAACTGGAGCTGGTGCCGCAAGGAACTCTGGCCGAACGCATCCGGGCGGGCGGGGCGGGAATCCCGGCCTTTTACACGCCCACCTCGGTGGGCACGCTGCTGGCGGCGGGCAAGGAATCGCGCCGATTTGAGGGAAAGGAATATGTGATGGAGCATGGCCTTTGCGCGGACTTCGCCCTGGTCAAGGCCGCCCGGGCGGATCGTTATGGCAACCTGGTTTACAACAAAACGGCGCGTAATTTTGGCCCCATCATGTGCATGGCGGCAAAAACCACGATCGCGCAGGTGAAGGAGTTGGCCGAGGCGGGTGAAATTGATCCCGAGACGGTGGTCACACCGGGAATTTTTGTCAGCCGGCTCGTCGTCGTGGCCAGCCCGGCCCAGGAATCGCAACTGGTCAAGGAGGGCAAATGTTACCCGTAACCGCCGGCGGCCAAGTTCGCCCCGAGTGGGGCCGGGAGGAAATGGCCCGTCTGGTGGCGGCGGACATTCCGGATGGGGCGTGCGTGAATCTGGGCATCGGCCTTCCGGAATTGGTGGCGCAATTTGTGCCACCGGGGCGGGAGGTGATATTCCAAACGGAAAACGGACTGCTGGGCATGGGACCGGCGCCGGCGCCCGGGCAGGAAGACCCTGAATTGATCAATGCGGGCAAAAAGCTGGTGACGGCCATTGCCGGGGCCGCCTATTTTCATCATGCCGACAGCTTCGCCATGATTCGCGGCGGGCACATTGATCTTTGCGTGCTGGGCGCGATGCAAGTCTCCGCCCAGGGTGACCTGGCCAACTGGTCCACCGGCGCAGCCGATGCCATTCCGGCAGTGGGCGGGGCCATGGACTTGGTGGCGGGGGTGAAGAAGGTTTTCGTCGTGACCGAACACACCACCCGAAATGGCGAACCAAAGATCGTGGCGGCCTGCACCTATCCGTTGACTGGCAAAAGCGTGGTGGACCGAATCTACACGAACCTGGCCATCATGGACGTCACGCCCGAAGGGCTGGTGGCGCGCAAAATTGCGCCGGGCCTGGACTTTGGGGCGGTGCAGGAAAAAACCGCCGCTCCATTGCTGGATGGCCGCGCCGCGGAGCTTTCCAAACCATCGGCGCAAGGAACCGTTCGCCATCCATGACACACGATTATTCACGCAGCCGGCAACTTTATGAACGGGCCCTGGGCGTTCTGCCAGGGGGCGTCAGCCGCAACACGGTGTTGCGGCGTCCCCATCCGCTCTACGCGTCCAAGGGCGAGGGATGCTATCTGACCGACGTGGAAGGCCATCGCCGGATAGACTTCGCCAACAACATGGCTTCGCTCATCCACGGCCATGCGCACCCGGTGATTGTGGAGGCGGTGAGCCGGCAAATACAGAAAGGCACCGGGTTCACATTCGCCACGGAAGTTGAAGTTGAATTGGCCGAGCACATGACCCGGCGCACGAAGGGTTTCGACAAGATCCGTTTCGTCAATTCAGGCACCGAGGCTGTCATGTGTTGTCTGAAGGCGGCGCGCGCCTACACGGGGCGGCCGAAAATCGCCAAGGTGGAGGGCGCCTATCACGGTCTGTATGATTATGCGGAGGTGAGCCAGACGGCCCAACCGGCCAACTGGGGCGAGGCGGAACAACCGCGCAGCATTGCGGTGGCGCAAGGCACGCCGGCTTCCGTCCTGGATGAGGTGATCGTCATCCCTTTCAATAATCCGAAAGTCGCGCTGGCCATTCTGGATCGCCACGCCGGGGAGCTGGCCTGCGTGCTGGTGGATCCCATGCCCCATCGCATTGGGTTTATCCCGGCGGCGGCGGCGTTTATCGGGACGTTGCGGAAGTGGACGCGACAGCACGGCGCGCTCCTGGTGTTCGACGAAGTGATCACCTACCGGTTGGCCTACGGCGGGGCGCAGGAGTGGTTCGGGGAGGAGCCCGACCTGACGGCGTTGGGCAAAATGATCGGAGGCGGCTTCCCGGTCGGGGCGGTCACCGGCCGGAAGGAGGTGATGGAGGTTTTTAATCCGCTTGCGGAAAAGGTTCTCTTTCCCCACTCTGGGACATTCTCCGCCAACCCCATCACGATGACGGCGGGACTGGCGGCGATGGAATACTTCGATCGGGAACAGGTTGCGAAGATCAATCGCCTGGGGGAAGGGGCGCGCCGTCAAATCGGCGAGGCCATCCGGAGCGCCGGGATTCCGGCGTGCGTGACGGGAGGCGGATCCATTTTCCGCATTCACATGAAGGCCAAGCCTCCGAGAAACTATCGGGAAAGCTATGTCACGGCGGAGGAGACCCGCCTGATGCGGGCCCTGATCGAACATGCGCTGGAGGAAGGGATCATTTTGATCGGCACCTGTTCGGGAACACTTTCCACGCCGATGAACCAGCCGGAAATTGACCGCCTGACCGGGGTTTTGCTGTCTGGTTTCCGCAAAATCAAAGCGATGCCAGCCGAGCTTGCGGCGGTGGAGCAGCGAACCGGGAGAGAATCATGAAACACGCCTTTATCTGCGACGCGATCCGCACACCGGTCGGCCGCTACGGGGAAGCCCTGGCCGCCATCCGCGCGGATGATTTGGCCACCCTGCCGATCAAAGCGCTGATGGAGCGCAACCCGGCGGTGGACTGGGCGGCGCTGAATGACGTGATTCTGGGATGCGCCAACCAGGCGGGTGAAGACAACCGGAATGTGGCGCGCATGGCCGCGCTCCTCTCCGGGCTGCCGGAATCGGTTTCCGGCTGCACGGTGAACCGGTTGTGCGGATCGGGGATGGAAGCCGTGGCCAGCGCCGCCCGCGCCATTGTCGCGGGAGAGGCGGAGCTTCTCATCGCCGGCGGTGTGGAAAGCATGTCGCGCGCGCCCTTCGTGGTGGCAAAGGCCACGGAAGCGTTTGCGCGACAGCCGGAGATTTACGACACCACCATCGGCTGGCGGTTCGTCAATAAACGGATGCAGGAACGCTACGGCATCGAATCCATGCCGGAAACGGCGGAGAATCTGGCCGGGCAGTTTTCCATCAGCCGGCAAGACCAGGATCGCTTCGCGCTTTGGAGCCAGGAAAAAACCGCCGCCGCCCAGGCGGATGGCCGTCTGCCCGCGGAAATCATCCCGGTCACGGTCCCCCGGCGCAAAGGGGAACCCATCATCGTGGCGAGGGACGAACCTCCCCGCGCCACCAGCTTGGAAAAACTGTCCCAATTGAAACCGATCGTCCGCCCGCAAGGAACGGTCACCGCCGGGAATGCCTCCGGCATCAACGACGGGGCGGCCGCGTTGCTGATCGCTTCCGAGACCGCGGTGAGCCGGCATGGACTGACGGCACGGGCGCGCATTTTAGGGGCGGCCGTCGCGGGAGTGGCGCCGGCCATCATGGGGATCGGCCCGGTGCCGGCCACGCGGAAACTGCTGGAGCGGCTGGGGCTTTCGCTGGGCGACATGGCCATCATTGAGTTGAATGAAGCCTTCGCCGCGCAAGCGCTGGCCTGCACCCGCCAATTGGGCCTGGCCGACAACGATCCGCGAATCAATCCGCAAGGCGGCGCCATTGCCCTGGGCCATCCCCTGGGCATGAGCGGGGCGCGCCTCCTCACCACCGCCGCCCATCAACTGGCCAGAGGGGGCGGACGCTACGCCTTATGCACCATGTGCATCGGGGTGGGGCAAGGAATCGCCGTGGTTTTGGAGAATTGCGGAAAGACATCCGGGGCTGGAGGTTAGAGCATTTTCAATAAAACTGTAGCCAGGGCACCTGACAGGGATGCGATGAACTGGTTTGCCTGCGGTAGTTACAATATTCTTTAAACTGCTCTAATCACTTGACAAATGAGACTCCCCCGCATTGCCAAATACTCAATGCGGGGGAGTCTCATTTTACCAAGGGACTTAAATCTGTCGAGAAAAAAGATTCAAGCGTTTCCAATGAGACTGGAGCCAGAACGCCTCGTCAGCATGCCATGAACTGGTTTG
>JBEKVM010000213.1:0-5238 GCA_049513975.1 Verrucomicrobiota bacterium | reverse complement strand
TTGTAAAGCTCGCGCTGCCAGGCTTGCAGAAAGCGCAGTGTTTTCATCGAAATACAATTGATTTTGGTCAGCTTGACCGGGGCCGGCGGAGGGGGGTCACGATGTACCAGGGCCACGCCGATTGAAAAACGCCCTGAACAGACGCATGGATTCCAACCGGCGGTGCAACGGGCGGTCGAGGAGGCGAGTGCTGGCGGCGGACGCCTGTGATCCTGGTCTTGCAACGCATGGATGCCTGGCGCTTCCGCCCGGCGAGGATCAGGCCTCGGCCAGCAACAGGAGGGCGCGACGATTTGGCTTGCCCAGGGTTGTGACGGTGGAGAAGCCGGCACGGCGAGCCATCGCCTTGATTTCCCGGCCGGTGAACCAGGTTTTGTTTTCCGGCGCGTGGCGATGTTTGGCGCGCGCGGCTTCATTCAAGAAATCCAACACCAAAAAGCCGCGCGGCACGAGGGCGGCCCGGGCGGCGTGCAGGATGGCCTGACCTTGCTCGCGACCGTAATGCGAAAGCAGCACCCCCCGCGAGAGGACCGCGCCGGCCCTGGGACAAAGAGACGGGAGATTGAAGCAATCGCCAACAAGGAACCTGGCGTGGGCAAGACGCTTGGCGCGGGCGACCCGAATCATCCGCGGGCTGATGTCAATACCCATCCCCCAGGCAAAGGCGGACAACACTTCGGCCAGAACCAAACCGGTGCCGCAACCGGCGTCTATGACGCCGTGAATGGAACAGAATCGCCGGCGTCGGGCGATGAGACGCCGGACGACGCGGGTGAACCGGCCGTAGGCGTCGTCGTCGTTCAGGTGACAGGCCGGGTCCGCCAGGGCGTGCTCCCAGGTGTCGGCCCGGGCGTCCCAGCGGGCGGCGATGGCCTTCAGATGGCGGCGCGCATAAATCTCCCGGAGGGTCCCAATTCCTGACTGGTCGCCGCTCATAAGCGGATCTGTTCCTTCAGAGCGTTGCAGGTGGCGAGCAGCTCGTCGCGGCCGACGTAATCGCGCCAGTGCCACCGTTCGGGAAAACCAAGTTGGGCGGTGATGATGCGCCGCACCAACTGGGTGGGGACATCCCGGCCGTCGTAGGCGCGGCGGGTGCCGTTGTTTTCCTGGACGAAGAGATAGCCAAATTCGGCGCACCGGAGTTTGGCCAGCTCGGAAAGCGAGCCGAGGGAGAGACTCATCCGCCCAGCCAGGTGCGGGTGGACATAAACCGGGGCTGGGAAGATGTTCAGATGCGCGTGATCTACACAGCAGACGCCTTTGCTCCAGTCGGGGGCGGGGCCGTGCTCGAAAACCACCGTTGCGCCGCCCCAGTGTTTGACCACGGCCCTCTGGATGGCCTGCAACAAGCGTTCGAGGTGGGCGAACTGTGCCGCCGGGAGGTGCGCCAAGGAAAGGAGATGTTCGCGGCTCAACAACAGCAGACCGCCTTCCATGAACTCCCCCAACGGAGGCATGACCACGAAATGTTCGTCTTCATACACCACCCGGCAAGGAAGACGGTCCCCCATCATGCCGGCGAAAAGGCTCAGGCCGTCGTCCTCGAACTCGGCGCAAAACGGGCAATGATAGCCGGCCGAGGGAGTGCAGGCTGTCGCACCGCCCGTTTCCGGCGGAGCAGTTTCGAGGTGCAGTTCGAATATATCGTTTTCCAGGGCGGCCAGAGCGAGCGCCCGGTGGGGCAGCGGAGAATGTCGGGTCCCGGATTGATCGGGGATGAACAAGTCGGAGAGGGGCATCCGTTCGTCGCAGTGCGGACGGGAAAGGTCAATTTGGCCTTGAACAGCGCCGGTCCAGTTTCGCAAAGCGCCCTTGAGCCAGCAACCGAGGTGGCATTCCATCACCGCCCGGTTGGAAGTGCCGGCCAGGAGTCGCCGCAGCCCCGTGGCGCCGAGGCTGCGCAGGACGGTCGCGGTCAACGGTCCCGGGAAGGGCGCGCAGGCGTCTAATACCAAACCGGTGTCATCCACGAGCACGGGCCGGCCGAACAAGGCGGCGGCGGCACGCGCCTTTGCGGTGAGGGTTTCGGTGAAAATCAGGCTCTGGAGTTCTGGAAGGGGCTGGGGGGGCGGTTCGATGGTGAGGCGCAGCCGCTCAAGGTCGCGAGTGAACGGGGCGTACTTGGCGGGATTGGACGTAACCAGTGTGAGCATGAGTTGATTTCAGGAAGCAGCGCCGGCGCGCGTTTCGCTCTTCCCGCCCCGAGGCAGAGCAAGGCCCTGCACTCCGGCCCGTTCGCCAATCAGGGCCGACGCCCGCTCCGCGACGTTCTCAGGCCCAGCCTGGTTTGCGTCGAGAAACCGCACCTCGGAACGTTGACGCGCCAGCCAGCGATAAAACTGTTGTTCGCGCGCGTGAAAAGCCGGAGTGGCCGTCAAATCATCCAAGAGGCGGGCCGTGCCGCTCTTGCGGGCAATGCGCGACTGGCAAGTCGCAAAACCCGCTTCCAGCACGAGGGTGAGGTCGGGGACGTGAATCTGGGCGGCAATGGGCCGCAACATGGCGAGCAACGCCTCCAGCCTGGCGGGACTCTCAGCGCCGTGAACGGCGAGGGTGGACCAAAGTGACCGGTCCATAATGACCAGCGGGTTGGGACGGCCCCGCAGGAGGCGCATCTGCTCGAAGCAGCCGCTGAGAAAGAACATGGCCGAGGCAAACCATTCGGCGTCGCGGATCATGCGGGTTTTGAAAGGAGCTGAGAACCAGGCCTCATCGGTGCCCAGGCAGGCGGGCGCGGCGAGGCGGCGCGAGAGCAATCGGCAAAGGGTCGTTTTGCCAGCGCCATTGGCCCCTTCGAGAGCGACCACAAACGGGCGGGAGGCATCCGGGCCGGCGAACCGGGGCAGGCGCATCGGCTCCAGAGCGAGGCGATGAGGCTCCGGATCGTCGGCAGGCTTCATGCGGCAAGCACCGGCGCGGCGGCCCGGAAGACGTTCATGGAGTTGCGGGAAAGCGGCGTGGTATAAATGTATTCCGCGCCCGGGGCTGCCTTGTCGCTGCTGACGTAACCGGCCGCCTCGAGCGCGCTGGCGGTGTCTTCAAGCAATTGCCGCAATTGGTCATGACTCAGATAATCAAAGCGGATGCCGCCATCCAGTCCGCCATAACAAAAGCTCTCGAAGGCCCGGGGATCCGCGATACGAATGCCAAAGCGTGATGGGTCGCTGTAATAGATGGTCCCGGGAAAAGGAATGAGCTGGTGGATGGAAATCTCGTGTGGCCGCAGCTCCAGCATGAAAGCAATAGACTGGTATTGCTCCTCCAGCGAGCCGGGCAAACCGTAAATCCAACCGGTCTTTACTCGCAGTCCGGCATCGAGCGCCGCACGGATGCCGCGCCGAATTTGCGCCGTCGTCATCCCTTTTTTGGCCTCGCGCAGGATGCGGTCGGAACCCGATTCGACGCCGAAATAAATTCGCTGACATTGCGCCGCCCGCATCGCTTGCGCAACCGTGGAGTCCACCCGGTCCGCGCGCATTTGGCAAATCCATTTGACGCTGACTTGCCGGGCGGTGCAAGCCTTGCAAAATTCCAGGATGTCCTGTTTGCGCAGCAGGAAGATGTCGTCGGCAAAAAAGATCTCCCGTGCGCCATGGGTGTCGCGCAAGTGCTCCATTTCCGCAATGACGTTCTGGCGCCGGCGCACGGCCACGCCGTCGCTGCGGACCGTGCCGGTATAATTGCAGCAGAAGGCGCAATGGTGGGGGCATCCGCGTGACGCGAGCATCGAGTGATGGGTGTACTTGGGAAGATTGTAAAGGCGCCGGTCCACCAACGGCAGATTATTCAGGGAAGTGGTCTGGCACCGTCCTGCCGTCCTGATAACCTCGCCCGTGCGGGCGCGGAACAGCAGGCCCGGCAGGCCGCTCAGATTCCGTCCTTCGGCCAGGCCGGCCACCAACTCGACAATGACCGGCTCCCCTTCGCCCAGGACAACGACATCGGCCCCGTCGGCCATCAGGTCGTCGGGAAAGAGCGTCGCGTGGACGCCCCCGGCCAGGATCCGCACCTCCGGGTGGAGTCGCTTCAGCCGGCGAATTTGCCGCCGGGCCACGGGGTAATTCGGCGTGATGACCGAGAATCCGGCGATGTCGGGCTGGAATTCGGCGATGAGACGCCAGAGGCATTCGTCCTCCAGGCCTTCGACGTTTTGGTCCCAGACACGCACCTCATGCCCGTGCTGCTGCAGGAGCGTGCCGAGGTAACCGACACCCAGCGGGTATTCGCGGTACATCTGCTTGGGATTGCAGGATCGCGGCGCGACAAACAAAACTCGCATCAGCAGGCTCCTTCCGGTTTGCCGTTCCGCAAAAACCGCTTCCCTCGCGCCAGAAAATCAGCGATGGCCGGCAGATCCTTCTCATAGACGTGGCTGGAGCCGATGAAACCCGACACGGTGCCCTCCGGCAGGCCCAACCCCTCCGCCACGCGACGCGCCAATTTCCCCAGGCAAAGCGCATCGGCATAAAATTTTTTGAAGGCATCCTGGCCGCGCGCGAAGTAAATGGTCCGGAGCGCGCCGGCGCGAACCAGGAATTGAAGGACGTTGACGCAGGGCACCTTGCCGCCGCCGGGCTCACACAATGTTACCACCGCCTGTTTGCTGGCAGGTTCGGCCCGCAGGAGCGAGATGACGTCTTTGAGATCGTGGCGGCCACCCGGGCCTCGCATCAGGTGCGCGTAACTGTGCCCCTCGGCATTGGCCTCGTCCGCGAAAAAAACTCTCTCCATCTCGGCAATCATCCGGCTGTCACCAAACAGCCCGATCAACTCATCGCCCTTGGCCCCGGCGGGAAAAGCGACCTGCACCTCCAGCAACTCAAGGCTCTCGCCGTCCACGGAAATCCCGCTCTGGACGGTGCTGTTGACCAGATTAATCCAGGTTTCTCCCAAACTTCCGAACCTCAGGTCATTCATGCCGGTAAACGTTGCTGCGAGCGAGCGGGCGAAACCCACAAAGACAGCCGCCCCAGCCGGCGCTTGGCCTTGGCTCAAATGGAGAACTCATGGTAACCAGTTTGCGCGAGCCGGCGGAAAAGTCAAGGGTTCCGGTCCATCGCGGGATCCCCTATGATCGACGAGGCCCGGAATTCTCTTGGAATTCATACCGTTTCCAGGTTCCTCGACGTTTTCGGTGGAATGCCGAGAGAAGTTTGGGGCGGCTCCATTGGTTTTTCAATCCCAACGGGATTGAAGCTTTCAGCCCAGGGTCGCGAGGAACGAGCTACCCTGGGTGAA
>JBEKVM010000212.1:0-5276 GCA_049513975.1 Verrucomicrobiota bacterium | reverse complement strand
CACCCAGGGTAGCTCGTTCCTCGCGACCCTGGGCTGAAAGCTTCAATCCCGTTGGGATTGAAAAACCAATGGAGCCGCCCCAAACTTCTCTCGGCATTCCACCGAAAACGTCGAGGAACCGCGTTGAGCGATCTCTGCTTGCAAGCTGTGAAATGACCGATCACTTTCAACCGAATCAGCCGCGCAATTGGTCGGCGAAATGGACGTCGAGGATTTTCAAATGGCGGTCTGCATGGTCTGCCCAAAACTTGATGGCGTATTTGCCGCAGATGTGGATATCCACAGGCCGGCCAACGCTGTCAGATTCGATGTAATCGGAATAGCGGCCCGGAAAACCCTGAATGGCCACAAAGCGATTGCGAAGCAGCCGTTGATCTTTGCGGGAAAGCGTTTCGAGGAACTCAATGACTTCGTAGTCAATCAGCAGGCGATAATTCATGAGCGGTCAGCGTCGCCGGGCAAACCCAGCCGCCGGTCCAAATCCGCCAAAGTGGCGAATTCCGCGGCGGGCTTTTCAATTTTGGTGGAAAGCTTTTTGCGGTAGGCGGCGTCGCTGGCGTCCTGAAGCGACACGAGGAATGCTGTCAAGTGCCGCTGTTCGCCGGGGTTCAGCGCGGACAATTCCTGTTTCAACAACTCAATGCTCACGCAGTAATTCTATGCCCAATTCCGTTGGAATCAACCCCAAAAACAAAGGCAAGATCACCTAATCGGTTGTTTATCCCGGCAAGGTGTGATAGGGTTGCATGGTCGCAGGTCAACCTGAGTCGCAGAATCGAACAAAAATGAAGCAGAGTCCGATCACCGCGTTAATCATCACCACGTGGCTCGCGGGTGTGGCATGGGGCGTGGAAGGGCAGCAGGCGGAAACCCCGGCTGCAAGGAACGCCGCCACGGTTTCCGACGATCCACAAACGGCACCCGCCGCGCGCGCGTCTTCCACTATTGGACTGTCCTGGCTGACCGATCTTGCGCAGGCGCAGGCCCGGGCCAAGGCGGAAGGAAAATCGGTCCTGCTCTTTTTTCATGGTTCGGACTGGTGCGCGGCGTGCGCCGAGATGCAGGGCCAGGTGTTTGACTCGCCCGAATTTGCCCGCTATGCGCGGCGGGCGCTGGTGCTGGTGGATGTGGACTTCCCTGAGAAAGAGAAACAAAACGAGGAGTTGAAACGGGCCAACCTCGCGCTGAAGGCGAGGTTCAATCTCGGCCCTGGATCGGGCGACGGTTTTCCCACCCTGGTTCTGCTCAATGGCGCCGGCGAAACGGTCTATCAGGAAACGGGCTACGCCGGCGGGGGAGCGGCGGAAGTCCTGGCCAGGCTGCAGCGTCATACCGGGACTTTTCGGCCCATCTCCATCACCGCCGCGTTCAAGAACCTGGGCGTGGATGAGTTTGCGCAAATGGCGGCGGACAAACGGAACGTGATTCTGGACGTGCGTACGGCCAGGGAATTTGAAGCCGGCCATCTTCCCGGGGCGATGAACCTGGACGTGAATGCGGCGGATTTTGAAGCCAAAGCGGCCGCCCTGGACAAGAGCAAGACCTACCTGGTGCATTGCGCCAGCGGCGTGCGCAGCGTCAAGGCTTGTGAAAAGCTGGTCCGGCTTGATTTTGCCAAACTCTACAATCTTCCCGGAGGCTTCAAGGCCTGGGCGCAGGCGGGCAAGCCGGTTGAAAAGTGACACGCGAGGGATGGGGATTCGGTGCATTTTGGATTTTCCATTTTGCATTTTACCCCTACCTTGTCGGGGACATGCCTGAATTGCCTGATCGTCTTTGGAAGGAATACAGCGAAGTTTTCGCGGATTTCGACGACCTGACGCTGGCCCGCTGGCTGGCGCAAACGCTGGCCCAACTCAAGGGGCGGGCCTTGCGCTTTTCCCATCCGCTGGTGGCAGCATACCGGCTGGCGGCCGAACAAGCCCATCACCGGCAAATCTGGCTCAAGCGGATGGTGGCGGCGCCGGCGGGGTTTGCCGAAGCGGCCTGCTGCCGCGCCCCCGCCCTGCCGCTTTTTTCGCGCGACGTGCTGGAAACCGGATTGCTCTGCCAGCATTGTTCGGAAACGCTGGTGGCGCCGGAGGATTTGCCGGCGGAGTTGCAGGAGGCGGTGAAACAGTGGGCCGCCGAATACGCGCCAGTCCACGCCGTGGCGCATTGGGAAGAGCGGCAGCGCAAATCGGAGGCGGCTTACGACAAAGCGTGCGAGCAGGCCGCCCAGCAGGCGGAAAAACTGCTGGCGGTGGCCGGTTTTGAACTCATGCCGCGTTTTTTGGAGCACTACCCGGCCATCATCTGGGAAGACCATGACGAATGTCTGGAGGTCCGGCCGGATGACATCAACCCGTAGGGCCGTGGCGGATGGCGGATGGCGGATGGCGGATGGCGGATTGGAAGCATGAAAGCTCGGTATGTTTAAATTGATCAAACGGCTGTTCAAGTGGGCGCTTTATTTGTTGATGATGGTGGCGGTGCTGCTGGTGGCGGCGCTTCTTTTGCTGGATCCGATTGCCAAGCAAGTGGTGCAAAGCCGGCTCCGCGCCGCCACCGGGATGGACGTGAAGATCGGGAAAATGGACATCGGGCTGGGCGCGCCCACCGTCGCCATCGAAGATTGCAAGATTTATTACCCGCCCGAGTTGGGCGGCTCGCTCTTCCTGAGCCTGCCGGAGATTTACGCGGATTATGACCGGGGCGCGCTGCGCGCCCACAAACTGCACCTCAATCTGGTGCGCATCACCCTGGCGGAAATGGACGTTGTCCAGGACAAAAAAGGGCGCAGCCTGCCGGGCATCGCGGAAAAGAGCCGGGCGGTTGAGGACGATGTGAAGAAGCAATTTTCCGCGTTCACCTTCACGGGCCTGGACACTTTGAACGTGACGTTCCAGAAGCTGCGGCTTTGGCGGCTGGATTCGCCCGGCCGGGTGGAGGAGGTCAATTTCGGAATTTCCAATGAAGTCTTCACCAACCTCAGAACCGGGGAGGATTGGCAGAACATGGCGGTGATCCTGGCGGGCAGAAGCTCGGCGTCCGCCACTCCCCCGGCCAACCCGCCGATTGACCTGGCAAAACTGCTGCAACAACTTTTGCCGGCGCGAACAAAAAAGTAAGCGGGGTATTTTGAGGCGGGGATTCAACCCCAGGCACGCGCGAATCATTCGCGCTGTGCTTGCGGACTCACCCAACGGGCGGGCCAGTTTCGGACGAAAAACTCCGCCGGCGGGACGCCGACGGATGCGGTCGGGACGACCGCGCTCCCCGAAAGAAATCGCTAACCCGCATATTTCACACTCCGATGGAAGCACCAAAACAGTGCGCCGCGCGGGGACACGCGGCCTGCAAGCACGTCCGGCGGCTCCTGTAGGCCGCGTGCCCTCACGCGGCGTTTGGAGGTGCGAAATATGCGGGCTAATGATCGGGGAGGCACGCGAACAATCCCGAATAATCTTTAGCCGCCGCGGCCGGGCGTTTACATTCGCGGGCGAGCAATGTCGAAGATGTTGAAATCGTCCGGCGGGATCGGGGCGGCGACGCTGGCCAGCCGGGTGCTGGGCCTGGTGCGCGAACAGTTTTTTGCGGCCTTCATGGGCACCACTGCGATTGCGGGGGCCTTCCAATTCGCCTTCATGATTCCCAACATGTTCCGGCGCCTGCTGGGGGAAGGGGCGTTGACCGCGGCCTTCATCCCCATCTTCAAGGCGAAGGAAAAAACCGAAGGTGAGGCGGCCATGTGGCAATCGGCCAACGCCGTCATCTCGGGGCTGCTGGCGCTGGCGCTGGCGATCGTCCTGTTCGTCATTTTGGCGCTGTCGCTTTTGTTGATGGTGGGAACCTGGCAGCCGGAGACGAGGCTGATGTTCCAACTGATGCGCCTGATGTTTCCTTACATGTTGATGGCCTGCCTGGGCGCGGTCTTCATCGGCATCCTCAACGCGCGCGGGCATTTCTTCGTGCCGGCCCTGAGCGCGGCGATTCTGAACGTCGTCCTCATCAGCGCGGCGGCGCTGGTTTTGTCGCTGGGGAAGAATTACGACGGGACGCTGCACAAGCAGGTGTTCCTCCTGGCCGTGGCGGTGCTGGTGGCCGGGGTGGCGCAGGCGGCTTACCAGTTGCCGACGTTGCGGCGGGAAGGGTTCCGTTATCACTGGGTCACGCCGTGGCACGATCCCACGGTTCGGGAAGTGGCGGCGAAAATGATACCCGGCGCCATCGGGGTGGCGGCCTTCCAAATCAATGTCACGGTCAACCAGGCGTTCGCCTTTGGCGAAAACGCGAGCATTGTGAGCGAATTCAACTATGCGGTGCGGCTGATGGAACTGCCGCAGGGCGTGTTTGGCCTGTCGCTGGCCACTTTTCTTCTGCCCACGCTGTCGGCGCTGGCGGTGGAGAAAAATTTCGGCCAGTTCCGCTCGACCCTGCGGCAGGGGGTCAACCATTTGATTTTTGTCAACCTGCTGGCCTCGGTGCTGCTCTTCACCCTGGCCGGGCCGATCATCCGGCTGCTCTTTGAGCGCGGGGAATTCAACGCGCTATCCACCGCGCACGTCAGCTTTGGCCTGATGTGCCTGGTGCCGGGGCTGGTTTCCTTTTCGCTCGTCAACATTTTCGCCCGGGCCTTTTACGCGCTGCAGGACATCCAGACGCCCATGCGCGTGAGTGTTTTTTGTCTCGCGGCGAATGTGGTGTTGACAGTGGTTTTTCTTTTTGGCACGGACCTGCGGGCTGGGGCGCTGGGCATCGCCAACAGCCTGAGTTCCTTTTGCAACCTGGGTCTGCTCGTCTTCGCGCTGCGGAAGAAATTGCGGACCCTGGAAATGGCGGAATGCCTCGCCCAACTGCCGCGCCTGGCGCTGGCCGGACTGCTGGCGGGTTTGGCGGCCTGGGGTCTCCACCGGCTTTGGCTGAACCATTTTGGCCATGCCACCCTGACGCTGAAACTGGGCGAGGTCTTTCTGCCGATGACCGCGGCGGCCGCCCTTTATTTCCTGCTCGCCCTGTGGTGGCGGGTTCCCAGCGCGCACGAGATCGCCGGATTGCTGCGGAAGCGGGCTGATTCTACACCGGCAGGGCGAGACTCCGTCGAGTCATAACTCGATTTCGTGTGATTTAGTCACGGCTCGACGGAGTCTCGCCCTGCCGGTTTTGACTGCAGGCTTAGCCCTAATGCCCTTCGGAAATTCATGGCGGAAGGATTGTGATGGTGATGGGTCCTTGCGATGAGGTGTTTTTGAGTAGGCGTGGCCAGCTGCTGACGGGTTGACGAACCGCCCGCGGGC
>JBEKVM010000211.1:0-5276 GCA_049513975.1 Verrucomicrobiota bacterium | reverse complement strand
CGAGGGAAGCCACCAAAGCGATTTTCGGACCTTCCCAGCACGACTGGAAAGCGGGTCATTTAAAACTCTATAAATCAACATGTTAGGAAGCAGATTCCTTATCTAAGCGCCATTCGGGTCAGACCCTAAAGTTTGGAGGCCAAAGGGGAATCTGGCGGCGTGGAATTCAGTCCCGTTTTTCCGACTCGACCCAGCGGACGGCGTGGCGGATGAGTTCGGCCATGCTCTTGATCTGGAGTTTGGCTTTGATGTTGGCGCGATGGACTTCGATGGTCTTGGGGCTGACGTGCAGTTCCCTGGCCATGTCCTTGGTGCCCAGGCCCTGGCCAATCAACTGGTAAACTCCGAATTCGCGGTCGGTCAGGTTTTGCACCACGGCCTTGCCCCCTTGGGCGCGGCGGCCGGAGAAGAGTTCCAAAATCCTGGCGGACATTTTATCGCTGACAAAAATCTGGCCGGCGGAAACCTGGCGGATGGCTTCCATAATTTTTTTGCCGCCCTCCTGTTTCATGACGTAGCCGCGGCCGCCGGCGCGGAGGACGCGCTCGGCATAAAAGGATTCGTCGTGCATGGAAATAACCAAGACCAGGACGGCGGCATCCATCGCCTGAATATCTTTGATCAGTTCCAGGCCATTGCGCCCCGGCAGCGTAATATCGGCCAGAACGAGGTTGGGTTTGAGCAGCCTGACTTTTTCCAAAGCCTCGCCCGCCTCGCCCGCTTCGCCGCAAACCATCATGTCGGGCTGGTGAGCAATGAGTTGAGCCAACCCCTCCCGCATCATGGGATGATCGTCCACGATGAGGATTCTGGTTTGCGCCTGGGCGGCTTTTTTCATCGGTTTCATTGGGCCGCCGGGCTGGCGGCGTTCTGGAAGAAGCAAAGGATTCTGGTCCCGCCCTCGGGCGGGGCCTGCACGAGCAAGGTGGCGCCGATCCTGCCGGCCCGATATTGCATGGTGCGCAGGCCCATGCCGGTGGGGGGCCGGCCCGGGGATTTGAAACCGATGCCATTATCGGTGATGGCCAGAACAATTTTATCGTTGGCGTGGGTCAGGCTGATTTCGACGGCGCTGGCCTTGCCGTGTTTGATGGCGTTGGTGAGGGCTTCCTGGGCGATGCGATAAAGATGGGTGGCCATGGCGGGATCGGAAATGGCCACGGGGCGGTCGTTGTGGAAATGACATTTGACGTTGAATAATTTTTCGGTGTGGGCGGCCAATTCGCCCAGGGCCGGCCCCCAACCTTCGGCTTCGAGAATAAAGGGAGAGAGGCCGCGGGCCAGGGAGCGGGTCTGGCCGAGGACCTCGCGCACATGGCGGGCGATTTGTTCGGCTTGGGCGGCCGGGCCTTTGGCTTTTTTGGCCAGGGTCTGGGCCAGGGACTGGCTTTTCAATTCGATGCCGGCCAGGTGCTGGCAGATGCCGTCGTGCAAATCCTGGCCGATGCGGCGCTGTTCCATTTCGCTGATTTGCAGGATTTCCTCCTCCAAGCGCTTGCGCTCGGTGACCTCCATGGCGGCGCCGGTGATGCCGGTGATCTGGCCGAGAGCATCCCTGACCGGTTCGACCGTCAGATCATAGAAATGTTTCTCGCCGCCCGCCGTGCGGGAAATCTCCTGTCGCAAACCGGTTCCGGTCAACAGGACGCGCGCTTTCATCTGCGTCAAGCGGTCGGCCTCCTCGGCGGCAAACAGTTCGCCGTCGGTCTTGCCCAGCATGTCGCGGTCCATTTGCAGGACCGCCTGGTTGTGAACCCAGGTATAACGCAGTCTGGCGTCCTGGTTAAAGACCATGATGGGAGAATTTTTCAAGGCGACGCGGAAACGTTCCTCACCCAGACGCAAGGCGGCTTCGGCGGCGGCCAATTTGGCTTCCTGCTCGATCTGGGCCAGGACGCGCGCGGCCACCGCAGGGAGCAGTTCCAGGAAATCGGCGCCTTTGACCAGGTAATCGCGCGCGCCGCTTTTCATCATTTCGACGGCGACCCGTTCATCGCCCTGTCCGGTGATAATGAGGAATGGGGGCAGACGTTTGAGGTCGGAGAGTTGACGGAGGAGCTGGCGGGCGTCGCAGTCCTGAAGTTTCAAATCGAGCAGGAGCAAATCGGGCTGGCTGGATTTCAAGCAGGCGATGGCTTCGGCGCCGGCGGCGGCGGTGGCGACGGCAAAACCCGCGCGTTCCAAGGCCTTGGCCGCCAGGCGGAGCAGGCCGCGATCATCATCCACAATCAAAAGGGCCGCGGCTGGTTTGTCCTGGCTCATGCTCGACTCAGGTGCGGACTTCGGGGACTTGCACCAGGGCAATGAACAAGCCGAACTGCTTGATCGCCTCGGCGAATTTGTCGTAATCCACCGGTTTGACGACGTAGGTGCTGCAACCCAGGGCATGGCAGTGTTCGACTTCGCGGGGATCATCGGTGGTGGTGAGCATGATGACGGGAATCTTCCTTAACTCCGGGTCGGCCTTGATCTGGCGGAGCACTTCGACGCCATCCACTTTTGGCATGCGGATATCGAGCAGGAGCAAGTAGGAAGCTTCCCTGGCCCGGCGGCGCGGACCGCGGCCAAAGAGAAAATCCAGGATTTCCTGGCCGTTGGCAAACCGCTCGATGGGATTGTGCAGGCCGGCCCGGCTGAGATTCTTCTCGATAAGGCGGACGTGGCCCAGATCATCATCGGCAATCAAGACAACTACTTCTTTGGTCATGCTCATGCAATTTATGCCTCAAGCGGCGGGCAAAGAAACGAAAAAAATGCTGCCTTGGCCGGCGGTGGATTCCACCCAGATCCTGCCGTCCTGCCGTTCCAGAATTTTCTGGGCGATGGTCAGGCCCAGACCTTCCCCCTCGGAGGAAGCCGGGTCCAGGCGGTGGAAAATCTCAAAGACCTTGGCTTGGTGTTCCGGGGCAATGCCGATGCCGTTGTCCTTGACCGCGTAGGTGCAACGGCCATTTTCAATCCGGCCGGACACTTCGATAAGCCCGGGGCGGCTGGGAAGGCGATATTTAATGGCGTTATCAATCAAATTGGAGAAGACCTGGTTGATTTGGATGGCGTCGCCGCGGCAGTCGGGGAGCGGGCCGATTTGCAGTGTGGCACCGGCTTGTTTGAGTTGAAACTCGACGGTTTGGGCAATGCTGGCGAGGGTGGCATTCATGTCCAGGCGGCGGATCTTGAGGGCGGCGCGGCCCAGCCTGGAAAAACGAAGGAAGCCGCTCAACAAGGTGTCAATCTTGACCACGCCGGCCTGGATGAATTCCATCGCTTCGGGGACATCCCGGCTGAGAATGGTGTTGAGTTCGCGTTGTTGGAGGGCGGCCGGCTCGCCGCCCTGGAGCAACTCGCGAATGCGGTCACAGTCGCGTTTCAATTCCTTGGTGAAGCCCTGGATGTTGACCAAGGGAGAACGCAGATCGTGGGAGGCAACATAGACGACCGTTTCCAATTCCTTGTTTTTCTCGGCCAGGCTTTGGGCCAATTCGGCCAGGCGGACTTCGGCGTGTTTGCGCTCGGTAATGTCGGTGCGGATGGCGATGTACTGCACCGGTTTGCCGTCGGCATCGAGAAAGGGAAAGATGGTCGTATCCACCCAGTAAAGACTGCCGTCCCTGGCGCGATTGCGGATTTCCCCCTTCCAGACTTTGCCCTGGGCGATGGTGGTCCAGAGGCCGCGGAAAAACTCCTTGGGATGAAACCTGGAGTTGATGATGCGATGGTCCTGGCCGAGCAATTCCGCGCGGGAGTACTTGGAAATCTCGCAAAACTTGTCGTTGACATAGGTGATGCGGCCGCGGGCGTTGGTGATGGCGACGATGGAATGGGCATCGAGGGCGGATTTCAGGTCGTGCAGCTCCTTGAGCGGCTCCAGGGGTTGCCCGGCGCGCTGGGCCGGGGGGGTCTGGCCGGGGGGGACAGGGCCGGCTTCCAATGCCTTGAGTCGTTGCACCAACCCGGCCCTGGTCATTTTGGAATAATTGTCCATCACGGCGCAATGCTAGCGAAGTCCGGGCCACAGACACGTTAAAAGATGGGGTTTGGCGGGCGCCACCCTTTCAAGAGGGGGCCAGTTGGCCGCGGTAATCGGTGGGGGACTGTCCGGTGATTTTCTTAAAGACGCGGTTAAAATGGGTCAGAGACTGGAAACCGACTTCATAAGCGATTTCGCTGATGCGGAGATTGGGATTGAGGAGGAGATTGCGGGCCTTTTCCACGCGGACGCGGGAGACATATTCGGTGAAGTTCAAGCCGGTGGCTTTTTTGAACATTTTGCAGAAGTGGAAGACGCTGGTGTTGACGGCCTTGGCCACCTGGCCCAGGGAAAGTTCTTCGGCCTGATTTTCCACAATGAACTCCTTGGCCCGGCGGATGACGGGGGATTCGGCGTGTTCGCGATGGACGACAATCTGGTTGCTGACCACGGAAATGTGCTGGGCGAAGATGCTGAGGAGTTTGACCATGGCCTCGTATTGTTTGGAGGACAGGACCCTGGTTCCATAATAGAGGTTTTGCAGCCGTTCCTTGCTCATCTGCAGACCCCAATCGGCGATGAGCCTGGCGGTGCGGCCGATTTGGGAGGGGGTGGCCTTTTTGCGCAGGACCTGGCCGGTCTGGAGGAAGCCGATCAACTGCTCGCCCAAACGAACCGGCACGGCGGTATCCACCAAACCCAACTGGCAGGTGACGGTGGCGGGTTCAAAGCGGGCGCTATCGGAAAGCTTTTGCTGCATTTGCAGGCAGGTGGCGCAGGAGCGGCTCTTTTCCGCCAGCATGGCGCACAAGGGATTCTCGTGGCGCTTGCCGTGGTGGGGCAACTGCCAGGATTCCACCGGGCGCAGGGAGACGGGCAGGCCGGTGGTTTCGCTGAAGGCCTTCTCGTAATCCTGGAAGATTTTCGAGTTGATCAGGCTCTCGATCAAACCTTTGTTGTCGCGGCGGTTCATGGGTTTGTCCCCATTTGGCTGCACATAATTTGTTATCATGTGAGCAATTTAGCACTAATCCCGGTCTGCCAGCAATCAGGCGTCCTGCCAGACACGTCTGGGGGAAAGCAAGTAGAGGGACTAGGGAATTTCCTTAGGCGCGGCCCCGGTCAGCGCGATCCCGCGGCCCGGCCAAGGGCCGGGCGCCTGGCTGAGGGAGCGCCCAAAACGCACTTTAGGCGTAATGCCCTTCGGAAATTCATGGCGGAAGGATTGTGATGGTGATGGGTCCTTGCGATGAGGTGTTTTTGAGTAGGCGTGGCCAGCTGCTGACGGGTTGACGAACCGCCCGCGGGC
>JBEKVM010000210.1:0-5338 GCA_049513975.1 Verrucomicrobiota bacterium | reverse complement strand
CCAACAAATAATGGCCGTCGAATTTGCCGCCCGTCCCATCAGCCAACGAAACCTCTCCGCATGGAAACAGCGTTCCCATCCCGCCTGGCTCCTCCAGCAAGCCGCCCTCTCCCAAGCCAGCCGCTTCATCTCCCAATCCCGCCAGCTTGTCCAAGCCGGCCAGGGCACGGTTACCGACAACCTGGCCACCTTCGTTGCCGCCCAATACGTCTTGGCCACCCAACAACGGGGCGACCAGGCCGATCCCGAGGCCGACTGGAAATGGTTGCGCGCCCTCTGCCAGGACGTCATCGCTCTGCGGAGGAGCGATCAACTCGCCGGCCGCTTCCAGCTTCAGCGCCGCCTCTTGCCCCAGGCCAGCCCAGCCCCGCAAACCGGACCATGAAAAAACCTCCACGCCCAGATTCAGAGATTTTAACCCGGCTTGCATCCGGGGGCCGGTTGGGTTTAACCTTCGCCGCGCCCATGTCGGCCCAAAATAAAATTCTCTTGCTGGATGATGACGAGCAAATGCTCGAGTTGTACCAGGCATTGATCGAGCAAATTCCCAGCCATCCGGATGTGCAGGTTTGCAATACCGGCGCCCGGGCCATCGCCATGCTCGAATCCGAGCCTTTCACTCTGCTCATCACCGATTTGCGCATGCCCAAGATGGACGGCCTCCAGGTCCTGGCCATCGTCCGCAGAAAATTCCCCCAGTTGCGCATTGTCGTCCTCACCGGTGTGCCCGACGAGGAATACCGCTCCCGCGCCTACGCTCAGGGCGTGGAGATGTTCTGGCAGAAACCCAGCAGCGCCGAGGACATTCAATTGTTCCAGGACTGCATCGAAGCCATGCTCGACCGCTCCACCCAAACCTTGGAGGGCTTCCGCGGCGTGCAAAGCAAGAGCCTGGTGGACCTGATCCAGTTGGAATGTTTGTCCCGCAGTTCCTCCCTGCTCAACATCACCCGCGGCGGTCTCGTCGGCAAAATCTGGATTCAGAACGGCGAAATTATGGATGCCGCCACCGCCCAAATGACCGGCGAGGAGGCCTTCAAGGAGATTCTGTCCTGGAAAAGCGGCAATTTTGAAATCCTTCCCCCCGATCCCGGCCGCGCCCGCACCATCCACATTTCCTACCAGGGCCTCCTGCTGGATTCGGCCCAGGCGCTGGATGAATCCAAAGGGCCGCCCGCCGGCACGGGGCCGGAGGCGGAGAGCCTAACCCCCGGCGGCGCCCCCACCGGTCTGGCCGCCCTGGGCCGTTTTGAAGGCGTGGGCTTCGTCCTGGCCATTCCGCCCGATGACAACGCGCCCGTGGATTCCTGGAGCCTGGAAAACTCCATGGACGTCGCCAATTGGGCCCGCGACGCCCATCGCCGCCTGGCCAAATTGGGCGACGGCCTTCGCGCGGGCCAATTTGCCGGCGCCTTTGGCTTCGGCTTGCAGGAACATTGGGCCTTGGATGCGCAGGAGCAAAAAGGGCTGCTCTGTGTCGGCTTCCGCTGCGCCTTGACCGCCGAACAAGTCGAGCAAACCATGAAACACGTTTTTGACAAATGGGCTTCCTGACAAAACAAGCCCCCGGCCTGTCCGGCCTGCACCGCCTTCCCAGCGGCGCCTTTACTGTGGATGCCCGCGGCAATCTGGTCAGTTCCACCTTGCCGCATTGGGTGCCGGAGGTTTGGGCCGTCCAAATCGGCCAGCAGATTTTGGCCGTCTTCAAAGGCGCCGCCGGCGTCCGCCTCCCCTTTTGCGAATTGCGCGTCCATTACGCCGCCTTTCGGATTACCGCCCGCGAATTGCGCGGGGGGGCGATCATTTTTCTTTCCCCCAAGTCGGCCGCGCCGCCCCTCCCGCCCTCCTGATGAATTTGTGGAAATTGTCTTATGAAAAATCAAAAACTAGACCAGCTCGTCACCCAACTTGAACACTTCTTGGAATGCTGGAAGATCCTCAACAACTTCATCAACCTGGCCCGCGGCAAAAAATTCTCCGCCGAGGATGAAAACCAGTTTCTCGATGTCAAGGCCATCGTCGTGCAGGAGTTGGAATTGATCAGCGCCGCCATTGATTTCACCTCGCCCTCCCGCGAAGAGATTCACGCCTTTGTCGCCGCCGTGCCCTCCCTGCGTTATCTGAGCGAGAGCAACGAGGGCACCCTGCGCGGGCTGGAAAACCAGTGGCATAAAATCTACGTCGGATTCCAGGCCCTGGTCGGGCAGGTCAAGGTCAAGCAGCGCGAAGTCGAAGGCCAGAATTTCATCACCTCCATGTTCAAGAAAAAGCCCTGATTCATCCCGCTGCCTTCCACCCCAAAAACCATGACCGACTCCTTTATTGCCGTTGTCCTCGGCGTGGTCGAAGGGATCACCGAGTTCCTTCCCGTCTCCTCCACCGGCCACCTTCTCATTGCCGAGCACTTCATTCCCCGGCAGTCGGATTTGTTTAACGTCGTCATCCAGGCCGGGGCGGTCCTGGCCGTCATCCCGCTTTTCCACCGGCGCTTCCATCAATTCCTCTTTCGCTGGCGCGATCCGGCGGTGCGCGATTATCTCCTCAAAATCATCGTCGCGTGTGCCATCACCGGCGGCCCCGGCTACATTATGAAAAAGGAGGGCTTTACCCTCCCGGAGCATCTTCTTCCCGTGGCCATTGCCCTGTTCATCGGCGGCGCGCTCTTTATCGTCGTGGAGTATTGGCTGGCCAAAAGAGGCCGGGAACCCGGCACACAGGTCACATGGGGCATTGTGGTGGCCGTCGGGATCGGGCAACTCATTGCCGCCGCCTTTCCGGGAAGCTCCCGCTCGGGAACCACCATTCTCTTCTCCCTCATACTCGGATTAAGCCGTCCCCTGGCCACCGAGTTTTCCTTTCTCGTCAGCATACCGACGATGCTGGCCGCCAGCGGTTTATTGCTTTTTAAGGCGCTTCATCACCCGGTTGACCCGGTCCATGAAAACTGGACGATGGTTTGGATTGCCTCCATCGTGGCCGCGGTCGTTTCATTCATCGTGGTCAAATGGTTCCTGCGTTACGTTCAAACCCACACCTTTGTCGCCTTCGGCTGCTATCGCATCCTCCTGGCGGCCCTCATTCTGGCCGCACTTTTCACCGGCTACCTCGCTGGGTAAATTATTTTTAAACTCCCGGCCTTATGAACGCGAATCATGCTCGACTTTTCCGGGAGCGCGGCCGTCCCGACCGCAGCCGTCGGCGTCCCGCCGACGGAATCTTTCGTCTGAAACGGGCCTGCCTGTGGCGTGAGTGCGCAAGCATGCCACTAATGACTCGGTCCTTATGAACGCGAAAGACTTTTTGCGATTGGGCGTTCCTCTCGGCGAAGCCACCCGGCGCGCCACCGATTTTGTCGCCAAATTCATCCTCGGCGGCGGCGACAAGTCGCGCTTGCCCGAGGAGGTCGCCGCCATTGTTGCCAGCCCGCCGGCCTTCGTGGATGACCCGTTGCGCGGGGAATTTGCCAGGGCCTTGCTCCACTCCCCGCCGCCCCCGCGCGCCAATCCTGTCAAGTATCGGCAATGGGGCCAGGGCCTGGAGCACGAGGCGGTCATGCAGATGGAGAAGGCCTGTTTGCTGCCGGTCGCCGTGGCGGGCGCTCTCATGCCGGACGCCCATGTCGGTTACGGCCTGCCCATCGGCGGCGTGCTCGCCACGGACAATGCGGTCATTCCCTACGCCGTCGGCGTGGACATCGCCTGCCGCATGAAGATGACCGTGCTCGACCTCCCGGTGCGCGACCTGGAGCAAAAGCAGGACCGCCTCACCCGCGCCATCGAGGCGGAAACCCGCTTCGGGGTGGGCGCGTCCTTCCAGCACCGCCGCCAGCATGAGGTCCTGGACGCCGATTGGCGGGTCAGCCCGGTCACTCAACAATACAAGGACCGCGCCTGGTCGCAACTCGGCACCAGCGGCAGCGGCAATCATTTTGTCGAATTCGGTTTGTTTACTGCGCACGGGCCGGTCCAGGGTCTTGCGCCCGGAACCTACGTCGCCCTGCTCTCCCACAGCGGCAGCCGCGGCACCGGCGCGGCCGTGTGCGATCACTACTCCAAACTGGCCTTCGCCCAATTCAAGGATTTGCCCTCCGAATTGAAGCGCCTGGCCTGGCTGTCGCTGGATTCCCACGAAGGCCGGGAATACTGGGCGGCCATGCAATTGATGGGCCGGTACGCCGCGGCCAACCACGCCCTCATTCACCGCCACATCGCTGAGAATCTCGGGGCGCAAGTTCTGCTTGACTTGGAAAACCACCACAACTTTGCCTGGAAAGAGCGCCATCTCATCGGCGGCGTGGAACGCGAGGTCATTGTCCATCGCAAAGGCGCCACCCCGGCGGGCCGCGGGGTCCTGGGCATCATCCCCGGCTCCATGGCCTCGCCCGGATTTGTCGTCAGCGGCAAGGGCAACGCCGAGTCGCTCAACTCGGCCTCGCACGGCGCCGGCCGGGCCATGAGCCGCAAGGCGGCCAACGCCAGGTTCAACTGGAAGGACGTCAACCATTTCCTCAAACAGGCGCAAGTCACCCTCATTTCCGCCGGCCTGGACGAAGTGCCGATGGCCTACAAGAACATTCGCGAAGTCATGGCCGCCCAGCAAGACCTGGTGACAGTGCTCGGCCAGTTCGATCCCAGGCTGGTCAAGATGGCCCCCAGCGGCGAGCGCCCCGAGGATTGACGCCATGCCATGTCCGTCTCCTCTTCCGCACTCCCATCCGATGGGAGGGGAGAGGGCCACAGTGAGGTGGGGGTTCATGGAAAGCCTCCACGCCAAAACTTTGGCGTGCATTGGGACCATGAACCTGCCGCTGCTCGAAAGACCACCGTGGAACAATTCGTGTCCGCCTGCTGTTCCCTCTCCGCTCCCATCCTATGGGAGGGGAGAGGGCCGCGGTGAGGTGGGGGTTCATGGAAAGCCTCCACGCCAAAATCTTGGCGTGCATTGGGACCATGAACCTGCCGCTGCTCGAAAGACCACCGTGGAACAATTCGTGTCCGTCTGCTGTTCCCTCTCCGCTCCCATCCTATGGGAGGGGAGAGGGTTAGGGTGAGGTGAGGGTTCATGGAGAGCAGCCTTGCAATCTTGCGCGAAAGGGAGTTTGCTAACCATCCACAAGTCACCCTGGGACCAAGGGGAACCGGTTGCGGCCAGCGTCTTGTGGCGGAGGATTAAACTATGAGCGATTTTAAGTTCGCCTGTCCGGCCTGCGGACAGCGTTTGTCGGCCAACGACGATTACGTCGGCCACCAGATTAACTGTCCGGCCTGCCAGGCCGCCATTGTCGTTCCCGCCAACCCATCCGCCCCGCCGGCCGAGCCGGTCCGATCCAGCATCGCCA
>JBEKVM010000209.1:0-5416 GCA_049513975.1 Verrucomicrobiota bacterium | reverse complement strand
CCCAAGAAATCCTACGCCGGCCTGATCATCGCCCTGGTCGCGGTCGCGCTGATTAGCGGGTCGGCTTATTTAAACAAGGACTGGCTGACCGCCAAATGGAAATCCATCCGCGGGCCGTCCGCCGCCGAAATCGCCGCCACCAACCAGCCTGCTCCTCCGCCGCCTCCGCCGGAACTGACCGCCGCCGAGATTATGCAAAAGGTGGCCGAGGTGTACAAGGAGATTCCCAGTTTCAGTTCCACTGGCAAAACCATCGCCGTCATGGACATGTCCGCGGTCAATCCCGCCGCCGCCGCCGCCGGCCCCATCACCATCGCCGCCGACCTGACTCTGAAGATGAGCAAGCCGGTCAGTTTTCGCATTGATTCGGCCATCTCCTTTGGAACCAGCAACATCACCGTGACCGGCTGGTCCACGGGCAACGGCGATTTCCTCCAGGTCAACAATCGTCCCACCAGGATGCCATCCCACGACGCCCTGTTCAGCAGCTTTAACAGCGGGGTCAACGTGGGCGTGGGCGAGATTGTCCATCTTTTTATCAATGACACCACCGAAGGCCTGGCCAAAGACGGCCTCGAATGGTCTCGCAACAAGGATGAAAAACTCAACAACCAGTTCTGTTATGTGCTGGCCGGCACCGTCAAACTTCAGAATGTCCTCGTCTGGGTCAACCACAGCTCCTTTCTCATCCCTCAAACCCAGGTCGTCATGGACGCAAAATCCGGCCTGGCCGCCATGGACGACGCCCAAATCAAAGCGCAGTTGAAGACCATGAAAAATGGCAAGGATCCGACGCCCCTCGAAATGGCCACCGCCAAACAAATGTCCAAAATCTCCGGCACCATCACTCAGACCTACGACAACATCCAAACCAACCTCAGCCTCGCCATGTCGGACTTCCAGGCCCCCGCGCCCGGTCCTGCCATGAGAGCGGGAGCGCCTGGGCAGGGCGCTGGCTCTGGCGTCGGCGGTGCTGCAGCGCCCCCCGGGCGCGCGAGCCGGATTGCAGCCGGAGCCAGGCGCGGCAACTGACCTGGGGCCATCCCCCGGTCCCCTGCCCCTCATTCTGTTCTTTGGCGTTCTTCCGCGGCCATTCCGATTGCCTTTTAGGTTCAGGAAACGGCCCCGCGGCTTCCCGCCGATGATTTGCGGCGTTTTGCCATGCGGCGATGGGTTGATCCAGCCGGGTAAGCGGCTAATGATCAGCCTCCACGCCAAAATCTTGGCGGGCATTGGGACTATGAACCCGCCGCTGCTCGACAGAACTCCGTGGAACAATTCGCGTCCGTCTGCTGTTCCCTCTCCGCTCCCATCCCATGGGAGGGGAGAGGGTTAGGGTGAGGTGAGGGTTCATGGAAAGGCATCGCAAGAATTCGCCCTCCGCCAATTCGCCGGGCTTGCGCCAGGGCGGCTGCTTCTGCTAGGTTGCACCGGCGGCTGCAACGGTTTTCTCAACTGTGCCGGAGTGGCGAAATGGCAGACGCACAGGACTTAAAAATTCACTTTCGGCTGTTTCAACCCGTTGCACACCATCACTTGCCACACGCACAAACCATTGATAATGAATTGGTTGTATCGCATTGTCCCTGTTTTCACTCTGTCGGCAAGGGCCGACGTTCCGACCCCAAAAGTAGCACAAAAAGTAGCACAGACCAAAAACCGACCCCAAAATACTTGCAAAAGTCCTGTGCGTCTGGAAAGGGGATTTCCCCGCGGCTCGTTCCCGTGTCGTCATCCGGCTTGCTAAAGGCAACAAGGCCAAGCCGAATGCCAACACGCGAACGCTCCGCCCCGACAAGTGCCTGGTCGTGTCGTCATTGTCCACAGGATTGCGCCCCGGCTGCCCTCGCAACACTGTGGACAATGCCGCCACCACCAGGGCAGGGCTTCGCCGTCTTGGCAGAACCGTCTTGGCAGAACAGGCTTGACTGCAAAAAGTCACATGCCAATAATCCGCCAATGTGAAAACCTTTCAAAATGAGGCGTATGAGATGATTGACGTCCTATGGGCTTATTAACTTTCATTCACAAAGTGGCCGCTCTTTCCCAGCACGGTCAGTTGACCGAGCAGCTCTCTCAAAACCGAGCCAAAGGATTGGACAATCTCGAAGCCGGCGCGCTGCTTTTCACTCAGAAGTGGAACCTGCCCCAGACGCCAGACGCCCTTGCACGAACGGTGCTCCTGTCCCAGAATCTGGGGGAGATGGTGATCGGCTTTCTGATGTTTTCCAAGAGAATCGGCATCGAAAACGCCACAAAGAAAGCACTGCTTGACGATCCGTTTTGCAACTTGCACGGGTGTCTTTACGTTACGGCCGTCCCTTTGACGGACTTCGCTCGTAAATGTATGAACCGAATCTGGAACAAGGAGCGCGTTGATCCGGCTGATGGTTCCGATGCAGGTTTTGCGGCCTATTACGCGACGCTAATTGCTCCTTTCGCTGTTGACGCGTGGATCATGCTCGACGAACTGAAGAAACTGGGTTTCTGCCCCAAGATAGATAACAGAGATCATGTTAAGGAGGGCATCAAACATGTTACTAGGTTTCTGGAGACCGCCAAGAACGCGGATCCAGAATTCTGCTCATTGCTCAATGAAGGTATAAAGCACTTGAGCAGAACAGGAATCCAAGCGCGAGAAAAACCCGATCATCGTAAGAGCCTCTTGGAACAGGCGCACGAGGAATTGCAGCAAATAGCGCCAAGACCAGGCAGCGTCTTGGAGGCTTCTCTTGAGCCAGCGAAAGCCCTCATTGTCAGCGGCTACCGCAGGATTGCAGCCACGCAAGGCTGCGCCCCCTCGACGACGGTCTCCGACGACAAGATTATTGAGGTGTACTCCTGTGTTTGTCAAGCATTCCGGGACGCATCTAAACGACGGGGTGAAGTAATTCCTGCTGTTCTTCTGAACCGCATCGTTCTCTATTTCCTTCAATGCCAACAGAACTTCCCTGAGACCTTTTTTGATGAACACCTTCGATACGAGGTGGAAAAGTATGTGGCGGAGGGTCTGCGCCCCGATTACCAGAATGAGTTGCGGCTTTTTTGACCGCTGGTTTCAGGAAGGCCAGAAGGTCCTAATTTGGGAAAACGGGCATAAATCCCTCCGTCAGCCCAGCAGTGACCACTCAGCTTCCTTATTTCACGGATTAATCAGCCGACGGACTGATATGTCGTTCGATCACCAGGTTGCAATGCTCGAACGGTCTAAACTCCCGATAGTACGCAGCAATATGCCGACGAAGCCCACGACTTGGCAACGGCACCTCCTCATTCAAATACTCCTCATAGTCCCATTGATTAAAGGTGTTATCGTCGTTCACAAGCTTTGTGAAAATGTGGTAGTCGAATTGCACGCCCATCTTCCCGATCACTTTAAGTACACACACACCTTCGATGACCACCCTTGCCCCGGCCGCTGTAATCTCGTGGTGTAACCGTTCATAGTCAAGTTGATCCCAGTACGGACGCTCGCGGTCCCATTGCGGATGATCAGGCTCAAACATAAAATCATCAATAGAGACAACTTTTCCCTTAATTTTATCGGCTATCGCCGGAGCAATTAAGCTTGTCTTGCGACAACCCCCATCGCCGTCAATGATAACTCGCGAACAAAGGGAAATCTTTGAGTAATCAATGTCGCTCAGATTCGGGACAAAATACTCGCTCATTGGGCCAAATATATATCACATCCCAGCGCCAGTCAACCGCACGTCACAGCGCCAAGGCCAATTAAAACGGATTCCCCGACGCTTCCATCAAATCGCCTTGCAAATCCGTTTCGGTCGCTGGACCCACATCAATATTGTCCGCTTCCATTGGCCGGGATTCCTCCCAACGCATTTCCGCCGGCTCATCAAACGCCAACTCCGTGAATTTGCCCAACAAAGCCGAATGCGCCGCGATCATGTTCTTTTTCCCCGCCTCATCCAGATACGGGAAGGGGTCTTGCGCAAACTCACGCAACACCTTTGCCGCCACGCCGCTTTCAAACTGGCCTTTGCCAAACACCAAGGGCACGGGAATGGCCGCGATAATGGCGCCCAGGTAATAATGCCAGCGTGAACCGAAATAATCCGCAAAGTCGCCATACTCCCGAAAATGCAGCATGGACGCCGCCAGCTTGAGCCGGGTCCGGTGAATGAGATTGCCCAGGGTGTGCGGGGAGAACCGCATGGTGAATCTTTGGCTCAGAGTGCGGGAATACCGCACCAGCCGGTTCTTGCGCCCGGACGGGACCAGCCCGAAGGACTTGGACAAATACCCGGCCACATACCGGGCGACCGCTGCGCCGGTTTTCTTGATTGGCAGCAATTCCGCCCGCCCGAAACGATACTTGCAGCAGGTTTCCCGCAACACTTGCCATTCCGCCGCCAATGCCTCGTTGCGCAGATGCTTCCCGCGCCGCATCCAGTAAGGCAGCTTGTAGTTGGAGAGGGTTTCAACGTCCGTGCCGGTCCGAATGTCCGCTTTGGTTGCCACCACCACATGGAGATGCCACACGCCGTCTCTGTGCGGCTCCAGAACGCAAATCCAATCCTCGTAACGTTTGGTCACGACGTTGGACGAGAAGGAATGCCAACGCGCCTGGACGAAATCCAGGTCTTTGGCCCGCTCCCGCAATTCCCGCGTGGCTTCCGATCCTCTGCCGCTCCCTGGCACACCAAAGGACAAGGTGAGCAGTCCGACGCGATTGATACCGTGTTTTCTCACCATCCCCTCAACAGCCGTGATCAGCCGGTGACGGCTTTTCTTGCGGTAAGGGGAGAGCGGTTCAGGCTTGTATTCCTTCTTTTCAATGCAGCTATTGCTATTATGACAAGGAAGGGCGGGGGCGGGCGGCGCTGCGCGCCGCACCGCCCCCGCCCCTTCCGCATTGCCAGTTGGCACCACATCCGGCCGCAGAACCGGCGAGCAGTGTTGCTCGCTGTCCGGTTCTGCTCGTTCTAACGCGCCACCGAGGCTCTGGGGACTCACAGGCCCCCCTCACGTTGGCGGACGGGAACCTTGTGGACTTGCGCGAAATCGCCCGCCGCCGCCCTTTGCCTGAATTCATCAATGGCCTCTTGGGTGAGATATTGACGGCCCGCGATGTTGACCGTTTTGAGCCAGCCCTTCTTGCGCCAGCGCCAAGCCGTGCAGGCCGTCACGCCGATTTGTTGGAGCCATTGGGCAAGGCTGATTATCGCACCGGGAGCCAGGGCGATAGAACCATGAACGGCGGACGGAACCCTCAGAGGTTTTCCCCAATCCGACGGCGAAGAAATTGTTGCTGTGTCCGACATGGACACAGCCTACGATAACTACATACCGTCGTCAACCTTTATTTCTTTTTATTTCTTGCCCGGCGCATTTTCCTCTTTGGCCCCGGCAAACGCCGCCACCCATTGTTCCTTGATGCTCGGTTCTTTCCAGG
>JBEKVM010000208.1:0-8606 GCA_049513975.1 Verrucomicrobiota bacterium | reverse complement strand
AAAGCCGGTGAAATCGAGTCAAAAGAAATTTTTGTTTTTCTTGAACGCAAACCCGCTGCCGCCCGTCTCACTTCGATACCTCAACAGGCAAAGTCAAATTCCATTCCGACAGGCTGCTAGGGCCGGTTCAAAACGGTGGCGTAGGTTTTGGAAAGGCCGGTGGCGGGGATGGTGATGGTGTAGGACTTGCCGGAAGGGTCCACGGAGCATTTGATGTAGTTGCCTTCGCATTGCTGGGGAAGGTTGGCGATGTACTGGCTGTCGGTGTTGAATTCCGCCCCGCCCAGGACGTTGCGATGGAGTTGATAGATGGTCTGGATGGAAGGAACGCCGCGCAAGGTCGCGAGTGTCTGCGGCATGCCGCCCTTGTGCGGGCCGTTGTCAATTACAGCGATGGTCGGGGCCAGGCTCCTGACGAGCAGGGGGTTGTTGCTCAGGTTCAGGCCATGATGATCGGCCTGGTAGACATCCACCGGGCCGGGCAGGTTGTACGGGCAAACCAGTTTGGCTTCCATGTTCCAAGTCAGGTCTCCGCCGTCGAAGAACCGGAACGGGCCGAATTTCAGGAGCATGACAACGCTGTTGGCGTTGTCGGTGGTGTCCGTGGCATGGGGGACCGATTCGGAGCAAACGACGTTGCTGGACATGCCGGGCGGAGCGGGAAATTGCTGGCGCGCGCCCAGACAGGAAAAGGAAACAGGCGCGGTGTCGCTGGATTGTTTGAGCGCAAGCGCCTGCCCGGGCTGGATGACCTGCCGGCTCTCCGCCTTGAAATCCCGATACGGCTGGATGCTCCTGGCAAACCGCTGGTCGTTGTTGGTCACGCCGTCCGAATCGTGGTCGGGTATGCCATTGTCCAGCACTTCTCCAATCGGCATCAGTTTGGCCAGGTCCGCCGCCCCGCCATAATGATCAATGTGGAAATGAGTCAGAATCAGGTAATTAATCTTGCTCAGGCCGGCCGCGACGGCGGCGGCGTGGATGCGCCCGGCGCTTTTGCCCTCCTGGCCGGGCGTGCTGCCGGGCCAGCCGGTATCCACGAGAATGGATTCATGGGCCGGAGTGACGATCAAGGTGCTGGCCCCGCCTTCCACATCAATCCAATAAATGTCGAGAGTGGCGGCGCCCGGCACGGAAACGGCGGCGGCGAGGGTGAAAATCAATGCAAAAAGCTTGGCGGCGAGTTTATTCATGGCGCGGGATCATTGAGGTGGCTCGGAGCGGGCGTTGAGTTGGGCCTGGGCGGGCTGCGAGACGTATTGCGAGCGCAAGGCGGCCCGTTGCGCATCCAGTTTGTCGAGTTCATGGCAGGCGGCGTGGCGCACGGCGGCCAGTTGCGATTGGTGGTTTTTGGCCAGCCAGGCCGGGCTGTCGGGGCGGGTGTCGCGCAAATAGTTTTGCACGGTGGCAAGATAGCGGTCGAGCAAGGGCAGCAAATCAGGAGTGATCTGCAGGCGCAACAGGATCAGGCTTTCGGCGGCGCGCTGTAAAGCCGCCGCCGCCTGGGCCGGTTCCCAAGTGGCAATGACTTCCTGCAAAGTGATTTCCGCCTGCGCCGGGAGGCGGTCCGGACGGAGATGCACTTCGACCGGGACATCCAGAGCTTGCTGGAGTTTGTGCCAACTGTCGAGGGGACCGAAGCGGGAAGCAAAATCACGCCCCGTGAAATTGACACAGGCCAGCCCCCACCATTTTTCCACATCGAGCAACCGGTCAAAATGGGGGGAGAAGGCCTGGAGAAAGGAGATCTGCCAGTTCAGATATTGGGGGAGTTTGTCAATCATGGCGCCCAGGCAGCGATTGCCATCCTTGAAACGCAGCAATTCTTCCAGGAAAAGTTGCGAGGACGCCGAATAGAGATCGTAGTTGCCGCCGGCCATTGTTTCCGGCTCCGGCCAGCACAGTTGCTGGAAGGTGAGCGGCGGCTGGTGGCGCAGTTGGTCCAGGAAGGGATCCAATCCGTTGGTCGTGATCTGATCGGTGTCCAGGCGTGACTGGGGCCGGAGCAGCAAGGCGGGAAGGTTGTCCGCCTGCAAATGGGCGCTCAGGCCGGCGACGAGCCAAAAGGGGACTTCGGCGGATTGGGAGCTGGCGTGGCGGTTGGCGGTTTCGATGAGGAGGGCATTGACAATGGCGCGAAAGAGCAGGTTGGGTTCGATCGGCGAGGGCAGCGTCAATTGATAATTCCAGCCTCGCGGATTATACACCCCTTCCAGGACCGGGCTTTGATCTGCCGGGAGGGCGGGATTGATGCGCAGGGTGATCACGCCCCGCCATTGGTCGCCCCGGCCCAACGTCATCAAGAGCGATTGCTTGATCTTCTCGCAAGAAATCACCAACAAGGACGGGTCCAGGGCAAGCTTGGAGCCGGGGTTCGCCGCGGGGGTGGGATTGAGGATGAACAGGCCCGGAAGGCGGGACTGCTGCGGGATGGCCACGGGCAAGCCCGGCCTGCGCGGGGCCAACGCCAGAAACTGGCCGGTGGCGCTGCGGGCTGTGACAATCTCCTCCATCGGCTGGGCGTCAGCCCGGCCAAGGCCGAGCCAGCAACAGAATGCCATGACCCAAATCCTCATAATCTGAAACCAATGGTAGCGCAGGAATGCCGGGTTGCCGAGAACATTTTGGGGCCAGGTGGCGGATAGTCGCCGAGTTTCACCCAAGTTTTGCCCAATTATGGGCGGCCTGTGGGTCGTCAATGTCGCGAGGCCACAACCTTCAGAAATGACGGCGGAGAAAGGCCCGGCCGGATCCGCTTTTTAGATAACGTTCGAATGCGATGGCACGCTCCCTGGACCTGAAGGCAGTCGCGGATCGAATAATCCAGGGCGCAAATTTAGAGGTGTGAGGAACTTTGCCGCCATTGTGTTCGGTCAGGCGTTTTTGAAGGTTTCGAGTTTGCCCTGTGTAAGGTTCATCAGGGGGGTGCGAGACCAAAAGGGACGGGCGCATCTTGACACCACGACCGCGCGCTTCTTCTCCCCCTCCTCCACACACTTGTGGAGGAGAGGGCCGGGGTGAGGAGGTTTCCATCTGTTTCATGGGCCGGCGTTCATGCCATGCATGGTGGTAGTATCAAGATGCGCCCAAAAGGGACAGAACCACGATTTTCCCCTTGCTCTGCCAGAGGTTTTTCAGGACAATCGGATATATGCCCAAACGAACTCACCACCAAGGAAGCCGCTTGGCGGCTCACCGCGGAATCCTGGCTTGTCTGCCAGGGAATGATCACGGTCCGCCTCAACAAAAACCCAAACGTGTCAACCAATTTTTCAACAAATTGGTCTCATATTGACTTTGCGCCACACAATATTAAGACAATGTCCATGAAAACGCCTAAACATTTCCTCGGTTGCGTGATTCTTTCCGGCATGATCTCCGGGAATCTTATGTCGCAGGAACCCGCTCTGATCAAGATTGATTTTGACCGCAAAATAGGGGCGATTGATCCGAACATTTATGGCAGCTTTCTTGAATCAATGGTCGTATATCGGGGCGTTTATGAGCCTTCTTCACCCCTGGCCGATGAGAACGGATTCAGGAAAGATTTTATCCAGCTTATAAAGGAGCTTAAAATACCTGTCGTCCGATGGCCGGGCGGCAATTTTGTATCAGGTTATAACTGGGAGGATGGGATTGGTCCAAAGGAACAACGTCCGGCCAGGCTCGACCTTGCATGGAACCGCGTTGAAAGCAATCAGATGGGAACCGATGAATATGCAAAGCTCTGCAACCTTATCGGGGCTGAGAATTTTGTCTGCATCAATGCCGGCACCGGCACTCTGGACGATGCACGGCACTGGGTGGAATATTGTAATGTGGAAAAAGGGACCCGCTATTCAGACCTCAGGAGGAAGTATGGCAATGAAAACCCGTTTAAAGTCAAGTACTGGGCTCTTGGAAACGAAATCGACGGACCATGGCAGATGGGTCAGAAGAATGCCGAAGACTATTGCAAGTTTGCGCTGGAGGCGGCCAAACTTATTCAGTTGGTGGACAGGAGCGTAAAACTCATTGCTTCCGGTGCTTCCAATTACAGGCCTCTTGATAACAGTTGGATAGATTGGAATGATTATGTATTGCAGCATATGGTCGGTAATATTGATTACATTTCTGTCCATAGATATGCGACTGAGGCATTAGCCGGTGACAGGAGCTTCCCGGGCATGATGTCCTTGGGTCTTGATATTGATCAGAAGATCGAATTGGTAAAAGCACTGATTGAAAAGGCAATGCTCAAATCGGGATCCAAAAGGCCTGTGTACATTTCATTTGACGAATATTCGGGAGGAGGGAATACCCTTACAGGATCATTAACGGTGGCCCAGCATCTGAACTCTTTTATCAGGCATGCCGATATAGTCAAGATGGCAAATATCACCATGCTGTCAAGTCTTGTCGGCAACTCGCCCGATGGTGATTTCAAGAATGCATTGTTTCAGTCGTTTTATCTGTATTCCCATAACTGCCATGGCACTTCCCTCGATGTTTATAGCAACTCTGAAAAGTATCGTAATGGCATATTCAGGGATATTCCCTATCTGGATGTCACAGCAGTCTTGAATGATTCGGCTAAAGTGCTGGTAATCAATGTCATCAACAAGCATGAGACAAACGTTATCCCGACAGACATTGTTTTACAAACCGGTGCTTTTACGGGAAGTGCCAGGGTGTATGAGGTAAACGGAAAATCGGTAACGTCGGGCAATACCAAGACCCAGGAGGCTGTAAGCATAAGCTCCAAGGAGGTGAATTTTGAGGGTAATGCCATCAACTACAGTTTTCCCGCGCATTCATTCACACAGTTTGAGATTCCCGTTAAGTGATTTAAATGTGAATGGAATGACAGTTAGTTAAGGCCCTGAAGACCGGGTGTCTTTGTGGCCGGGGCTGCAAGTTGGGACGGTAGCGATTTTGATGCCGTGTGGCGGTGCGGTCCTCGCTATTGGCACTTTTTGCGGTTGATGGCAGGGTTGTTGGATGCCCGGCCAATTGCGCATGCAGAATCCGGGAGCGATTTGCCACGTTGTCAACCGTGGCGAGCGCCGGGAAAGCGGGAAGGAAAAGGCCGGGTGCATCGTGCGGGAAGAACTGCCGCGGCGCCCGAATCATTAGCACTTTTTCGGGGAGCGCGGTCGTCTCGACCGCATCTGTCGGCGTCCCGCCGACGGAATCTTTGCTCCGAACGTGGCTGACCTCTTGGTTGAGTCCCTAAGCACATCGCCGTTGATTCGGGGCCGGCGGGGCTGGAAAGAAGCGGACTTCGAGGGAAGCCACCAAAGCGATTTTCGGACCTTCCCAGCACGACTGGAAAGCGGGTCATTTAAAACTCTATAAATCAACATGTTAGGAAGCAGATTCCTTATCTAAGCGCCATTCGGGTCAGTCCCGC
The DNA here is from genome assembly GCA_049513975.1 of Verrucomicrobiota bacterium. GTDB lineage: Bacteria > Verrucomicrobiota > Verrucomicrobiia > Limisphaerales > Palsa-1400 > JBEKOF01. Next base: position 3,214 of record JBEKVM010000208.1, on the reverse strand, counting down.
ATAAGCGCATATTCCTTGGCCGGGTCCCTTCTGGACCGCCCCCCTCCCCTCACCCTAACCCTCTCCCCACTTCGTGGGGCGAGGGAATTGGCAAATCGCATGGTGGTTCGTTTCAAGTTGCGTCCGATGAGCGGCGAGGTGGGAGTGGCGGGATTGCAAACAGCACCAGAAACTGGCATGCTTTTGCAACGAGTGTCGAACAAAGGGTCAGCCGCCAATACGATTATGAAAACATCATGCCTTGAGGCGTTGAACGCAACCGGGAGAAGAGCGGCCGCCATCCTGGCGGCTGTGGCCGGCGTGTTGCTCCCGCTTTGCTCCCAGGCTCAATTGGCCCCGGTGACGGCGGATGCCCGTCCGCCCCAAGCTCCGCCCACCGCCCCCCCGATCCGGGTGGCCAAGCCCCAATCTCATCCGATCCCGCAGTCGCCTCCGCCGGAAGGGGCCACGCCGTATTCGATCGGGCAACCGACCGATGAGGAACAGCAGTATCTTGAGTATCTCAACCAGGCCAGGGCCAACCCGCCCGCCGAAGGTGTGCTGCTCGCCAATACCACCGATCCAAACGTCCTCTCCGCCTACGCTTATTTCAGCGTGGACCTGAGCCTGATGGAGAGCCAGTTTGACGTCATCGCCGCGTCGCCGCCGCTGGCCATGAACGCCGAACTTATGACCGCGGCGCGCCTGCATAGCGGGGACATGTTCACCAACGAGTACCAGGGCCACACCGGCACCAATGGATCGAGTCCGGGCGACCGCATCACGGCCCAAGGTTATATCTGGTCCACTTATGGCGAAAACGTTTTTGCTTATTCCTATTCCGTCTTTTACGGTCACGCCGCATTTGAGGTGGATTGGGGTGGCACCTCCGCGACCGGGGGCATGCAAAGCCCTCCCGGGCACCGCGAGAACATCCACAACAGCGCCTTCCGCGAAGTGGGGGTCGGCGTCGTGGACGGCACCAATGGGTCGGTCGGGCCGCAGTTGGTGACGCAGGACTTCGGCGCGACTTCTTCGGGCACCCCGTTTCTCACCGGGGTGGTTTATTACGACTTGAACGGAAACGGCTTTTACGCTCCCGGGGAGGGGATCGGAGGGGTCACGGTGCAGGTACCCGGTTCCACCTATTTCGCCGTCACCGCCAATTCAGGCGGCTACACCATCCCCGTGACGACCAATGGAAATTACACCATCATTTTTTCCGGCGCCGGGTTCACGACCACGCAGCAGGTCGTGACCGTGTCCGGTCTGGCCAACGTGAAAGTGGATTTTGTGCCGGCCTACTCGCCGCCCGTGGTCAAGGGGTCCAATCCCGCCGGACTCAATGAGCGCAACGCCTATGCCTTCAATGCCATTGGCGGCGCGACCAATTATGAATGGATGCAGACCTACTTGGCGCCCTACACTCTGGTCGAAGACGCCGCTAACGGATTGGCCAATCTCACGGTGATCAGTTCCGGCACTTACTCGGTGATTACGAACAGCCCAGGGGACTCGGGAAACTACTGTTTTCATTTGGCCCAGCCGGACGCGAAATCACAATACCTAATCCTCAAACCGACCCTGGTGCTGGCGACCAACAGCCAGCTCACCTTCGCCAAGGAGTTGGGCACGGCCACCAGCGACCAGGTCGCCCATGCGCAGATTTCGACGAATGGCGGCCTGTCGTGGGTGGACCTCTGGGTGGAGGCAGGCGGCGGTGCGCCGGACTCCTCGTTTATCACCATCACCAATTCCCTGGGCGCTTACGCGGGCCTTCCGGCCCAGTTCCAGTTTGCGTGGGAGTTCACTTCTGGCAGTTATTTTCCCCAGACTGATCCCGATGTGGGCCTGTGCCTGAATGACATTGCCTTCTCCAATGCCGAACAGACGGAAGGCTCTGTCACCAACAGCATCCCCGGCACTTCCTTGGTTTTCGTTCCCACCAACGCCGGGGTTTATCAGTTGAGCGCGCGCGCGATGTTGCCCGGACGGGTGTTGCCGTGGGGGCCGGTGACGCAGGTCACGGCCAGCAATCTGCCGCCGGTGACGATCCAATTCACCGGTTCGCCGAGCCGTTCCGGCAACCAGGTGCAAGCGGTCTTTAATGCAGGCAATTACCGCAATGGAATGCCCTTGCAGGTGCTGACCGCGACGGACCCGGGCGGACCGTGGACGACCGACGCGCTTGCTTCGGTGCAAACCGTGGTTAGCAACAGCCAGTTTCGCCTGACCACCACCAATGCCGGCAGCCGCGCCTATTATCGAATCCGGGGGAACTAGCATGATGCGCCTGGCAAATAAAGAGCCGCATAGGCGGAAGCCGGCCGGCGCAAGAACGGCCCCGGCGGGAAAACACGGCGGCGGCTTCACGCTGGTGGAATTGCTGGTGGTGATCGCGATCATCGCCATTCTGGCGGCGCTGCTCCTGCCCGCCTTGGCGAACGCCAAGAGGAAGGCGCAGCAGGGGAAATGCGTCTCCAATCAAAGGCAAATTGGAATCGCCGTGGCGCTTTATACCGGCGATAATTCTGAGATCCTGCCCCGCATCCTGGACTGGAACGCCCTCGGGGGCCAGGATGGCACATACGATTTCTTCGTCGCGGCCAAGGATCGGGGGCTTTACGGCTACCAAGGCAATATGGAGGTTTTTCAATGCCCGGCGGACAAGGGTGACGCCTTCCCCGCCCATCCGACTCCGCCCGGCTCGAATTGCTGGAGTGTCTTTGGGAACAGCTACCTGGTGGAATGGGCAGGCGACGCTTTCGGCGTGGAGCACCCTTTTGGCAATCTCGGCGTGCCGGCGGACACCGATCAGGGCAAATCCATGAAAACCAGCGACATCGCCGTCAAGCCGGGCACCAAGATAATTGAAGGCGACTGGATCTGGCATCCCAATCGGGGCAACACCGACGTGCGCAGCGTGTGGCACAATTACAAAGGGCAAAGCCTGACGGTGATGTTGTGGGGCGACAGCCATGTCGCTGCCTTCACCATTCCGCTGGCGACTCCCGCGGACATGCCGGTCAGTCAAGCGAACCCATGGTGGTGAATCTGCCGGGAACGGGGAATGAGGAAGGCCCGCCGTCTTTGGAATCAACCCAAAGGCGGGACCTAGCAGCCTGTCGGACTTTGGGCGAAGATTTTTTGAAATGATTTGAACAGGGCGAGGGGCCAAGCAGTCAGTCAATGCAAATATATGGCTGCGCGCTTCGTCGACATTGATTACGACACC
>JBEKVM010000207.1:0-5487 GCA_049513975.1 Verrucomicrobiota bacterium | reverse complement strand
GGATTGAACCACGGATTGCACTGATGACACGGATAGGGAATTGATCCGAACCGCGAGGGTTTCATCCGTGGAATCCGTGAAATCGGTGGTGAAATTTTGGCGCAGAACGAAGCGCGGCAGGGAACGGGAAAAGACCCTGGCCCGCAGATCACGCAGATGCACGCGGATGGACAAAAGAGGAATCCCGGCCAGCGGAAGCGGACAACATGGATGTGGGGCCGGCGACAGAAACGGATTTGCAAAGCGATTTGATTGAAGGGTCGGGGAATCCGTTTTAATTGGTGAGAGCAAATACGGCGATTGATGCGGCGTTACCGTTTGGCGAACACGCCTCCGGTGAAGCGGAAATCTCTGCTCAAGAGCCAACTGTGGTCGGAAGATTTTACAGCCAAGCTGTTTTGCAATGTCGAGTTTTGGATGGAACGTCTGCCGAAATTGATCGCGCCTCATTCGGAATTCAACCGTCCGGTCCCGCTAGGGCGAAGCCTTTTGCCTCGGCCTACTGATGCTCGTGAGGCACATTGATCAATTGCTTCTTGGCTGCCTCTATTAGCGCCTGATTAGTAGACCCCAGTCTAAAATTACCGCCAGATATTGGCTCACGAATAGTTGCGCTGAAAAGAGGCTCATTGGCAACCATCATCAGAAAACTTTTGTCAATATTATCGGCTGTCAAGGACTCAAATCGTGGCGCATCGGTTTCTGAGAGGTGGAATGAAAGCGTCCATTCCTTCTCAACGGCGTTCGGCGGATTACCGAACGTTTGCTCCTCGAAAGTCACACTCGTCAAACTTTTGATTTCAATTGCAAGGTTTGCGTTGGAAGATATAAACCCCAATTTAGGAAACTGCTTCGTATCAATAAGCCGGCCTCCGGCGATTGGATTGGTGCTTACAATGAAGAACTTCAAAAGTGGCGCGTCCTGATTAGTTGCTTGAGGGGGCTGATCGCTGCTGTTTGGATAAATCTCTTCGTGTACCACCGTCGTGCCGGGCGGACGGGCATAAGAGCAGTCCCACCGGGCTAGGTGCCCGTTGGTGATTGTCACTGTTACTCCATAAACGTAGGTTCCCGGAAACGCCTCACCCTCAAGGAATGGGGGTAAGCTGTAGGTCCATTCTGCCCAGCCTTTCTCGGCCTCCTTAATGCGATCAGGCGGGCCAAGATGTGCAGCGATCTCGTTTGTCGTTAACCCTACGGGCAAACGTTGCCTAAGCTCAGCCATGCTCCGTATTGCCAATCTGGGGCCAGCCAGGTTTTTCGATGGAGGAACCGCCGGATTGACAACAACATTACTGTGTCGGCCACAACTAACCAATATGGCTGCGGCGCAGACCGCTAGGAGCATACGTAAGTTAGGATTCATGGTATTTACATGGGTATCCGTGCTTGGGAATGGGGGTGTAATTGGTGGTCGACGGCATGGTCCTCGCCGCGAAGGTGGCGTCGCCGCACAAAGAAGCATTCGTGCCATTGACTGTCACGTTCGTTGCGAGGGACATGGTGCTGCCCATGACGGCCAGCTTGGCTCCATTCGTCCCCGATGTCAATTCATTCAGCGAGTTGACCGGGAAATTTTGCACCAGGCTATTGTTGGTGTGGCAATTCTGATTTGCCGCCTCTCGCGACGGCTGAGAGCGAGTGGTGGCACAGTCTGATTTGTCCCCCTCTGCGACAGCGGAAATCAAGATTGACAGTCCAGAGGCGGTTTTCCGTCCCTGTCTTCAAATCCCTGGTGGTGATGGCGGTGGATTCCATGTTGCGAAGGGCAACCGGGGCGCAAGCTGGAATCCAGCGACTTCACGACCGGGCACTTTTCGGGGCGGAGCGTTCGCGTGTTCGCACTCGGCTTGGCCTTCCCGCCTTGAGCAGGCCGAATGACGACACGGGAACGAGCCGCGGGGAAATCCCCTCAGTTGCCGTTTTACCTCTCAAAAGAAATGGGGGATATATTCCGGTGAGCGAGTGCAAAGCCTGGCAGCCGGTTAAAAAAAGGCTCCAGTCCCGCCGCGTGAGGGCACGCGGCCTACATTTCCCTCGCAAAGCATGCATCTGTTGCAGGCCCGGTGCCCTCACCGGGCCTGTTTTCACGGGCTGCTACTGTGGTGTCACTGAAGTAATCTTAACAAATCCGTCGGCGGGACGCCGACGGAAGCGGGCGAGACGCCCGCGCTCCCCGTGCATGGGAATTCTGCAACGAACTTCGATGACACCACACTAGAACTGAAAAGACGGCCAGACCGGAAAGAGGCGTATCTCGAAGCGGCCGGCGGCGGAAGAGTGGGCAGTGGAGACTGGACAGTGGAGAGTGGGCAGGGGAACAGGGACAACGAAGGGGAATTTCTCAACGAGCCAAAGAAGGTCGCGGCGGCGGGAAAAATGAATCGAAAGGCTTTGAAGGAGATTGTCCGGGAACTTTTTCAGGAAATGCTGGATGAGGATTTGCCGACGTTTTCGCGGGCAAAAGCCCGGCGTGAGGTCGCGGCCAAAGTGAAGGCAAAACTGGAGGGAGGAACAAAAATGCAAAGTGAGGTTGAAAAGAAACTGGACGGGGTTATGAAATTGCCAGAGAGTTGGCGTATGACGCCGGCGCTCCAACCCGCTTCGCCGGGAGAATTGACAGAAGCCGTGCGCTCCGCCCCGCGTGTGCTCGCCGTCGGGGCCGGCACCAAGCCGCGCCTGTCCGCCGTGGACACGGTGAAGCTTTCCCTGGCGCGTCTCAGCGGCGTCACCGAATACGAACCGAGCGAGTTCACCATCACCGCGCTGGCCGGAACTCCCGTGCGCGAGATCGCCGCGACGCTGGGGCAACGCGGACAGTTTCTTCCCTTCGATCCGCTGCTGGTGGAGGCGGGCGCAACGCTGGGCGGCACGGTGGCGTCGGGATTGAGCGGGCCGGGGCGTTTGCGTTTCGGCGGATTGCGGGATTTTATACTGGGCGTTCGGTTTGTGGACGGGGCGGGCAGGCTGTTGCGGGCGGGCGGCAAGGTGGTCAAGAACGCCGCCTGTTTTGATCTGCCCAAGTTTTTCGTCGGCAGCCTGGGCCGGTTCGGAGTCCTTGCGGAAACCACCTTCAAAGTTTTTCCCCGCCCCGCCTCCACCCTGACGCTGAAGCTGCCCGTCCATGGAGCGGAAGCCGCCGCGCAATTGATTGCCGAAGCCTCCGGCGGGCGCTGGGAACCGGCGGCGGTGGATCTGCTGGCCGGCGGCGAGGCGGTTTGTTTGCGGCTGGCCGGTCCGTCTTGCGCGCTGCAAGAGATGTCGCGCGAAATCCTGGCCCGCTGGCCCGGCGCGGCCCTGTCCGACACGGATGCGGAAACCATCTGGTCCGACCTGCGGGAGTTCCGCTGGGCTTACGCCAATGGCCTCCTGGCCAAGGTGGCGCTGACCCTGGCGGCGTGGCCCGCCCTGGAGCGGAGTCTTTGTCTGCTTGACGGCGCGCGCGCCCACCTCAGCGCGGGCGGCAGCCAGGCCTTTATCTCCCTGCCTTCCGCCGCGCCGTCCGGCCTCCTCGATGAAAATTTGCGCGGTCTGGGTCTGCCGGCCGTCACTTTGCGCGGCAACGCTCCGCTCTGGCTGGGAGCGCGTCCGCGCTCAAACATCGCGCTGGCGGTGAAGGAAGCGATTGATCCCGAAGGTCGTTTTCCCGGTCTTGACGACTGATGCTGCACTCCATTCCAACCGAAAAATACGGCGCGCTCGGCGAACCCATGTCGCGGGCGGTGCAGGCGTGCGTGCATTGCGGGTTCTGCCTCCCGGCCTGCCCGACGTATCGCGAGCTTGGCCAGGAAATGGACACGCCGCGCGGGCGCATCGTGCTGATGAAGCAGGTGCTGGAAGGCGCGCTGCCCTGGGCGGGCGCGCAGCCCCATATTGACCGCTGCCTGGGTTGTCTGGCCTGCGAACCGGCCTGTCCCAGCGGCGTCCCGTACCGGGATTTGATCAACCCGTTCCGCGCGCTGGCTCAAAACAAATTGCACCGTTCGGCTGTCGAGAAGTTCAGCCGGATGCTCGCCGCGCAAACCATTCCGTATCCGGCGCGGTTCCGCCTGGCCGCGCGAGCCGGCCGCCTGGGAAAAGTGTTTCGTCCGTGGCTGCCTTCCGCATTGCGGACGATGCTGGATCTGTTGCCGTCAACAATTCCGCCCGCGCAAACCTGGCCGGTCATCACGCCGGCGGCCGGCCCGCGGCGGGCGCGGGTCGCCTTGCTGGCCGGTTGTGTGCAGCGGGTGCTGGAGCCTGACATCAACACGGCGACCATTGAAGTGCTGGCGCGCAACGGCGTGGAGGTGGTTGTGCCGGCAGGGCAGGGGTGCTGCGGCGGACTGGCCTGGCACAGCGGGGATTTGGCGGCGGCGCAAGAATTCGCCCGGCGCAATCTGGCCGCTTTTCCGCCGGAGGTGGACGCGATTCTGACCAATGCCGCCGGCTGCGGCTCGGTCATGCGCGAATATCATCTGGTCCTGCGCGGCACGGCGGACGAGGGGCGCGCCGGGGAATTTGGCAAACGGGTGCTGGACGTGAGCGTTTTTCTGGCGCGACTCGGTCTGCGCGAGCCGCTGCGGGGAAGCGGGCGCCCGCAGCGCATCGCCTATCACGACGCCTGCCATCTGGCCAACGCGCAGAATGTGCGCCGCGAGCCGCGCGAGTTGTTGCGCGCCATTCCCGGCGTCGAACTTTGCGAATTGGCGGACGCGGATTTCTGTTGCGGCAGCGCGGGCACTTACAATCTGGATCAGCCGAAGATCGCGGCGTCGCTCGGCGCGCAAAAGGCCAGGGCCGTCGTAGCGACGGGCGCGGAGATTGTGGCGTCGGGCAACATCGGCTGCCTGACACAGCTTCGGTATCATCTGGCCCAACTGGGTTCCACCATCAAAGTGCGCCACACCATGCAGGTGCTGCGGGCCGCCGGCGCGCCGCCCGATTCGGCAGGGTAACGCCTCAGTGAAGGGTGAAGGGTGAAGGATGAAGGATGAAGGGTGAAATCTCTGTTCACTCCGTTCGCTCCTGTGCAAAACTCCTGTGGGGCAACCGCAAAAAAGGGAGCTGAACCACGGATGGCACGGATTGCACGGATAGGAAAAGGCTGAAAAAACTGAGAGATGAGGTTGGTGGTCAGAGGTCAGCTTTCCCAATTTCCCGATTTCAGATTTCAGCTTTTGCTTTGAGAAGCCCACTGTGGTCGGAAGATTTCACGGCCAAGCTGTTTTGCAACGTCGCGTTTTGGATTGCCTGCCCGCCGTAGCTCGCAGCGCGAAGGAGGGAACGCCTGCCGAAATTGATCGGCCCCTTTTGAGGGTGCCTCAATTATAATTCGCAATTCCGGGCTTCAAGAGGAATATACCATTAGTCGTCCCTGATCCCCTTAGCAGCCCGTTAAAAAAGTCATACAATTGACTGAACATTTTTGACGCGGGAGCGTCAGATCGTCATGGCAATTGGACGACGCACCCCCAAACAAGACGAACTGTTTATCCCGACGGCCAA
>JBEKVM010000206.1:0-5532 GCA_049513975.1 Verrucomicrobiota bacterium | reverse complement strand
GCAGGCTGACACGCAAGCTCCGGGGCCGCGCCGGTTCCTCGATAAAACAGCGGCGGCGGCCAGTGGGAAAGCGGCGCTGGCGCGCCCGCACTCCAAGACCTGTCGGCACCTCGGTCGCGCACGGTGAACGCGAAGCGTCTTGGAGTGCGGAACGCCAGTTCCGCTTTGGCCTATCACGCTTTCTCAAACATCGTGCAGACATCGGGCGGACCGCCAATGAAGCTGTTGCGGTAAACCTTGCGGCAGTTCGCTGTTCCGTGGCTGAACCGGATTATGGCTACGGTGACCCGTTAGGCTCATCCTTCACACCTCAATGCAAAAACTCGAGAGCAATCAATATCATGGCACCCACCAGCAAAAACGGCGCCCACCAGTGCATAGGAATGAAAAACAAAGAGTGCCGCGACTGATTGAGGTTGAACTCCTTTCCGGTCAGCTTGTCTATGACAATCCGGGCTGAACGCTTCCGGAGATAATTACCAAGAAACCAACAAATGGCGGCTGAAATAATCAACGAAATCGCGAACGGCCATTTGTGATGGTCATAATATCCCTTTCCGACTTCCGCGTTGAAAATGAGATTCGCGGCTAGCGAACAGCAGAAGATAATAACTGCCACCAAGAATCCCAGACCCCGCCAAATGATAATCATAAAATGTTCGAGTCATGTTAATGGTTCAATGAGCCTAACATTTAATACACAACACGCAATCAAACCCTTAACGCGCCCTTAACGCGCCGAGTTCTTCCGGCGACCAGACCTTGATCGCTCCGGACTTGATGTCAATGGTTTCGAGCCGGTCGGTGCAGGAGAAACATGGGTCTATGCTGCCCAGCGTTATCGTCATGTCCGCCAGTTGCTGGTCCTTGATCATCGCCGGCACGCCCTGCAAATTCTGATACGTGGGCGCGCGCACCCGCCAGCGGCGCGGACGGTTGCCCTCCCCGGTGATGACGAAGTGATGGCACTCCCCGCGCGGGGCTTCAATGCTTGACAATCCCAGGCGGCCCACCGGCAGTTCATCCTTCAACTCCAACTGGATCGGCCCGCTTTCCATTTTGTCGAGGCATTGGCGGATGATTTTGATGGACTCGAACACTTCGCGCGCCCGCACCACCAGCCGCGACCAGACATCGCCGTCGTCGGCGGTGATGACCTCGAAGGCCACGCGGTCGTATGCGGCATAAGGATGATCGCGGCGGCAATCAATTTCCACACCCGCCGCGCGCGCCACCGGTCCGATCAGCCCGGCCTCCTTGACCAAATTGCGGTCGGCGATGCCCACCCCGCGCGTGCGCTGCTGGATGTTCCGGTCCTTCAGCACCGCGCCGGTCACCGTCTGCCATTCCGTTTCCAGACGGGCGAGCACCTGTTGCAGTTCGGCCTTCAACTCCACTGTCAAGTCCCGCCGCACGCCGCCGATGACACACAGGCCGTAGGTTTTGCGGTTGCCGGTGATTCTCTCCGCCACCCACATGACCGGTTCGCGAATGCGGAAGCATTGCATGAACAAAGTGTCAAAACCGACGATGTGGCAGGCCAGCCCGACCCAAAGGAGATGGCTGTGCAGCCGCTCCAGTTCCAGCATGATGGTGCGCAGATACTCCGCGCGCGGCGGCGCCTGCAAGGCGGCGGCGCTTTCCACCGCCTGCGCGTAAGCGACATTATGCACGCAGCCGCAGATGCCGCAGATGCGCTCCGCCATGATCGGGATGTCGTTGTAGGTGAGCACCGACTCGGCCAGCTTCTCGATCCCGCGATGGGCCATGAAGCCGCGGTATTCGCAACCGCGCACCCGCTCGCCGTCCACGTAGAGCCGGAAATGGGCGGGCTCGTCCAGGGTGGGATGAAACGGGCCGAACGCCACGACTGTGCAGCCCTCGGGCGGCTCGTCGAACTTGAATTCGCGTTCGGCATCGTAGCCTTCGGGCACAAAATTCCAGGGGATGTCCTTGCGCAGCGGGTGGACGCCCTCCGGCCAGCCGTCCGGCAGGACCAGGCGCTTGGGATAGGGATGGCCGGTCAGCTCGATGCCCACCAGATCCCGCATTTCCCGCTCAGCCCAATTCGCCGGCGGCACCACCTCCGAGATGCTGTCCACTCTGGGATGATCGCCTGGAATCTCCGCCAGGAGGCTGCACAGCAGATGGTCGCGATCAAACGCAAAATGGTGCGCCACCAGGAACGAGCCGGAGAAGGGCCGGTCATCCGCCCCGATGCTGGTCACATACCGGGCATCCATCTCGCGAAAAACGTACTGACACACCCTCTTCAAGGCGGACGCTTCCACGAAGACGAACAGGCAGCGGTCGGAGGGAATATCGGCCCGCCGGATGGCCGAAGCCCAACTTGCCTGCAACTGATCCAGTTTTTCGCGCGCAATCATTTCAGTCGTCCTTCAGGGGTGTCTGCTCCTCTTAATCTTAATCCTAATCATAATCTTAATCACAATCTTAATCTCCTCCTTGTAGTTTTTCATGGTCGAAGACGGGGTTCATTCGGACTACGATTAAGATTAAGATTAGGATTAAGATTAGGAGAAGGAGAGCGCTCCTCCGGCGCGGGCGCGCCGCCGAGCCAGCGGAAATAACGTTTGATCTCGCCGTAAAAGCCATGCGCCACATAACGGTTGCATTCCGCTTCGTGCGCGTAGCCGCAAAGCCAGGGAGGCGAGGCCCGCCGCGCCGCGCCGCCGAGCTTTGCAATAAACCCGGCCGCAAGAAACGCCAGCCCAAGGACGGCCAGCAACGCCAGCGGCACAAAGAGGCAACGCGACTCGAACCCGCAGAGACCGGCCCAGAGGTTGCCTGGCGCAGCCACGGCGCCGCCGAGGGCCTGGCCAAAACCATGAGGACTTGCCGCCAGCGCGCTCTGAATCAGGCCGTAGGCAATGGCCGGCATGATCCCCAGCAGCAGGCAGATCAGCGCCAGCAACAACTGGGGAATTTGCATGATCATCCCAACCTCCAACCGGCGCCGGCCGGCGGCCTTCTCCTTCACCAGCGCGCTCGTCCGCGACAGAAAGCTTGCGCCGAAGAACTTGACGAACGAGGCCAGGGTCAGCGCGCTGGTGAGGATGGCAATGGCGGCGCAAACGGCCAAATACCCGGCCCAATGGCTTCCTTGCACCGTCGCCGCGTAAATCGTCCATTTGCTCGCGAAGCCGTTGAACAACGGGACGCCGGAAATGGAGAGGGAGGCGACCAGCGCGGTCACGGCCGTTAAAGGCATATATCGCAATAAACCTCCCATTTTGTTCAGGTCCTGCGTGCCGGTGGCCTGGAGCAGGGAGCCGGCGTTGAGGAAGAGCAGCGCCTTGAAGACGCCGTGGTTGAGGGTGTGAAAGAGCGCGCCGACCAGGCCCAGCGCCGCCAGCGCGGCAGCCCCCGGTCCCGCGGCCGGCAGCAGCGCCATGCAGGCCCCGAAACCGAGCAGGATGTAGCCGACCTGGCCGATGCTGTGGAACGCCAGCAGCCGCTTGGTCTGCTCCTGCCTGAGCGCCTGCATGGTCCCGGTGAAAAGGGTGATGGTCCCGAGCGCCGCCACCACCCAACCCCAGCGCGCCAGGGGAAAATCGGCCTGCGCCTCCGCGGGCGTCAGCCAGAGGAAATAGCGCATCAGGCCATAAACCCCGGTCTTGATCATGACGCCGGAAAGCATCGCGCTCACCGGGGAAGGCGCCGCCGGGTGCGCGTCCGGCAGCCAGACCTGCCCGAAGGGCCACATGCCCATCTTGATGCCAAAGCCGGCGAGGAACAGCGCGAACGCCGTCGCGGCCAGCACAGGGTGGGCGTGCAGCAACGCCGGCAGATTCGCGCTCACGGTGTCCAAGTCATACTTCAACCCGCCGCCCGCATGGGCCGGCGCGCCCGCCCCGGCCAGAATCCCCGCGCCGATCAGGGTCGCCGCGCAGGCAATTTGCATCATCCACAAAAATTTGTTGGCCGCGCGAACGTTGCCCCGTTTTTTGTGCTCGAAACGGATGAGCGCGTAGCCGGGCAAAGTCATCATCTGCCAGAAAATGAGGAAGAACCACATCATGTCCGTCGTGCTGAGGAGGCCGTAGATCGCCGCCAGGAACAGGAGGAACCAGGGATAATACCGGGCGACGCCATAATCCGGGTAATGTCTCATGTAGGCGATGGAATAAAATGAAGCCGGCACCGCGATCAGCGCCGCCAGCAGCAGGAACAGCGCGGTCAATCCGTCCACGTGCAGGCGCAGGGCGAAACCCAGGGCCGGCAGCGGGAGAAATGATTCCGAGCCGGCGGAAGCGCCGCCAGTCAGCACCGTCCCCACGGCCAGGAAGACCAGCGTCGCACTGGCGGCGGTCACCAGGAAGGCGAGCCAGCCTGCCAGCGTCCGGTTCCGCGCGGTCATCCCCGTCAGCACCGCACCGGCGATGCAGATGAGGATGGACGCAAAAACAGCCTTTTCGGGAGTCATCATGTTTCGAGGCGTCTTCTCCAAATCATAATCATAATCTTAATCATAATCTTAATCTCCTCCGCGCAATCGGCTCGCACCATTCAGGGGAGCACACGCGCCCTCGCGTGTAACAGTCGGCGCCCTCGCCGACTGTTTCCCACATTCCAAAGCGGAGCCACGCGCAATGTCAAAAAAACCCGGATTAAGATTAGGATTAAGATTGAGATTAGGAGTGGAAAAACCGCCAATCAGTTCGGTGAGGATGGTCAGCGTCGTCTGCAGGGGCGGCGAAATCGCGGGCGCGCGTTGCAAGGAGGCCGGTTGCGCGCCCAGCAGCCAGGCCCGCGTCCTGCCGCTGGATTCAACGTACCTGGCCAAAAGGCCCAGGGCGATGTGGTGGGTGGAAATCTGGGGAAACCGCGCGGCCATTTCCTGTGAATTCAGAAAGACCACCGAACCGGGCGCGGCGCCGACCTCCACGGCATCCAGAAAGACCAGATGGTCGAACCCTCCGGCGGCGCAACGGCCGGCCAGTTGCTCCGGGGCCGTTCCGCCGGCGACGACATCCGGCACCCCGGCGCGGGCCAGCGCTTCCGCCAGCCGCACCCCAAAGCCGTCGTCGCCGCCCTCGACGTTTCCCAGGCCCATGAAACAGACCCGGCCCCGAAGAGCCGACTGAATTTGTTCGCGCAAGCCGGCCATCAAATGTTGGGTTCCTTTCACTTCTTTGGGTATCTCCTCCTAATCCTAATCTTAATCATAAAATAAGGTTAATCTCCTTCGTGCCATCGGTAATCAGAATTGGCTTTGATCAAGCCTGCCAGCCTGGAAAAATGCATGTGTGAGTTCTCACTTGATAAACTTTCTTGTTTTCTATTCGCTCCTGCAAATTTGCCGCGCGATTAGCGGAGCGTGAGCACAGCCTGCCAAAAAACCCGACGCCGTCAACCAGTTTATCAAGTGAGAATTGACACTTGCACGGTTAGCAGCCCGTTAAAAAAGGGCGATTTTTCGTTGCCGGTTCATGAAGGCGAATGCACCGACCGCCACGACGGTTATCAGCCCCAGCGCAGCAATATCCCAAAGCAAGCTGTTGGGCCGCA
>JBEKVM010000205.1:0-5706 GCA_049513975.1 Verrucomicrobiota bacterium | reverse complement strand
GTTCGATCAGGGATTGAGGGGTAATGGGTGTATTCATGGCAGAAGTATATATGTACATCTATAACTGGCAAGAAAAAAAGGAGGAAAATCAAGCACTCGAAGATTTTTGTCATGCGCCCGGTGACGTGCCAGGCGGATGGGGTGGGCCAAAGGGGAGGGCAAAAAGGATTGCCAACCGCCGCCGGCCTGTGAAATCATGCCGGGCTAAAAGATGACCGGAATATGCAACCTTTCGCCACAAGCTCTGGAACTGAAAATCAGAAATGTCCTCCGCCAAAATAATCCCTTTTGAATCCGCCGCCGCCCTCTTTGCCGGCCTCCGCCGGCAGGGCCGGCGCATCGTCCTTTGCCACGGCATCTTTGATCTCCTGCATCCGGGCTACATCGTCCATCTGGAGGAGGCCCGCGCCCTGGGCGACCTTCTCGTCGTTTCCCTCACCGCCGACAAATTTGTCAACAAAGGCCCGGGCCGCCCCCTCTGCAAAGAACAACTGCGCGCCCGCACCCTGGCCGCCCTCTCCTGTGTGGATTACGTGATGGTGACCTCCTTTTTCAGCGCCTCCGCCGCCCTCGAAGCGGTCCGCCCCGATGTTTACTGTCTGGGCAAGAATTACGAGGTGAACGTCCCCAAAAATGATTTTCTCCAGAAAGACCTCGCCACGGCCGCAAACATCGGGGCCGCCGTCCGCTACGTCGGTTCGGTTGTTTTCAGCGCCACCCAACTGCTCAATCGGCATTTCGAGCATTTGCCGGAGGGGGTGAAGGAGTTTTGCCATGCCCTGGCGCGCGAATTCTCCATGAAAGATTTCCGCGAGGCGGTGGAAAGCTTCTCCGGCTTGAAGGTGCTGGTGATCGGCGACACCATTTTTGACCGCTATTCCTTCCTCAAAGTGCAGGGGCTGACCTCCAAGAACCGCATCATCTCCGGCCGGTTTCTCCAGGAGGAAACCCAGTGCGGCGGCGCCCTGGCCGTCTTCCGCCATGTCCGCCAATTCACCCCCCGGGTCCGCTTCCTCAGCCTCCTCGGTACCGAACCGTGGGTGGACCCGTTCCTGCGCGCCCAGGTCGCTCCGGACGAGGACAAATCCATCCGCGACCCGGCCTTCACCACCATCATCAAGCAGCGCTTTGTCGAGCCGCTCATGGAAGGCAAGGAATTGAGCAAACTTTTTTCCGTCAATTATATTGATGCCGCCGCCCCCGCCGCGGACGTGCAGGCCCGCGTCGCGGCCCGGCTGCGCGAGGAGATCGCCGGGACTGACGTGGTGCTGCTGCTCGATTTCGGCCACGGCCTGATGCAGGCGCCCCTCCGCGACCTGGTGCAGGAAACCGCCCCCCTCCTGGCCCTCAACTGCCAGACCAACAGCAACAATCACGGCTTCAACATCATCAGCCGCCAATATCATCGCGCCGACGCCTTTACCCTCGATGAACAGGAGATGATGCTCTCCTGCGGCCACCGCCACCTGGATCACCTGGCCGAATTAAATAAACTGCGCAAGCATTTTAACTCCCGCTACGCCTGGCTCACCCGCGGCTCGGTCCAGACCATCGGGTTGCGGGACGAGACGCATAGCCTGTGTCCCCCCCTGGAAACCGAAGTGGTGGACACCATCGGCGCTGGCGACGCCTTTTTCTCCCTGGCCGCCTTGGCTGCGGCGCGCCAGCTCCCCATTGCCCTGGGAACATTTTTGGGCCAACTGGCCGGCGCCCAGGCCGTCAAAATTGTCGGCAACCAGCACCCCATCTCCAAGCAGACCCTGCTCAACAGCGGTTTGTCACTCTTGAATTTTTAACGGCCTTGTGCTTTACTTTGTCGGTCAATTACTCTTTTGAAAACTGCCGCCGCCATCTTGGTTGAACAAAAACATCCCCTCGTCCTGGATGAGGTGGAGATTCCTCCCCTCGGCTACGGCCAGGTCCTCGTCCAAATCCACGTCAGCCGCATTTGCGGTACGCAACTGGGGGAAATTGACGGCGTCAAAGGCCCGGATCGTTTTCTGCCCCACCTCCTCGGCCATGAGGGCGGCGGCATCGTCATGGAGGTCGGCCCCGAAGTCCGCCACGTCAAACCCGGCGACCGCGTCGTCCTCCATTGGCGTCCGGGCAAAGGCATCGAAGCCCGCCCGCCCGTCTATGGGTGGAACGGCAAAAAGGCCAGCGCCGGCTGGATCACCACTTTTAACGACTACGCCGTCATTTCGGAAAACCGCCTCACCGCCGTCCCCCCCGGCACCGATTTCGAAGTGTGCTCCCTCCTGGCCGACACCCTCACCACCGGGTTCGGCGTCGTTTCCAATGATGCCAAAGTCAGAATCGGCGAATCCGTCGTCATCATCGGCTGCGGCGGCATCGGGCTGGGCGTCGTGCTGGGCGCGCGCCTGGCCGGGGCCAACCCCATTATCGCCGTGGATCTTCACCAGCATAAACTGCAAAAGGCCTCCGCCTACGGCGCCACCCACCTCATCAATTCCTCCAAAACCGATTTCCCCTTTGAAGTCTTGCGCATCCTCGAAGGCCATGCCCCGGATGTGGTGATTGACGGCACCGGCAATCCGCAGGTGCTGGAAAAGGCCTTTTCCCTGACCGCCAAGGCGGGGCGGTGCGTCATTTTTGGCGTGATGCACTTTGAAAACAAACTTTCCATCAACACCCTCCCGCTCCATTTCGGCAGGGTGCTGACCGGTTCGCACGGTGGCGCCAGCCAGCCGGCCGAGGACATCCCCCGTTATTTGCGCCTGCTCCACGACGGCTGCTACGATGTCACCGGCTTTGTTTCGCATCGCATCCCCTTGCGCGACATCAACGACGGCATCGCCAAAATGCGCTCCGGGGAAGTCATCCATTGCATGATTCACTTCCAGCACAAATGAACCCCGCTCCGGCAACGAGCGCCGCCCCGGCTTCCCTGGCCGATTTGGAGCAGATCGCCCGGCAACTGCGCTTCAAATTGATCGAAATGTCCCACGCCGCCGGGACGCCCCATTTGGGTTCCGCCCTCTCCTGCGTGGATATTTTGGTGGCGGCCTACTGGAGAATCTTAAAGATAGACCCCGCCAACCCGCGCGACCCCCTGCGCGACCGCTTTATTCTGAGCAAAGGCCATGCCGCCAGCGCCCTTTATGCGACGTTGGCCGCGCGGAACTTCTTCCCCGCCGCCTGGCTGGACACCTTCGCCCAACACCACAGCCCGCTGGCGGAGCAGCCGGCGCCGGGCTGCGCGCCCGGAGTGGAACTGGCCACCGGCTCCCTGGGCCACGGCCTGCCCGTGGGCCTGGGGATGGCGCTGGCCGGCCGCATTCAACACCAGCGCTACCGCGTCCTCGTGGTCATGAGCGACGGCGAATGCAACGAAGGCTCCGTTTGGGAAGCCGCCCTGTTCGCCCCCAATCAGAAGCTGGAGAACGTCGCCATTATTGTTGACTACAACAAGTGGCAGGCCACCGGCCGCAGCAACGAAATCATGGCCCTGCCCTCCTTGCGCGAAAAATTCGCCGCCTTCGGCTGGAGCGCCCGCGAAGTGGACGGGCACGACATTGCGGCGCTGGCGGCGGCGATGGAAAAAATCCCGGATGGCAGCGGCAAACCGGTCGCCATTATTGCCCACACCGTCAAAGGCCGGGGCGTTTCCTTCATGGAGGACGACAACAACTGGCACTATCGCGTCCCCACCGCGGAAGAAGTCGCGGCGGCAAAACGCGAACTTAAATTATAAATGATGAATTATAAATGATAAATGGAAGAGACCGAAAGAATGCAAAATGGAAAACACGCCGCATGAATTGAAGGAGCGCACCAAGTTGTTTGCGCGGCGGATTATCCGGCTTTATGTCTCGCTGCCCAAGGACACCGTTGCGCAGGTGCTTGGAAAACAGATGCTCCGATCCGGCACCTCTGTGGGCGCCAATTACCGCGAAGCGTATCGCGGGCGCTCCAAGCCGGAGTTTATTTCCAAAATGGGTGACTCGTTAAAGGAACTCGAAGAAACTTCCTACTGGCTTGAGTTATTGACCGATGAATGCATTGTGCGGCCCGCCAAAATGGAATTGTTGCTGGATGAAACCAGTCAGTTGACCGCCATCTTCACAACCATCATCAAAAAAGCCCGCCGCTAAACACGACCCTTCCTCGCACATCCACCCCTTCGCCTTCTTCTTAATTCATAATTCATAATTTATAATTCATAATTTCCATGAGAAACTCCTTTGCCAAACAAATCACCGAGCTTGCGGAAAAAGACCCCCGCGTCGTCCTGCTCGCCGGCGACATTGGCAACCGGCTCTTTGACAATCTCAAGGCCAAATGCCCGGAGCGCTTTTTCAATTGCGGCGTCGCCGAAGCCAACATGATCGGCATGGCCGCCGGCATGGCCATGAGCGGATTGCGCCCCTTCTGTTACACCATCACCCCCTTCCTCACCTATCGCTGCCTGGAACAAATTCGCGTGGATGTTTGCTACCACCATGTTCCGGTCGTCATGGTCGGGACCGGTTCGGGTCTTTCCTACGCCTCCTTGGGGGCCACCCACCATTCCTGCGAGGAAATGGGCATGCTGCGCCTGCTGCCCGGCTTGGCCGTCCTCGCGCCCGCCGATGTCATGGAAGTCCGCGGCGCGGTCAAAGCCGCCCTGCAATATCCCCATCCCGTCTATATTCGCATTGGCAAAAAGGGCGAACCGGCCGTCCACAAAACCGAACCCGAATTTATCATCGGCAAAGCTTTGCCCATCCGCGACGGAACCGATGTTTGCCTCTTGGGCGCCGGCACCATGCTTCCGTCCGTTTTGCAAACCGCGCAAGAACTGGAAAAACACGCCATCTCCGCCAAGGTGGTCAGTTTCCCATGCATCAAGCCGCTGGACGAGCCTTTGCTGGCCGAAGTCTTTGCCAAATTCAAATGGGTGGCCACCATTGAAGAGCACAGTGTGCTGGGCGGTTTGGGCGGAGCCGTGGCCGAATGGCTGGCCGCCGCGCGCGCCCCGGGCCGCCTCCTCCGTTTCGGCACCCCCGACGAATTTCTCCATGACACCTGCGATCAGGAAGAAGCCCGCGCCCACTTCGCCCTCACCCCCGCCGCCATGGCGGCCAGGATCAGGATGGAAATGATAAATGATAAACTATAAATGCTAAATACCTTCAAATTGCCCCGCCGAAATGCAGTTGTTTGGAGAGCGCGGCCGTCTCGCCCGCCGCGTTCAGCGTCCCGCCGAACGCTCTTGCCGTGCGGCATCCTCGAATAAGCCCGGGCGTGAACCGTTCCGGGGAGCATACGCGCCCTCGCGTGTTGCGGTCGGCGCCCTCGCCGGCCGCATCTCTGTATTTTATTTGCCTCATACTGACCCGCCGAAATGCAGCTGCTTGGGGAGCGCGGTCGTCTCGCCCGCCGCGTTCGGCGTCCCGCCGAACGCTCTTGCCGTGCGGCATCCTCGAATAAGCCCGGGCGGGAACCGTTCCGGGGGACCACGCGTCCCGATTCAGAATCGGGATGTGGCCGTCGGCGCCCTCGCCGGCCGCTTCCTTTCTGTTCCATAGAAATTCTATAGATCATCGTTCGGCAGTGAGCCGCGCCATCCGTGGTTCAAATCTTTGCCCTGCTGTCCAAGAATTAAGACCAACATGTTGGTATCTGTTTTAAGCAGCGAGTTTCAAAAATTGGAGCGTCGCGAGCATTTCCCTCTGGAGGTTTTGATAGTGCATGTCCAAGCGG
>JBEKVM010000204.1:0-6241 GCA_049513975.1 Verrucomicrobiota bacterium | reverse complement strand
CTTGTAAAGCTCGCGCTGCCAGGCTTGCAGAAAGCGCAGTGTTTTCATCGAAATACAATTGATTTTGGTCAGCTTGACCGGGGCCGGCGGAGGGGGGTCACGATGTACCAGGGCCACGCCGTGAACAAAAACGGCAGGATTTTATCCCGTTGGGATAATCCACTGAACCCCTGGCTGATTTCCGGCGGTTTGCCGCAATTTAGAGCGGATTAACAAATGATTTAGCCAAAACGAAGCTCCTCCCTCTCCTCGGGCGCATCTTGATACCACCACCATGCGATTTGCCAATTCCCTCGCCCCACGAAGTGGGGAGAGGGTTAGGGTGAGGGGTTCCATCCATCCAATGGTGGTTGTATCAAGATGCGCCCCCTCTCCTCCTCAGGAGGAGAGGGCCGGGGAGAGGAGGCCTTTCGGTTGGCTTCCGCGCGGCTACAGTCTTCATGAAAATGCTCCAGAGGCGCTGACCCGGAGGCGATGCGGGACGGCGGGTTTGATTGCGGTTTTCCGACGAACCTTTACATTGCAGCCATGCAGCCGCAGACGCTCAGCAAAGCCATTGCAGCCTGCGCCGACCCGCCGCGGGCACAGGCCGGCCTGGCCCGCTTGCGGGATACCCCGGCCGCCCGAATTCTCAAAAAGCCTTCCGCCGAACAGGCGCGCATCCTGGCTTCGCTCCTGGCCGGTTCGCAGGTGGCCGGCGAGTTGCTCGCGGCTCATCCCGAATGGCTGCCGCCGCTGCTGGAACCCGGCGCGCTGCAACATCCCCGCCGCGATCAAGGCTTGCGCCGCGAGGTCGGGCAATGGCTTGAACCATCCCTCGAGCGTGACGAAATTGAACCGGCTTTCGTCAGATTGCGCGAATTCAAACAGCGCGACATGTTGCGCATCGCCGCGCGCGATCTGGCCCGCCTGGGCGGGGCGCTGGACATCACCCGCGAAATCTCCGACGTCGCCGATGTCTGTCTGGACGCCGTCTTGCGCCTTTGCCTGCAACCGCTGACCCGGCGTCTGGGCCTGCCCTTTCACACCGCCCCGGACGGGCGCTGGCAGGCCACCCATTTTTGCGTGCTCGGCCTGGGCAAGCTGGGCGGGCAGGAACTCAATTACAGTTCCGACGTGGACGTTATGTTTCTTTACAGCGAGGAGGGGCATCTTTTCAAAACACGGCCGCGCCCCCGCGAACACACCGGCAAAAGCATGGCCAGCCATGTCTTCTTCACCCGGCTGGCCGAAAGCATGATTGCCGAAATCACCCGTCTGACTCCGCAGGGCACCCTCTACCGCGTGGATCTGCGCTTGCGCCCGGAAGGCCCGGCCGGCCCGCTCGTCCGCTCCCTCGGCAGTTTTGAAACCTATTACGCCCAATGGGGCCAGACTTGGGAGCGCATGATGCTGATCAAAGCCCGCCCGGTCGCCGGCGACGCGGAATTGGGCGCGGAATTCCTGGAAATGATCCAGCCTTTTCGTTATCCCCGCTCGCTGGGGGAGGGCACCTTCCGCGGTGTCACCGCCATGAAATCCCGCCTCGAAAACGAAGTCGTCAAAGCGGGCGAACTGGAGCGCAATGTCAAATTGGGCCGCGGCGGCATCCGCGAAGTGGAGTTCATCGTCCAGACCTTGCAACTCCTGCACGCCGGTCGGCAGCCCTTTCTCCAGGGCGCCGCCACCATTCCCTCCCTGCAAAAACTGGCCGCCTACCGCCTCCTCTCCGCCGAGGACGCCAAACAATTGGCGGATGCCTACCTCTTTCTCCGCGATGTCGAGCACCGCCTGCAGATGGAGGCCGGCCAGCAAACCCACACCATTCCCACCGCGCGCCAGGCCCGGGAACGTCTGGCCCGTCTCATGGGATTTGAGTCTCTGGCCGCCTTTGAGTCCGCCCGCCAGGCCCACTCCCAGCAGATCCGCCGCCTCTACGAAAAAATTCTGGGCGGCGGGGAACCGGCCAAATCTTCCGCCCTCCCCGGGGACTTCGCCGCCGCCGAAGGGCCTTGGAAGGAATTCTTGGCGCGCCATCATTTTCGCGATGTGGACCGCGCCTTGCGCATGGTGGAAATGTTCGTCAACGGGCCCGGCTATGTTCATGTCTCCGGCCGCACCGCCGAACTGGCGCGCGAGCTCCTCCCGAAATTCTTCGCTCTCTGCCCGCCCCATCCCGGCCCCGCCGCCGCCGCCAGGCCGCGCCTGTCCGATCCCGACCGGGTGATGGTGCGCCTGCAAAGCTTTATGGAGGCCTACGGCGCGCGCGCCATGCTCTACGAACTGTGGACGCAAAAACCCTCCCTCTTTGATTTGCTGCTGCGGCTGTTTGATCGTTCCGAATTCCTGGCCGAGAGAGCCATCCGCAATCCCGACCTGGTGGACGAATTGGAAGACAGCGGGCGGTTGCGCCGCCAGAAAACCGCCGGGGAAACCCTCCATGACCTGCGCTACGGCCTGGACGACAAGGATCAATTCCGCTGGTTGCGCCGCTATCACGAAGCGGAATTGATGCGGATCGGGCTGCGCGACATATTGGGCCTGGCCGATTTCGAGCAGAACCTGCTGGAGCTTTCCGCCCTGGCCGCCGCCTGCCTGCAGTATGCCCTGGAAGTGGTTTGCCGCGAGCAGCGCCTGGCCGCCGCGCCCTTCGCCATCATCGGCCTGGGCAAATTGGGCGGGGCCGAGGTCGGCTACGGCTCGGACCTGGACGTTCTTTTTGTGGCCCCCTCCGGCACGAAAAACCTTCCCGCCTGCCAGAACCTGGCGGCCGGGGTGATGGATCTCCTGGCCCGCCCCACCGAGCTTGGCCTTGTTTTTCGCATTGACACACGGTTGCGTCCGGATGGCGAGAAGGGCCTGCTCGTCAACACCCTCGAGGTCTGCGAAGATTACTACCGCCGCCGGGCCGCCCTCTGGGAAATCCAGGCCCTGACCCGCGCCCGCCCCGTTGCCGGCGACATGACCCTCGGCGCGCAATTTCAGCAACTGGCCGCTGCCCTGGCCAACTTCACCCCGCAAAACGTCGCCGCCGGTTTTGTGCTTCCTTCCTCCCCCGCCTCCAGACCGCTGTCGGGCCTGGCCGCCTACACCCCCGCCTGGAAGGCAGAAATCGCCCGCATGCGCGGCCGCACGCTCCAGGAGCGCACGACGCCGGGCCGGGACCATCTGGCCATCAAAACCGGCGCGGGCGGGCTGATGGACGCGGAATTCCTGGCGCAGACATTTTGTTTGACCGCGGGCTGGCTGGAGCCGAACACCCTCGGAGCCTTGCGCCGCGCCGTGGATGAGGGCCTGCTCCCTTCCGCCGCCGGGCAATCCCTCCTCCAGAACTACGCCCGGCTTCGCCGCATGGAAGGCATCCTCCGCCTCTGGAGTTTTGAGCCGGAAACCGAATTGCCCGATGAGGACGCGCCGCTCTGCCGTGTCGCCACGCGCTGCGGTTTTAACAGCGCGGCCGAATTTATGAAAGAGCTGAAGCAAATCCGCGCCGCCATCCGCGCCGTGTTCCAGACGGTCTTTCCTCCGTAATTATGAGGAAAATCGCGCTGGTTTATGTTTTGGTCCTCGTGGTCTTCGGGACCGGAATTTTCTTTGCCCTTCGGGCGGGGAAACAATTGGAGCCGGCCCGCGGGGCCGCGCCGGCCATGATGAATCCGCAGGCGGGTCTGACCCAGGCGGCCCTGGCGTTGCGCGACAACTTGCGCCAGCCGCTCAGCCGGCTGCTGGTGCAACTGATCCTCATTGTTCTGCTGGCCCGGGTTTTTGGGGCGCTGGCTTGGCGGGCTGGGCAACCGTCCGTCATCGGCGAAATGGTGGCCGGCCTGGTTTTGGGGCCCTCGGTGCTGGGAGGATTGTGGCCGGCTTTTTTCCAGTTTGTTTTTCCAGCCGATTCGCTGGGCGCCTTGAGTATCATGAGCCAGGTGGGGGTGATCCTGTTCATGTTCCTCGTGGGAATGGAACTGGATTTGCCACAGGCGCGCCGCCATGCCAACACCGCCCTGATGGTCAGTCATGTCAGTATTATTTTTCCCTGCTTTCTTGGAGTGGTGGTGGCCCTGTTTCTCTTTCGCTCCTTCGCCCCGCCCGGGGTCTCTTTTCTTCCCTTCGGCCTCTTCCTGGGGATTGCCATGAGCATCACGGCCTTTCCCGTGCTGGCGCGCATCCTGCAGGATCGCGGCCTGACCAGGACCCCTCTGGGCAGCATGGCCCTGACTTGCGCGGCCATCGGGGATGTTACGGCATGGTGCGTTCTGGCGTTTGTGGTGGCGGTGGTGAAAGCCGGGGGCCTGGACACTTTGGTGGTCACCCTGGTTTTGGCTCTCGCCTTCCTGGCGGCGATGAGCTTTTTGGTCAAACCGTGGCTGAATCATTTCCTGAGCGCGCGGCCGCAGATGGCGGCGGCTCCGGGCCGGGGCGTGGTTGTGGCGATGCTGATGCTGGTGTTTTCCGCGGCGCTCTTCACCGAGGTCATCGGGATTCACGCGCTCTTCGGGGCCTTTCTCGCGGGCGTGGTCATGCCGGCCCGGCCGGAATTTCGCGCGCAACTGCGGGGGAAATTGGAGAATTTCAGTTCGGCCCTGCTGCTCCCGCTCTTCTTTGCCTTCACCGGATTGCGCACGCAACTGGGCCTGCTGCATGGCTGGGAAGGCTGGACCCTTTGCGCGGGCATCATCGTGGCGGCGACGCTGGGCAAAATGGGCGGCAGCATGCTGGCGGCGCGCTGGACGGGCCTCGGCTGGCATGACGCGTTTGCCTTGGGCGCGCTCATGAACACTCGCGGCCTGGTGGAATTGATCGTGCTTAATTTGGGCCTGGATTTGGGGATTCTCTCCCCGCCGGTTTTCACGATGCTGGTCGTGATGGCCCTGGTCACCACGGCCATGACGGGGCCGCTGCTCACCCTCGGACGGATCTATCTTAATCGCGGCCCGGCGCCGGCGACGGACGACCCGGCAATTTGACTTGCAAACTCCCCGGAGCGGCCACCGGGCTGCTTTCCTCCACGGCTTTCTTGTAGGCCAGAATTCCATTCACAATGCTCCGCGCCATGCGCTGGCGGATTTCGGCGTCATATATTTTTTCCGCGTCCTGCGGGTCCGTCATGAAGCCGCCCTCGATCAGGATGGCGGGCATGCGGGCCTCTTTCAGAACCTTGTAATGCTCCCGCTTTACTCCGATGTCCTCAAAAGGCAGGGCGGTGGTGATGGATTTGAGAACTTGATACGCCAGGAGAATGTTGCGGTCGTCGGCGGCGTTTCCGGGACTGACCGCCTGCCCCGACCCGCCATTGCTCGATTTCATCCCGGCCGGAGGCAGGCAGTGGACTTCCACCCCGCGGAGCGACTGGGGACCGGAGTTGTAATGCAGGCTGACAAACAGGTCGGCGCCCGCCCTGGCCGCCCGGGCGGGGCGCTCCGGGAGATCCACATAAACATCGTTGGTCCGGGTGAAAACGACCTTGAAACCCTCCGCCTGCAAAAGCTTTTGCGCGGCCAGGGCAAGCAGTAAATTATATTTTTTTTCAATGTTGCCGCTCGCGATCTCGCCCGGATCGCTGCCGCCGTGGCCCGGGTCCAGGCAAATGGTGTGAATGCGCGCGCGCGACTTCTGCGGAAACAAGACCGGTTGCAGGGTCGTCTGCACATCCACCAGCGAAATCCAGGGGACGCCTCCGCGCTGGATGACCGGCAGGGAGAGCCAGACCGTGACGCCGCAGATTTGCGATTTCCGCGCGTTGCGCGAGTCGGTTTGCATTCGGATGCTGGCGGACTGGTTTGTCAGTTCGATGGTATCTTCGTTCTTGCGCCAGATCATGGTCAGTCCGGCGTCATCCGCCCATTCCCCTAGCCGCACGTAATCCGCCCCGGAGACGGCGATGCGTTCCAGGCGGTTGACCCCGGCCCGGGCCGGGCCGGCCCAGGTGGCCAGCAGCAGGAATGCTGTAAGCGCCGCTTTCATGTGGCGTGGAATCTGCCCGGCGCAGGCGGCCGGGGGCAAGATCAAAGCGCCGCAGGTTGTCACCGGTCAGTTTTGAGTGCGCGGGAAAGGTAGGGCGGGCACTCCGCTGCCCGCCGCGGCGCGCATCGAGTGAGCGCCCTGCCTCCCAAGGCTGGGGCATTACCGCCAGCTTTTTTTGTCGCGGCTAGCAGCCTGTCGGACTTTGGGCGAAGATTTTTTGAAATGATTTGAACAGGGCGAGGGGCCAAGCGGTCAGTCAATGCAAATATATGGCTGCACGCTTCGTCAACATCGATTACGA
>JBEKVM010000203.1:0-14025 GCA_049513975.1 Verrucomicrobiota bacterium | reverse complement strand
CTCGTTATTAAGGGTTTTGATTCCGGGAAGGCGGTTTTGCCTTGCGCGACCGGCGCAACACCGCCAACGATCCCGGCTCGAAACCATTTGCAACTGCGTTTCCAGGGCACGTGCCATTAACATGGCTATAGCAAAGTCAATGCCAGCGGTTTAATGGGCAGCGTGTAACATCCTGATCCACAATGAATTACAAATTAAAAAGATTATTATCTTACAGAATAATGACAATAATAATACAATTTTTGACATTATGTTAACATTGCGGTTGGTTCGTTTTGGTCAGATTGCGACTTTCCAAGCATCTTCTGGCGAAATATTAAGGCAGAATAAAGAAGGGGGCGGGTGCCATCATAAATCCGTTAAATAGTTAAACCTTCGTGACAACGCAGCCACCTTTGTGGCACAGGACTTGCGGTCCGAATTCCATCTTAACGGAACCCATGCGATTGAACCGGAGACAACAGACAGCACCGGGGCTGGCGAAAAAGTCAACAACGGCATTCGCTGCCACGGTGTGAGCGAGCGGGCCGACAAATCTGTCGTGGCACTCATCATTGATGATGAACGGCAAATGCGCCGCCTTCTGCGCATCATGCTGGAAGGCCAAGGGTACCGGGTTTATGAAGCCAAAACCGGGGAGCAGGGATTGGTCGAGGCCGTGCAATGCCGACCGGAAATCATCCTGCTGGATCTCGGCCTGCCCGATATGGACGGGCAGACCGTGCTGAAGCGCCTGCGCGAGTGGAGTTCCGTTCCGGTGGTCGTTTTGTCCGAGAGCGACCGGGAGGAGGACAAGGTGGCGGCGCTGGACGCGGGGGCGGATGATTACGTGACCAAACCATTTGCCACCAATGAACTGCTGGCGCGACTGCGCGTGGCTCAACGACATGCGCAGCGGGCAAACGCGGAGCCTGTTTTTAGAAGCGGGCCGCTGACGGTGGACCTGGCCTCGCGCAGCGTCATAGTCAACGGCAAACTGCTGAAATTGACCGGGACGGAGTACGCGCTGCTGCGGGTGTTTGTCCGCAATGCCGGCAAGGTGCTCACCCATCCTCAAATCATGGAAGCGGTCTGGGGGCCGGGTCGGCGGGAGAAAACCAAGTACCTTTATGTTTACATGACCTATCTGCGCGAAAAAATCGAAGCGGTCCCCGCCAAGCCTGCCTTGCTGGTGACGGAGGCCAAGGTGGGGTACCGATTGAACGTTGAATCCCCCGCCCACCCCGGAGCAGAGCGGCCGCCAGCCAAGGCCGCCATGACCGAGGCCGCCGGCGCCGCTCCCCCAGGCAAGGAGAAATAACTTTTATGCCTGACCAACCCGATGTCAAACCACCCCTTCTTCAGCCTCTGGAAACTGCCATTGTTTCCGCCACCACGACGCCGCTTGTCATCCGGGATTTTTTCAAAAAGAACCACGCGGTGAAATTCGCCACCATTTGGGACGAATTCAAGAGCCGGTTCTTCGACAAGACCGAAAACCCGATTCCTGGGACAACGTACCGCAAATACAAGCTGCTGCGCCTCTCGCCCGACGGCCCCATCATTGCGGAACTCGGGGGCGAAACCAAAGTGGAAGGGACGGTGACCGCGGCCCTCGCGCTCCTTCAGCGGCAGGGAACCGGCGGGGCGGGGTTTCTCCAGACCAACGGCTATGCCAATATCTTCTATGCCAGGGACAAAAAGGGCGCGCTCTGTGCGATACGCCTTGGTTGGGCCGACGATGGCTGGGTGATGGATGCCATTTCGGTGCAGGACCCCTTGGCCTGGAATGGCAAACACGAAATATTCTGTCCGCTCTCCGGCGCGGAGCGCAGTTGAAAAGGGGAATCCGGCCGGGCGCGCGCCAGCCCGCCCACGCTGTCAACAAAAAACCCCTCCCGTTTTTCGCGGGAGGGGTCGAATGATTCCAAGTCAACTTAGAATTTGTAGATGACGTTGGCCGCGATCGTGATCTCGTTGTTCTTGAGCGGAGAACCCCCGACAGTGCCACCGAAGTGGGGAGTGCCGTCGGCGGAAGTATCCCAACGAAACTCCAGCCGGCTGATCACATTGTCCCACAGTTGATACTGGACGGTTTCCGTAAACGCCAGCACTTTGGATTCCTGCGGCAGGCCGCTGACTGCTGCGTACGCTGGATTAACAATCAAGATGTTGTCAAACGCCGAGCCGTGGGCATATTCAGCGCGGGAATTGAGGGTGAGTTTATCCGACGCTTTGTACGACAGGTAGGTAGCTATCGTCGAGGCATAGCCCTCAAAAGCGCCAATACCCCCCAGGTCCGAGTTGTTCACCGTGTCCCATGCCGCGCCTAACGTAAGGCCTGTGACAGGCGTCATGACGGTCGTTCCGATATAGAGGTGGGTTTTATCCACCACGTGTCCGGGAATACCCGCCCCGTTCAGGTTTTGAACGGCATTGCCAGGACCATAATCCACGCCCGCATAAAGCCCCGAGCCTTTGAGCGATCCCCAACTGTCCGGAGCGGTCAGGCTGATCAAGCTCACGATGCCCTTTTTGCTCTCAATAGCGCCGAAACCGTGACCACTGAAGTTGCGGTCGTTAATACCAAAAACACTGGGGGTGCTGATATTATTGACGACGCCGGCTTGGGCGGTGAAGCAGTCACTGAATTTATACGACACCAAAACACCGGTGTGTTCGGTGGGCTCGATGGTATAGCCATACGAGCGCGACCAGTTCGGGTTCTTGTAGTCGTCGGTGGATTCATAACCAAGAAGGTTGTCAAATGCGCCAACCCGGAAGTCCAAGCCGTTGCCGATATCGGCACGCAAGTCAACGAAGGCCTGGCGAATAGGATATGAACCGCCAAGTGCCGCGGCCCCATCCGGCCCGTACATCAACTCCAGCGTGTAACCCGCGGACAATTTTCCTTCGTCCAGGGGCTTGGAAATCTTGACGTCAACCGAGTCAAGATTGAATCCGTCTTGTTTGGCGCCGTTGAACGCGTAGGGCGCGGGATTGGCGTTGCCGGTGCCCGGGTTCCATACCGCCGACGTGTCAACATATCCACTGATGGTGGTTGCCGTCAGAGCGGTCACCGGTACCGGGGTTGGCCCTGTATCGGCAGCGCGCAGACCAGGGGTGAGGCTGACCAGCCCTACGGCGGCCAAACCTAATGTCCATTTATTTATTTTCATCAATCAGTTCCTCCTGCATTGTTGTCGTTGATTCGTTTTTATGCGCTTTTTTGGGGGTAAAAGACAATTTACCCACCCGCACCAAAACGGTGCATTAGGGCGGAAAATAGGCAAAACCACCCCGTTTGGCAACAAGTTTTTTTGCAATTTTTGGAATATTTTTCATTTTTTGATACAAATCCTTTACAATAAACCACTTGCAATATTCCAAAATCGTCACTTTTGCGTCCCGGAATAGGGCATTTCCGGCCTAAACCGCATCTTTTTCGTCTTGGGCCGGCCTAAAATGGGGCATCCCACAGGATGTGTCCTCTGCCCCCACACCCACAGTCCATTGTGTCGTCAACCAAACTTTGACGCTGCATTCTGTCGGGAAAAACCAGGCATCATCCTCAGTTCAATTGGCAATGGGCAATCCGAAATTCGCAATCGTCAGAACACCATCGGGATTCCTTCTTGGAGGATTTTCAAATGTTGGCTCAAGCCGTGGGCGACGGCCAATTGCCGAAGCCAGCGCGGCGGTTCGTCCATGTCTTCAAAAGAAAGCCGGAAGGTTCCGTAATGCATCGGCACCAGCCACTGGGCGTGGAGATCGCGGAAGGCTTTAATGGCTTCGTCCGGCCCCATGTGAACGTGACGGAAGGTATCCGGATAATAGGCTCCGATCGGCAGCATCGCCACTTCCGGGGGGCTGGTTTGACCAATCTCCCTGAAACCGCCGAAATAAGCGCTGTCCCCCGCGTGATAAATTCGCCGGCCCTGATGCTCCAGCAAAAAGCCGCCGTAACCCCGGTGATCATCCCGCAGAATCCGCGCGCCCCAGTGCTTGGAGGGCGTCAGCGTGACTTTCCAACCCTGATGGGAAAAGCTTTCCCACCATTGCAGTTCAATGATGCGCCCGAACCCCAGATTCCTGGCCAAATCGCCCACGCCCCACGGCACAATCGCGATTTTGGGAGAGTTCAGCCGGCGCAAGGTGGGACGATGGAAATGATCGAAATGGGCGTGGGTGAGCAGGACCAGATCAATGGGAGGCAGGTCTTGGATTTTCAGCCCGGCCCGCCGGATGCGCTTCAACAGAAAGAGCCAGTTGGCGAAATTGGGATCGATCAGCACGTTCAAATCCGTGAACTGTGCCAGAAAAGAAGCGTGCCCGATCCAGGTCAGGGCCGCCTGCCCGCGCGCCAGCTTGGGAAATCTGGGCCGGACATTTTCGCCCGTGCGCCGGGTCAATAATGCTTTCCAGACCAGCTCGTAGAAAAAGGTCCGCGGATTGAAATGCTTGCTGGGCGTGAGGTCCTTGAAGGAGCGCGGCAGCAGCTTTCTTCGGCGCTTGGCTTTGGGCGCGCGGCCCGGCTCATCTTTTGGCATAACGCGGCTCGGTTTTAATTTTTGCGTTTCAAAATTTCAAATTCACCATTAACATGCCTCTCCGGTCCGCCCTCGGCGCGAGCCGTCGAACCGTTTAACATTTACGCCAAACCGTGAATATATCAAGCCAGCTCGCCAGCCAGCTCGACACTTTCCTGCGCAAAAGACCGGTGTTGGGCGACAATGTTTATATTGCCCAAGGCGCGGTGGTGCTGGGCGACGTCACCCTGGGCCATGCCGCCAGCGTCTGGTACCATGCCGTCTTGCGCGGCGACATCAACCGCATTGTCGTCGGCCACCATACCAACATCCAGGACAACGCCGTCCTCCATCTGGCCGATGAATTGCCGTGCCTGGTGGGCAATTACGTCACCGTCGGCCATGGGGCCATTGTTCACGCCTGCACCGTGGGCGACGAGTGCCTCATCGGCATGGGGGCGGTGATTTTGGACGGAGCGGAAGTGGGCGCGCAATGCGTGGTCGGAGCCAGGGCCTTGGTGACGCAACACACCAAAATTCCGGAAGGCTCTCTCGTCCTCGGCGTCCCCGCCAAAGTCGCGCGCGCGCTGACCCTGGAAGAACGAGCCAACCTGAAATACTGGGCCGAAAAATACGCCGCCAACGGAGCCTATTGTTTGAAGCACAAGATCAATGTGGGCGCGCCGCTGTAAGCGGTGGATCTCGTCCGGGTCGGGCGGAACAAATGGCCTCGACAAAATCCCGTGATGTCGTCTGTGGTGATTGCGATGACCCATGTGCTGACAGCCTATATTGAAGCGGCCATGGCGTTGGCCAACTACGACAAATTGGAAGACGGATCGTTCGCAGGCAAGATCAAAAACTCGCCGGGGTGATTGTGTTCGGAAAAACGCTCAAGCAGTGCGAGGTAGAACTGCGTTCGACGCTTGAAGACTGGATTCTGGTGGGGCTGCGCCCCGGCCATGAGCTTGCCAAGCTCGCCGGCGCTCACTTTCCTGGTTTCCCCGCCTTGTAAAGGGTGAGAATTTCCTCCTCCGAGAGCGCATGGCTGAAGAACTGCAGTTCTGCCGCGGACCCGCTGTAAGGGGTGGTGCCGTCGAAGCCCTCGCAGACGTCCCGGCCCATGACCAAAGGCAACTGATTCGCCAGGTCAACCGCCTCCGGATAGGTCTTTGAGTTGTCGAGAGCGCCGTCCACATAGATCAGACAGGCGATGCTCCCGGAACTGGTGGATTGTCTCACCCACGCGATGTGATGCCACTGGCCGTCGTTCAGCGGGCGGCTGGAAAATAAATCATAAGGAGGCTTGTATCCTCCCGGGGCGAATTCAATGTGAAGGACGCCGGTGGGCGGATTCTGGCTGTATCCGCCGCCGATGCGAATATCCCAGAAGGGGCCGGCGCCATCGCACGTCGCCCTTTTGCTTAGAAAGGCCTGCTGCGAACTCTGGGAATCCGTTTTCATCCAGTAAGCGATCGTGAAATCGCGTGTCCCAAAGTTTCCGGCGCCGTCGGTCCCGGCCCGTAACGCAACCCTCCAGAAACCTGCCCGTCAAAGTGCCCGGCGCTGTCCTTGGCGTTGCCATCGCCCGGCCACCGCGCCACCAGGCCGTTGGTTACCGGCGCCTGCCCGAAACAAGTCATGCCAAAGCCGGCCAAAAACAAAATCCCCGGCCGGAACCAAGCCGGCCCACGCAGGGACGGTGTTATTTTTTTCATTTTGTCACTTTTCCGGGTTCCCCGCTTTATAAATGGTGAAAATTTCCTCCGCCGTAAGGGCATGGCTGAAAATCTGCAACTCCGCCGCCGCGCCGTTGTAGGGGCGGCATCCGTCGCAGCACTCGCAGACGCTGTGACCCATGATCAACGGCGACGGATTGGAAAGGTCAATCTCTGGACAGGGCTTTGAGTTGTCGAGAGCGCCATCCAAATAGACTAGGCAAGTGATGCTCCCGGAACTGGTGGATTGTCTCACCCACACGATATGGTGCCATTGGCCGTCATTCACCGGGTGGCTGGAAGCCAGGTAAAACCACGGCCCGTAGCCTTCATGCTCCAGCGTAATCCGAACGGTGCCGGTGGGCGGATAACTCCCCGCAGCGCCGATTTCGCCCATTTCAATTTCCAAAAATCTGAACTCCCCATCGCATTGCGCCCTCTTCACTAAAAACGCCTCATGGTGATATTTGGAATCCGTTTTCATCCAGTAGGCGATGGTGAAATCGCGCGTGCCGAAGTTTCCGATATTGGTGCCGAAATCAACCTGGGCATCGCCGCCATTGAACTCAAACGCCTTCCCCGTCGGTCCCGGCCGTCGGTCCCGGCCCGTAACGCAACCCTCCAGAAACCTGCCCGTCAAAGTGCCCGGCGCTGTCCTTGGCGTTGCCATCGCCCGGCCACCGCGCCACCAGGCCGTTGGTTACCGGCGCCTGCGCAAAACAAGACATGCCAAAGCCGGCCAAAAGCAAAATCCCCGGCCACAACCAGACCGGCGCTCGAAAAGGTGGGATTATTTTCACCATATCATCGGTGATTGGACTCAAAAGTTGCCACATCGCGTCCCCATTGAAAACGGTTATCCGCTCAACCCTTGAACCCCGGCATCCCTCCCATCCGCCCCATCATCTTTTGAAACTTGCCCATTTTCTTCATGGCCTGCTGCATCTGGTTGAAATGGTTGAGCAAATTGTTGACTTCGGAGACCTGCACCCCGCTGCCCTTGGCAATCCGGATGCGTCGTTTGGCGTTGAGGATTTGCGGCGCGCGCCGCTCCTGCAACGTCATCGCGCAAATGATCCCCTCCATGTGCTTGAATTCCTTTTCCTTTTTGTTCATGTCCACCCGTTTGATCGCCTCCGCCCCGCCCGGCAACATTCCCACCAGGCTTTCCAGCGAGCCGAGCTTCTTCATCGCCCGCATTTGCTCCAGAAAATCGTCCAGCGAAAACTGGCCCTTGCGCATCTTTTCCTCCATCCGCTTGGCCTCGTCCAAATCCACCGCCTCCGCCGCCCTTTCCACCAGGCTCACCACGTCGCCCATGCCCAGAATGCGCGACGCCATCCGCTCCGGGTGAAACGGCTCGAATTCGTCCAGCTTCTCCCCGGTCCCGATGAATTTAATCGGCTTGCCCGTCACCGCCTTCAAACTCAGCGCCGCCCCGCCCCGGGCGTCGCCATCCAGCTTGGTCAGGATGGCCCCGGTGATGTGGAGGGCCTGGTCAAAGTGCGTCGCCACATGGACCGCTTCCTGCCCCGTGGCCGCGTCCAGGACCAGCAGGATTTCCTGCGGCTGGATCAGGTCGCGCAGCCGCACCAGTTCCTGCACCAGCGGCTGGTCAATTTGCAACCGCCCGGCGGTGTCGAAGAGGAGCGTGTCGCGGTGGTTCTGCCGGGCGAAATCGAGCGCCTGGCGGGCGATCTTCAAAACGTCCGTTTCCCCCTTGAGCGCAAAAACCGGCACCTCGATTTGCCGGCCCAAAGTTTCCAATTGATCCATCGCCGCCGGCCGGTACACGTCCGCCGCCACCAGCAAAGTCTGCCGCGCCTGCTTTTGCAGCCAGCGGGCCAGCTTGGCGCTGGAAGTGGTTTTCCCCGAACCGTGCAGGCCCGCCAGGATCAGGCAGGCCGGATTGCCGCTCAAGGCCAGCCCGGCATGGGTCGAGCCGAGCAGCTTCACCAGCTCGTCATGTATAATTTTGATGATCTGCTGCCCCGGCTGGACGCTCTGCACCACCTCCTGCCCCAGCGCCTTGCGTTTCACCTCCTCGATGAAATCGCGCGCCACCTGGAAATTGACATCCGCGTCCAGCAGCGCCAGGCGCACCTCGCGCAGGGCCTCCCCCGCGTTGGCCTCGGAGATTTTGCCCAGCCCGCGGAGATTGCGGAACGCGTTCTGCAGCTTCTGGCTCAAAGAATCGAACATGCCCGCAATTTAAAGTCGAACACCCAACTTGCAAAGCCCAAAGACGGGAGAGACGCAGTGGCAGGCGCAAGACAAAACCTTTCAATGCATTCGTCCCTTGCGTCCCATGTACCCTATTCTTCGCCGGTCCAAACCAGTGCTGATTTTTGTCCCGTGCGCCGGCTGGCGCTCACGGCGCCGCCGCCGGTTTGCGGATTTTCAACCGCTCTTCCAGCAGGCGCACGCGGGCGCCGGCGCCGACAAATAAATTCTCGGGGAACTGGTAAGTGCGGGTGATCTCGTTGAGTATTTTGGTTTCCTGATAGTTGTTCAACGACAGGCCGGCCAGATACTGCAAACGCAGGTTGCGGTCGGTGTTGATTTGCGCGTTGCTCATCCAATCGCCCAGATCGGCCGCGCGGGCGGCATAAGTGGCCAGCAAATCCACCGCGTTGTGGAAGCCGACATCCTCCAGCGATTGGCGGACCGCGGCATTTTCCGGCCGGTCCAGTCGCTCCTGCCACTGGTCCACGTCAATCACCGTCGGCTCGACCTGTCCGAACAACACGGCATCGTAACCCGCTCCGTTTTCGTCGTTGCTCCACACAATCCCGTTGGGGAAAACCTTGAAAAAAGTGGCCAGCACGCTTTTGATCGTCTCCGAATTGCTTTCATAAAACGGAATCCACAGGGACATGACGCCGCCGGGATTCAGGTGCGCCTTGCACATCTGGTAATACTCCACCGTGTTTAGCGCGGCGCAGCCTTTGACCCAGGGATCAATCGGGTCCGAAGTGATGACATCGAATTTTTCCTTCGTCGTTCGGATGTAATGGCGGCCGTCGTCATGCACCATCTGCACGCGCTTGTTATCCACCACGCTGTAATTCTCCTTGCTGAACCTGGGCGTGACATGATCGGGCACCAGCGGTTCGATGTCGCAGATGACAATGCGCTGGATATTGGTGTGGGGAATAAACGAGCCGGCCGTCACCCCCGCTCCGCAAGCGACCACCAGAACATTGGTCGGATTGGGGAAGGCCAGCGCGGAAATGTGCCCGAGCATCCGCTGCAGCCGCATGTCGCGCGGGTCGTTGGAGGCCTGGACTTTGCCCGCGGAGTGGAAGCTGCGCACCTTGTCGGTGGTTCGCATCGTCACCGCGACCGTGCCGTTGAGACCTTCGCCCACATACTCGCAATAAGTGTTGAAGCCGCTGTCTCCTTGAGGGACCTTGTCTTCCTCGATAATGCCCGGGGCCAACTGACCGCCATAGGTCGCCACAAAACGCCCATAAGCAACCACCCCCCACGGCAACACGCCCACATGCCACGCCAGCAAAACCGCCAGCCCCAGCGCCCCGCACATCCCCACGGCGCCCGCCGCTCCGAGCGGAGCTTCCTGCGCCGGGCCGGCGGGCGCGGTCTTGCGCCAGAGCAGTGGCGCCAGCACGACCAGCCCGGACACGGCCGACAATAAAATCAACACCCGCTGGGCCGCCTGCGTGCCGGCCAGGGGAATCAAAAGCAGGCTGAACCCCAGCGCACCCAGAATCGCGCCCACGGTGTTGGCCGCATAAACTCCGCCTACCAGCCGGCCGGAATCCTGCCCCCGCGAGGACACAGACGCCAACGCCAAAGGAAAACTGGCGCCCCACAAAAGCGGCGCGGGCAGAATGGCCCACAGACAACGCGCTATATCCAACTGAAAGATGTACCACGGACCGGTGCCGGGCATCTGCGGGTTGATTGGCCAGTTCGGCAGCGAGCCGGTAATCATCCAGGCGGTCCAAGCCACCGCCCCGGCCAGGAGCAGTTGGCAGACGCCAAAAGCCAGGCGCGGCCGCGCCGTCAGACGCGCCACCACCGACCCGAGGCTGCTGCCCAGCCCCAGCCCCGCCAGGAACACGGCCAGGATGATCGAAAACGTATAAACCGTCGCGCCCAACATCAGGGCCAGGAGCCGCGTCCAAACCACCTCCGCCCCCAGGGCGGCCAGGCCGGACAAGGCGATGGCAAGATAAACCGCGCCAAATCCCTTCATCGCCGCCCCGGCAGGGCGAGACTCCTTGTCCGCCATAGCCTTGGCGAGGGCGGACGTCGCGCCGTGAGTAACGATCACCTCTGCCGCCGGTTTGAAAGAAGTCAGCGCCGCCAAACCCAGCGCCAGCAAAGCGACCGCGGCATTGATGCTGGCGGCGACGCAGGTGGCGAAGGCCATGTCATGGATCCGCAACAGGTAGAAACCGGCGAAGAGGCAGCCGAAAACCGCGCCGGCAATGTTGCCTCCGTAAAAAAATCCGAGCCAGGAAATCCCCTGCGGCGTGGTCTCGACCCAGCGCGACATGGCGGGCAGCGTCGCCCCCATGAGCAGGGTGGGAGGAACCAAACAGACCCCGGCGACCAGACAACGGACGACGATTCCCCCGAAGCCGCTCCCGCCCACGGCGGTGTAGATTTGCGCGACCCAGGGCATCCCGAACAAAATGGCGATGCCGATCACACCGATCCCCAGTTCGAGCAAGGCATAAACGCGCAACGGATGACGCCGCGCCGAAACCAGCCGGGGCAGGAGATAACTGCCCAGGCACATTCCGCCCATGTAGGCGCCGAGCAAAACGCCCAGGGAAACGGTGGTCAATCCGATGACCAATTGCAGGAGCTGCAGCCAGACGATCTCATAGATCAGCGCGGCGCAACCGCTGCCGATGAACAGGAGCAGCATCGCCGGGAGAATCCGGCGCGATTCCCGCAGACCGTCAGGCTCGTTTGATTTTATGTCGTTCAAAATGATCAAGTTTTCCGGGAGCATACTGCCGCATCCCCCTTGGTTTCAAAAGCCAATTCGTGCCCGATTTCGTTCCCGGATAATGACGTTAGCCAACCCGGCCGGGTTACACCCTTGCAAACCGATGCTCAGAACTCCAAAAGAGGGACAAAAAGGGAACAGCGAGTTTTTTTTGAACAAAATACCCCGAAGGATAAGAACCCACGCAATCAATTGAGGCACACCAATTTAAGAAATGGTGGCAGGACCCGGAATTGAACCGGGGACACAAGGATTTTCAGTCCTCTGCTCTACCAACTGAGCTATCCTGCCAACCATTCATTTGCAAGCACTTACGACGCAAACGAAATATTTAAATTGACGTTGTGCTAGTGGTTGTGCTAGTGTTACGGCATGAAATGCAATGCAACCGCAAGCACTACCGGCAACCAATCTGTCACAGTTCATCAACATGGTTCAGGACAATACGCCAAGGTCTTTGACCAACGCAAGCGCAGAGTGCGGGGCCTTTGGGAGCGCAACGAAGCCTTTTACGCGCAACTCACCATTGACGATGAGGCCACAGGCAAGAAAATGGTGCGGCGCGTCCGCCTTGAGGATGCCGATGGCAAGCCGGTGTCCACCGTGCCCGATGCGGTCAAGGTGATGAACAAGCTCAAGGGCAAACGCGAAGATAACGAACTCAAGCTCTCCCCGAAACGCACGCCGGCCTTTGGCGATTACGCCAAGCAATACCTGGATTACTGTGAGGCGCTGAAAAACAAGACCGCAAACACGATTCATCGGGAGCGCACAAGTATCAACGCCCTGGTGTCGGTGATCGGCGAATTGCGCATCAAGGAGATCACAAAGGCGGTCGTGATGCGTTACATGGCCGCGCGCAAGGGGCAGGGCATGTCAGGGCGCAGCATCAACCTGGAAATCGTCACACTCCGCAACGTGCTGCGTCACGCCATTGCTGAGGGGCTTCTGGCCGGTCTGCAAATCGAGGGCGTCCAGTGGCTGCATCAAGAGGCCAAAAAGCGGCGGCTGGTCACACCGGATGAGATTGACCGCATTTGTCAGGCGGCTGTTGCGGAAGTGCCGATGACGGGTCATATGCTCTCCGACTTCATTCAAATGATGGCCTACAGCGGCGGCAGATGGTCTGAGACGCTTCGGCTGCGCTGGCAGGGTGTGGACCTGGTCAATGGGCAACTGACCTTTGGCAGTGACGGCCAGACGAAAAACCGCAAGGCGCGGGTCGTGGATTTCAACCCCAAGCTCAAGACGCTGCTTTTCGACATGGCGAAACGACGCCAGCCCGATTCGGACTTCATCTTCCCTTCCCCTCGCCGGGGCGATGCTGACGCGCCCACCGTGACGCTGAACAAGGCCCTGACCAAAGCGCGCGAGAAAGCAGGGATTCCTGATTTCACCTGCCACCTGTGCCGCCACTTCTTTATCTCCATGTGCGTGATGTCAGGGATTGACTTCATGACGATTGCCAAGTGGGTCGGCCACCAGGACGGCGGCGTATTGATCGGCAAGGTGTATGGGCATCTGTCGAACGAGCACGCGCAACGGCAGGCGCAACGGGTCAATTTCGGGCCGGTGGTTCTCGGAAGTGTGGCGGCGGCATGACGCGCAAAATAACCCTTGACCTTCATAAACCGATAAACTATCCTTTGGACATGATGAAGCCAGCCGATACCCCGTCCGCCGCCGCAACCGGCGATTTGCCGCAACGGAAAGTAAAGAAAGGCATTCTGGATGTCTTTCGCAATCTTCGTGCCATTACGAGCCGGGAAGGCGGTCTGCTGCCGTTTGCCAGTGCGGCCACCGTCCTGGGGGTGAGCAAGCAGCGAGTCAATGACCTGGTGAAAGAGGGAACCTTGCATCCGATTGATCTGCTGGGAAAGAAGTGGCTCTCGGCCAACGAATTGGAGTCTTTTGTGAAGCTGCAACGGCAGGCGGGGCGGCCCCCTGGAAAGAACCGAGCATCAAGGAACAATGGGTGGCGGCGTTTGCCGGGGCCAAAGAGGAAAATGCGCCGGGCAAGAAATAAAAAGAAATAAAGGTTGACGACGGTATGTAGTTATCGTAGTCTGTGTCCATGTCGGACACAGCAACAATTTCTTCGCCGTCGGATTGGGGAAAACCTCTCGGGGTTCCGTCCGCCGTTCATGGTTCAATCGCGCTGGCTCCCGGTGCGATCATCAGCCTTTCACAGTGGCTTCAACGTGTGGGCGTCACGGCCTGCACGGCCTGGCGCTGGCGCAAAAAGGGCTGGCTCCAAACGGTCAACATCGCGGGCCGTCAATATCTCACCCAGGAGGCCATTGATGAATTCAACAAGAGGGCGGCGGCGGGCGACTTCGCGCAAGTTCACAAGGTTCCTGTTCGCCAGCGGGAGGGGGGCCTGTGACACCGGAGCGGCACGGCGGCGAAGTAGAACGAGCAGAACCGGACAGCGAGCACCACTGCTCGCCGGTTCTGCGGCCGGATGTGGTGACAACCCGCCTTCGCCAAGGCTTCCTCCTTCGCCTGGCCTACGGCGGACAGGACGGCGGGCACGCTGGCGACAGCGAGAGGCGGCGGTGTGGCGCCCAGCGCCACCCGCCGCCTCCGCTGGGCTTGTCTAAAGCGCATATTCCGGCGCGACAACGAAAGGGAAGCGTCACCTGTTGAAAGGCCGTTTGGAGGCGTTCTGTGACCGCGATCGGGGTGTCCCTGGCTGGAATCTTCTTTCGCTTTCTGCCGGAAATGTTACGAGTTGAAAACTCATCAGCCGCGAAAAGGCGCAAAAGACGCAGCGCGGCCAGGCCGCAACCAAAAAGAATTGAACCGCGGA
>JBEKVM010000202.1:0-6892 GCA_049513975.1 Verrucomicrobiota bacterium | reverse complement strand
GGGCAGCAATTGAGTCAAGGGCACGCGGGCTTTGCGTCCGCGTGGGCTGCGGCGACAGCCCGCCAGCGACTGGAGTGCTTTGGGGGAGATCAACTCACCCAGCGCCGCCAGGAAACCGCTGGCGTCCGGATCGCTTTGGGCGGGGGAGGGAGGGTTCGGGATGGCAGGCGTTTTTTTTATTCATGTGACTTCGGCGGTGAATGTTTTTTTGGGGGGGTGATGGCGGGAGGTTTGGGCACTCGGCGTCGGGCCAACAAGAGGCGGCGACGGTCCAAGACCGTCCACTCGACGGTCTCGCCTTTGGAGAAGTCCAAGGCGTTGGCGACGGCCGCCGATGTCAACTCATAGATACAAGCGAATTTTATTTCCGGTGCTTTTTGTGAAGGAAATGACGCTTATCTGCCCCGAAGCGCCGTCAGGCTGTCAAAACCCACAGGAATTTCCGAAGGGCATTAAACCTAGGTATGAAATTTCTTTGCTTTGTATTTTTATTGACCGTTTCGGCCCTATCAGGTTGGGCAACGGAGCCGCCATCCGCCAGAACGGACCTGGCTAATTTCAGCTTCGCGTTGAAGATGTTCGACGATGAATGTGGCCGATACCCGACTACGGCGGAAGGGCTTGATGCTCTCATCCACCGGCCACCGAATGTTCCAACAGAGAAATGGCGCAAATACCTGGATGTTGCCCGGATGCCCATGGATCCCTGGGGCCATCCTTACGTGTATCGTTGCCCTGGCGTGCATAACACGAATTTATTTGACATATATTCGTGCGGGCCGGACGGGAAGAGCAAAAGCGGCGGCGGCGATCCGGATGACATCAATAATTGGAATCCAAATTCACCGCTTGTTTCGGGGCAACCGGATGAATCCTCTAAAACGCTGGAAACCGTTTGCATTTTTGCTGCCATGGTAATTCTCCTTGCGCTCGCGGTCCGGCTGCTTGGGAAAAATGAAGGCAATCCGTCCAGGTAATCTTCTCTTGGTCTCGCGCTCAACTCACCTGCATGGAGAGGAGGAACTCGATGTTGGTGCGGATTTTTTTCAGCTTGCCCAGGAGCAGTTCCATCGCCTCCACCGGCGGCACGCCGGTCAGGGCGCGGCGCAGGATGACCACCTTGTTGTACTCGTCGGGATGGTAGAGCAGTTCCTCCTTGCGCGTGCCGGAGAGTTCAATGTTGATGGACGGGAAAATGCGCCGGTCCACCAGATGCCGGTCCAGATTGACCTCCATGTTGCCCGTGCCCTTGAATTCCTCAAAAATAACCTCGTCCATGCGCGAGCCGGTGTCCACCAGCGCGGTGGCGATGATGGTGAGCGAGCCGCCTTCCTCAATGTTGCGCGCCGCCCCGAAAAAGCGCTTGGGTTTGTGCAGGGCGTTGGCGTCCACCCCGCCGGAAAGGATTTTGCCCGAATGCGGCTGGATGGTGTTGTAGGCGCGGGCCAGGCGGGTGATGGAGTCAAGCAGAATTACAGTGTCCTTCTTGTGCTCGATCATGCGCTTGGCCTTTTCGATCACCATCTCCGCCACCTGCACATGCCGCTCGGGCGGCTCGTCGAAGGTGGAGCTGATGACCTCCGCCCCGCGGCAACTGCGTTCCATGTCGGTCACTTCCTCGGGGCGCTCGTCAATCAAAAGGATGAAGAGGTAGGCTTCCGGGTTGTTCTTCAGGATGGCGTTGGCCAGCTTTTGCATCAGGACCGTTTTGCCCGTGCGCGGCGGGGCCACGATCAGCCCGCGCGTGCCTTTGCCGATGGGGCAGACCAGGTCCAGCACGCGGGTGGAAAGTTCGTCCGGCGAGGTTTCCAGCAGGTAGCGCTTGTTGGGAAACAACGGGGTGAGATTGTCGAAATGAGTCTTGTCCTTGGCCTTGTCCGGGTCTTCCGTGTCCACCGCCTCGACCTTGAGCAGGGCAAAGAAGCGTTCCTTGTCCTTGGGCGGGCGGATCTGGCCGGCGATGAGATTGCCGGTTTGCAGGTCGAATCGGCGGATCTGGGAGGGGGACACGTAAATGTCTTCCGGGCAGGGCAGGTAATTGAAACTGCGCGAGCGCAAAAAGCCGAATCCTTCCGGCAGGATTTCCAGGACGCCTTCGGAAAAGAGGACCCCCGCGCGCTCGGCATTTTTTTGCAGGATTTGGAAAATAATCTCGTGCTTGCGCATCGTGCCAAAATTCTCGATGCCCATGTCCTTGGCCATGTGGTTGAGGTCGGCCATGGCCATGGCCTGGAGTTTGGCGATGTTCATGGCGCCGCCGGCAGGCCCCGTGGCCGGGCGGACGGGCGGTTCCTCCTCCGCGCTGGATTCCACAGCGTGGGTGGGCGGCTCCAGTTTCATTTGGGCGGGCGGCGGCGGGGCGGCCTTGCCCTTGGGGTGGGCCGGCCGGCCCGGGGCAGGCGGCTGGTGCGGCGCAGCCTCCGGGGCGGCAGACGGCTCCGGCGGCGCTTCGGTCATGGCGGCATCGAGGGGGACGGGAAGGCCGGGCGGGGCGGTCTTGGCGCTTTTCTTTGTAACTTTTTTTGTGGCTGCTCTAGGCATGGTAAAAATGGATTGCCGGATTTAAGACACGGGCAGGACCCCTTCCGCACTGCGGCCCATCGGGATATAACCTGAATTTTCTTAATATGGCAAGGGATACTTTGCCGTCAATTCACGGACACGTTCTCTTACCTTGTGGGCCGTGTCAAGGTTCTTAATATCCAGCAAAACTTCGCAGATCATGTCCGCCACCGCGGCCATCTCCGGCTCTTTCAGGCCGCGGGTGGTCACGGCCGGGGTCCCCAGCCGGATGCCGCTGGCCTGGAAAGGGGAGCGGGTCTCGAACGGGATGGTGTTTTTGTTCACCGTAATGCCCGCTTGGTCCAGGGCGATCTGGCATTCCTTGCCGGTCAAGCCGCGCGACCCCACGTCCACCAGCATGAGGTGGTTGTCCGTTCCTCCGCTGACCAGGCGGAAGCGGTTGTGGATCATGCCCTCGGCCAGGGCCTGGGCGTTTTTGACAATTTGCCCCTGATACTCCCGAAAAGCCGGCTGCAAGGCCTCCTGGAA
Organism: Verrucomicrobiota bacterium; assembly: GCA_049513975.1. Classification (GTDB taxonomy): domain Bacteria; phylum Verrucomicrobiota; class Verrucomicrobiia; order Limisphaerales; family Palsa-1400; genus JBEKOF01. The sequence goes on along the minus strand of JBEKVM010000202.1, from coordinate 3,841 downwards.
ACAGACCGCCTTGGCCGCAATCACATGCATGAGCGGGCCGCCTTGAATGCCCGGAAAGGTCTGGGAGTCAATCTCCTTGGCGTATTTCTCCTTGCACATAACCAGCCCGCCGCGCGGCCCGCGCAAGGTCTTGTGCGTGGTGGTGGTGACAAAATCGGCGTGTTCCACCGGGCTGGGATGCAGTCCCGCCGCCACCAATCCGGCGATGTGGGCGATGTCCGCCAGCAACCAGGCCCCGACCTCCCGCGCTATCTCTCCCATCCGCTTGAAATCAATCAGGCGCGGATAGGCGCTGGCGCCGACGGTGATCATGCGCGGACGGTGTTCCTGCGCCATTTTCTGCAATTGATCGTAATCAATCCGCTCGTCCTCCTTGCGCACGCCGTAGTGGACGATTTCAAAAAAGCGGCCGGAGAAATTGGCCTTGTTGCCGTGGGTCAGGTGGCCGCCGTGGGAAAGGTCCATCGTCAGCATTTTCTCGCCCGGCTTGAGCATGGCAAAATAAACCGCCATGTTGGCCTGGCTGCCGGAATGGGGCTGGACGTTGACATGCTCGGCGCCGAAGATTTTTTGCGCCCGCTCGATGGCCAGCCGCTCCACCGTGTCCATGTGCTCGCAGCCGCCGTACCAGCGTTTGCCGGGGTAGCCCTCGGCATATTTGTTGGTCAGCACGGAGCCTTGCGCCTCCAGGACGGCGGGGCTGACAAAGTTTTCGCTGGCGATCAGCTCGATGTTTTCCTGCTGGCGCTGTTTTTCCAGAAAGAGCGCGCTGGCGATTTCTGGGTCCACGTTGCGCAGGCGGAGCGGGGCGGGGGTGGGGTTGAGTATTTCCATTTTATTGACACGACTCTCGTGACGGCCCCCCTCAAAAGAGGTGGACAGAAAGATGTCGAGGATTTTGACGGCCAGTTCGGGTGGGGTGGTTCCCGCCCCAAGGCAGAGAATATTGGCGTTGTTGTGCTGGCGGCTGAGCGCGGCCATGGACTCATCGAACACCAGCGCGGCGCGCGCGCCGGGGATTTTGTTGGCCGCAATGCTGATGCCAATCCCCGTCGAGCACACCAGCAGGCCGAACACGCTTTTCCGGGACGCCACCTGCTCGCCCACCGCGTGGCCAAATTCGGTGTAATCGCAGGTTTCGGCGGAATGCGTCCCCAAATCCACCAGCGAAATCCCGGACGCCTCCAGATGCTGCTTGAGATGTTCCTTGAGGGCGAAGCCGGCGTGATCGGAGCCGAGGGCGATGCGGCTCTCCGGCGCGGCGGCGGCCGCCTCCGGGGTCTGGGCGGTTTGTTCCATGAATTTGAGCATGGAGAGAATCCCCTGCTCGATCTGGTCGCGGCAATAGGCGTAAGTTTCGTAGGAGCCGCCGATGGGATCGCCGATGTCCTTCTCAAAGTCATCCAGCGTCTCGTCAAATTCGCGCAGCAAAAACGTCTTCTCCATCGCCTGCGGAAACAGCGCGTTGATGGAATCCACATGGCTGTGGGTCATCCCGAAAATATAATCCGCCTGCTCCACCAATTCCCGGGTCAGGGTGTGGCTGCGCACGTTGGAAATATCAATGCCCAGCTCGCGCAACGCCCGCACGGCATGGATGCTGGGCGGCTGGCCTTCCACGGCGCCGACGCCGGCCGAGAGAACCTGGAAATCCTTGCGGTCCCGGACGGCGTGCTGAAAAAGTCCTTCGGCCATCGGGCTGCGGCAAACATTACCGGTGCAAACAAATAGAATGGTCTTCATTCCTGCCATTACGCCGCGAAACCTTGCGCGGTGTCCGGAGAATCGTCAATCGAAAAGCAATGCGGCGTCCTGGATGGCAGCGCGGGCAGTCCTCCCTTTGCGCCATAGCCTTGGCGACGGCTTGAGGGGGGACATCAAACTCGGAGGAGTTTTTGACCCTTGCTTTCGTGCCATCACGGTGCCATAGTCATGGCATGACTTCCACCATACAACTGGATGCTTCAAGTCGAATCGTGCTCTCCCGCGATCTGCGCCGGGCGGCGGGCATCCTCCCCGGAGGAAAGCTGAGGGTTTCCGCCGGGCCCGGACGAATCATCCTCGAGGTGCAGCCCAACCGGGGCAAAATCGTGCAGCGCGGAAAACACAAGGTCTGGACCGGCCAGGTTCCCGCCACGCCGATCGAGGAGGCGGTGGAGCAGGTGCGCCACTACGAGCGATGACCTTTCTGGACACTTCGGAGTTGGTCGGCGCAGTCCTGGAAAAACATCCGCAGCATGCGGCTTGCCTGCGCGCCTTGGATGCCTGCGCGGCGCCGATGAGCGACGCCCACGCCTTGGCAGAAACCTTTGCCACGCTCACCGGTTTTTACAAGGTGCCCGCCGAAGCGGCGGCCGAATTGACCCTGGGGTTGAGAGCCGTAGTGCGGGTTGAAGCGCTGTCTCTGGCCGATTATGCCACCGCCATCTCCGAGGCACGCCAACGGGGCATCATGGGGGGCGGAATTTACGATTCACTCCACGCCACTTTCGCGCGGCGCCAGGGGGCCACCCGCGTGGTTACACGCAATCCCGGACACTTCGCGCACGCGGCGCCTGAACTCGAAATAATCGTGCCTTGAGCCACCATTCAGAACTCACCCGGGATGGGGTTTTTGGACGACGGCCAGGCCCTTGAGCAAATCCAAGGCCCGCGCCAGAACGGGATCGCGCACGATTTTTAGGTTCGGGTCGGTTTGGGAACGCCCGCCAGCGCCAAACTCCGCTTCCAGGTCAACCCCGTCGCGCTGTTCCCGCACCAACTCCGCTTCACTGAAACGCCGGAAAGCGCCGCCATTGGTCTGCGACGGGCTGGCGGCAACGTTCGTCACGGCCGCATTGGTTTTTCCAGCCTCGCCGGGCACTTGCCAGGGGTGCTCCCAATAAGCTTTTTCATCCTCCGGATTTGTTTTCACCACGATATCCGGCTTGATGCCGCCGCGGAAGACGGCGCCGTCGCCCAGCTTGATTTCTCCCACGGCGATGCGCAGTTTGCCGCCCTCATTCAGCGGAAAATCCTTGAAAAGACTGGCCCGGCCCGCCGACTCGGTTCCCAGCAGCAGCCCCGTGCTGGTTTGCCGCAAGACCGCCGCCAGCCCTTCCGCCGCCTCGCTCGTCTGGGAATTGATCAGCGCGGCCAGCGGCACGGTGATGGCATTGTCCTTTTTCGTGGATCGCGCCGTGACACCGCCGCATTCCAGCAACGGCTGGTCGGCATTGAGAAAACAATCCGCCGCCGCCGCCGCCGCCGCGAAATCCGTGCCGCCGGCAAACCGCAAATCCAGAACCACGCCTTTGATTTTGGATTTGTTGGTCGCGGCCATGTCCCGGTACGACGCCATCAGTTCGCCGGCCAGATTGGTGTCCACTTTGAGCACGCGAAAATAGGCGTAGGCCTCGTCGTAAATAATGGATTTGCCCAGTGTGGAAGCGGCGGGGGCCTCTTCGCCGGCCGCGGCGGCGCCGACCAGCATCGCGCCCGACTTGAGTTGCGCCAGCAAGCCCTCCACCGCCGCGCGGTTCAAGTCCGCTTCGCTCGCTCCGTTGAGGTGGGCGCGCAACAACTGATAGACCTCGTCGAATTTCGGCAGTTCGTTGGTGGAACCGGCCACGGCGGCGCAGGCCGCCAGCGAGAATAAAATGGAAACACAATGTTTTATCTTCAAGGGAAAGAATTTACTGTGTAATTCCATGCTTTTCAAGCACTCGCGCAACAGGGCAATGTCCTGATTTGGGGAGCGCACGCGCCTCGCCAATCGTGTTCGGTGTGGAAGTTGCTTTCCGGTTTCGCGCGCAGGTTTGGCGGGTGAAAAGTCACGGGATGACTGGTGGGTGGCGCTGGT
>JBEKVM010000201.1:0-6657 GCA_049513975.1 Verrucomicrobiota bacterium | reverse complement strand
CTGACAGGATCGTTGCCAATCCCGCCAGCGCCGATAGGCTACTGCGAACGGAATCGCAGGTTCTTCTTACGATTTTTATGTCATATCGAACAATCATTGTAATCACATCATCTCGCACGGACATGACGTCCCCCAAGACCCTTTCAAAGCCTTCAATTGGTGGCAGAAAGCTGCTGAAAATGGCGATATGAACGCCCAAAACAATCTCGCTTTCATATATTCCGAGGGTGTTTTGGTCCCTCAGAACCTTTGTGAAGCATACAAATGGAGCGCGCTTGCCGCAGAGCAGGGGTTTGCGGGGGCGGCAAAGGATTGCGATGAGTTTTCTTCCAAAATGACCGGCGACGAACTGAGCGATGCTCGCCGGCGCGCTGCGACCTTCAAGCAAAGCTTGAAGGAGCGGTCTGAACCGCCCGATGCCTGCAGGTTGTGGCGCGTACTGGCAGCAGCCGGTGATATCGAAGCTCAAATGATGCTTAATGCTTACGACCGGAATCTGGGGCGTCAGCCCATTCCTTCCGATGTACGCCGGGAGGTCTGGCGCCGGGATGAAGGCAAGTGCGTAAAATGTGGGAGCCGCTTAAAATTGGAATACGACCACATCATTCCGGTCGCCAAGGGCGGTGGCAACACGGCGCGCAACATTGAACTGCTCTGCGAATCCTGCAATCGGTCAAAGTCGGCCTCCATTCAATGACCGCCCGCGAGCTTCGAACGATCCCCTTAGTCTGATTCACCTCGGCTTGTTTTGGTTGGTCGCCGGCTTCTTTCCCCAATCGCTGGCATGTCGGCTGTGGTACGATGGGTTTTTAGGCGCGACATGGACGATTTGCCCACGGAAACCTCCTCACCCCTGCCCTCTCCTCCACAAGTGTGCGGAGGAGAGGGAGAAGAAGCCGGCGGATGAGGGGACTTGGCGGATGCCTTTCGCGTTCCCGGCGCTTGGTCTGCCTGTCTTCGATGATTTGAGACGGTGGAACGGCGCAGAATGGAAGGGCGGGCCGAGGAGGTCACGGCTCGACGCCCTCCTTCGCTGAAGCTTTCGCCTTCGTTAAAACTACGGCGGACAAGACGGCGGGCAGGGAGTCTCTACCGTAGGGGAATGGGAGCGGCTTGGACTGGCAAGGCGGGGGGCGGCGCGCAACAGCCTGCTGCAATATCCCACCGAACGCCGCGTGGGGGCACGCGGCCTACATGATTTGCGCGGAAATCACGGGCCATGCAAGCCCGGTGCCCTCACCGGGCGGGTTGTTCAACAGGCTCTCAGGGGACTGAGCGCCCTGCCGGGGGAGCGGAGTGGAAAGAATGAGCGAGTGGCGGACGGAAGATTCCGCCGGCGGGACGCCGACGGAGGCGGTCGGGACGACCGCGCTCCCAAACCAGTTGCTCATGATTGGGATAATTTGTGCATGTTGATAAAACCACCATTTAGATGGATGAAACCCCTCACCCTAACCCTCTCCCCACTTCGTGGGGCGAGGGAATTGGCAAATCGCTCAGGATTGGGATAATTTGCGCAACGCTGACTTGTTTTTTTTCCGGCGGGGCTTAATCTTGGAGCATGAAGAATGACGTATTGCCCGTGGAAATCCGCGGGATGGTGCCGGCCAACAGCGGGTGGGCCATTTTCGTTGGCAACCAGCAGAAGGTTTTTGTCATCCAGGTCGAGCGCAACATCGGCAACGCCATCAGCATGTACTTGCGCGACATCCCCAATGAACGCCCCCTGACCCACGATCTGATCAATCATATTTTCAAGGGGTTCAGCGTCACCATCGAGCGGGTCGTCATCACCGAACTGAGAAACTCGACTTATTACGCGCGGCTGATCCTCCAGCAGGAAAACGAACTGGGCCGCAAAATCGTGGAGATTGACGCGCGACCCAGCGATTGCCTGGCCCTGGCCACTTCGCAGAAGAGCAAAATCTACGTGGCCGCGTCCCTGTTTGATCAGGTCCAAGACATGACGATGTATCTGGACCAGGAAAACCGGGGCGAATCCGGGGAACCCGAGTAAACCCGGCCACTTTCATGCCCCCTTCCGTCATGGCTGAACGCCCTGCGCTCCTGGTCTGCGGCGAGGACGAATTTGGCGTCAAGCAACGCGCCCGCGAGGTGTTCCAGCAATGGAGCCAACAACTGGGCGGGCAGGACCACGAGCTGATTGACGCGTCCGTCAACAATAGCGGCGAGGCCCTCCAGGTCCTGGCCCGATTGCGGGAAGCGCTGCAAACGCTGCCCTTTTTCGGCACGGCCAAAGTGGTCTGGCTGCAAAACTGCAATTTTCTGGGGGAGGAACGAACGGCCCTGGCCGCCGCCGTGACCGAGGCCCTGGGGGAGCTGGCGCAGGAACTGAAATCGTTCCGCTGGGACAATGTGCGCCTGCTGGTCAGCGCCGGCAAGGTGGACAAACGAAAAATCTTTTACAAAGCGCTGGAGAAGATCGGGGCGGTGGAAGTTTTTGAAGGCTGGTCTGAAAAGGAAGACGAATGGCACGAGCAAGCCGCCGACCTGGCCCGGCGGGCCTTGCGCGAGGCCGGGCAGGAGATCTCCGAGGAAGCGCTCGCGCACCTGGTCACTTTCACCGGCCCGCAGGCCCGCCTGTTGACCAGCGAGGTGGAGAAGCTGGTTTTATATGCCGGAGGGCGGAGCCGGATCGAAGCCGGGGACGTCGCCGCCATCGTCACCCGCAACAAGCAGGCGCGCGCCTTTGCCCTGGGCGACGCCCTGGGCGACCGCGATCTGGCCGCCGTCCTGCACTGTCTGGACCAGGAGTTATGGGAAATCCGGCGGGACAGCAAACGCAATGAAATCGGCCTGCTTTATGGTTTGATCAGCAAGGTGCGCGCGCTGCTTCTGGCCGGGGAGATGATGGCGCAGGGGTGGTTGAAGCCGGGAACGGATTTCAACCGGTTCAAAGCCCAGTTGGCCCGCGTGCCGTCCGACGGGCTGCCGGAGGACCGCAAATTCAACCCTTTGGCGATCAACCCGTTTGTCTTGTTCCGCGCGCTGGGGCAGTCGCGCCACTACACCCAGCCCGAATTGATCCAGGCCATGGACCTGCTGCTGGAATGCAACCAAAAACTCGTCTCGCGCAATCTGGATCCGTCGCTGCTCCTGCAACAAACCCTCATCCAAATTGTCAGCCGTCCCGCCGGGACGCGGGCCGCGCCCGTCCGGGCGGCGGCTTGACAGCCCGGGCCGCAGGCCCGATTTGATAAGCGTCGCTCTCATGGAAAACACCCCGGCCAAATTGATGGTGGCGGTCTTTGACCGGACGGTGTGCCTGCAGGTCAGCGGGCGGGCGGATTTCACCTGCACGGTGGACCTGAAGAAACTGATCGCGGAATTGTGGGAGCGGGGCTACGCGCATTTCGTGTTTGATCTGTGCGGATGCCGGATGATGGACAGCACGTTTTTGGGCGTTCTGGCCGGCATCAGCCTGCAATTATCCAACGCGGCGGGCGCGGCGCAGCCGCTGGAATTGATCAACGCCAACCCGCGGATTCGCGAAACGCTGGAGAATCTGGGCGTGGCCCATCTCTTCAAAATCGGCGGCTCCGCCGGCCCGTTGTCGGACAAATTTGAGCCGCTCTCCCAAGGAGATCCCGCCAGCGCGGTGGAACTGGCCCGGACCTGTCTGAAAGCGCACCAGACCTTGATGGAGCTGAATCCGGACAACGCGCAAAAGTTCAAGGACGTGGCGCAGTTTCTGGCCGAAGACCTCAAGCGCCTGGAAATCGGGCAGAAGCCGTGAAGAACCAGGCCCTGCATCCTCACTGTTGACCGGGCGGCAGGCCTCTGCCGCCGCCCATGCGCTTCATCATCTCCTGCTGCATCATCGTCATCATGTCGTCATATTTCTTGAATCCGGCCGGCGGTTCAAATTGCGCGGCTTCGGGCCGGTCAAATTTCACGTCTTTGAAAAGCATGGTTACCGTCGTGCCGCCATCGCTCGTTTCAATTTTGACTGGAAAATTCTTCAGATCGGTTGCATTCCACACCGTGGACTGGCGGGCTGTTCCCGCTTTGTCGGTGACGACGACTTTGTTCTTCACGCAGGCGTGGCCGTCCACGGTTTCCTTGCCCAGTTCGGTGGCCTCGCTCTTGAAATCGGAGGCGGGTTTGGCCGCATCCGGGTCTGGAGGCGGCATTTGCACATAGGCCTGCAAACCGGGATAGATCATGAAGGTAATGTTCTTTTCGGGACGGGAGATGATGATCATTTTGTCCATGCCCATTTGCTTCATTTGCGCGGCGGCTTGCGGCGGCAGGTCGCCGCCTTTCATTTCCGTCATATCCATCTCGAAACGGGATTTGCCTTCCAGGTAGGTGAGTTTGCCGGGTATGGTGACCTCCGCGCCGGCGGCGCCGCCGCCGCTGTGCATTTCGAGCTTGGCGGAGTAGGCGGAATTGTCGCCGAAGATTTTCGCCATGCCGCCCCCGAAGCTGGGGAGGGGACCGCCCATGCCGCCGCGGGCGCCCGGTTGCGCCTGGGCGGGAGTGAGGATGAAAGACAAAACCGCGGCCGTTAGAATACTGATATATTTTTTCATGCTGGGTTGATGGCCTTTGCTGCCATGGTTGGTAGCAAACGCCCTGCCAGGATGGCAAGCAAAAAGAACGGCCCACCCGACACCGACACGGGGGTGTGTGACCAGAAAGTAACCTGACTTTGGAATGGCCTTCAAAGGGCGCGTTTTTGCTTGCATTGTTGTATCTGAATGGATACAACATCGCCATGCCAAACAAAATCCAGCAACTGGCCACCGAGCGCGAGGCGCTCCTGGCCCAACTTCAATCCATCGACCGCCTCCGCCGCGGCACCTTGAGCCGGCAGTTTTACTCCAAAAAACAGGCCGGAGCAGATCGTGCCCAAGGCCCTTACTTCGTCCTTCAGAACTTTCATAAAGGCAAGAAGTCCAGCCAGCGCGTCCCGGCCGCACAGGCCGAGCAGGTCCAACAGCAGGTGAATAATTTCAAGCGTTTTCAGGACGTGGCTGACCGGTGCATCACCGTCACCGACCAAATCACCCAACTGGCCGGGGGCCAGGCCGACAGTAAAAAAAACTCCATCCAGCGGAGGTCCAAGAGGCGCGCTATCAGGAAACCGAGGCCTTCCTGAGGCTGGTGCGGGAGGATTTTGCCCGGCAGGGTGTGGGCAATATGGAAGCGCTGGAACTGGGCTTGCGCGAGGCGCTTTTGAAGGATGGACGCCGCTTGCTGGGAGACTTGCTGGAAAAGGCCCAGGAGAGTCTGGCGGACAACACCAGCCGTCCGGGCGAGAAGTGCCACCAGGGCCGGGTCAAGCAGGCGCAAACCCTCTTTGGCCCCGTCCGGTTGCGCCGCTGCTATTTTTACGACCCGGCCAGCCAAAAGGGCCGAGTGCCGCTGGATGAGGCTTTGGGGCTGGTCGAAAGCTTTTCGCCAGCCTTGGTGCGCTTGTCCTCCCGGGCGGCGGCTCGACAGGGTTATGAGGGGGCCAGCCAGGATTTGCGGGCTTTTGCGGGTATCGAGATTGAAGGACGGCAGATTCAGCGGCTGGTCAACCGGGTCGCCCCGCAAGTGGCCGCTCAACTCCAAGCGGGCCAGAGTGTCCAGAGCAGTCCCATCCCGATCCTGTATCTGGAGGTCGATGGCACCGGTGTGCCGATGGTGGCCCCAGAACTGGCCGGCCGCAAAGGCAAACAGCCTGATGGCACGGCCAAAACTCGCGAAGCCAAGCTGGGCGCTTTCTTCACCCAGGTCCGTTGCGATGAGGAAGGCCGGCCCGAACGCGATTTCGCCTCCACCACCTATATCGGCGGTTTCGAACCCGCCGAAGAATTTGGCTTGCGCGTTCGCGCCGAAGCCCAACGCCGGGGTATCGCCCGGGCGCAGAAAGTGGTCTTCATTGGCGACGGAGCCGCCTGGATTTGGGAACTCTGCCGGCTCAACTTCCCCGGCGCCGTTGAGATCCTGGATCTCTATCACGCCTTGGAACATTTGCACCAGCTTTGCGACGGCTTGTACGTCGGGCAACCCCATTGGGCTAAAAAAATGGAATCCACCTGGGAGGCCCAACTCAAGAACGACCAAGTGGCCGAGGTTATCGCCGCGGCTCACCGCCGTCTCCAACAGTTAGGCCGGCAGGCGCAGATCCCCTTGGAAAGCCAGATCGCTTACTTCGAGCATCACCAAGACCGCATGGCTTACAAGACCTACCGCCAAGCCGGCTTGTTCTGCGGCTCCGGCGTCGTGGAAGCCGGATGCCGCGCCCTCATCGGCCAGCGCCTCAAAAACTCGGGCATGTTCTGGACGGAAACCGGCGCCAAAAGCGTCCTGGATTTGCGTTGCGCCCTCCTGGGCAATCGCTGGGACGAATGCTGGAATCGCCTGCATGACTCCGACCGCCTTAAAATCAGAGCAGTCGCCTGAGCGACTCAGGTTACTTTCTGGTCACACACCCCCGACACGGACACAGCGGGACGGTTTCGGACAAAGGATTCCGCCGGCGGGACGCCGACGGAGGCGGTCGAGACGACCGCGCTCCCTGAAACGCTGGCCAGGCCGTCACAGTTTCTCAAATGAGGACACTGCCGCCACGAGCGGCGGCTTGACGCCGGGGCCGGGGGCGGGTATTGTTACGCCTGTGCGGGGAGCCGGGCGCGCAAAGGG
>JBEKVM010000200.1:0-6913 GCA_049513975.1 Verrucomicrobiota bacterium | reverse complement strand
GATCGTTGCCAATCCCGCCAGCACCGATAGGCTACTGCGAACGGAATCGCAGGTTCTTCTTACGCTTTTTATGTCATATCGAACAATCATTGTAATCACATCATCTCGCACGGACTTGCGCCGTCCCCAAACCCAGGCGTTGGGCTTCACGCCAGCCCAAACCCGCGCCAAAGGGCATGGCCTTTGGAATCCAGCATTCCGCTGCGCTGGCTTTCACGCTCCGCGCCCTTTCCGCCACACGGAAAGGACAGTGATAGGTTCATAATTGGCCGACGGGAAGCCCGGCATACCGCTCGCCGCCGAACTCCCACGCCCCGCGACAAGACCTGCCACAAGCCGCCCCAATCGCGCACAATGGCCCGCTGGGCGCGTTTCCACGGCTGGCCGGGCCGGACAATGCGCCCGCACAGTTTCCGCACAGATTCAGGCCGGGAATAGTTAGCGCACAGTTTCCGCACAGCCGCACAAGCCCGCACAAGTTTTTCTGCCGATTGTTGCCACTAGATGCAAAATAATGCTTGCAATACGAGGGAAACACCTGTATCGTGTGGTGTAGGTGAGCGCACAAATGAGCAACAACAGGCAACCATGAAACTTGACGAAAACCCCGAAAATGTGGGTTCGAATCCCACCCCTTCCGCCAGTTCATCTAATACAATTCATAAGCCTCAGTTTCGCACCTTTTGGGCAGACCCAGTGCTTCGGTTCACGCAGCCTCAATTCAGGGCAAAACTTGTGAGGTGCTTAATCCTGAAGAAAAAGAAATCTGTTTTGGCAGGTCAATTCACTCCACATTTACGGCACTCATGCATAACTGCTTGATAATCAATGGAGCGGGTGAGGGGAATCGAACCCTCGTCTCGATTGCGAGGTCTTGGTTTAATCCAGCCCGTTTCTTTCAAGGGTGGGTGCGCAACCCATCATGCGCCACCCAGGAATTGGTGGATTTGAGGCCAGAAAGATTTGGCGGGCTTGTTGCGTTCATGCTCCCAGCTTTTGAGGCTTCTGACACTTACTCCGAGCGTTGTCGCAACGTCTTGTTGCGTCAGACCAGCAGCTAACCGCTTGTCCGCAAGCAACTTGGACGAGGGCGCTTTCTGGTTGGCAAAGGGAGGCGAAGCGTGTCTTATGGCCTTGATCACAAGACGGCAAAAGGGGCGCAGAAAGGACCCCTTCCGCCAGTTTTTCCAATGTGAATGATAATCGGTTAAACGTTATCCAGGCGTTGCGCGAGATTTCCGGGAATCGAGAGGCGTGCCGGGATGACCGATGGATCGCCAGGCAGCCCATGGGAGTTTGATAGGGTGCGTTTTTGGGGCCGTTTTTGCTTGCAGTTTCGCGCATATTATGTTAGTTTCCACGGTCGCTTATGAAAACCATGATTCGGACTTGTCCGAGTATGCATGTTGTTGCCTTGCGCCCTTTTCGCCACTTCAAAAAATGCCTCGTTTTGATGGTGCTGTCGCACCTGGCTTATGGCCTGCAGGCGCAAAATCCAGTCCCCTACGTGTTCACCACCGTCGCCGGGACGGCGGGGGTGAGCGGACACGCCAATGCCGCCGGGGCCGCCGCCAGTTTCAATCAGCCCTCCGGCCTGGCGGTGGACGGGCACACGAACATTTACGTGGCGGACACGGGAAACCACACGATCCGCAAGATTGACATCAACGGCAATGTAACGACGCTGGCGGGGCTGGCGGGAAGCAGCGGCTTTCAGGATGGAACGGGCGCGGGCGCGCTGTTCACCTCTCCGCAAAAAGTGGCGGTTGATGCGAGCGGCAACATCTATGTCGCAGACACCGGGAACAACACGGTTCGTTATGTGACTTCCGGTGGGGCTGTGACCACGCCTGCCTTTAACTACTTGCACGACAGCCCTGACAACGGCACCCAAGGGGAGTGTTCGCAACCCGAGGGTGGCACGGTGGCTGCATTTTACTCGCCGACGGGAATCACGGTGGACAATTTGGGGAATGTGTATGTGGCCAACGGGGGCAGTTACTTTTACGAAACGGGCGAACCTGTCGAGGGCGGCGGCTGCTCGTTTTTTTCGAGTTACGACGTGACCACCGTCCGCAAAATCCTGCCCAATTTCAACGTCGCGACGGTGGGCTACAGCCAGTTGTTCATTCCTGGCACCCTGGCGGTCCTGTCCGGCATTGCCATCGGGCCCGGCGGCTCCCTCTACTCGGCGGACGATAACGGCGGGGGTGGCATCCTCAATGTTTCCACCGAGGTCATGGGGTCATTCCCCATTTTCGCCGGCAGCCTGACCGCGTCCGGCTCAACCGACGCCAGCGGAGGCAGTGCGCGGTTTTCATCGCCGCGGGACGTTGCGGCGGACGGAGCGGGCAACCTGTACGTGGCGGACACGGTCAATAACACCATTCGCATGATTACTCCAGCGGGCGTTGTTACCACCATCGGCGGCTTGGCCGGCCATCCCGGGAGCGTGGACGTTGCCTACACCGGCACCCGCTTCAACGCGCCCCAAGGCGTCGCGTCGGACAGCGCGGGAAACATCTACATCGCGGACACAGGGAACAACACCATCCGCAAGGGGGTGCCTGTTCCGATTGCCATTTACACGGAGCCTTCGCCGTTGTCGCTGGTGGAGGGAGTTGGCTACAAGGCGAGTTTTGCGGTGCAAGTGATCAGCAGCAATGCGCTGGCCTACGGCTGCCAATGGTACCAGAACGGCCTGCCGCTGACCAACGCCACCAACCTGGCACTGACGCTGACCAATCTGGTTGTGACCAACGCCGGCTCGTACGTGATCGTGGCCACGAATCTTTACGGGAGCGCCACCAGTTACGTGGCCAGCCTCACCATCGTCTCCTACACCTTCAACACGCCGATCAGCGGGTCGGGGATTGCGGGACCGGCCGGGGTGGCGGTTGATGCCGGGCAGAATGTTTATTTTAGCGATTACAACCGCCATGTCATTTGGAAGTTCAATCCGGGCACCGGCGGCGGGTTGCTGGCGGTTGCGGGACTGTTCAATGTTGGGGGAGCCAGCGACGGCATTGGGGAGGCGGCGCTGTTTGACCAACCCTACGGGTTGGTGATGGACGCGGGGAGCAACCTTTATGTGGCCGACTCTGCCAACAATACCATTCGCATGATCACGCCGGCGGCGGTGGTGACAACGATCGCGGGCATTCCCGGTGCGACGGGATTGAGGGACGGCGCGGGGAGCGCGGCGTTGTTCAACCGGCCGACGGCCCTGGCCATTGACAGCCATACCAACATTTATATTACCGACTACAACAACGGCGCGGTGCGGGAATTGACCAACGGACCGTCGGGTTGGCAGGTGAGGACGCTGGCCGCGGAATTCAATCAGCCCGACGGCGTCGCGGTGGACAGCACCGGCAAAGTCTATGTTGCCGACTCACAGAACGAAGTCATCCGCACCATCTCGACGGGCGGAACCGTGCAATTGCTGGCGGGGACTTCCGGCAGCGCGGGGAGCACGGATCTGACGACAGGGCTGGCCGGGTTTAATTTTCCGGAGGGCCTGGCCTTCGACTCGTCAGGCAATTTGTTGGTGGCGGACGCGGGCAACGAGACGATCCGCATCATCACTCCAGGCGGGCTGGTGGGAACGGTTGGCGGGCTGCCTGGGGACTACAATTTCGCCAACGGCACCGGCTCCAATGCGCTTTTCCGGAATCCGGCCGCGCTCACCTTTGACCAATACGGGAATCTGTATGTCGCCGATTACAATAACGGCGCCATTCGGGCTGGAACGGCACCCGTAGCCTCGGGCACGCCTCCAACCATTCTTGAAGGGCCGCAAAGCCAGACCGTGGTCGCGACGTACGGTCCGGTCGGTTTCGGCGTGCAAGCGACCGGAAGCCCGACGTTGGGATACCAATGGAGCAGCAACGGAGTGCCGGTCACGGGAGCGACGGCGTCGTCGTTCTCCATGACCCCGGCGCAATTGAACAATCTGGGCACCTATTCCGTGGCCGTCGGTGTGACTGTCAACAATGGGGTCAGCCCGCCGGCAACTGCCGCCGCCACCCTGACCGTTCAACCGGCCTATGCCATTAACACCGTGGTCAGCGGATACCCCATTTCCGGCCCGCTCGGCATGGCGATTGACGGAGGAGGCAACGTGTTTTTCACGGATTATAACGGCAATCGCAATGTCATCTGGAAATACTCGCCGGGGTCCGGCGGCGGGCTGACCGCTTTCGCGGGCTTGTTCAACGCCGCCGGAAGCAGCGACGGAGTGGGTGAGGCGGCGTTGTTCAACGAGCCGTATGGGCTGGTGATGGATGCGGGCAGCAATCTTTACGTTGCCGACTCGGCCAACCATACGATTCGCATGATAACGCCCGGGGCGGTCGTCACCACCATCGCCGGGGTGGCGGGGTCGGCAGGTTTTCACGACGGCCCCGGCAGTACAGCCTTGTTGAACCGTCCTGCCGGTTTGGCGATTGACAGCAATACCAATGTCTATATCGCCGATTACAACAATGGCGCCGTGCGCAAATTGACCAACGGGCCGTCGGGCTGGCAGATGACCACGCTGGCCACGGGGTTTTACGAACTCAGTGGCGTGGCCGTGGACGCCTCCGGCAATGTCTATGTGGCCGATTCGGGCCATCATGTCATCCAGATGATCACGACGGCAGGCGCGGTCAGTGTCATCGCCGGCGTCATCGGCCAGTCTGGCAATGTGGATGGACTTTGGAGCGATGCGCGGTTCAACTTTCCGGAGGGGATTTTGGTGGATGGCGCCGGCCATGTCATCGTGGCCGATTCTGGCAACAACACCCTGCGGCTATTGACTCCCGGCCCGGCGGGCACCGTGGTGACGGTCGCCGGAAGCGCCTACAACGACCAGGACGGCACCGGGAGCGGCGCCTGGTTCAGGGACCCGATCGGGCTTGCGCTCGACAGCTTCGGCAATCTGTTCATAGCGGACTACAGCAATGGGGCCATCCGTGAGCACGGCGTTCCCGTCGCATCCTCTGGAATCGCGCCCACCATCACCGCGTTGCCGCAGAATCGAACGGCGGTGGCGACCTATGGCCCGGTCAGCTTTGGAGTGCAGGCAACGGGAAGTCCGACGTTGGCATACCAATGGAGCAGCAACGGGGTGCCGGTCACGGGAGCGACCGCCGCGTCGTTCTCGATGACTCCGGCGCAATTGAACAATCTGGGCACGTATTCTGTGGCCGTTGGTGTGACTGTCAACAATGGGGTCAGCCCTCCGGCGACTTCCGCCGCCACCCTCGCCGTCCAACCGGCCTACGCCATTAACACCGTGATCAGCGGCAATGGCATCGGCAACCCGCTGGGCGTGGCGGTTGACGGAGGCGGCAACGTGTTCTTCTCGGACGGTTACCGCGACGTGATCTGGAAATACTCTCCGGGGTCCGGCGGCGGTCTGACGGCATTTGCGGGCTTGTACAACGCCGCCGGGACAAACGACGGAATCGGAAGCGCGGCTTTATTCAACGGTCCGTACGGGTTGGTGATGGATGCGGGCAGCAATCTATATGTGGCCGATTCGGGCAATGACACCATCCGGATGATTACGCCCGCGGGTGTGGTGAGCACGATTGCCGGGCTGCCGGGATCGGCCGGCTTTGAGAACAATCCCGGGCCTACCGCCTCGTTCAATGGCCCGAACGGCCTGGCCATGGACAGCCATACCAACCTATACGTGGCGGACTACTACAATGGGGCGATCCGCAAAGTGACCAACGGACCCTCAGGCTGGCAGGTAACGACGGTGGCCACCGGATTCTATCATTGCAGCGGGGTGGCGGTGGACGCTTCCGGCAATGTTTATGTGGCCGATTCGGGCCATCATGTCATCCAGATGATCACGCCGGGCGGAGCGGTCAGCATCATTGCGGGCCAGTTGAACCGTGCCGGGAACGTGGATGGGTTGTGGAGCGACGCCCAGTTGAATTTCCCGCAGGGAATTCTAGTGGATGCGAGCGGCCATGTCCTTGTGGTTGACACGGGCAATAACTCGTTGAGAATCCTCACCCCGGGCGAGTTTGGCACGATTTTGACCGTGGCGGGAAGCGCCAACAACTACCAGGATGGCACAGGCAGCGCCGCCTGGTTCAGAAATCCGATCGGGCTTGCGCTCGACAGCTTCGGCAATCTGTTCATTGCGGATGACAACAATAGCGCCATCCGTGAGCACGGCGTTCCCGTCGCTTCCTCTGGAATCGCGCCCACCATTACCGCCGTGCCGCAGAATCGGACGGCGGTGGCGACCTATGGCCCGGTCAGCTTTGGAGTGCAGGCCACGGGAAGTCCGACGTTGTCTTACCAATGGAGCAGCAACGGGGTGCCGGTTGCGGGAGCGACCGCCCCGTCGTTCTCGATGACTCCGGCGCAATTGAACAACATGGGCACGTATTCTGTCACCGTCGGTGTCGCTGTCAGCAATTCCGTCACCACTGCACTCATCCCACCGCCAACCGCCGCCGCAACCTTGACTGTCCTGCCGGCTTACGCCATTAACACGGTGATCAACGGCGGCAACATTGCCAACCCGGCGGGCGTGGCGGTGGACGGAGGCGGCAACGTGTTTTTCCCGGATGCCAATGGCAGTCGCAACGTGATTTGGAAATACTCCCCTGGGACCGGCGGGGGGCTGACGGTGTTTGCGGGCTTGTACAACGCCACCGGGACAAACGACGGGATAGGAAGCGCGGCTTTGTTCTACAGCCCGTACGGCTTGGTGATGGATGCGGGGAGCAATCTATATGTGGCCGATTCGGGCAACCATACCATTCGCATGGTCACGCCGGCGGGGGTGGTGAGCACGATCGCCGGGCAGCCAGGATCGTCCGGCTTTGAGAACAACCCCGGGCCTACGGCCTTGTTCAATGACCCGACCGGCCTGGCCATTGACAGTCATACCAATATTTAT
>JBEKVM010000199.1:0-7654 GCA_049513975.1 Verrucomicrobiota bacterium | reverse complement strand
CCAAGCTCCAACGTCAAACGCCCAGCAAACCAAGGGTAAAGTCATACCGTGACACCAAAACAACACATTAAATCGGCCAAAAGCAAGGCGGAGGGGGGTCACGATGTACCAGGGCTGCCCGCGGAGGGCGGAGATTCCGCCTTGAATTCTTGGGGCGGGAAACATATCTTGGCAACCGGCTGGTGGCTATAGCTCAATTGGTAGAGTCCAAGCTTGTGGAGCTTGTTGTTGCGGGTTCGAATCCCGTTGGCCACCCCACTCTCCCTGCTGGGCCTCCCCCACGCCCTGCGATTCACCACAGCCAGCGCGTCAATAAAGGCGCCAGTGCCAGGCTGGGAAGATATTCGGCCACGGCCACTTTTTTGATCTGCAAAACGATCAGCGCCACGCAAAAAATCAGCAGCCCGTCCGTCGCGTTGATGGAGTCAAGCAAAGGCTGGGCCTGAAGCCGCAGCGGCTGTTCCAGCAGGGCCACGCCGCGGATGATCGCCCCTTGCCAGGCCAATACCGGAATGGCCGACACCACCACGCCCCAGCCGAAGGTCTTGGTAAACGCCATGGTGGCCATGCCATCCATCACGGCCTTGACGCAGAACACCTTGGCAAAACCGGTCAACCCTTCCGTCACCGATCCGAGGATCGCCAGCGGCGCGGCGCAAAACAAGGCGGTGGCCACGCGGAAGCCGTCGTTGAACTCCGGTTTGCCGGAGGCGGCGGCGGCCATTTTCCGCGTGGCGAATTGGCCCACCGCGTTGGAAACCCGCTGCAGACGCATCAGTTTGCCGGCCAATTTTCCCAGGACCATGGCCAGCAGCACGATGGCCAGTTGTTTCAATCTCTGCCCGGCGCTTCCATTCAGGCTGGACACTGTCAAGCTGAGTCCAAACCAGACGGTGAAGACGCCGAGCAGGACTCTGGCCCGGGATTGGTTCGCCGCGGAAACAGGTTTTTTGAGAACGAAGGCCAAAACGCCGCCGAGCACGATGCCTGCCGAATTAATGAGGGCGCCAACCATTGGGCGAATCATGGGGTTGGCCGCCCCAACTGCAAAGCGGAAACTGGCCCCGACATTTCTGCGTCAATAAAGGAGTGCGCCCGTCCTCGGGCGCAGCATCAGGCAAAGACACGGCGGCTTCGGGATTTGTCGGGCGCGGCGGAAGTCCGGACGCTACTGCGCCCGTCCTCGGGCGCAGCATCAGGCAAAGACACGGCGGCTTCGGGATTTGTCGGGCGCGGCGGAAGTCCGGACGCTGCTGCGCCCGGGGACGGGCGCACTCCGACGGTGTCCCTGCCGTCACGGATGCATTACCGCCGGCATATCGGTCGAGTTAAGATTAGAATTAGCAATCCTTCACTGTGAAGCCCCGTTGACACTACAGCCGCCTCCATGCTAATAATGACCCTGTTCGAGCCATTATGAGTTCGTTCTTAAATCAGCACGTGCTGGTGTTGAACCGCCTTTGGCAGGCGGTCAATATCTGCACGGCCCGGCGCGCCCTCACGCTCCTGTTCGAGGGCCATGCCCACGTCGTCCTGAGCGACGAGGAGGGCGCCTTCCAAACCTTCAGTTTCAACCAATGGCGGGATTTTTCCGCGCTGGAACCGCATGGGGAAACCATTGCCACCGTCTCCTTTAAAATCCGGGTGCCGCGGGTGATCTTGCTCGTCATGTTCGACCGCCTTCCCAAAAAGGAGGTCAAGTTCACCCGCCACAACATTTTCGAGCGCGACCGCAATACCTGCCAATACTGCGGCCAGGTTTTCGAGCGCAAGGACTTGAATCTGGATCACGTCATTCCGCGCGACCGCGGCGGGCCGACCTCGTGGGAAAACATCGTCTGTTCCTGCGTCCGCTGCAACACGCAAAAGGCCAACCGCACCCCGCAGGAAGCCGCCCTGCACCTGGTGCGCAAACCCAAACGGCCCAAATGGCGTCCGTTTGTCCAGGTCAACCTCGGCCTGCCTCACCACGACAGTTGGA
This sequence comes from Verrucomicrobiota bacterium, assembly GCA_049513975.1. GTDB lineage: Bacteria > Verrucomicrobiota > Verrucomicrobiia > Limisphaerales > Palsa-1400 > JBEKOF01. The sequence continues at coordinate 5,673 of JBEKVM010000199.1, read as the reverse complement.
AGCATTTCCTGGATCTGGCCTATTGGAACGTCGAGTTGGGCGAGGATGTGGGGTAAGGCCGCCAGCAAACCAAATGGCGCAGTGATGGGGTGATGGAATCCTGCCGATCAGGAAATCTTCTGCCGGGCGGACTCGATCATTTCCCAGAACTTGGGATTCTCCTGCAACGCCTGGTCCTCGCCGGTGGGCAGACTGGATCGAAAGAGGAAGTCTTTCAGCGTGTTGCGGCTGAGGATGCGGTGAACGACCACCCCCAGTTCATGCCGCTCAAAATAGACCCGGTAATCGCCCAGGCGAAAGCGGTGGAGCGTCTTGCCGTCGCGCTCCAGCTTGCCGAAATGCTGCAGATCGCGGGTGAGGACCTCCTGCGGCAATCCGCGAAATTCACCCAGAATATGAAGCTGCAATTCGCGCGGCATCTTGGCCAATTCCGCCGCGCTGGTGGGGTTGAAGATAATCTGAAATTGCAGCATGAGGTGAAGCTAACGTTTCAGGCTTGAAGTTGAAAGTTTATTTCTCATGATAGGGATGGCGGGAGCGGTAGAGTTCGAGGAGTTCGAGGTTGCGGGCGGCCAGGTCTTTCGCGGTTTTTTCCTCCGCCGCATCATGCGCATTCCCGGCCAGCTTCAGCGCCAAATCATGCGCCTGCTGCGCGGCGGCCACGGCCTCATCATAGCGCCCCGCTTCGGCATAGGCGGCGGCCAGGGTGCCGATGAGCATGGGCTGCTGGCTGCGATCCAGTTCGCAGGCGCGCGCGGCCAGTTTCACGGCTTCAGCGCCATTGCGAAGTTCGGGATACGGACTGGCGGCCAGGATCCAGGCGAGGTTGTTCATCACCATGACATCGGACGCAGAGGGCGGGACATCCTTGGCGAGGCGGTAATGCGAGATGGCGTCGCTGGTTTTTCCCTGTTTGGCCAGGACTATCGCCAATTGGAGACGGGCGTCAGAAAACTGCGGGGCCAAGCGCAAGGCCTCGGTGAACTGCGCGCAGGCCTCATCTGGTTTGCCCAGTTTGGCCAGCGCCTGGCCCAGGCCGTAATGGGCCTCGGGAACCACCGGGTCGGCGGCCAGGACTTGAGCGAATTGTTGCTCCGCTTCGGCGGGGTGATCCTGCCCCAGCAAGGCCTTGGCATAGAGGACCCGGGCATCGCCCGATGTGGGGTTAAGCTGGAGGGCCGCAGCCAGCTCGGGGGCAGCCTGATCGTATTTGCCTTGGAGCAAAAACACCTCGCCAAGAACAGCGTGAGCCAGGTCGTAATTTGGGTTTAGGCGGAGGGATTTTTCATCTTCTACGCGGGCGCGTTCCAGTTGGCCATTAGCCAGGAAATAGGCGGCATAACAGTTCTGCGCGATGAAATTATCCGGGTCAACTTCCAGGTTGTGCGCGAAAAGAGTTTCGCCATTTCTCCAATACTGAATCTGTTTGCCGGCAAGAAGGACGCACGCCACCAACGCCACCCAGGCCAGCCCTCCCAACAGGACCGGCCCCTGCCGCCAGCCGCGGACCAGATCACAAGCACCCCAGATGAACAGGATGAATAATCCGATGGAAGGGATATAGGTGTAACGGTCGGCCATGGATTGCGCTCCCACCCGCACCAGCCCAAGGACGGGGACGAGAGTTCCCAAAAACCAAAGCCAGCCAACAAGCAAACAGGGCCGCGTTTTCCAAAAGCGCAGGGCTGCCGCGGAAACAGCGATTAAAAAAAGGCAGGCGGCCACGATTTGCCAGGTTTCCCATGGAACATCGTAAGAATAAATCGCAACCAGGTTTTGCGGCCAAATCGTCTTGGCCACGTAGATGAAATAGCTGACAACGGCGTTGCCCAAACGATGCGGGAACGGGAAGCTGGCCAGGGAAACAGCATTCAAACCAGCGGCCTTCACCGCCAGAACGGAGAAAATGATGGAGAGAACAAAGAACGGGATTTTTTCGATCAACAGCCGCAAGACGGCAGGGCGAGACGCTGTCGAGCCGTAACTTTGCCCTTTATTCTGCATTCTGCATTCTGCATTCTGCATTTCCCGTGCGGAAGGAGGGGCCAATTGCATTCGTCGCAAGGGGCGCCAATCCAAGAGCAGCAGGACGAACGGGAGCGTCACCAGCATCGGTTTGGACATCAACCCCAGCACGAAGAAAACCAGCGCCAGGACATAGAATCTTTTCCGTTTTGCACTCTGCATTTTGCATTCCTCCGCATAGCGCAGGTAGGCCCACAACGTCAGCATCCAAAACACCGTGCATAACACGTCCTTGCGCTCGGAGAGCCAGGCCACCGACTCGACATGCAAGGGGTGCCAGGCAAAGAGCGCCGCCACCATGGCGCTGCGCCAAAAAGCCCGGGTCATCCGATTCAGCAGGAGAAACAGCATCAGCGCGCTGAGAATGTGAAGGACCAGATTGGTGGCGTGATGACCTCCCAGCCACCGGTGATACAACTGGCAATCGAGCATGCACGACAGCCACGTCAACGGATGCCACATGCTGGCGTAGCTGGTGGTAAAGCACCAGCGCAAGCCCTCCCAAGTGAAGCCACGATTCACATGGAAATTGTTCATAAGATAAATCCCATCGTCCAACGTCACATAATCCAGGGTGACGACGGGCCAATAGAGCAGCGCAGTGCCCAGGATCAAGGCCAGACAAACCAGCAGTGTCCGAAGTTTTTCTTTGCCGATCATGGAAATTAGTTCTTTTCACGATAAGGCTGATGGAGGCGATAGATGTCGAGCAATTGCAGGTTCCGGGCGGCGATGTCCGCTTTGCTCTGGGCAACGGCCAAATCGTGCGCCTGCTGCGCCATGGTGACGGCCTCGTCAAATTTTCCGTTTTCCGCATAAGCGGCCGCAAGGGTCCCCAGCATCAGGGGGTTTTGGCCGCGGGTCAACTGGCAGGCCGCTGCGGCGAACCTCACCGCCTCCGCGCCGTTGCGAATTTCCGCGTGAGGATCCGTCGCCAGTATCCAGGCCAGATTATTCATAGTATTCGGGCGGTCCGCCTGCAGCGCCAGGGTCATTCGATATTGCAAGACCGCCTCGGCGGGTTGGTGTTGCAAGGCGAGCAGGACGGCCATTTGATGGTGGGCCTCCGCATATTGGGGCGCAAGGCGCAAGGCCTCGTTATACTGGGCATGCGCCTCCTCCAGCCGGCCTTGCATGGCCAGGGCCTGGCCCAGAGTGCAATGCGCCTCCGGGTTGAAGGGTTCGGAGGCCAGCACTATATTATACTGCGCCGCGGCCTCCACTGGAGAATTGCGGGCAATCGCAACCTGTCCCATGACCATGTGAACGTCCAGCCGGCCGGGGTCAAGGCGCAGCGCGGTCCGCAGTTCCGCATCCGCCTGATCCAATTTGCCTTCCAGGAAGAGAACGCCGCCCAGAACCTGGTGCGCATAGCCGTAATTGGTTTTGAGATGGATGGCCTTTTCGCATTCCGCGCGCGCCGCCTCCAATCGCAGATCGTCACGGAGAAAGGCGGCGTAGTCCGCATGGGCCGCGGCATTATTCGGCATCACGGCAATGCTGTGCAAATGCAGAGTGTAGGGATTTCGCCAATACTGAAGCTGCTGGCTGCTCACCAGACAACAAGCGCCCAGCGCCACCCCCGCCGCCGTGCCGAGGATCGCGCGGCCATGCTGCCAGCCAGTCGCAATATCCCAGGCCTCCCAACACACAATCATGAAAATGCCGATCGAAGAAAGATAGGTGTAGCGATCCGCCATCGGCTGCGTCCCGACTTGCACCAGGCCGATCACAGGCACCAGGATGCCGAGGTAGGAAAACCAACCCACCAGCCAGAACGGCCGTTTCTTCCACAGACGAATCGCGATGACGGATACGACGATCAGAAACAGCCCGGCCATAAGCACCTCCTGTGCCGGCATGGGATAATCAAAAGGATAAACGATGACCATGTCTTGCGGCCAGATCATCTTCTTGATGTAGCGGAAGTATATGACAAGAGCGTTGAGAAGCCGCGGCAGGAGCGGAAGACGGGCCAGGGGCATCATCGTCCGGCTGGCCGCCTCCAGCGTGATAAAGCAGGTGATGATGGAGAGAACAAAAAACGGGATCTTTTCGATCAACAGCCGCCAATTATCGGTGGCGCGAGATTCGGTAGGGCGCCTGTCCGCCGTAGGCTCTGCGGAGGTGGAAGACTCCGTCGAGCCGTGAACATTTTCCGGATTAAGATTAAGAGGGGCCAATTGCATTCGCTGCAACGGCCACCAATCCAGGAGCAGCAAGACAAACGGTAGCGTCACCAGCATCGGCTTGGACATCAAGCCCAAAGCGAAGAAGAAAAGCGCCAGACCGTAAAATGTCCTGCATTTTGCATTGGGCGTTTTGCATCCTTCCACGTAGCGGACATAAGCCCAGATGGTCAGCATCCAGAAGAAGGCGCTCAAGACATCCTTGCGCTCGGAGATCCAGGCGACCGATTCCACGTGCAGCGGGTGCCAGGCGAAAAGCGCCGCCACCATGGCGCTGCGCCAAAGGGCCTTGGTCATCCGGTTCAAAACCAGAAAGAGCAGCACGGAACTAAAAATGTGCAGCACCACGCTGGTGGCGTGGTGGCCGCCGGGGTGCTGGATCCCGTACAATTGGAAATCCAGCAGGTGCGACATCCACGTCAGCGGATGCCAGATGAAGGCGTACCCGGTTTGAAAGCACCAGACGAGGAACTGGTCGTTGAAGGTCCTGATATGCTCATTATGGAGGATATAGAGCGGGTCGTCGTAATTGACGAAATCGAAATGAAGCACGGGCGCGTAGAGGAGCGCCGTGCCGAGGACCAGCGCGAAGCAGACAAGGATTTTTGCAAGTTTATCTTTGGCAATCACGCCATGAGCTTAACCGAAGCAAATCCAGGAAGAAAGACATTTGCCCGCAGATAACCGGGCAGATTCACGCAGATGCGGAAAAGAAGAATTCTGAATTCTTTATCTGCGTCAATCTGCCCGGTTATCTGAGGGTGTTCGCGAGGCGTTCGTATTCGAGCTTGGGGTAATGGCCGAAATTGACGAGGAGCGCGACCTCATGACCGGTGGCGTTGAGATAATTGATGACCTGGGCGCGGTGCTCGTCGGTCAGTCCCCCCACGGCCTTGAGTTCCACCACGATGCTGTCGAAACAGATGAGGTCCGGTTCGTAAGTCTGCCGAAGCGGGTGGCCTTTGTATGACAGGCGCAGCGGCTTCTTGGAGGCAAAAGGAATGTGTTGCAGACCGAGTTCGATCTCCATGCATTCCTGGTAAACGGCCTCCAGAAAGCCACAGCCCTTCTCGTTGGAGACCTCGAAACAAGCCCCGATGATGCGATATGTTTGTTCTTTGTGGGGGTAGTTTTCCATTGGATTTTTGCCCACAGGTTACGCGGATTAACAGGGATAAAGAAGCGAATTCTTTGTTCCAGAAAAGACCTGTGCCCGCAGATAACGGGGCAGATTCACGCAGATGCGGAAAAGAAGAATTCTGAATTCTTTATCTTCGTCAATCTGCCCGGTTATCTGCGGGCAAAACTTTTTTCATTTCTGCGGCGGGAATTTTTTTAGGGTGTTCGCGAGGCGTTCGTATTCGAGCTTGGGGTAATGGCCGAAATTGACGAGGAGCGCGACCTCATGACCGGTGGCGTTGAGATAATTGATGACCTGGGCGCGGTGCTCGTCGGTCAG
>JBEKVM010000198.1:0-7228 GCA_049513975.1 Verrucomicrobiota bacterium | reverse complement strand
TATGTCAACTCATAGATACAAGCGAATTTTATTTCCGGTGCTTTTTGTGAAGGAAATGACGCTTATCTGCCCCGAAGCGCCGTCAGGCTGTCAAAACCCACAGGAATTTCCGAAGGGCATTATCATTAGGCGGCATCACGCACCATGACCCATCATTGCCCTAATTGCCAGCGTGTCATCTACAACCGGCGGCTGAAATGTTGCGGGTTTTGCGGAGCATCTATTCCAGAGGAGCTTCGCTTTACGCCCGAAGAGATTGCGGCACTGGACCGTGAAGAGGCAGTGATAGAGTTATTCCGTCAGCGGCGGATGGAAGCCGAAGAGCTCCACCCCCCTGACTTTCTAGGTCCGAAGCTCCCCTATATGTGAAGTTCAGCATTCACCTCTGCCCCACCACGAACCCCGCCACCAGCGGACGATGGTCCGACGCCACTCCCCAATCCGGCAAATTCAAAACATAGGTCTCCTCGCTCCGCCAGTCCCGTTGCATTCCGTGGCTGATTAGAATGTAATCCACCCGGCTGTAGGAATCCTCCTTCGCATAGTAATCCGTCCAAGTCGTGCGGCGCGCCTGGGCCGGATCGCCCGTCCCCTGCGGGCCGTTGCCCGGCCCATGCCGCTCCGCCGGCCGCGTGTCGAATAACCCCGTTCTCCCGCGGCCCAGAATGCTCTTCATCGTCCGCGAATCCTGCGTGTCGTTAAAATCCCCCAGCACCACCAGCCGCTCCTCCGGATCGGACGCCAGCCGCGCATCAATGATCCGCCGCAGCACCACCGCCTCCTCCTCCCGCCATTCCTGCTCGTCCGCTATCTCCGACGCCACCTTCGATTTCAAATGCCCGGCAATCAGGGTGAATTTATAATTCGTATTGACTCTGATTTCCGTCTCCATAAAACCGCGGCCCACATAAAAACGCCGTCCCCCCAGCAAATACGTTTCATTGGTGTGCGGATGCCGCGCCACGAGGGCAAACCGGCTGAGCAGGGCCAGATGGATGTTGGTGTCGTAGCCGGTGAGATGGTCCCAAAAGGGCAGATCCAGTCCCGCTTTCTTCAGCGCCCCCTGCAATTCCATCAGCGCGTTGGTGGACCCCATTTCCTGCAGCGCGATCACATCCGGGTGGAGCGCCACGATGCTTTCGCACACCTTGGCCCGCCCCGCCTCCGGCTTGAGCGGCCGCCCGCCTGCCTCCTCCACGTAATTCTCCACATTAAAAGTCGCCACCCGAAAAATCTGTGCGCCCGCCGCCGCCCCGTGCGCCAGCCAAACCGCCAAAACCACCCCGCACCAAAGCCTTCTTCCTAGATTTTGCATTTTGCATTTTGCATTCTGCATTTCCTAAAGCGCCTTCTCCCACACCCTCCGGTCCTTGAGCAAAACCTCCCGCAGCAGCGGCACCGGCGGCATCCCGTGCCGCAGCATTTCATTGTGGAATTTTTCCAGCGAATAGCCGGCCCCTTCCTGCGCCTGATAATCCCGGCGCAATTTCAGGATCATCAGCTTGCCCAGCGTATAATTGGCGTAGCCCGGATCAAACGTCCCCCGCTTCGCCTCCTCGTGCGCCGGCTTCTCCCCGTAATAACAATTGTCCTGGAAAAACTTTGCCGCCGCCTCCACCGGCATCCCCTGGCAATGCATCTTGATCGCCACGCACAACCGGCACAGCCGCAGCAGCGCCTCGTCCAGTTGCGCCAGCCGGTACTTCGCCGCTTTCAGCGCCACCGGCTGGTTCCCCGCCGCCGGCCCAACCTCCCCGTACCCCTCGTCTATCAGCATTTGCTCCGAGTAATGCGCCCATCCTTCGATGTAGGCGTAGCTGCCCAGTATCTTCTCCAGCCGCGTGGCCGGTGACGCGTTCATGCACAAAAACTGCACATAATGCCCCGGATAAACCTCATGGATCGAAACCACGTCGCTCGTGTAATAATTAAACGCGCACAACCAGTCCTCTTTCTCCTGCGCCGTCCAACCCGCCTCCACCGGCGTCACATAATAATACGCCTCGGTCGCCTTCGTCTCAAACGGGCCCGGGCTGTCCATCGAGGCAAAGCTGCTCGCCCGCTCGAACGGCAGCGTTTCCTCCACCCGCGGGCGCACCTCCGACGGAATCGCCACGATATGATGGTCCACCACAAACTTCCGGATCGCCTCCAGGTCCTTCCGCGTGTCCGGGATCAGTCCTGCCGCCGTCGGATGGTCGTGCTGGATTTCCTTGAAAACCTCGATCGGTTTGCGCTTCGGATCAATCTGCGCCGCCGTCTCCGCAAACTGCCCCTGCTCCCGCCTCAATTCCGCCAGCCCGATTTTCAAAACCTCCTCCGGCGACTGCGTGATCAACTCCCCCTCCCGCAACATCTTCGCGAAGTTCCCGCGTCCCAGCGCGAACCGGCCCGTCGCCTTGGGCAATTTCTCCTCCTTCAAATACTTCACAAATCCCCGCATCTCCCCGGCCGCCAGCTTGTTCGCCGCCGTGAATTCCGCGCGCAGCGCCGGGTCCGTCAACTCCTTCAGCGCCTCCACCAGGTCCTTTTCCAGGAAATCCGCCGACCCGTCCCCAATTTCAATCGCCGTTTCCACCCACGGTTTGGGCAACGCCTCCCCCAGGTTGGCCCGCCCCGCCGCCATCACCTTCGGCGCCTGGTTCAAAATCGCGATAATCCCGCGCACCCGCTGCTCCAGCGGCGCAAAGTCCCGCTTGATGTAGGGGCTGACATCCAGCGCCCCCGCGTAAGTCATGGGATTGCGCGAGTAACTTTCCATCTCCTCAAACCGGAACAACTCCCGCCGAATCCCCGCCTGCAAATTGCTCCAGTCAAACCACCCCTGCGCGCTCAGCCCCGCCGCCTGGATTCCCCCCAGCCGCCGGTCAAACTCCTTCAGCCGCGCCAGTTCCCCGTCAATGGACCCGCGGCTGTAATCCGTCAGCTTCCCGTCGTGCTCGTGGAACCCCAGTTGCATCGCCTCCAGCGGACGCCAGGCCAGATATCCTGTCAAGTATTCATCCGCGAGCCGGTTGAAAGCCGCGTCCCCGCTGCCCGCGACCACGCTGGCTGGGACCGCCGGTTGCACGGGCGGCCTGCCGGAGGAACACCCCGCCAGCGCCATCAACAAAAAGAAACCAATTTTTTTCATGCCTGCAAAATCGCCCGCAACCATAATGCCCCGTCCCCGCCGGGAGCAAGCCCTCAATCCCTTCCCCCAATCCTAATCTTAATCCTAATCCTAATCTTAATCTCCAATTCCACCCTTGGCTTTCAGGCAATTCCAGCCTCTCTCTCCCTGCAAACCGGCGTCACTCGCTCTTTCCCTCAACCGCCTTCCTTTTCCATCGTCACATCCCCGCCGATGATCCGCTCCAGGTGCCCGTGCTGGGTGCGCAGCAGCAGCGCCCCTTCTCCGTCCAGCGCTTCCGCCCGGCCCCGGATCACCCGCTCCCCGATGCGGATGGACACCTCGCGCCCCAGCGTGCCGCAACGCTGCTGCCATTCTCCCGCCACCAGCTCAAATTGGCCCCGCCGTATCCGCTCATAATCCCCATCCAGTTCGCGCAAGATCGCCACCGCCAGCTCGGCCCGGTCCAGCGCCTGCCCGCACTCGATTTTCAACGACGTGGCCGTTTTGCGCAGCTCCCGCGGCATTTCCGCCGCGTCCAGATTCACATCCACCCCGATGCCCAGGACCACTTCCTTGACGTGATCCAATTCGGCCGTCAGCTCCGTCAGTATCCCGGCCACCTTTTTGCCGCCAATCAATATGTCATTCGGCCATTTGATTTCCGGGACCAGGCCGGTTTGCAGCGCGATGGCCCGCGCCAGGGCCGTGGCGGCGGCCACCGTCAATTGCGTGGCCGCTTGCGGCGCGAGATCAGGCCGCAACAAAATCGAAAACCAAAGCCCCTTGCGCGCCGGCGAAATCCACCGGCGCCCCAGCCGGCCCCGCCCTCGGCTTTGCGCTTCCGCAAAAACCACCGCCCCCTCCTTCATCCCGTCGCTGGCCAGGCGCGCCATCATGTCGTTGGTCGAGGTCGTCTCCTCGAATACACGGATGTCCCGCCCGATGATCCGCGTTGTTCCCAGCCGGGAATGCAGGTCGTCGGCATGGAGCAGGTCCGGCGCGCTCAACAGCCGGTAGCCCAGGTGCGGGCTGGCTTCTATGTCGTAGCCCATTCCGCGCAACGCCTCGATCCGCGTCCAGATCGCCGCCCGGCTCACCCCCAGTTGCCGCGACAACTCCGCCCCGGACACCGATCCGCCGGCCGGCTCGCGCAAGGCGCGTAAAATATGCGTGTCCACAGTCATCAGGCTTCATGCGTAACCGGCCAGTTTTAGGCCGCTGGGGAAGGTAGGGCGGGCACTCCGTTGCCCGCCGCAGCGCGCACGGAGTGCGCGCCCTGCCTCCGAAGACTGAGACATTACCTTCATAATTCGGCCGCAAAATCCAGCCCGATGTCCATCGCCCGGGCCGAATGGGTCAGCGCCCCCGCCGATATAAAGTCCACCCCCGTTTCCGCGATGGCCCGCACCGTGGACAAATTCACCCCGCCGCTCGCCTCGGTTTTGGCGCGGCCCTTCACCAGCAGCACCGCCGCGCGCAGCTCTTCCACCGCCATGTTGTCAAGCAAAATAACATCCGCCCCAGCCCGCAGCGCCTGCTCCACCTGCTCCAGCGTGTCCGCCTCCACTTCCAGTTCCAGTCGCGGATAAAGGGCGCGGGCGCGCCGCACCGCCGCCGCGATGGCGTTGGGCGCCTCATGCCGCAACGCCGCCAGATGATTGTCCTTGATCAATATCCGGTCGAACAGCCCGAAGCGGTGGTTCAAGCCCCCTCCGCATTCCACCGCGTACTTTTCCAGCCGCCGCCAGCCCGGCGTGGTCTTGCGCGTGTCCAAAATCCGCGCGCGGGTTGTGGCAACCGCCTCCACATACTGCGCCGTCAGCGTGGCCACCCCGGAGAGCCGTTGCACAAAATTCAGCGCCACCCGTTCCGCCGAAAGCACCGGCCGCGCCGGGGCCTGGATAATTTTCAAAAGCGTGCCTCTCGCCGCCACCCGCTCGCCGTCCGACGCTGCGCGCTGGATGTTCGCCTTCGGGCACAACTCCAAAAACGCCGTTTCCGCCAGCTCCAACCCGGCCACCACCAGCGGCTCGCGCGCCACCATCATAGCGGTGACCGTGGCTTCTTCCGGCACCGTCGCCAGCGTCGTCACATCCCCCGAACCAATATCCTCCGCCAGCGCCGCCCGCACCGCCCGCCGCATTTCATCGCTTGACAAGCCCGTCATCGGCGACTCCTCCGGGAGCGCGGTCGTCCCGACCGCAGCCGCCGGCGTCCCGCCGACGGCATCTTCCTTTCGAAACTGGGCCGCCTGTTGGGTGCGTCCGCCAGCACACAAGTGATTCCGGTTCGCAACATCCCCGTACTTTAGACTTCAATCCCATATCTTTAAACCTTAAACTCACTCATGCCTGTTCCGGTCATTTCAGTCGCCCAAATGCGCCAATGGGAGAACGCCACCTGGGCCGCGGGCCGCTCCCCCGCCGCTGTCATTAAGAACGTCGGCCGCCTCCTCGCCCGCCGCGCCCTCGATCTCACCCAACCGGGCGACACCATCCTCATCCTGGCCGGACGCGGCCACAACGGCGACGACGCCCGCGCCGCCCGCCCGCACCTGTCCCGCCGCAAAGTGGCGCTGGTGGACGTGGTTGATCCGCGAACTGCCGCCAAAGAATTCTCCCGCAAAATTCAGTCCGCCCCGGGCCGTGCCCGGCCCAAGTGGATTATTGACGGCTTGTTTGGCATTGGCTTGAACCGTCCGCTGGACGGACCCTGGAAAACTCTAATTGACACAATCAATCAATCCGGCCTGCCCGTCTTGTCCGTGGATGTCCCCTCCGGTCTCAATGCCGACACCGGGCAGGTGGAAGGCGCCGCCATCCGGGCCGAGGTCACCCTGACGGTCGGAGCGCCCAAACGCGGCTTGCTCAACGCGCCCCAATGGGTGGGCCGTTTGGAAGTCGCCCCCGACATCGGCTTGATTCCCTGTCCGGTGGTGTGCGAACTGAATTGGACGTTGCCCGAAGATTTCGCCGCCTGGCCGCCGCGCCGGCCCGTGGAAAGCAACAAGGCCACCTTTGGTCATGTCGCCATCGTTGCGGGCAGCCTGGGCTATCATGGCGCGGCCGTGCTGGCCGCTCGCGGCGCCTTGCGCGCGCAGCCGGGCCTGGTGACTGTTGAGCCGCAGCCATCCGTTTACATCCCCGTGGCCGCTCAACTCCAGGCCGCGATGGTCCGTCCGTGGCGGGCCGGCCAGCCTCTCCCAAAAAATGCCACCGCCATTTTATTCGGCCCCGGCCTCGCGGCGGATAAACTCCCCGCAATGCTCAAAAAAGAATTGCGCTCCCATTGGAAATCTTTCCCCGGCCCGATGGTGGTGGACGCCAGCGCGCTCGATTGGCTGAAACCGGACGCCGCTCCCGCGCAAGCCGTGCGCGTCATCACTCCCCATCCGGGCGAGGCGGCCCGTTTGCTGGGCGTTACGGCAAAGGAAGTGCAGGCTGACCGCGTCGCCGCCCTGCGCCAATTATCCCGCCGTTTCGGCTGTTGTTATGTCGTGCTCAAAGGCAATCACACCCTGGTGGGTCGCGCCGCCGGCCACCTTTTCATCAACAGCTCCGGCAACCCTTTTCTGGCGCAAGGTGGCAGCGGCGATTTGCTCGCCGGCTATTTGGCCGGCCTCCTGGCCCAGCCCGCCTGCCAGCAAGATCCCCTCACCGCCATCCGCTTCGCCGTCTGGCAGCACGGCGCCGCCGCCGATGAAAACCTCCAAAGGCGCTGCAATCTGACCGTCGAGGATATGGCCCGGGACTTGGGCTTGGCCCGCAACGCCGATTAGCTTCCACGCCAAAATTTTGGCGTGCATTGGGACCATGAACCTGCCGCTGCTCGACAGACTTCCCCGGAACAAATCGTGTCCGTCTGCTGTTCCCTCTCCGCTCCCATCCGATGGGAGGGGAGAGGGTTAGGGTGAGGTGAGGGTTCCTGCAAAGGCTGCATTCCCTATGCTTGAGTGGCGGTTTCCTACTCTTAATCTTATCCTAATCTTGATCTTGACCATTCACCTGCCGCTGCTCGACAGACCTCCGTGGAACAATTCGTGTCCGTCTGCTGTTCCCTCTCCGCTCCCATCCGATGGGAGGGGAGAGGGTTAGGGTGAGGTGAGGGTTCATG
>JBEKVM010000197.1:0-7453 GCA_049513975.1 Verrucomicrobiota bacterium | reverse complement strand
CGCCGTTCATCGTTCGCGCTCACGGCCTCCCGGTTGCTGCATCTCATCAGGTGCAACGTGATTACGAGGCACGATGCCGTCGTCAGCGTGCGCGCGGGTTTTGTCGGCCGCGAACTTTCCGCGCTCTGGCCGGGGGATGACCAATGGCAGTTGAGCGAGCAATCCGCCGGCTGGTTCAGCCACTGCTTCATCGCGAAAAGAAATGACTGAGAGTGTCACCATTGTGGGCGGAGGACTGGCCGGCTTGACGCTGGGCATCGGTCTGCGCCAACGCGGTGTGCCAGTCACGGTGTGGGAAGCGGGACGCTATCCGCGACACCGCGTTTGCGGCGAATTCATCAGCGGCGGCGGCAGAGCTTCGCTCGCACGACTCGGTTTGTTGGAGGGGTTGCAAAAGGCGGGCGTTGGTTCCGCGGAGAACGCGGCGTTCTTTGCCGGGAAGGGGATGGTCGCGGCGCGCCCGCTTCCAGAAGCCGCTTTGTGTGTCTCGCGCTTTGTTTTGGACGAATGGCTCGCCCGCGAATTTCAGCGCCTCGGCGGCGAGTTGCGTTTGGACGCGCGATGGCGCGGGGAATTCGGAACTGGAATTGTGCGCGCGAACGGCCGGCGCGCAGAGCCGGTGACGGATGGCTGGCGGCTGTTCGGTCTCAAAGTCCACGCTCGCGGCGTCGCGCTGGCCGCCGACCTGGAGATGCACTTTGTGCCCTCGGGTTATGTGGGTTTATGCCGCTTGGCGGACGGCGAAGTGAACATCTGCGGCTTGTTTCGCAGCAAGTCGGTTGTGCCCGACCTGGCGCAACGCTGGCGCGACTGGCTGGGCGGACCGGCCGCATCGGTGCTGCATTCGCGCGTGGCTGAGGCGCGATTCGATGAAAACTCCTTCTGCTCGGTGGCGGGTCTTTGCCTGCGTCCGGAGTGCGCGACCCAACGCAATGAGTGTTGCGTCGGCGATGCGCTGACCATGATTCCGCCCGTGACGGGCAACGGCATGTCAATGGCCTTTGAATCCGCGGAACTGGCCATCGAGCCGCTCGCAGAATTCAGTCGCGGTCAACTGGCTTGGGACGGAGCGCGGCACGAGATTGCCACGCGTTGCGTCAAGAGGTTTGCCCCGCGACTGCGCTGGGCGGCGTGGGTGCAAAGAGCGTTGTTTCAGCCGACCGCGCGCGCGGCCCTGATGTTCCTGGCCGCGCGTTCGGAGTGGTTCTGGCGCGGGATTTTCGGGCGGACGCGGTAAGGAGGCGTTTTACCGATCCGAAGAGTTTCAGCCCGCCGTCTGGGATGATCCCGTTGCCGGACAGCACACCGCAAATCATCTTGTTTTCGACAGCAACATCACGAACACTTCGTGGTAGAGGTTCTTCATATCCTCACTCACGCCTGCCAGGGCGCGGGCGCGCTCCGGTTGAGACTCGTTTTCGCCCGCGACTTTTGCCAGGTTGCAGGCGTAACTTAGCGCCTCGGTTTGAGTCAAAAGCAACGTCAGCTCAAATGTGTCACCGGTTTGACGCAATAGTTCCTTCTTCTTGGTGGAAGCAATCGCGTCACGGGTGGCCGCCTCCCCTGATGGAAGCCGGATGTCCTGTAGATTGATCGAAGGATCGTGTTTGGCAAATTCCTCCAACAACTTCGATCCAGTGCCGGAAGCAGTGGCAATTCTCTTAATCAGGTCCTTGACATCGGAATGTTCCTTCTTGATGAAGCGCAGCATGCTGACGTCCTTTTGCTCGTCCAAGAGTTGATGAAGCAAACTGTAGCAATTGTTTCGGGTTGATAGCGGGGCACTCCTTCCGGACGGAGGCGCCGCCTGTGGTGATTGACAGCCGGTCAGAACCCAGGCAACTGATAACATCGCCGCAAGCAGCGGGAGGGTAATCTTGGCATTCACAAAATATAATGGGAAACTATTCCAGCCGGCCGAATGGAATATTCAGTGACTTCAGGCACCTTGTTTCGGTACAAGAGCCGAAGGTTTTCCCCATTGCCCGGTGAACACGAACTCATTCAAGGGTTTGCGCTGCCGGGGCGCTTGGTCGCGCTCCTTCAGGGCATCGGGCAGCTTGGCTGGATCGGCTTTGTACCCAATGGCCATGGCCGTCCATGCCTCGAAATGCTCCGGAATTTGGTAAAGCTCCCGTGCCTTGTCGGCAAGCAGCCCGATCATCTGATGGACTGAAAGTCCCCGGGCCGTTGCCTCCACCACCAAATTCCCGGCGGCCAGACCCAGATCGTGAACGGCGGCCCGGTTGTCCTTGTTGTTTCTGGCAAATCGCAAACTCACGACACCCAGGACAAGCACCGGCGCGGCCTTGGCCCACGCCTGGTTTGCTTCCACCAGACAGGAAAGAAGTCGTCCGAACTCTTGGGGGTTGCCCTTGGTCGCCACCAGATAGTTCCAAGGCTGTTCGTTGTAGGAAGACGCCGCCCAGCGGGCCGCCTCGAACAGCGAACGCAGATCAGCGTCCGACACCGGGCGGTCTTCGAAGCCGTAGGGACTCCACCGTTCCGCGAGAACTTGTTGGATCGGATAGTCGGTCGCTGCTTTCTTGATATTCATATGGTTGGCATAATTTCAATTGGTTTTCTTCCGGCCGGAGCCGCTCTTTTTGCCGCCGCCGTCGAGTTTGTTGACGGTGGCCCAGGCCCGCGCTTCCGCAGTTTTCGTGCTCAACCCCTTTTTCTCGTAGCCGGCTTCGATGTGTTCCGCCTGACGCTTCTGCTTTTCCGTATAGCTGGATTTATCGCCTTGGGGCATGGGCATCCTTCACCAGAATTCCACCATTTCTTGCGTCAACCGGCGCTATTGCTGGAGGCACTTCGATGCCCAGCGCCGCCGCCAGATCAATTTCATGCTCCTGCTCCTGCACGATGATCGCTCGCAAAGTCTCGCTCAATGCAAACTCCCCCATCGCCTCAGCCTGGCGGATGCGCTCCCGATAACGCCCCACCGTGGTCCGTTCGTTCTCCAGATCCGCGCGCAGCATGGCGATTGGGTCATTTGAGGTTTTGACCGGCTTGGGCGTCACTCCTGGCATGCCGCCCAGATAATCAATCTGCTTGGCAATTTTTATGGCGTGCGCCAGTTCTTCCCCGGCATGCGCTTCCAACTCCCGCGCAATGTCCGTGTAAGCGGCCCCCTTCAGCACCTGGCTGTAAACGGTGTAAGCGATGATCGCCTGATATTCCCCCGCCAGATCCTCGTTCAGCAATTGGATCATCTGTTCGCGAGTGATACTCAATTCTGGGGTCGTGTTTTCTTTGCTCATAAAGTTAAAATCAGTGCTGCGATGCCCAGGGCCAACGCCGCTCATCCTTCCACGGTGAAGCCGACTTTGATGGTCACCTGCCAGTGATCCACCTTTCCCTTGTTGATGGCGCCGCGCGTTTCGACCACCTGGAACCAGCACAAGTTCTTGATGGTTTTGTGGGCGCGTTTAATGGCCTTTTCAACCGCGTCCTCGACCGAGGTGGTCGAGGTGCCGGTGAGTTCGATGAGTTTATAAACGTGGTCGTTCATGTTCTTGGTGTTCGCGCTTCCGCAGCCTTGGATTATCGGCTTACTTGCAGTCGCAGCCGCAGGCGTGCGAGGAGTCCTTGATCACCTTTTCGACCGCTTCGCGGGTTTCGCCGGTGAGTTTCTGAATCCGCCCAACCAGTTCCTCCTGTTTGCCTTGCACGTATTGGAGATCGCTGTCCGTGAGCTTGGCCCACTTCTGCTTCAACTTGCCTTTGGTGATGTTCCAGTCCCCTTTAACTTCGAGTGTCGTCATAATAGTGTGTGATTTGTTATTTTTCGTTTGGATCCGCCGCCAACATGACGGCAAAAGTGTTCGCGCCTTTAGTCCACCATCAACTTGACGGAAGTGTCGCCGCGCAGGGCTTTGGAATAGGGGCAGGTTTTGTGGGCTTCGTCCATGATGCGTTGAGCTTGGGCGTGATCAATTCCACGGAGTTGCGCATGCAACTCTACCGCCAGTCGGTAGCCGCCCTGGTCATCTTCGATCAGGCTTACCAGCGCCCGCACCGTGGAATCCTCGACCGGTGTGCCGAGCTTTTTGGCCGCATTTTTCAAGGCGCCGTGGTAACAGGCTGAATACGCGCCCGCAAATAGCAGTTCGGGATTGGGTCCGCGTTTCTCCGCGCCTTTTTCCAGCGGATTTCCCAACGTGACATTCAGCAACCCGTCCGGCGTCTGAATGGTCCCTGAACGTCCGCCTTTGGAAATCGCTTCCGCCGTAAACAAAGTTTTCATGGTCGCTTTGATTTGCTCAGTCGTGCCGTCTGGCAGAGGCTTCACCTGGAAAAGCAGTCATTAGCCGCGCAGCCCGACATCGCAGTAACGCTAGGCGGTGGGCTGAGACTTTCCTATGGGGTAAAACCCTACCATGAAATCAACGGCTTTCCTTGCCTTTGAAAAGGTGAAACAGGAAAGCCAAAGAGGGCAGCAGGACAACGGCGCCGACCCCCAAAGCCACGATCAGCAAGCGCAAGGTGATTTTCGGAGCGTGAGCGTTGCTCACGGTGAGGTCCGGCGTGACGAGGTTGGGGTATTGCGCCAGGCACCACCCCACGAGGATGAGTGTGACCTGGCTGATGGCGGCGATTCGCGCCAGGGCGAACTTCCGCCGCCACAGAGCCACCAGCGCGACAATGGACGTCAAGCTCGTGCCTGCCAAAAGCAGCGGCGCCCACCAGTGAGTCAATCCGTTATACATTTCCGGCGCGCCTTGTTTGGAGGTGAGAAAAACCACTCCCGCAATTGGCGCCAGGGCCAAGCCGGACCAAAGCGCCCGCCGCCGAAAATCATTCTGTAGATCGGGCTGGTCCTGCGTCTCAAGCGTCAGGTAGGTGGCCGCCAGAAACGCAAACAGCCCCAGCGCGAAGACGCCACAAGCGATCGCGAACGGCGTCAACCAGCCCGCGAAGAAACCACTCACCACCTGGCCATTCACGATACGAATCTGGCCGGTGGCCAACGCACCGAGGATCAGGCCTTGAAAAAACGGAGTAAAAAAACTGGCGATGCCAAATACCTCGCTCCAGTGGCGCTGGGTCGTGTCTGACCGGGAGTCGTAATTGCGGAAGATAAAGGCCGAGCCGCGCAGCACGATGCCAATGAGCATGGCGGTCAACGGAATGTTCAACGCGGTCATCATCCCGGCGAAACCAGCCGGGAACCCGGTGAAGAGCAGCACTACCACCAGAATGAGCCAGACATGGTTGGCCTCCCAAATGGGGCCGATCGCTTTGGCTATGGCTTTCCTCTGCCGCACGGCGCGCGGGCCGACCGCCAGCAAATCCCACATGCCGCCGCCAAAATCCGCGCCGCCCATCAGGGCATACAGGATCAGTGACAGCAACATGAAAATGGCAACGGTGAGCTCAAGCATGGGTTGAAGTTGCAGAGATTTCGGAAACGGGCCCCGCTGTCTCTATAAACTGGCGGCGCAACAGGAAGACAACAATGAAGGCGAGAAAAATGTATAATGCCGTGAAGACGACAAAGGGCGCCACAATCCCAGGCATCGGCGTGACCGCGTTTTCAGTTCGCATCACGCCGTAAATGATCCAAGGTTGGCGTCCGACCTCGGTCACGATCCAGCCTGCTTCAATCGCCACAAACCCCAGAGGTCCGGCTGCGACCAAGGCACGCAACAGGCGCGGGTGACCGGCCAGCGGCCGGCGTTTCCACCAGCACAAGCCCGACCACGCGGCCAAAACCAGCATCGCCATTCCTGCGGCAACCATGAGGTCAAACGACCAATGAACGATGCGCACATTGGGCCAGTTGGTTTGGGCGAACTCTTCCAACCCGACGACTCTGGCGTTTGGGTTGTCGGCGAGAAGCAGGCTCAAGCCGCGCGGGATACTGATCGCATAGTCGGCCGTGCGCGTCTTGTCGTTGGGAATCCCCCCGATGAGCAAGGGCGCTCCCGTTTGCGTTCGGTAATGCGCTTCCATCGCCGCCAGTTTGGCCGGTTGCAACCGGCCCACCACGCGGGCGCTGTAGTCGCCGCTGAGAATTTGCAGCGGGATGCTGACGCACGCGACCGCCAGCGCAATGCCCAGCGCGCTGCGATGGAAAAGGCTGTTCCGATCTCGCAGCAGGAAGAACGCATGGACCGCCGCCACCGCGAAGCCCGTCGCCACGAAAGCCGCCAGCGTCATGTGCAGGACTTCATGGAAGCTGGCCGGATTCAACATGGCCGCAATCGGATCAATATCGGTGATCTTCCCATCCACAATCTTGAAACCCGCGGGAGCGTTCATCCACGCATTGGCCGTCACGACGAAAATACCGGAAAAGATCCCACTGACCGCGACAATCAAACCCGAAAGCCAGTGCATCAGGGGAGAGAGCCGGTTCCAGCCATAGAGATACACGCCGATAAAAATTGCTTCGGTGAAAAAGGCGAACCCTTCCAGGGAAAATGGCATGCCGATTATCGCCCCGGCCTTTTCCATGAAGCCGGGCCATAATAAGCCGAGTTCGAAAGACAGCACGGTGCCGGAGACGGCGCCCACGGCGAAAAGAATCGCGGTGCCGCGCGACCATCGTTTGCTGAGATCGAGACAAACCGGTTTGCGGGTGCGCAGATACATGCCTTCCGCAATGGCCATGAGCAGCGGCATCCCGATGCCCAGGGCTGCGAAAATGATGTGGAAGGCCAGCGACATGGCCATCTGGGAACGAGCGAAGAAAAAGTCAGTCATGCCGCAACCGTTTTCGTTGTTCGCCGGTCAGTTCGGCGGGATCGGCTTCGTCATGGCCTGGTACATCATCTCCTCGCTGAAGAACGGCGGACCATACAGTTCGTAGCCGGCGCTAAGTTTTTCGTTAACTTTCTGCGCCAGCTCGTCATGGGTTGCGGCATCGGCGTGAAAGGGCACTGCGACGATGGTGTATTCGATTGGAGTTTTCATGTTATTTGAGTCACGAATTCTGGCCCCTTTTCTTGCGCTGTCCCGCCAATTCAGCCGGCAGAGGCCAACTGTGTCCGCAAGCCAGCAGCCCCTGGGTCTCTTCAGGCCCCCAGGTGCCGGCGGCGTAATTGGGGAAATCACTGGGCGGCGCCTCCGCCCAGACCTCCAGCACCGGCATCAACCACTCCCACGCGGCCTCCACCTGATCGGCGCGCATGAAAAGCGTGGCGTCGTTCTTCATCACGTCCCATAGCAGCGTCTCATAAGCATCAGGCGAAGGCGCATCGAAGCTCTGGCGATAACTAAAGCGCATGTCCACCGGACGCAATCGCATCTTTGCCCCTGGATATTTTGCCTGAAACCCCAGCACGATGCCCTCGACCGGCTGGATGGCCATGACGAGCCGGGACGGCTGCCAGCCCAGCGAGGCCTCGGGCGGAAACGACCGATGCGGAACCGCGCGAAATTGAATGGAAATTTCCGAGGCCTGCCGGGGAAGGCGCTTGCCCGTCCGCAAGTAAAACGGCAC
>JBEKVM010000196.1:0-7655 GCA_049513975.1 Verrucomicrobiota bacterium | reverse complement strand
GCGTGGGAGTGGTGGCGCCGGTGCTTTGCACTCCAGGGTCGGACTGCACGGCAATGGGAGCGCCGCCGAAGTTGTAATCATACCATTGGTAGTGCAACGTCGGACTGCCAAAGCCCAGCGTGCTGAGCGTCACGCTCGAACCCAGAGGAGCGTTGGTCACGCCGCCCGCGCCGATGCTGGGAACATTGGTGGGTTGCACCGTGATGATGGGCACAATCCCCGCGGCGAAATAGTGGTTCTGCACCTCGTTGGAGGTCAGAGCCTTGGGGTAAATCGCCACTTCGTCCACGGTGCCATTCCACTGGCCGTCGTAATTGCCCGAGGGACTCTCCACCTGCTTGGCGCCGATGCTGACCGGCACGAGGGTGGTCATGACGCCGTTGCCCTTTGTCGGGGCAGTAATGGTGGCTCCGGCGGCGGCCGGCTGGCCGTTGACGTAGAGCACAATGTTGGCCGTGCCCGCAGTATTTGACCCGCCTTGGTCAAAGACCCCGACCACATGCTGCCAGCCGGGAGCGGCTGAAGGCATGACGCCGGAGGTCGTGTAGAAGGTGGCGAGATTGCCCTTGGCATCCCGGACAGAGAACTCCAGGCGGGACCCGCTGGTTCCGATATCAGCGTTCTGAAGGGTGAATTGTTCGAAGAAGCCCGCGCTGCCGTTGTTGGCGCCCAGGCCATAACCCTTGGTCACGATGCTCCCGTTATGCTGGCCCGCCTGTCCATAGATCCAGGCTTCCACGGAGAACTCCCCGTTGCCGCCCGAAGGAACCGACAAGTCCAGCGGAATGTAGCCGGCAAAGCTGTTCGAGTAGCCCGCGTAGCCACTGGCGGTGTTCTGGCCCAGCGTGCCGAACGCGGCGGCCGTGTCGGTGTTGGCAGGCAGGGGCGAGGCGTAGGGGAAGCCCGCCGCGCCGAGCGCGACTTCAGTGGTCACCCCGGGACTGGCGTCCACATAAACACCGTTATTGCCGGCGATATAATCGTGCGCAACGACGCCGTTGTCGCCAAGTAAATTATCCGCTTCATCCAAACGGAAGTAGGCGAGGGGACCGTCCGCCAGCACCGCCGCCGCATACTGGTCCGTGGGCGCGGCAACGACCGTGACCGTGTTGGTGACGCTGAATTCGGAACTGGCATTCTCGCCATAGACAGTCACCGGGGCCTGGCCAGACGCCGTGCTCAGCGTGTAGGTGTTGCCGGTCTGCCCTGCGTCCACCACTCCGTTGGTCTTCCACACGTAAGGACCCGCGCCCGCCGCCATGGAGAATTTGGGACTCTGGCCCGCAAAAATCGTGCTGGCGGCCGTGGTATTAACCGTCAGCGCAACCGAGGCGCTGGTGGGGGGCGTTCCGTAGCCATTATTGACCGTGGCGTAGTAAGTCCCAGCATCACTGGCCAGCACCGGGCTGATAACCAAGTTGGTGGCGGTCGTTCCCACCGCTCCTGAAAAGCGTCCGCTATTCGCCAGCGTGTTGGGACCACCGCCGGCGGCCGGGAGAACATACCACTGATAAGTTAAGGGCGGGCTGCCAACGGCGGCCACGTTGCCCAAGGCGGCAGTGGCGCCGGCGTTGGCCACGACGAGTGCGGGCGGATTGACGGTGATTTCCGGCTGGACACCGGAAACGGAATACAGATTGGCCACCTGGGCAGCGGTGAAGGCGGTGCTGAAAACCGCCATGCGGCAGAGGTCGCCGTTCCAATTCCGGGTGTAACCGCCGGGAGAATCAGAGCCAATGGTGGTGGTGGGGACGCCGTTGTAGGTCGCGTTGGCGTGATAACTTCCGCTCTCCACCAGAACGTTGTCAATATAATTGCTGCCATGATGGCCGTTGTTAATAAAGACCCACAAGTGCCATTGGCTGTCGGCAAAAGACGGACCGCCGTTCAAAGTGGTGTTGTTGACGGTGCTCCAGTTCTGGTTGCCATTCTGTCCCAGGAAAACCGCATTGCCGTTGGCGCTGTTCTGCTGGCCAAACAGATATCCTTGATTGCCCAAGTTCAAAGCGGAAGGGATCAGCACCCACGCCGCCACTGTAAAATTGCCGGTCAGTTCGAGGGAGCTGCCGTTCACCAGAATTCCCGTGCCCGCCTCGCCCCCGGAGACGTTCATCGTGCCACAATAATTTCCGGAAACCAGGTCCGCGCCGGGGCTGCCGGCATTGTTGATAAGGCCGATGGAAATGCCCGTGTTGGCCCCGGAGAAGCCGAAAAGGGCCGGCCCGGGCACCCCGAGGACGTTCGGGGCGTTGACGAACTCCTGGACGGTGCCGTCCAGGGCGGGGCCGCCGCTGATGGAATAATTGTAAACATTGGTTCCGCTGCTCTCATTGAGCGGCCAGTAGGCAACAGGGTTTTGGCCCAGAATAAAGGTGTCAAAGGCGCCGGTGAGTTGCGGAATGACTGTCACCGCGGTGGCGGTATCGTTTACTCCTGACGGGCTGTACGTGTTGACGACGGTGCAACCCAGGGTGCAGGCGGAGGTGATCGGGCCTATGGTGGCGGAACTGCTCGTCGCGCTAAAATTAACGGTGGTGCCGTTGTTGACCACAGTTGCCGTGCCGGTTGTGGTCGCAACCAGGACGCTGTTGGAGTACCAGTTATAGGCAAGGGCGGGGCCTGTTGCGGACACCTGCAGCGTGAGGCTCTGGCCGGCAACCAGGGTCTGGCTGGCGCCGGGAGCTTGCGAAGCGATGACCGGCGTTGTCGCAACACTGAGCACCGCCACGGCGCTGGTGGCCGAGCCGCCGGTGTTCTGCGCCACCGCAAAATAACTGCCGGCGTTGCCGGCCGCGACACTGGGGAAACTCAGCGTGGTGCCGCTCTGGCCGGTGTCCGTAACCGTGGTGTCGGCATTGGTCTTCCACCATTCAACGGCCGGGGCGGGATTGCCCCTGGCGTCAGCAAACAAAGTCGCGGTGGTGCCTCCGCCGAAAGTCGAGTTGAACGGCTGTTGCACAAAGGACGCCGGCGCGAGCACGGCCGAATCCTTGACCAGTTGCAGTCCATTGAAGTCACCTTCCCCTGTCAACGTGCTGTGGATATTGCTGACGGCGCCCCAGGTGAAGCCGATCACGCCATGAGCGTCCGGCACCACGTTGTCGTACTCCACGTAGGACTGCCCCAGGACGTAAGTGTTGGGCGGACCGCTGCCGGCCGCGGCGTTTGGATTCATGGTCTGGTACAATCCGCTTAAGGGCGTGCTGCCGGCATTGGTGACCACAAAGGCGGCGCCCCGCGTCCCGTCATAGTTCGCGCCGTAAAGATAGAGGGAATAGGTGCCCGCCGGAACATTGCTGAGCACACACAGGCCCAAGGGAACACCGGGGATGGTTTGCGCCCCTGGGCTGGCCGTGTTCACAACGGAGGCTTCGGAAAAAATCCATTGCGGACCGGTCCTGTTGCCGATATCCAACGCATTTCCGCTGTCAAACCCGCGAGTGAGGATTGGCACGGTGATGGGGGAAAGGGTGCCAGAGGAGTAGGCATTGCCGGCGGCGGTGTTTCCAAAGTTGGCCGGCGCAAAGGCAACGGGGGCGTTGGTGAGAGCCCCGCTGTCGGGAGCCCAATATCCATTCTGGGAGTGGGCATACGGATTTCCCGGATTGCCAGGCAACATGGCGTCATCAGCACGACCTCCGCCGAATGAATCGGTGCTGCCCGGACTGTCCGGATCATCAAAGCCATTCCATACATTGTTTCCGGGATCGCTGTAGGCGCCCTGGCCGAACATCATGACATTGTAACCGCCGTAATTGTGGAATCCCTGGTTGATATTCTGCATGTTGAAGACCTGGGCGTAGGCGGCGGAACCGGCGAAGACTCCCAACACACACCCCAACTGAAGCAAGCTTAATTTTTTCATACGATTTTCCGAGTTGGTTTAGGACAATTTGCTTTCTTTCTTGGTTTCACATCCATTCCGCAGGAATTCCACAAAAACCCCCGAAAAGCCGGGGTTTTTGACCATTCTTTGCGCCCTGGGATTGAGGAACCCTCATTTCTGAATTGCGGCATTCAAAATCACAAATAGAATCAGCGGGCGGATGCATCTTTTTTGACACTTTTAATGATTTCAACATTTTCCTTTCCAAGATGCAAGAAAAAACTTCCAATATATTAAACTTTTTCATTTCCTCCCTGGCAAGAAAAGGTTGACGCCCCGGCAGTCGGATCGGACGGCCAGGCCCGATCCGGTGCAACCGGCGGCCCATCCCATCCAACCGGCCAGCGGCGGCCAACCCATGGGGGCTTGGTGGAAGGGGCCTCAGCAGAGGCGATTGGGCGGCGCTGATTTCACCAACCGTCAGGCTGAAAGGATCCTCTCTTATGGCACTTCAGGCACAGTCTGGCACGGGCCGGGCCGAAGTGGAAGGCGATTCAGCTTGTCTTGAAATAAAACAAGGGAGGCCCGCCCCGGCCCGCCGGCTCCGGCCGCCGGGCGGGATTATTCGTAGCCAAAAGCCCTGACCAGGGGCGCGAGCGTTTCCAGCCACGGTTCGAGATGCTTTTGGTAATTGCGCCAGCGGCCGATCGCGCCGCTGGAAATCGGTTTGGCGACGGCGGCATAGGTGGGCGAGCGCACCAGTTTTTGCCGGGCGTGCTGGTCAAAACGCAACACCCGCTCATCCCAGGCCGCCCCCAGAAAGGCCAGCGTTTTCCAGGCCACCCCCTCCAAATCGGCCACCAAATCCTCGTAGCGGACTTGCAGAAAGCAATCGCCCAGGCACGGCGCCAGCACTCTCCATAAACCCATGACCGAGACGTATTCCTGAACGGTTCCTTCCAGGGTGAGGAAGATGGAACTGACTTGCCCCAGCGGAAGAGGCTGCATGAAGCAACTCAGGCAGACGTCGCGCGGATCCCGCAACGCCACCAGCAATTTCGCCTCCGGGAAAACCCGGAGAAAACCAGGGATCAAGGGGGTGAGCGCCGGGTTTTTGTCAATCAACATCCGGGCGTCGGGGGGATGGCCCAGAAACCTCGCCATGCCGTCGGCGTAATTTTGCCGGGCCTGGCGCAAGGCTCCGGGCGAGGCCGCGTCCAGCGCTTCCAGCATCATCGTCTCCGCCGGCAAGCCGCGCAGGAGAGACCAATAGGATTCCCGCAGGAATAGGGTGGTCTCCTCGGCGGAAACGAAATCGGGGTGGGAATCCAGCACCTGCTCCAGCAGGGTCGTGCCGGAGCGCGGATGGCCGCAGAGCAGGGCCAGGCGGCAGGGGGGTTGGAGAGTGGCCGCTTGGGCCCGCCACCGGGCCGCCATTTCGGCGTTGAATTTCTCCTCCACGATCTTTAAGCGCGATTGCACCAGTTTTTGGCCGGCGATGAAGGAGGCGGCGTTGGGCAGGATCATGGCCTTGGCCTCCAGAAAGGCGGCCATGGCCTCGTCGTAGCGTCCCTGGGCGTCCAGCGCCGCGCCCAATTCGTACCAGCCGCGGATGCGCGTGGACCAAGTGTCCTTGCCCGATTGGGAGAGCAAAGGGCGCAAACGCCACTCCGCCTCCCCGGCCTGCCCGCTCAAGCGATCCAGCCGGGCGCGCACCAGTGAAGCCAAGGCGCAGGCGGGGTCCAAATGCAACGCCTGGTCCACCAGGCCGGCGGCTTGTTCCAGCAAACGGAATCGTTCGTAAATCTCGGCCAGTTTGACAAAGGTGTCGGGCGAGGGCTTGGGTTCTTTGACGGCCCGTTCAAAGTAATTTCGGGCCATTTCATAGCGGTCAAAGCCGCGGCATTGTGTTCCCGCCATGACCAGCGCGGCGCTCTTGCGCGGGGCGACGCGGATGGCGTTCTCGAAACAGCGTTCGGCCGCGGCATAATCGTAGCGCATGCCATAGGCCCCGCCGATTTCCAGGAGGAGCGCGGAATTGGCGGGGTCCTGCCGGCTGGCCTGCTCCATGATCTTGAAGTACTCCGGATAATCCTGGCGCCGCCAGGCTTCCAACGCGCCCTGACGCAGGCGCGCCAAAGCGCCTTGGGAGATCATGCCCGGGGGTTTCATAACTTGGATCAAAACAAGGGACGCCCGCCCAGCCCCGCCGGCGGAACCAGGGCCGCTCCAACCATTGCTGCGCGATTTGTCATCCTATGAGTTCCTGCAACTGTTCTTATGTGTTTTTGTCTGGACAAACCCCTTAAAAAACAGCGGCTGGGAATTTCTTCCCAGCCGCGGCCTGTATTCTCTCGTTTTACGGGATGCTTATGGTATCGGCATCCCGGTTAAACCCGCTTCTTTACGGCAGGAACAACTGGTAGTAGGTGGTGCCGTTGGACGTTGGCACAGTCAATTGGTAATTGCCGTTGACGATACTATACGAACTGGAAGGCACGGTTGTCCATGCTCCCGGACCGGTTTGTCCCGCGGGAATAGCGTGGGTGGATTGCAGCACGTAACCGCCTATCGCCGTCGGCCAAGTGATGACCGCGTTGTTGCCGCTGATGGCCGCCGACATGATGGGAAGCGGGGTGTAGGTGAAGTTGGAGATATTCATCTGAGCCTCGACCCCTCCGGTGGCGCCGGTGAATCCAATCAGGGCCGTATTGCCGCCCAGATAGGGCGACACGGGGCCGATCACGTAGTTGGTGTGGTAGGCAGTGCTTGCGGTCGGATCCGTAAATGTCAGGCCCAAGTTATTTCCATCATAGTGGATGACGATGTTGATCATATCGCCACCGGTGAGGTTTACAGGTGTCACAGGGCCATATCGGTAATTTTGATTTCCCCCGGTCAAGAACTCGCAGCCGATTTGGTGGCCATTGTAGATGTCGAATCCTATGGCGACGCTGTTCGTGATGTAGGGCAGGGTCGCGGTCTCAGCGCCGCCGTACCCGATTTCGCCGCCGCCCTGGCCGAGAGCAGCGGCCCCCGCCGGGTCATTTTGCAGGCAGAAGGTAAATCCATCCGCCCCGTTGGTCGTGACATCCTGGAAGGTGAACGAGGCCTCAAAAGCGCCGCAATAGACCGGAGTATCGAAGAAGAAACTGTTGGCCTGGCCGCCGATATTTTGCGTAAGCGTCAGCACGCCGCCGGAGATGGAAGGGAATGAAGTCTCCCCCGCCGTGTTATTGAGCGTCCAGCCATTGCCGTTGTCGTTGAAGCCCGGCTCCAGTTCGACCACCAGCGCCGACGGTGTGCTCTGCGAGTACCCCACGGAATTGGTGACAAAGAGCTGATAAGTGCCCTGGTCGGCCGTCGTCACGCTGGCAATCGTCAGCGTGGGGCTTGTACCGGCAGTGATGGTGTAACGGCCCGCGTTCTGGAGTTGAACGGTGGTGGTCCCGTTGTTGAAATACCAGGCGTTGGTTTGCGGGAATGTCCCGGAAGCGCCGGCGCTGAAAACAGCGGACTGGCCTACCAGCGCGTAGGTCGTGGGAGGCAGATCCGGGCTGATGATCGGCGGGCCGGATACAATGGTGAAATACACCGTGGCGCAGTTGGTGGTGCCATAAGTATTGTAAACAGTGCAGTAGAAAACCCCGCTCCCGATGGTGTTGGCGGAGCCGCCGGCTGCGATCGTGCTGACGTTCTTCAGCGTCAGCGTGGGAGTGGTGGCGCCGGTGCTTTGCACTCCAGGGTCGGACTGCACGGCAATGGGAGCGCCGCCGAAGTTGTAATCATACCATTGGTAGTGCAACGTCGGACTGCCAAAGCCCAGCGT
>JBEKVM010000195.1:0-7792 GCA_049513975.1 Verrucomicrobiota bacterium | reverse complement strand
CAATTTGTGGTCAGCAACATGACCGGCAACGTGGATTTGATCGTGCGCAACAACGCCCTGCCCACGCCCCAGCAAATGACCGACGGCAGCTTCAATCCGGGGACCACCCCGGAACTGATCACTATCGTGACCAACGCCTCGCTGCCCTCCCTCACCAACACCATTTGGTATTTGGGCGTGCCCAACAACACCGCCACCAACGTCAGCTTCCTCATCACCGCCGCCACCCTGACCAACGCGCCGCCCGGCCACACCTTCCCGGCGATCGTGCTCACGGCGGCGAGCGCGGGGGCCGGCGGCTTCGCCCTCACTTGGACGGCCGCGCCCGGTGCCCAGTATGAAGTGGAAATGTCCTCCGATCTGATCCACTGGACCAAGGCCGCCACCATCACAACCGACGGCTACATCGGCGCCTACACCGACCCCACCCCAATCAACCAGCAGTCCGCCCGCTTCTACCAGGTCATCCACACCCAGTAGCCGCAACGTCGGTCATTCCAGCATTGCATTCAGCGGCGTTTTCGTGAACGTTGTGCTTGCCAAATGCGTTCTCTGCCCTAGATTAAACGGCTCACTTTGAAAATATGAATTTAAGTGGTTTGAAATTCTTGCTGGCGGACCCGGCCCCGGCACAGACGGCGCCAAATCCCACCGCCCAATTGCTTAATACCGTCCTCATCATGGGCGGCATGGTGCTGATGATGTGGCTGATGATCTTCCGGCCCCAGCAAAAACGGGCCAAGGAACTGGCAGCCATGCTCAAAAACCTGCGCGCCGGCGACAAAATCGTGACCAACAGCGGCATCGTCGGGGTGGTTTTGTCCCTCAAAGACAAGACCATTTCCATCCGCTCCAGCGAAACCAAACTTGAAATTCTTAAATCCGCCGTGGCCGAGGTTACCGAGCGCAGCGGCGAAGCGTCCTCATCTTGATTCCCACTCACCTTCATGAATATTGTCACACGTCATCCTAAATTCTTCTGGGCTTTGATCGTCTTCATGGTGCTCGGGTCCCTCTGGGAAATGTACCCGCTGACCAACCAAAGTTTGATCCAGGAATTCCAGGACAAGGCCGACCACGGCAGCCTGAATCCGGCCTTCGAGAAAATCGTCCAGCAGGCTAAAGCCTTGCAGGCCGCCAAGCCGGACCCGACGCGCGAATTCTCCGATCTGCTGACGGCCATCGGCACCAACGACATCCAGCCGTATTTCCCCTACAACAACGTCAGAGGACAGGAAAACCCCACCTACACCCTGCTCAACATCCTGCAGCGAAAAGCCGCCGGCAAAATCCATCTGGGGCTGGATCTGCAGGGCGGCACCGAATTCCGGGTCAGCCTGGACACCAACCATATTTCCGCCACCGACACCAACCACAACACCGTCAACGCCTCCGAGGAACGCAAGCGCCTGGTTTCCCAGGCCATCACCATTCTGCGCAGCCGCGTGGACTCGATGGGCGTCGCCGAACCGCTCATCACCGCCGCGGGAGAAAATGAAATCAGCATCCAGTTGCCCGGCCTCTCCCAGGCCGCCCAGGATGAAGCCAAGACGAAAATTCAAAAGGCGGCCTTCCTCGAATTCCGCCTGGTTCATCCGCAGAACCGCGAGTACCTCTCGCAACAGCCTCCGATTATTCCGCCGGGCTACGAGATTTTGAAGATGAAGCGCAAGGACGACGCCGGCAATGTCACTTTCACTCCCTACCTGGTGGGAAAAAAGGCGGCCGAAGGGCTGACCGGAAAATATATTAAGCGCGCCGGCGCCAGCCGCGATACCTCCGGCGCTCCGGAGGTGAATATCGAGTTCGACTCGGAGGGAGCCAAGAAATTCGGCAAGCTCACCACCGACAATAACGACGGCTTCATGGCCATCGTGCTGGACGGCGAAATCCAAACCGCGCCGCACATCGAGGAACCCATCACCGGCGGCCGGTGCAGAATCAGCGGAGGCGCGATGGACATTGCGGAAGCCATCTCCACGGCGAACATGCTGGAAAACCCCCTGGAAACCCCGGTGCGTATAGACGCCATGAACCAGGTCAGTCCGACTTTGGGCGCAGCTTCCATTCATAAGGGCATTTGGTCCGCCGTGATCGGCACGCTGGCGGTGGTGGTGTTCATGGCGGTTTATTATCATCGCTGCGGGCTGCTGGCCGATTTCGCCATGCTGCTCAATCTGGTGATCACCCTGGGCATCATGTGTTCCATCGGCTCCACCCTCTCCCTGCCCGGCATCGCCGGCATCGTCCTCACCGTCGGCATGGCGGTGGACGCCAACGTGCTGATTTACGAACGCTTGCGCGAGGAAATGGCCCTGGGCAAATCCATGCGGGGGGCCATTGCCGCCGCTTACAGCCGCGCCTTCGCCACCATTTTCGACTCCCACACCACCACCCTCATTTCCGCCGTCATCCTCATTTACATGGGCACAGGCCCGGTCAAGGGATTCGGCGTCACTCTCACCATCGGTGTGGCCTTGAGCCTGTTTACCGCCCTGGTCGTCACGCGCCTGATTTTTGATTTCCTCCTCAACCGCGGCTGGCTCAACAAAGTGGGCATGTTGCACATCATCAAAAATCCGGAATGGGATTTCATGAAATGGAACAAGCTGGCTTATCTCCTCTCGGCCGCGCTGATCGTGGCCGGAATGGGCTACGGGTTTCATCTTGGCAAAAAGGTCGAGGGCCCGGAATTTGCCGGCGGCGATGCCGTGACCCTCAGTTTTGCCCACAAGGTGGAGGAGGACAATTTGAGCTCCGCCCTTAAGTCAGCTCTGGGGAGCCAGCCGGAAATCCAGTATGAAAAAGGTGTCGGCGCGGAAACCTTGAAGATCGTCTCCCCGTTTGGCACGGCCGCCACCGTGACCAACACCCTGGCCAAGGAATTTCCCGCCGCCGGCTTCTCCGTCGGCGGCATTACCACCGTCGGCCCCTCGGTCGGCGAGGACATCACAAGGTCGGCGGTGTTCGCCTCGTTTTTGTCCCTCTTCGGCATCTTGTTTTACGTGGCCTTTCGCTACGAGTTTTCCTTTTCCATCGGCGCCGTGGTGGCCGTTGTCCACGACGTCTTCCTCACCCTCGGCATCTTCTTCATTTCCGGGCGGCAACTCAGCGCCCCCATGGTCGCGGCCGTTCTGACCATCATCGGCTTCTCCCTCAACGACAAGGTCGTTATTTTCGACCGCATCCGGGAGGATTTGAAATTGGGGTTGCGCGGCACCTTCCGCGAAATCATCAACAAGGCGGTCAACCAGACCTTGAGCCGCACCATCATCACTTCCGGCACGGTCTTTCTTTCCACCATGTCGCTCTATGTCTTCGGCGGCGGGGCGATCAAGGATTTTGCCTTCACCTTCTTGGTCGGCATCATCAGCGGCACCTATTCCAGCATCTACATCGCCTGCGCCCTGGTGCTCTGGTGGCACAAAGGCGAACGCCCCACCACTGCCCCGCGGGCTGTCGCGGAGTCCTCTGCCGCGACCAGCCCCAGTCAGGGCGCCGGTGCCGCGCGCGCCCGCGTGTAACGCGCCGGGACGCTCCCCGGCTCTGCCAATCATTAACTTTAAACTTTGCGCCGGGGAGCGGCGGCATCAAAATTAGCTCATGGCTGCCGCGACCCCATTCTCCCCCTGGCTTTGGGCGGCGTTTGTCATCCTCGTTTTGTTCTTTCTCGCGCTGGATCTCGGGGTGGTCCATCGCCGGGCGCGGGCGCCAAACTTCCGGGAATCGTTGCTTTGGAGCCTGCTTTGGTTCCTGCTCGCCATGGGCATAGCCGCGGCTCTGGCCCTGGGCCGCGGGGCCGAGCCATGCCTGCAGTTCCTGGCCGGTTATGTGGTGGAATACTCCCTTTCCCTGGATAACGTCTTTGCCATGGCCCTCATTTTCGCCTGGTTCCATGTGGCCCCGGCCCAGCAACACCGTGTTTTGTTTTGGGGCATCCTGGGCGCCCTCTTCACGCGCGGCCTGATGATTGGCGTCGGAGCCGAATTGCTGCGACAGTTCCATTGGCTCTTCTACCTCATGGGCCTGTTTCTTCTTTGCACCGGCCTCCGCTGGGGCTTTTCCAAACAGGCGGCGGTGCAACCGGAAAAAAACCAGCTCGTCCGCCTGGCGCGAAAATTCTTCCCCGTCACCCGCGATTTTGAGGGCCAAAAATTTTTCGGCCGCGTGGAGGGACGGCGCGCCCTGACGCCGCTGGCGCTGGCCCTGTTGACCGTGGAGGCGACGGACCTGATTTTTGCCACCGACTCCATCCCTGCGATTTTTGCCGTGACGCAAACCCCCTTCATCGTCTTCACCTCCAACATCTGCGCCGTGCTCGGCTTGCGCTCGCTCTATTTTCTTCTGGCGGGGGCGCTGCGTTATTTCCGTTTTTTGAAAACCGGCCTGGCCTTTGTCCTTGTCTTTATCGGCGCCAAAATGCTGCTGTCCCGGTGGTGCGCCATTCCAACCTCCATCGCGCTGGCGGTTATTGCCGCGGTGATCGCCCTCTCCATCCTGTTTTCCGTGTCCAAACCCGATGCCCCGCGCCCGGCGCTTCCTGATTCTTAATCTTAAAATGAAATATCGCTGGTCATTGCCTGAAGCGCCCTCCGCGGGTGTCGCCGCCTCGCTCGCCGCCGCCTTGGGGGTCCCGCCCCTGCTGGCCCAATGCCTGGTCAACCGCGGCCTCGCCGATCCGGAGCAGGCCGCCCGCTTTTTGCGCCCGCGCCTGAAGGATTTGGCGGACCCGCTGCTGCTCCCCAACATGGCGGCGGCGGTGCAACGTCTCCTCCTGGCCCGCCGCCGCGGGGAGGCGCTCGTCATCTTTGGCGATTACGACGTGGATGGCGTCACCTCCACCGCCCTGCTTCTGCAAACGCTCCGCGCCCTGGGCTGGCACGTCAATTATTATTTGCCGCATCGCATGGACGAAGGCTACGGATTGAGCCGGGACGCGGCGGAGAATTGCCTGGAAAAACATCCCGCCCCATTGCTGCTGGCGGTGGATTGCGGCTCGACGGCCGCTGATACCATCGTCTGGCTCGGCCAACAGGGAACCGGGGTCATCGTGCTCGATCACCACCAGGTTTCCGCGCCGCCGCCCCCGGCCCTGGCCCTGGTCAATCCGCGCCTGGCCGATCCGGCCGGGCCGGAGTTCTGTTCAGCGGGGCTGGCGTTCAAGCTGGCCCACGCCCTGGTCAAACAGCTCCGCCAGGACGGAGATCCCGCCGCTGTCAATTATGATCTGCGCCAGCACCTGGATTTGGTGGCGCTGGGCACCATTGCGGACCTGGTTCCATTGACGGGAGAAAATCGCCTGCTCGCCGGCGCGGGCCTGGAACGGCTCACCCTGACCCGGCGCCCCGGCCTGATCGCGCTGAAAACCGTCGCGCAATGTCCTTCCACCATCGGCTGCTACGAGGCGGCCTTTCAACTCGCCCCGCGCCTCAACGCCGCCGGACGCCTCCAAGACGCCGAAGAGGCCTTGCGCCTCCTCCTGGCCGGCGACGCCGCCGAGGCCGAACCGCTCGCCCGCAGCCTCGACGACCGCAATCGCCAGCGCCAGCAAATCGAACGTGCCATCGCCAACGAAGTCATTACCGCCGTCCTCGCCCGCTTCAACCGTGACAAGGATTTTGTCATCGTCGAAGGAAACGACTCCTGGCATATCGGCGTGGTGGGCATCGTGGCTTCGCGCGTGGTGAAACGATTTTACCGCCCGGCGATCATTTTGGGCGGCGACGGCGCCCTCTGGCGCGGGTCGGGCCGAAGCATTGAAGGATTTGATCTGGCGGCGGCCTTGCGGAGTTGCGACAGCCTGCTGTTGGGGCACGGCGGCCACAGCATGGCGGCGGGAGTCACCGCCCAGCCGGCCCAAGTCGGCCTGTTCCGGGCGCGCCTGAACGAATTGGCGCGGCTGGCCTTGAAGCCGGAACAACTGGAGCCTACCCTCAAATTGGACGCCGAAGTTGCCGGCCCGGACTTGACCTTGGACCTGATGGAGCAACTGGCCGCTCTGGCCCCGACCGGCCAGGGCAACCCGCCGGTGCAATGGCTGATGCGCGGCTTAAGCCTGCGCCAACCGCCGCAACGCATGGGCCGGGAAAACCAGCATGTGAAATGGCGTTTGACCGACGGTCACGCCGCTTTGGAAGCCGTCTGGTGGAACGGCGGCCAGGCACCCATGCCGGAGGGGCGGTTAGACCTCGCCTTCACCCCCGCCATCAATGAATACCAGGGCCGGCGCTCCGTGCAACTGCGCGTTTTAGACTGGCGGCCATCCTAGCATTTCCCCGGAGCCATCCTCCATCCTCCCTGGTCCGACATGGCTTCAGCGGCGGCGCAAGCCAGGCCAAGACGCGCCACCCCGTCACTCACCCCCGCCGGATTTGGGCCGCGACAAATAGCGCGTCGTGATGCAGCCCGTGGCGAAACAGAGCGCGGCGCAACACAGATAAGGAACCGGCAGATGATCCTTGCCGAAGATGCCGATGGCAAAGAAGGGTCCGGCGATGCGGGCCAGACTGCCGATGCCTTGGGCCACCCCGATCGTGCTGCCTTGTTCATGGGCGGGGGTCAGCATCGAAATCATCCCGAAGACCGGCGGGCGGGTCAGGCTGGAGCCGGTGGAAAAGACGGCCAGGGCCAAAAGCAGCGTGGCCCACGTCGTCAGAAATGGCAAAACCGCGATGCCAGCCGCCGCCAGAAACAAACTGGTGGCAATCACTTTGGGTTCGCCCATTTTTTTAACCATCCGGCGCAGCATACCACCCTGCACCATCGCCCCGATCAGCCCGCAATACGCGATCAGCCAGGAAATCGTCCCCAGCACCGAATCCAGACCCCGTTCCTCCGCGAGATGGAAATTCTTCTCCACCAGCAAACCGATGCTCGTTTCAAAACTGCTGAAACAAAACGTCGCCAGAAAAAAGATGCCGACCAGCAGGTTCAGACGCGGCATCCGCAAAACGTGCGCCCATTGCTCCAGGTGCGGCCGTTGGGTTTGGAAGTGCGCGGCCGGCTGCCAGCTTTCCGCCAGCATGAGTGAGGCCCAAATAAAATTAATCGCGCACAGCGCGCCCGCGGTCCAGCCCGGCCCGGTCAGCCCGAAGAATTTTGCGCTCAAACCGCCGAGCACCGGCCCCAAAATGAAGCCCAGTCCAAAGGCCATTCCCACCAGCCCCATTTTGGCCGAACGCTCCTCCGGCGGCGTAATGTCGGCGATGTAGGCCTGCGCCACCGTGATGTTGGCGCCGCAAATCCCGGCGAAGATGCGCGAGGCCAGCATGACCCAGAGCGCCAGCCCCCGGCTTTCCAGGCCGGAGCCCAGGGCAAAAATCACATAGGACACGCAGGCGCACGCCGTGCTCGTCAACAAAACCGGCCTCCGCCCGATGCGGTCGGAAAGCCGCCCCCAGAGCGGCGCAAAGAGGAATTGCATCAGCGAATACGAGGTAAAGATGGCCGCGATGAACAAACCGCCCGCCTTGAAGTGGTTGGCGTAAATGGGGATGAGCGGCAGGATCAATCCGAATCCCACCAGGTCAATCAGCACCGTAAAAAATATAATTCCAAGCGATTTCTTCTTCATGCAAGGCGCAACTTTCAAACTGTCGCCGCGGCATACTGCCAAACTTTTCCAAACATGAAACATCAAACATCAGGCCAGGCCCATCTGTTTTACTTCCGGGAGCGCACGCGCCTCGCCAATCGTGTTCGGTGTGGAAGTTGCTTTCCGGTTTCGCGCGCAGGTTTGGCGGGTGAAAAGTCACGGGATGACTGGTGGGTGGCGCTGGTTGGGTGGTCCGGG
>JBEKVM010000194.1:0-7855 GCA_049513975.1 Verrucomicrobiota bacterium | reverse complement strand
AGCTACCAAAGCGATTTTCGGACCTTCCCAGCACGACTGGAAAGCGGGTCATTTAAAACTCTATAAATCAACATGTTAGGAAGCAGATTCCTTATCTAAGCGCCATTCGGGACTGACCCCTTTTCTTTTCTTTTCCTTTTTTCCAGTTTTCAGTGACCGGCAGAGTTTTCAGGGGTCGGCGGGTTGGTTGGAGATGGCGTCAGTCGCTTCGCGTTTCCAGTTGTCCTGTTTGTAAACATAACCGTCCCAACTAAAATCACTTTCAAAACCAAAAATAACCAAGAAGCTTTCATCGTCAGAAATTGTTTGTGATTGTCTGCTTCCTTGAATGACTTTGTGCAAGTACTCCAATTGTTCGTGTCCATCGCCATTCGGACAGGTTACTAACACTCTCAGGTCACAATTTGTGATTAGCAGATTCGAGACTTCCCTATATAGTCCACTGTTGAAATTGTTTTCATGTTCAAAAGCAATCCTAATGTCTCTTAGCCAATAAGAAACTGCCGGTCGTCCGGGTACTAAATCATCCTCTTTGTAAAAAACGGTATCCAGAGAATAATAGTCGCTGTGATAGCAAAGCAAATGCAACTTGTCAGCGACTTCCTTCATTATAATTGCGTCGTCGCCTCTTAGATGCGATCTAAATTCTCTTGCATGCCGCCAGATGTCCAAAACATATTCTTTTTTGTCATGCACAGTTTCAAGCCATGCCTGGAAAAACATTTTGGAAGTTATTTTATTCATTAAATCTGATTATTTGTGTTGGTTTGTTGATTGTTGTTGTTAAAATGTCCGGGCGAAACGAGGCGCGTCATCCCGGTCGGCAATTCCCGCATCATGCCGTGCTTGAGGGCGCGGATCTTGTCGAGGAACTGGTCCAAGGCCGCCAACTCGGCGCGATTTGCCGCAGTGGGCTGGCTTCCCTCATTTGTTGGTTGTGAGGACATTTGTGGCGGCATTGATACCACTCCGGCCGGCTCATGGCAATCATCTTGGCGCGACTGAGGTTTCATTGCAACCGCAGGCGGCAGGTTTGGCAGCACCCGTGCGTCCAGTTTCGCACCGGCACTTGTGAAGCTATCGTGGAAACCGGCTAGCCATGAGCTTCGTCTGACTTCTGCCAAAGCTGGCCGATCAGCAGGCCGGCCAACCTCCGTGGATGGCGCGGCGGGCAGCGGAGTGCCCGCCCTACCTTTCCCCGTCAACCCAATGATCGCCGATCAGCGGGCCGGCCAACCTCCGTGGATGCCGCGGCGGGCAGCGGAGTGCCCGCCCTACCTTTCCCCGTCAACCCAATGATCGCCGATCAGCAGGCCGGCCAACCTCCGTGGATGCCGCGGCGGGCAGCGGAGTGCCCGCCCTACCTTTCCCCGTCAACCCAATGATCGCCGATTAGCGGGCCAGCCAGCCGCCGTCCACGTTCAGGATGGTCCCGTTCAAATAATCGGCCTCGGGGGAGGCGAGGAAAACACAGCCGCCCGCAATGTCCTCGGGCTTTCCCCAGCGGCCTTCGGGGATGCGATCCAGGATGGTTTGGCTGCGCTTGGCGTCTTCGCGGATGGGGCGGGTGTTCTCGGTCGCGATGTAACCGGGGGCGATGGCATTGACGTTGATGCGCTCCCGCGCCCATTCGTTGGCCAGGGCCTTGGTGATGCCGGCGATGCCGTGTTTGCTGGCGGTGTAGGACGGCACAAACATTCCCCCCTGAAATGAAAGCATCGAGGCGATGTTGACAATTTTCAGCCGCGCATCGGCGGGGGATTTCTCGCGCCCGCCCGTCATCCACCAGCGCGCCGCCGCCTGGCAAAGAAAAAACGGCGCGCTCAGGTTCAGACGCAGCACCGCGTCCCAGTCCGCCTCGGAAAAATCCACCGCCGGCGCGCGCCGGATAATGCCCGCGTTGTTGATCAATCCGTCAATCCGCCCGGCCTCTTGCAAAACCCGCGCCACCACGTCTCCCGCCTCCTTTTGCCTCCCCTGCCCCAGGTCGGCGGTCACGGAAATGAATTCGCCCCCGGCCTCGCGACATTGCGCGGCCGTCTCGTTTTGCTCGCCAACGTCCACGCCGGCGACTTTGGCGCCCTCGCGGGCGAAGGCGACGGCATAGCCCTGCCCCAGACCGCGGCTGGCGCCAGTCACGACGATGACTTTATTGGTGAATCGTTTCATAGGTGGAGGTTGTTTGATTTGGTTCAGCGCAAATCGCCCGGCTTCACATGGTCCATGTCATCAAAGGATTGATTTTCGCCGGCCATGCCCCAAATGAATTTGTAGTTGCCGAAACCGCAGCCGGCATGGATGGACCAGGACGGCGACAGCACCGCCTGCTCATCGTGGATGAACAAATGCCGCGTGGCCGCCGGTTGGCCCATGTAATGGACCAGCACGCGCTCGCCCAGGTCGAAATAGAAATAAATCTCCGTCCGCCGGCTGTGGGTGTGCGGCGGGAAGGAGTTCCAGACATTGCCCTCGGCCAGTTCGGTGTAACCCATGACGAGCTGGCAACTGCGCAGGCCGCCGGTGTGAATGTATTTGCGGATCGTGCGCAGGTTGGCGCTGGCCTGGCTTCCCAGCGTCACCGCCCCCGCCTCGCCCCGCGTCAGCACCGCCGTCGGAAAGGCCGCGTGGGCGGGACAGCTCAAAAAGAAAAACTTCGCCAGATGGTCCGGGTCCTTGCTGGCAAACGAAACGCTTCGCGCGCCGGCGCCGACGTAGAGGCAGGCCAGCGAATCCATCGCCATCGTCTTGCCGTCAACGTGCGCCACACCGGGGCCGCCCGTGTTGATCGCGCCCAATTCGCGTTGTTCCAGGAAAAAAGCCCGGCCGGTTTCGTAATGGTTTGGCAATTCCACCGGCTCGCGCGACGGCTCAATCCCGCCGACGACCAGCCGGTCCAGATCGGTGAAGACGCCGTTGACCTCTCCCGGCGAGTAGAGGTCTTGCACCAGAAAGGTGTCCCGCAATTCTTCGGTGGTCATCCGTCCGGCTTCGGCCGGGCGCGGCATTCGGCGAATGGTGTTCTGAATCATGGCCTTTGAATCTAAATTTTTGGCGGCGCGTTTTCAATTGAATTCTCCGACCCTTTGGCGGCAAAATGGCCGGCCAAACAGGAATACACATGGCTGGCTCATGAAGGCCGGAGGAGAGGTGGGGAACCTCCTCACCCCGACCCTCTCCTCCACAAGTATGTGGAGGAGAGGGAGAACACGAGGGAAGTTTCCCTTGATAAGCCAGCCGTGCAGCAAGACATGCTTTATGAAATCTGCGCTCGCTCAACTCTGCTTCCGCCAACAGATCAGTTTTATCGCCGCTCTGGGCGCCTTTTACATCAGCGGCCCGCTTCAGGCGGCTGAGATCACGCCCGCCGCCGTCCTGAAAGCGATGGAGCAGGTGGCCGACTGGCAGTTGGCCAACCCGAGCAAGCATGGCCCGACCGACTGGACCTGCGCCGCGGGGGACGCCGGCTTCATGGCGCTGGCCGGCATTTCGGGCAATGCGAAATATCGCGACGCCATGCTCGCCGTCGGCGAAACCAACCAATGGCAGCCCGGCGCGAGGCTTTATGATGCCGACGACCATTGCATTGGGCAAACCTACGCCGAGCTTTACACGCTCTACCGGGATCCCCGCATGATCAAGCCGTTGCGCGAACGGTTTGACGCCATTTTGGCGAAACCGACCGAAGTGACAAACCTAGCCTACGTCAATCCGACCGCCAGAGCCAGGGAAAACTGGTCGTGGTGCGACGCCCTTTTCATGGGGCCGCCCGTCTGGATGCGCCTCTACGCGGCCACGGATGATGAGCGCTACATGACTTTTGCCGTGACCAATTGGTGGCGCACGGCGGATTATTTATATGACAAGGAGGAGCATCTCTTTTTCCGCGACAGCACCTATTTTCAAAGGAAGGAAGCCAACGGGAGGAAAGTCTTCTGGAGCCGCGGCAACGGGTGGGTCATGGCGGGGCTGGTGCGGGTGTTGCAATACCTGCCCCTGAATCATCCCGACCGTCCGCGCTTCGAGCAAATGTTCAAGGAAATGGCAGAAAAAGTCCTGACCTGGCAGCAACCCGACGGCCTCTGGCGCGCCAGCCTGCTGGACCCGGCAAGCTACACGCAAAAGGAAACCAGCGGCAGCGGTTTTTACACCTACGCCCTGGCCTGGGGCGTGAACCAGGGATTGCTTGACAAGGCAGCCTTCCAACCCGCCGTTGAAAAGGCGTGGACGGCCCTCAACGGCTGCGTGGAGGCGGACGGCAAGCTGACGCACGTCCAGCCCATTGGGGCTGATCCGAAAGCATTTGCGGAAACTTCCACTGACATTTTTGGCGTGGGCGCTTATTTGCTGGCCGGGAGCGAAGTTTATCGCATGGCGGTGTTGGAAAAAGCCGGGGCGGTAGTCGTCAAGGTCAGCAATCCGTCGGCCTTCCGGCGCGATTGCGAAACGGTTGAACTGGAGCTGGCAAAGATTAACTCTCAGTTCGGAATGGTTATGAACAATGCCGAGGTGATGGATGGCTTTTCCTCACGTATTTTGGATACGCAAATTTACGCTTCTGAGCCAGGCAAAGAACGGGACAAATTGGTGTTCCAGGTTGACCTCGCGCCGGGTGAAACCCGGCAATACTTTGTCACAGGTGCGAAGGAGGTTTCCACACCGCAGCCCCTCATCAAAACCTTCGCCCGTTACGTGCCGGAGCGCTACGACGATTTTGCCTGGGAGAGCGACCGCATCGCCCACCGCACCTACGGCCTGGCCCTGATCCCGGCCGAAGGGACGATCAGCAGCGGGCCGGATGTCTGGATCAAACGCCAGCGCAATCTCATTATTGACAAGATGTACAAGTCCAAACAGTACCATGTGGACAATGGCAACGAGATGGATGATTACCGGGTGGGCAACAGCCGCGGCTGCGGCGGC
Source organism: Verrucomicrobiota bacterium (assembly GCA_049513975.1). Taxonomy (GTDB): domain Bacteria; phylum Verrucomicrobiota; class Verrucomicrobiia; order Limisphaerales; family Palsa-1400; genus JBEKOF01. The sequence continues at coordinate 2,935 of JBEKVM010000194.1, read as the reverse complement.
ACGGGCATCTGGGACGGGAAAAAGCTTTACGTTTCCAGCAATTATCGCAATTGGAAACTGATCACCACCGGGCCGGTCCGCTCCGAATTTGAATTGACTTACGATCCGTGGGTGGCCGATGCCGCCGGCCGCAAAGTGGCCATGACCGAGCGCATCAGCATTGACGCCAACTCGTGGTTCAGCCGCATGCAAACCACCTTCACCAGCGACAACGCATTGGCCCTCACCGTGGCCGTCGGCCTGGCCGAGCGCCCCGGCCACGAGAAAGCCACCTATGACCTCCAGGCCGGCTGGGTTGCCTATTGGCAGCCGGTGGACGCCCCCAAAGGCACGATGGGGGTCGGCCTTCTTCTCAAGCCCGGCACCGTCATCGCCTTTACCAACGACAACCCCAATCTGCCCGAAAGCGCCTTCACGCCGCTGACCAAGCCCTCGGTGGAAGGCGCGCCGCCCATCCGCAACATGCTGGCCATCACCCGCGCGGAAGTGGGCAAACCGCTGGACTATTACTTTGGCGCCTGCTGGGACCGCAGCGGGGATTTCACCAATGCCGCCGGCTGGGAAACGTACATCAAGTACTTAGCCGCCTGCCGCGCCCAGCCGCTGGTGGTGACCGTCGCCGGCAAATAAAAGAACGGTTGCAAACAGTAAGTCTAAGTAGGGCCAAGAAGGTAGGGCGGGCACTCCGCTGCCCGCCGCGGCGCGCACGGAGTGCGCGCCCTACCACACAAGACGAAAGCATTATGAATGCCTGGCTAAATCCATCCTCCGGGTGCAAGATGCCGTCCTCGGCCGCGTATAGGGATTTGAATGGCAGCGACCGCATGAAACTATTGAAGCTTATGAAAATCGCCCGATATCCGGATCGTCAACTTGGTTTCGTCCTCGGCAGCGTCCTTTTGGCGGCCCTCACCGGCTGCACCACTTATGTGGAGGAACGTCCCGCCGCAGTCTATGTGGCCCCCGAGCCGGCTCCAGACTATGTCGCCCCTGCTCCCGCGCCCGTCATCGTGGAAACGCCCGCCGCGCCCCCCGTGGTGGCGATTGAGACAGAAGCGGACTTCTATCAGCCACTGACGCCATACGGGCGATGGGTGGATAGGCCCGATTACGGACGGGTCTGGGTTCCGGGCGGCGTGGCCGCGGATTGGCGTCCCTACTCCAACGGCCATTGGGAACAGACGGAGGCGGGCTGGTTTTGGGTCAGCGACGAGCCTTGGGCCTGGGCGACCTATCATTATGGCCGGTGGAACCTTGCTCCCAATTTGGGCTGGTTTTGGGTCCCGCAAACGCAATGGGCCCCGGCGTGGGTGGCTTGGCGGCGAGGCGGCGGCTACACCGGCTGGGCCCCGCTGCCCCCGGCTCCGCGCAACGCGCGGGGAGTCCGCCTGGAGGTGGATGTCAACGCCATCGCGCCCCGCTCCTTTGTCTTTGTCGAGGAACGCCGCTTCACCGAACCGCTCCGGCCCGCCACCGTCATTGTCAACAATACCGAAATCGTCAACAAGACTGTTATTTTCAACACCACCACTATTGTCAACAAGACCGTGATTAACGCCGGCCCGCCCGCCGCTGACATCGAGAAAGCCGCCGGCCGCCCGGTCCCGAAGGTCGCGGTCAAAGACCTGCGCAGCACCGCGGAGGCCCATGTGGCCGCGCCGTGTGCAGCCGCGCGGCCTGCAGCCGCCCCGCCGCGCCCCGCCGCACCCCCTGCCTCCCAGCGTCCCATCGCCCCCAAGGCCGCCGAAAACCGTCCCGCCGCGCCGCCGGCCAATCTCAAACCCGCCGGGACCGAAACCAACCGGCCCAAGCCGCCGTCGGCCGGGCCCGTCCGTGCCGGCGCGCCGCAGCCCGCCCCGGCCAAACCGGCGCAAGTCCGTCCCGCTCCCCCGACTCCCGCACCCAAACCCGGCGTCGCCGAAACCAGCCGGCCCAAGCCGCCATCCGCCGGTCCCGTCCGTGCCGGCGCGCCGCAGCCCGCCCCGGCCAAACCGGCGCAAGTCCGTCCCGCTTCACCACCGGCCAAACCCGCCACCCCGGAAAAGCCGGAAAAACCGGAAAGCAAAGACGAAAACAAGAAACCCGGCCAGCCCTAGGCCCGAACCCAATTTGCACCAAATCATCCAGAAAGAATACGCTATGAAAAAATACCTTGTCCCAGCCATGCTCGCCCTTTGCGCCATCCTGTTATGTGGCGGCTGTATAGGAGGATTAAACCTGGGCGGCGGAGCCAAAACTGAAGTCAGAACCCCCACTCTGGGCCAGCAACTGATTGATCTGCAAAAGGCGCGCGATTCCGGCGCGATCAGCCCGGCGGAATACGACGCTAAGAAAGCCGAGTTGCTCTCGAAAAAATAAGCCGGAAAAGCCGAGCGGTCACTTTCCTCAAGCCGCTTATCTCCATCCTCCGCGGACGAAAATATGCCGGCCGTTGCGAAACTCGTAGTGGTGGGGCATCCAAACCGCTCCGCGATGGGGCGGCCGCGCCCAGTGACCTCTTTCCCACTGCCAACGAGCGCCTCCCCAGAACCAGGCTCCCCCGATCCAGATAAAATCCGGGCCTGGGCTGGCTGCCATCACTTCGACGTAGGGAGGCGCTGGGGGCGGAGCCTCAGCCACCACGACTTCCCCTGGCACCGTGACAGCCACCTGGGCCGCCGGCGGCCTGACATACACATTGCATCCTGCCACGAACAGCCCTCCCAGGGAGGCCAACACAACCGATTTCAATGGAAAATTTCTCATCAGGTAACATCCAACGGCTCCGGGAAATGTCAAATGGCCGATTTTGCCGCGAGGAAGCCATCATAATGGCGGCGTGGCCCTGGTACATCGTGACCCCCCTCCGCCGGCCCCGGTCAAGCTGACCAAAATCAATTGTATTTCGATGAAAACACTGCGCTTTCTGCAAGCCTGGCAGCGCGAGCTTTACAAG
>JBEKVM010000193.1:0-15237 GCA_049513975.1 Verrucomicrobiota bacterium | reverse complement strand
AGCCGGTGAAATCGAGTCAAAAGAAATTTTTGTTTTTCTTGAACGCAAACCCGCTGCCGCCCGTCTCACTTCGATACCTCAACAGGCAAAGTCAAATTCCATTCCGACAGGCTGCTAGCCGGTCAAACCCGGTCAAACCCGGTCAAACCATTCTCGAACCTTGACCACCTTGACTATGAACAGCTTCGCCGTCCTGTCCGCTCCGGAATGGAATCCGTTCCTCCGAAAATTCAGGGTTCGCGTATTTTGCATATTTCGCGGTTCAACCCCCCGTTTTCCGCCCCTCATCCGGCTTATTTTGCGACTTTTGCTCAATTTGGCAGAAAATCAACTCAAGTGCCTTTCCATGAAACATTTACACACAAAACCAAGCATTTTCAATCGTGCTCAATCGTGCCAAATCGTGCCAAATCGTGCTATGTTTTTGAACCTCCGTGCCCATCACCCCCATGTAGAAAAAGCCATGAACGAAGCCTTGACCCCAAAACCCCAAATTGGCTTGCCGCCGCTTCCGTTTGATGGTCATTTACCGCCAACCTTTAACCCATAGTGCCATGAAAAGAGGAACGGTTTGTCTTGCCCTGTCGTTGTTGGTCTCCTTGTGTTGCAACAGGGTTGCCGCCCAGGCGGAAGTCAGTGGATGGGGTAATCTGCGCGGCATCCGGGTGGGCGGCCAGCTCGTGGCCTTCACCACCGCCGTGGGCGTTTACAATCCCGATTTTTCACAGCTCACCCTCTCGCAACGGGAAGGCCCCATTCGCACCAGTCAATACGTCCGCAGCAACAACGCCGTTACTGTTGGTGAAACCCTGCAATACGGCGCGGGCGGCCCGCGCGGCGGAGCCGGCCAACGCGGCGCGACCAATGTTGCCGCAGGGACAAACAGCAGCGGCGCGACCAACCTGGCCGGCGGTTTTGGGCGCCGCGGAGGATTCGGTGGCCGCGGGGGAGGCGGCAGTGGGTTCAACTACACCCTGACTTATACGGACTCGGCCCCCGGCACATGCGACGTCAGTCTCCGGCTCACTTCCACGGCGGATCAAACCATCGGCGGCATTTACTACTTCCTGGACCTTCCCTCCGATGTCTTCCCCGAAGCCACCACTCTTTTTAGTTCTCTCAGCGAAAAAAATGTGAAAATTCCCGCCCACGGGCGGTTATCCTGCACGGGAATTAGCGTTTCCGCCGGACCCCATCAGGAGGTTGAAGTGAGTTTTGGCAAGCAACTGGATGTGGTTATGCAGCAAGCCCGGACCGCCAACAACTCCGGCGCCAGGGATATTCAGGTCTATTTCCCCATCGCCGTCGGCAACACCACCGCAGGCCAGGTCTTTGAATCGCACTTCACCCTCAAGGCTTCCGGCGATGTCGAAACCGGCCCCGTCACCGTCACGATTGATCCCGCAAAGCCCGGCCGCACTTTTGACGGCATGGGCGGCAATTACCGCATCCAGAGTCCGCGCGATGCCCAGGTCATCCAATACATCCTGGACAACCTGCGCGTGGCCTACGGGCGCGTGGCCATGCCTTGGAACACATGGCAGCCGGAGGAAAATTCGCCTCCTCCGCTCCTGGCCGCTGAAAGCGCGGCGGAGCCTCCCGCCGGCGGCTCAAACGCGCCTCCCGCGCGCGGCGGACGCGGCGGCGGCGGCGTTGGGATGAACTCGGTTGCTCCGGCCATGGAGATTGCCGGGAAGCTGGCGAAGCAAAACATCCCGATGATTATCAGTTGCTGGTTTCCGCCATCCTGGGCCGTGCTGGGCAACGGCGCTGGTGGCGGCCGGGGCGGGGGCGGAGCACGCGGCCAGCGCCTGGACCCGGCCAAGTGGGATGCCATCTGCAAGTCCATCGGCTCCTATCTGCTCTACCTGCGCGGCCATTTCGGCGCGGAACCGCAATACTTCAGCTTCAACGAATCCAACATCGGCATCAATGTCCTGCAAAGCCCTGAAGAACACGCCGAAGCCATCAAAAAGCTGGGCGCCTGGTTCAAGTCCATCGGGCTGAAAACCCGCATGCTTTTGGGGGACACGGGCGACGCCCCGCCCGTCAGTTTCATCCAGCCCGCCCTCAACGACCCCGAAGCGGTCCCATACATCGGCGCGGTTTCGTTTCATTCCTGGCGCGGGGCGACTGATGAACAGTATCAGAAATGGGCCGACGCCGCCGCCCGGCTGGGCGTCCCGCTCTTCGATGCGGAAGGCGGCAACGACGCCCAGGCCTCCACTTATCCCAACGTCTTCCGCGAGGCCTGGTACGCGCTGGACGAGGCCGCCGAGTACGTCCGCATCATGCGCCTCTGCCAGCCTGAATCCATCCTGGAATGGCAGCTCACCCAGGATTATTCGGTGCTCCAGTCCGACGCCGGCGGCGCCTTGCAGCCGGCCCAGCGGTTCTACAACCTCAATCAGTTTAACCTCGCCCCGGCCGGCTCGGCCTGGATCCCCGCCCAATCCAGCAGCGGTCTGGTCCTCCCGGCGGCTTGTGTGGACCCGGCCCGCGGGGTTTATACCGTCCACCTGGTCAACAACGGCGCCGCCCGCCCGGTCACCCTCGCCGGACTGCCCGCCCCGGTCACGCAAATGACCGTGTATGTGACAGACGGGAAGCGCGGCCTGGAAAAGCTGGAGCCGGTCAGCGTCAGGAATGGCTCGGCCCGGTTCACCCTGCCGGGCCAGGCGCTGACCACGCTTGTCAATACTACGCAATAGGCGCTCGCAAAGGGCTGGCTTTTGCCGCCCCGCTCTGACATCATCCCCGCCATGAATTCATCTGCTGGAGAAATCAGCGCCGCCCCCTTCGGGCGGACCCGCGACGGCGCGCCCGTCAATCTTTACACCCTGCGCAACGGCCATGGCGTGGAAGTCCGCCTGACCAATTACGGCGGCATCGTCACTTCCTGGCTGGTCCCCGACCGCCAGGGCCGGCTGGGCGACGTGGTGCTGGGCTACGACGCCCTGGACGGTTATCTCAAGGCCACCCCCTATTTCGGCTGCCTGGTCGGCCGCTACTGCAACCGCATCGCCAAGGGCCGCTTCATCCTCAACGGCGTCACCCGCCAACTCGCTGTCAATAATGGCCCCAACTGCCTCCACGGCGGACTGCGCGGATTTGACAAGGTGGTTTGGCAGGCCGCCCCCCGCCTGACGCCGGACGGCCCCGCCGTGGAATTAAGTTACCTCAGCCCGGACGGCGAGGAGGGTTTTCCCGGCAACCTCCGCGTCCAGGCCGTTTACCTGCTGACCCGCGACAACGGCCTGCGGCTGGATTTCACCGCCACCACCGACCAGGACACCATCGTCAACCTCACCCAGCATGCCTACTTCAACCTGGCCGGCCGGGGCGACATCCTCAATCATGCCCTGCAGATCAACGCCGACCAATTCACCCCCGTGGACAGCTCGCAGATTCCGACCGGCCGCCTGCAGGCGGTCGCCGGCACCCCGTTTGATTTCCGCAAGCCGGCCGCCATTGGCGCCCGCATTGACGAGAACGATGACCAGTTGAAATTCGGCGGCGGCTACGATCACAACTGGGTCGCCAATAAACCGCCCGACAAGCTGGACGTGGTGGCGCGGGTCACCGAGCGGACCTCCGGCCGGGCGCTGGAGGTGCTTTCCACCCAGCCCGGCGTGCAGTTTTACAGCGGCAATTTTCTCGACGGCACCATCACCGGCAAAGGCGGGTGGGTCTATCAACGCCGCCATGCCTTCTGCCTGGAAACCCAGCATTTCCCCGATTCCATCAACCATCCCAACTTTCCCACCACCGTGCTCAAGCCCGGTCAAACCTGGCGCCACACCATCCTCTGCCGCTTTTCCACGGAAGCATAATCGGTTCTCTGAATTCATTTTGTCCTCACCTTTTTCTTTACCTTTCCGCTTTCCAGAATAAACTGGGGACATGGTGCTTTTGGAATCCAGCAAACTTTTTTGTCACCTGCTGCCCGGCGACCTTGCCAAGGTGCGCAAGGTCACGCGGGAACAGTCTTATTCGCCCAATGAACCCATCTTCAAAGAAGGCGACCCCGGCGATGGCATTTACGTGGTCAAGGATGGAATCGTCAGCCTGACCAAAGTGGTCGCGCAGGGCGAGGCCCGCCCCCTTTCGCGGGCGACGGAGGGGGATGTCTTTGGAGAAATGGCCGTGTTCGACGATAATCCGCGCTCGCTGGGCGCGGTGGCCGAGGGAAAGGCCGCCGTCTATTTCATTGCCAAGCCGGATTTGCTGGATCTGTTGGACCACACGCCCCGCCTGGCGGTCGCCATTGTGCGGGACAACAGCAAGCGCATCCGCGATTTCAATGAAAAATACATCAAAGAGGTGCTGGAGGCCGAACGGCTCTCGCTGGTCGGACGTTTTGCCAGTTCCATTGTCCATGATTTGAAGAATCCTCTCAATATCATCGGCATTTCCGCCGACATGGCCTGCATGCCTTCCGCCACCCCGGAATCGCGCCTCGTTTCCAAAGGGCGGATTCGCAAGCAGGTCGAGCGCATCAGCAACATGGTCAATGAACTGCTGGAGTTCGTCCAAGGATCCCACACCAATTTTATTCTGGCCCGGGTGGATTACAGCGCCTTTGTCCTGCAGTTGATGGAAGAAATTCAGCAGGAGGTCGCCCTCAAATCGGTCACGCTGGAGTTCCTCAACCAGCCGCCTCCAGTGCTGGTGCAGATCAACCCGCAACGCCTGGCCCGCGTCTTTCATAATTTTATCGGCAACGCCGCCGATGCCATGCCGAACGGCGGCAAGGTCCGCTTGTCTTTCAGCATCAACAGCCAACAGGCTGTCGTGACGGAAATGCACGACACCGGCCACGGGATCCCCCCCCAAATGCTGGACCGTCTTTTCCAGGCTTTTGCCACCTATGGCAAGGCCAGCGGCACGGGTTTGGGCCTGGCCATTTGCAAGAGAATTATTCAGGACCATCAAGGCGCGGTTTTTGCCAGAAACGCGCCCGAGGGCGGCGCCGTTTTTGGCTTCACCTTGCCCGCTTCCAAGCCCACCGGCTCTTGAAAGCAGCCGGCCGCCTGGCTGCGGGAAGAATGAGGATGCAGGGCGGACAGGGCGGACCGGCTTGCCCGCAGTCTCCATGAATCGCATTCGTTTATTGTCGGAGCAGGTGGCCAACCAAATCGCGGCGGGCGAAGTGGTGGAACGCCCCGCCAGCGTCGTCAAGGAATTGGTGGAAAATTCCCTCGACGCCCAGGCCTCCCGGCTCGCCGTCGAAATTCACGCCGGCGGGCGCAGCCTCATCCGTGTCACCGATGACGGCCTGGGCATGAGCCGCGACGACGCGCTCCTCAGCCTGGAACGCCATGCCACCAGTAAAATCCTGCGGGCCGAGGATTTGAGCGCCATCAGCACCATGGGTTTTCGCGGCGAGGCCCTGCCCAGCATCGCCAGCGTCAGCCGTTTCACCCTCATCACCCGCGAGCGTGACGGCCCTTCGCCCGAAGGCACCGAGATCATTGTCAACGGGGGAAAAATCATCGCCGTCAAGGGCTGCGGCAGCCCTCCCGGCACTTGCATTGAAGTCCGCCAATTGTTCTTCAATTTGCCCGCCCGCCGCAAATTCATGCGCGCCGATGAAACCGAGTCCGCCCACGTCCAGCATTACCTGACGCTCGCCGCCCTGGCCTTTCCGGAGGTGGCGATGGAGTTTGTCAAAGACGCCCGCACGGTCTGGCAATTGCCCGCCGTGCGCAAGGAAGACCGGTTGGGGGCTTTGCGCGAACGCTGGCGGGCGCTGCCCGGCGGCGAACAGAGGCTTTTGCCCGTTGATTTTACCGGCGATTTGCCCCCCACCCGCGATGAACCCGACGCCGTCTCCGCCGCGGCCGGCGTCACCCCGTCGCATCCGTTGCGCGTCTGGGGACTGTTGGGCGCGCCGGGCGTCTCGCGCTCCAGCCGCGCTGAACAGCATGTCTTTGTCAACCGGCGGCCGGTGGAAAATCGCGGGATTAATTTCGCCTTGCTCGAAGGCTATCACACCGCCTTGATGAAAGACCGCTATCCGGTTTGCTGCCTGTTCCTGGAAGTCAATCCGGCGGAGGTGGACGTGAACATCCACCCGGCCAAGCGGGAGGTGAAATTCCATCGCGAAAAGGCCGTGCGCCAATTGCTGGCCCGGGCCATCCGGGAAACGCTTTTGAATTTCCACGCCCCGCCCAAAAAGGCGGCGCCGCGTCCGGTCGCGGAACCCGATCCCATCCTCCCGCCTGGGCCGGTCCAGCCGGAGTTTCCCAAACTCGCCCCGCCGCCGCCAGGCCCGCCCGCCGCCATTGCTGTCAAGTCATCAGCCACCCTTGCCCCGCCTCAATCCGCAATCCAAAATCCGCCATTGAGTCACGGCTCGACAGAGTCTCGCCTTGTCGAACAATCCGCCATCCGCCATCCGCCATCCGCAATCCAACCCCCCGCCGTGCCTCTTCTGCAAGTGCCGTTGCGTCTGGTGGGGGTCATCGGGCGCCTTTACGTGGTGCTCGAATCGGATCGCGGCCTGGTCTTGCTCGATCAGCATGCGGCCCATGAACGGGTGCTCTTTGAACAAATGCTGCGGCGGCTGGAGGAGGCCGGCGCCGCCCCCTCCCAACGCCTGCTTTTGCCGGAAACCGTCGAGTTGCCGGTGCGCGACGCCCATTTTCTGCGCCAGCAACTGCCCACGCTGACCCGTTTGGGGGTCGGATTGAGCGAGTTCGGCGAACGGACGTTTTTGCTCGACGCCCTCCCTCCTTTTGTCCAGGCCAGCGATCCCCGCCGGTTCGTTCTGACCCTGGTGGATGAGTTGAAGGCGGCCGGCCAGGCGGTCAACACCCTGCGCCTGGGCGAGCAGACCGTGGCCAAGACGGTCTGCCGCCACGCCGTCAAGGCCAACGATCCCCTGGCCTGGCCGGAGCTGGAAAACTTGATCGAAGACTTGCGCCAATGCGCCATGCCCTATACCTGTCCGCATGGCCGCCCCACCCTGATCGAAATGAATTTCCGCGAGCTGGAAAAAAAATTCGGCCGCGTCCAATGAAACCCGCGGGACCGCAGCAGGAACCGTGCTGCGGTCAATTACAAAAGCCGTGCGATTTTGTGCTCGCCTTTCGGGGCGAAACAGGGTTTGCTCCCGTAAGGTAATTTTTTGACTAAAGGAACAACCATGAATAACCGCATAATCAAACTCGTCTCAATCCCCCTGCTCATCGCCACCGCTGCCCTTTTCGCCGGTTGCAAACCAAACACGGCTCCCGTCCCGCCCAAAACCGGCCCGGGCGGGGCCATCGTTTCCGCCGAGAAGAACAGCTTCGACCAGGTCACGGGCAAGCTCGACAAAGGCGGCTGCTTCTATCTTTACCTCAGCACCGAGAAGGCCTTGAGCAGCTTGTCCAAAAACATCGCCAACTACAGCAATGTCTTCACCCAGATGCCGGCCACCCCGGAGATGGGACGCGAGGGCATCGCCCGCATCTTTGAAGTGATTAACAACCTGGTCAAAGACAGCGGGATTGAACACATCAGCGGCGTTGGGGCCAGTTCGATTGCGCGCGAACCGGGCCTCTACTACAACAAGCTCATCGTCCACCACTACGACGGCGAGAGCGACGGCGTGATCTGGTCGGCCTTCGGCAAAGAGGCCCATCCCCTCAAGGAATTGGATTTGCTGCCGGAAAACACCGCCTTCGCCACCTACGCAGACCTGGATGTTCCGCTGCTCTGGAAAACCATTGAAAAGGAACTCAAGCAACTCCACCTGCCGGAGGTGGACAAAGGCCTGGCGGAATTCCCGGCCAAATTCAGGGCCGGGGCGGGCATCAGCTTTGATGATGTGCTCAACTCGCTGGGCGCCCGGCAACCCGTTGCAAATTCCCGAACCGGGCCTGGCCTTTTATATCAAGGTGAAAAATGATGCGATCTACACCCGGATTGACCAACTCATGATTGGCAACCCCATGGTCGCCAAAACCGACCTGGGCGGCGTCAAGACCATCAGCCTGGCTATTCCCGTTCCCCTCCCCATCCGTCTGAGACCCACCCTGGCGCGCAGCGGAGATTATCTTTTCCTGACCTCCTCCGACAGTCTGCTCCAGGACATCATGGCGGTGCAGTCGGGAAAGAAGAGCGGCTACAAATCCACTGCTGAATTCAAAAAACTCTCGCAGGGCGTTCCAGATCAAGGCAACAATTTTTCGCTGGTCAGTGCCAAGTTTGGCAAGTCGCTCACCCAGGCCGTGCAGGGGATGATGAGCGCGCAAGCCGGCCAGGAGGGGAAGGTCATTTCAAAAACCTTGCAAGATATGATGGCCACCAACTCGGTCACTTTGGCCTACTCCGTCGGCGCCAACGGCGCGGAAGGATGGGAGGCTTTCGGCAATGGAAACAAATCCATGGCCACCACCGCGGTGCTCCTTCCAGCCGCTGCCGTGGGCGGGTTGTTGGCCGCCATTGCCATCCCTAATTTCGTCAGGGCCAGAACCACCGCGCAACAAAACGCCTGCATTAACAATCTCAGGATGATAGACGGCGCCAAAGCGCAGTGGGCCTTGGAAAATCACAAGCAAAACACCGACACCCCCACCGCGCAAGACATCACGCCCTATATGGGTCGTGGACCGGCGGGAGAATTTCCGGTCTGCCCGCAGGGCGGCACCTACATCATCGGCTCCGTCGGCGAAAAACCGCGCTGCACCATCCCGGCCCATGTCTTGCCTTGAGGTGGCCAAGCCGGCAGCAGGAACCGTTTTGTGACCCTTTGCAAAAGCAGCCTGGCTTTGTGCTCCCCATTCGGGGCGCGCCAGGGATTGCTGATGCAAGGGAAATTATTTGACTAATGAAACAACCATGAATGCCCGCATAATCAAACTCGTCTCAATCCCCCTGCTCATCGCCACCGCTGCCCTCTTCGCCGGTTGCAAACCAAACACGGTTCCCGTCCCGCCCAAAACCGGCCCGGGCGGGGCCATCGCTTCCGCCGAGAAGAACAGCTTCGACCAGGTCACGGGCAAGCTCGACAAAGGCGGCAGCTTCTATCTTTACCTCAGCACCGAGCAGGCCTTGAGTGGCTTGTCCAAAAACATCGCCAACTTGAGCAATGTCTTGAGCACCTACACCCCGCCGATGGGACGCGAGGGGATCACCCGGGTCTTTGAAGTGATTAACAACCTAGTCAAAGACAGCGGCATTGAGCACATCAGCGGGATCGGGGCCAGTTCCATTGCGCGCGAGCCGGGTTTCTATTATAGCAAGATCATCGTCCATCATTACGACGGCGAGAGCGACGGCGTGATGTGGTCGGCCTTCGGCAAAGAGGCCCATCCGCTCAAGGAATTGGATTTGCTGCCGGAAGACACCGCCTTCGCCGCCTACGCGGACCTGGATGTGCCGCTGCTCTGGAAGACCATTCAAAAGGAACTCAAACAACTCCATCTGCCGGAGGTGGACAAAGGACTGGCGGAATTGCCCGCGCAATTTAAGGCGGGAGCCGGCATCAGCCTGGATGATGTGCTCAACTCGCTGGGCGGCGGTTACGGCGTTGTTTTCACTCTGGACGAATCCAAACCAGTTTCCCTGCCCATTCCCCCGGCAACCCGTTGCAAATTCCCGAACCGGGCCTGGCCTTTTATATCAAGGTGAAAAATGATGCGATCTACACCCGGATTGACCAACTCATGATTGGCAACCCCATGGTCGCCAAAACCGAACTCAACGGTGTCAAGACCATCAGCCTCGCCATTCCCATTCCGCTCCCCATCCATCTGAAACCCACCCTGGCGCGCAGCGGAGATTATCTTTTCCTGACCTCCTCAGACGGTCTGCTCCAGGATATCATGGCGGTGCAGTCGGGAAAGAAGAGCGGTTACAAATCCACTGCTGAATTCAAAAAGCTCTCGCAGGGCATTCCCAACGAAGGCAATAATTTCACGCTGATTAGCGAAAAGTTTGGCAAGTCGTTGAACCGGGCCATGCAGGGGGTGCTCAGCGCCCAAACCGGCCCGGAGCGAGTCATGTCAAAAACCTTGCAAGACATGATGAATGCCAACTCCGTCACTTTCGCCTACTCCGTCGGCTTCAACGGCGCGGAAGGATGGGAAGCTGTCGCCAACGGAAATAAATCGGCGGGGGCGATGCTCCTTCCCGCCGCCGTCGGAGGAGTCGCGGTGGGGGCCGCCATGCTTCTGCCCGCTCTGGCCAAAGCCAAGGGGAAGGCGCAAAACATCAACTGTGTCAACAATCTCAAGCAGATCGAACTCGCCAAAAAAATGTGGGCGATGGACAATAACAAGAAAGATGCCGACACCCCCACCGAACAAGACCTTTTGAGCTATCTGGGGCGCGGCCCAAACGGCCAATTCCTGGCATGTCCGCAGGGCGGCACCTACATCATCGGCTCTGTTGGCGAGAAACCACGCTGCACCATCCCGGGGCATGTCCTGCCTTGATATTTTGCTGATTCAGTCATCGCGGAAATTGCTGTTCGCCGGAAACCCAACCGGCTCGTTCCTCGGACCCTTCAAAACGGGTGCCCGCCATGGCGCGCACGCGCGTTTCCACCTCGTCAATGACCTGCTCCGGGGTGGAAGTGCCGGCGGTGAGCCCCACCGTTTCCACATCCATGAGCCAGTCCGCGCACAAGCCGCTCGCGTCCTCCACTTGATGTACCCGGGGACAAAACCGGCGGCAAGTGGCCGCCAATTCGCGCGTGTTGTTGCTGTGCGCCCCGCCTATCACAACCACCATGTCAGCCTGCCTCGCCAACTCCATTGCCGCCTCTTGCCGCTGCTTGGTCGGCTGGCATACGGTGTCCACCAGGCGCATCTCGGAGCGCGGGAAACGGCGGCGCATTACTTCCACCAAATGGCGGACCCGGTCAATCGGTTGGGTGGTCTGGGCGGCCACCCCAAAACGAGGCCGCTCTGCCAGTCCGAGCGCCTCCTCTTCCGTCAGCACAATGTCGAATTCCGCCAAATCCTCGGTCAACCCGCGCACCTCCACATGCCCGCGCTGGCCGATGATGACGGGGTGAAAATTCTCGCGGACCAATGTTTGGACCGCGCGATGCGCGTAGTGAACCAGTGGACAGGTCGCTTCCAGCACGCGCAGCCCGCGCTCTTGCAAGGCCTGCAAGGTCTTGTCCGACGCCCCATGCGCGGTGATCATGACTGACGGCGTGGTCACATTCTCCACGCGGGTCTCCATGCGGATGCCGCGGGCGCGCAGGCCGGCCAGCACCGTTTCGTTATGCGCCAACTCGCCCAAAATGGTCAGCGGCGGCGAGCGGTCCTGGGCGCGGGCCAGGGCAATGGCGTCGCGCACGCCGAAACACATCCCCAGGTGGGCGGCCCGGATGATGGTCAGGCCGCGCGTCGCAGACGGCCGGATATCGCATTCACTTTGTATCACAAAGTATTAGGACGGCGTTGGTGGAAAAATGTTCAATCATTCGCCAATTTATCTTTTCGGGCGGGCCTGCCGGACAATCTCCTCCAGCAGATCAATGTAGGCCGCGAATGCTTTCCGCCCGGCCGGCGTCAGCGCGCAGGTGGTCAGCGGACGCTGCCGTCGAAACGCCTTGGTGACGGAGACGAACCCCGCTTCCTGCAGGGTTTTGATGTGCATGCTCAAGTTGCCATCGGTCATGTTCAGCGTGTCGCGCAGCTCGGTGAAGGAAAGCTCCGGCGAGGCCGCCAGCAGCGACACGATGGGCAGGCGGCCCTTCTCGTGAATCACGCGGTCGAGCTGAAGAAACGGTTTTGTGTTCACGCAACATTTCCGCGCTTTTCCGTAAAGAAGAGGTAAAGCCCGTAAGCCGCGTGCCCTCCGCCGAATAATGCCCCCATGGCGATATTTGGGTTGGCGAAGGAAAAGTCCGACACGTCGTCAATGCAGATCAAACAAGCCAGAACAGCCACCGCGCATAAAATAAATCCCCAGCCGAACAGGCGAAATCCCCGCGGCATGAAAAACCCGGCCGCATGCATGGCCAACCCATAAAGCACCATCCAGATGGCGACGAGCGCCAGCACCTCCTCCCGTTCATCGGTGTTCAGGATAAAAAAGACAATTCCCGTCGCCAAGCCCGTGAAGAAAGCCGGCGCGACGGCTTGGGCCACCCGGCGCGTCGGCGGCGACCAAAAAGGCTCCAATGCCTTGACTGCCTGACGCCGGATCAGCAGGAACGCTTCCGTCAAACAGACGAGCGCGACTGCGGCCCAATACGCCGCAAACAGGCGGGACCTTTCAAAGTCCAGGGCGGCGCCCAGGACGCCGGCGGCAAGGCCGGTCACCCCCACCAGGCCCAGGACGGGCGCGAGCGCGCGGCGATACACGGCGGACCGTTCCATCAAAGTGCGGATGGCTTGCAGATTTTCCGAGGCCCAATCAGTTTGCATAGACGGACTTTGCACAACAAAGCCGTTTGCGTCAAGTTTGTTTTAAGGAGGTTTCTCTAAGGCTTGATGATAAGTTTGCCCATGACCTGCCGCCGGCGCAGGGCGTCGAAGGCGGCGCGGGTTTGGGCCAGCGGGTAGATGCCGCCGATGGCGGCTTTGAGCTTCCCAGCCGCGGCCCACTCCAGCGCCGCCAAAATGTCCTCGCGGCGGCGGCCATAGCTGCCCACCAGTTTATGCTCCTTCACGAAAAACGGCCAGAGCTTGAGCGGCACTTCGCGTCCTGCGGTCGCGCCGCAGGTGACAACGGTTCCGCCGCGCGCCAGACAGTCGAAGCATTTTGCCAGCACCTCGCCCCCCACATGCTCGACCACCAAATCCACGCCGCGCTTGCCGGTAATCTGGCGCACTTCCGCCGGCCAACCGGCACGGCCCGGGTCCACCACGTAATCGGCTCCCAAGCCCGTGGCAAAATCCCGTTTCGCCGCCGTGGAGCCGGTGCTGACGACCCGGGCGCCCAGTTGTTTGGCAATCTGAATCGCCCCGGCCCCGACGCCGCTGGCGCCGCCGATGACCAGAACCCAGTCGCCGATCCGGACCTGGGCGCGATGGGTCAGCATGTGCATGGCGGTGCTGCTGGCCAGGGTCAGCGCGGCCGAGGTCTCAAAATCAACCCGGTCCGGCATTCTAACCAGCGCCCGTTCCGGCACACTGACCTTTTCGGCGAATCCGCCATCCCGATGCACGCCCAGCAGCCGGCCCTTGAGGCAGAGGGTCTCCTCCCCGCGCTTGCAAAATTCGCATTCCCCGCAAAACAAATTGGATTGCACCGCCACGCGATCCCCCGTCCGCCAATGGACCACGCCGGAGCCAAGCGCGATGATCTCACCGGAAATCTCCCCGCCCGGAATGCGCGGCAGCGGCGGCGCGTCCGGCAGGCTGCCTTCCTCCATCCATAGATCCAGGCGGTTCAGCCCGCAGGCGCGGACCCGGACAATCACCTCGCCGGGCGCGGCAACAGGATCGGGAACATCGCGGCAGACCAACTGGCCCGGCGCGCCAGGCGCGATGAGTTGAACTGCTTTCATGCTGGAACTTTTGCCGCAGCCCCGATCCATGACGGCTTTTTTGGAAGCGCGACCCGCCCGCTCCGCGGGCCAGCCTTCCGTGGTTCTAACTTCCCGGCCGCCTCGGTCGGCGTCTCGCCGGCGGCATTCGTGCTTCTTGCCATTTCAGCCCTTAGTGAAGACGCCGCGCCTATCGCTAATGACTCGGGTGGAGCAGCCATGTTGGATAAGTTGCCTTGGCAAGGGCGCTTGGCAAGCGAAGAGTAATGATCAGCCAGGCCCCGGCGCACCTCGACACTGCCACCATCCGCCATGCGATTTGCCAATTCCCTCGCCCACGAAGTGGAGGAGAGTCAGGGAGAGGGGTTCGTTCCATCCAAAGGTGGCCATGTCAAGAGTGTCGCGCTTGAGTCCGCCGCCAGCGCAAGGCGCGGTGCGGCACTTGCGCCGCCTTCGAGGAAAAAATGGGCCATCGCGTGAATCTCGTCATCCGTTACTTGGCCGGCGATGTTTCCAGATTTGAGTGCAGCCCGGCTTTTTCTTTTTAAGGTTGTTTTCGTGTTTTCGCTGTCTTCGCTTGACATTCTGATTATTTATGGGAACTATAAACAAAATGCGGCATCGGATTAAGGTGTGACCACGTTTGTCATCGTGGCTGTGCTTTATCTGAAAGCCGGAGAAATCGCCGTTAAACCAAATGACTGTCCCAAGCAGCATTACTGATCGGCCATTGGCCTTTTTGCGGGCCGGCCTTGTCGGGCGCATGTCCCTTGCCATCTCCATTTCGCGCGCCCGTCGCGGAGGAGGGTACCCTGACGGCCAGAGTCCGTCGCCATGCTTATGAACGCCCGCCATCGCATCCTGGCCAGCCTCGGGGCGGTTCTGCTCTCCTGTGGCGCAAGTCGCGCCGGCTCGGTGGTTTGGACCAACACGGCGGGCGGCAATTGGAGTCTCCCCGGCAACTGGAGCCCCAATCAACTGCCTGGTGCGGGGGACGACGCCTCGCTCGTGCCGGGCAGTTATACCGTCACGGAGGATATTTCGACCTCGGTCAACAGCCTGACGATCCCCAACTCCTCGGTTACGTTCACGGTGGCCGGCAGTTCTGTGTTTAACACGTTGGGGGCCATCAATTTCAGCAGCGGCACGATCAATGCTGTTGGCGCCATCAATTGCGGCGGCTTGAGGTTCACGGGCGGGACGATCAATGGGCCCGGAGTGATTAATTTGAGCGGTTCCAATACTTGGAGCGCGGGCATTTTCTATCTCACCACCCCCGGCACCCTGACTGTTATGAGCGGGGCGACCTTGAACATGGACACCGGCGCGGATCATGATCTGCCGGGGTGGACATTCAACAACAACGGCACCAACCTGCATACGGGAGGCAGAATGCGGGGCGGATCCGGCACGGTGATCAACAACGCGGGACTCTGGCTGGATGAGGTGGATCTGGCCTTCAACAACGACTACGGCGGGGTTTCGACTTTCGTGAACACGGGGACCTTCTGCAAAACCAACTCCACCGGCACGACTTCGTTTAATTCAATTCTCCTCAACAACAGCGGCTTGGTGGACGCGGAAAGCGGCACGATTGCCATCAATGGCGGCGGGACGAACAGCGGCACTTTCAACGCGGCGGCCAACGGGGTGAACAACTTCATCACACCTTACACCTTCAACAACGGCAGCACGTTTACCGGAACGGGCACAGACTCCTGGAACGCCAACACCATTACCCTCAATGGGGCCATCATCTCCACCAACGCAACGACCTGGCAATGGTACGCCGGCCA
>JBEKVM010000192.1:0-7999 GCA_049513975.1 Verrucomicrobiota bacterium | reverse complement strand
TCCTGCCCGCGGGCGGTTCGTCAACCCGTCAGCAGCTGGCCACGCCTACTCAAAAACACCTCATCGCAAGGACCCATCACCATCACAATCCTTCCGCCATGAATTTCCGAAGGGCATTAGGGTTAGCGGCCTTTTCGGGGAGCGCACTTGGACATCACCGAAGTGGGCCCGGCCACGCAGCAGGGGAAAACCATTGTAAATACTATTTGGACGGGTTCGCGCCCTTGAAGTTCAGGCGGATGGAATAAAGGCACTTGCTGGCGGTGATGAAAAGCGTCTTGTGGTCCCTGCCGCCAAAGCTGACGTTGGCCGTCCACGGCTCCGCCACGTCAATGTGTTCGGTCTGCTTCCCCGTCTTGTCAAAGACGGTGACGCCGCGGCCGCAGATATAGATGTTCCCTTGTTCGTCAATGGTCATGCCGTCGGAACCTTTGGCGCAAAACAGGGCCTTGTTGGTCAGGGAACCGTCCTCCAGGATGTCGTAGCGCCAGGTGCGGTCGGCCCCGATGTCCGCCACGAAGAGCGTTTTGCCGTCGGGCGTGCCGGTGATGCCGTTGGGCTTTCTTAAATCGCCGGTGACTTGCGTCAGAGTTTTTCTGTCCGCCGAAAGATAAAACACCTGTTCGCCGGCCAGCGCCATGGTTTGGTGGTCCCACCAGGTGCGCTTGTAAAATGGATCGGTGATGAACATCCCGCCGTTGGGCGCGACCCAGACATCGTTGGGGCCGTTGAGGTACTTGCCCTGATAATCCTTGATCAGCACCGTCACCTTCTTGTCGGGAGCGATGGACCAAAGCTCGTTTTTTTCGTCCGCGCACGCGATGAGGTTGCCTTTGGCGTCCATGTACATGCCGTTGGCGCGGCCGGAGGGTTGCAGGAAGGTGGAGAGGACACCGTCCACGCTCCATTCCATGATCCGGTTGTTGTTCTGGTCGGTGAAGAAGACGTTGCCGCTGGGGTCGCAGGTCGGCCCTTCGGTGAAGGAGAAATCGCCGGAAAGCTTTTCCAGCCTGGCGCCCGGCGCGATCACGCTCTGCGCTGAAGCGCCCACCAACGAGGCCGCCAAAGCGCCAATGACGACTGCCACCCATGTATTCATGCTGGATGGATAAGGCGCTGATGACGCCGGGTCAAGCCGGGAAAAGCCCAGCGGCGCGATTGTTTGCCGCCCTGGCCGACGGTGTGAAAGCGCAAATGCCGTTGGGCAGGGCATCCTCTTCGGCGCGCTTCGGCATGGTCGCCGACCGCTTCGGGGTGGCATGGATGGTCCTTGCGGCGGCTGACACATAGAAGTTCGCCGGCAGCAAGCCGCCACCGGTTTTCCCGCCGAAGGGGAAAGGGGGCCCGGGTCAGGGCGCCAGGATCCGGTAGAAACGCATCGGGTTTTGGGCAGCGTTGGTGTCGGTGAAGGTGAATGGGTTGGCGGTGGGCAGGAGCGAGCCGATTTGCACCCAGGAGTTGGGATCCGCCAGGTTCGTCGTGGCCTGAATCAGAACGGTTTGCAGGACGGAGCCGCCTAAGGAGGCGGTGATTTGAAACCCGCCGCCGGCGGAAGGCGCGGCGCTGCTTAATTGCGCGGCAGCGGGGACGGGATTGACCGCATAAACGCCGGCTGCCAAGCCGGAGACATTGCCCCCCGCATCGTAAGCGCGCACGGTCCATTCTTCATAGGTGCCAGGAGTGAGGCCGGTGATCGTGGCGGTTGTGCTGGTGAAGTTCGACCCATATTCAATGGTCGGAAACATGCCGCCAATCCAGCCCCAAATTTCATAACGAGTTATCGGGACCGGGCCGGGTGAAGGATCCCACGCCAGGGTGATGCTGGTGGAGGTGATTCCCGTTACCCGCAGATTGGGCGGCGGCTGCGGGCCTAACGTGGTGCCGGAAAGGCTCGCGTAGCCCGACTTGCCGCCGGGCGCCTTGGCATTGAGGGCATAGCCATAGGAATAATTCGGCGTCAGATTGAGTATGGTGATGTTGGTCGAGGTGGTGGAACCGACCAACTGGTAGTTGACACCGCCCCCGCTGCCCCTGGGAGAGTGCCAGGGATGCGGGATGAAAATGCTAAAAGTTACCGGCCCAACCACAGGGCTTTCGGGATCCCAACCAAAAGTCAGCGTATATTCGGTTGCGCTGACAAGATGAATGTTGGCAGGTGTCGCCGGCGGCGGGTTGGGGACGTTGATGGTGAAAGTCCAATTGGTGGCACCCGCGTCATTGGTGGCCGCAATGGTCACTTGAATGGCTCCCACCTGATCAAGCCCCTGCGGCGTCCAGGTGATGGCGCCGCTGTAATAATCAATCTGCATCCCGGCGGGGCCGCTGACGAGCAAATAGACCGGCTGGGGATTGCCGGTCGCGCTGATGGCCGAAGTGTAAGAAGTCTGGTAAGTGCCGCTCGTGGCGGGGAATTGCGTGAACACGGGGGCGCTGTCGGGAACTCCCAATTGCTGGCTTCGCCAGACGTCGCTGACGTCGTTGCCGTTGGTGTCCATGCCGCCCATCACAATCAGCCGGCCCAGGCTGTCCACGCCCAGGGCGGAGGCGGTCAAGCCTTCGGGCAAAGGCGTTGAAATCACCCATGAATTGGCGGCGGGATCGTAAACCTGAACCACATTGGCCGTGACACCGCCGGAAACACCGCCGACGACATAGATTTTGCCATCGGCCCCCAGCGCCGCCGCGCTGCCGGCGGTGGCGACGGGCATGGACGCCAGCGCCGTCCAGGTGTTTGCGCTGACGGAATAACGGAGCACCGTGGCGGTTTCCGGCCCGGACGTGGTGTTGGTCCGCCCGCCAAAGATGTAAATATGGTTCGTGCCGTCAAACACGGCAGGGAAATTGTAAAGGGCCGTCGGGAGACCGGCGATGGCGGACCAGTTGGCCGAGTCCTGGCTGTAACGCTCGGCGGATGAAAGCGGCTGGCCGGTGTCGTCCAAGCCGCCAATGGCGTAAGCGTTGCCGTCGCGGTCAGGAGCATAACCAAGTTCCGAACGGGCGACGCTCATGGGGGCCAAGGTGAGCGCGGCGTCGCCTGAAAGACTGTAAGCGATGACGGTGCTGGTGGCGTTGGTGCCGTCGCTGCCGCCATAAAGGGTGATGGTATCGCCGTTCGCCACGGCTCCGGGCGCGATGCGGACGCCGTCCAACGCCGGCAGGTAAGTCCAGAAGGGGTTCGTGGCGGCCAGACTTTGAGGATAACTGAAATAATAGGAATCGCCGCCAATCAGGAGGTTGTTGCCACCGGAGATGACGGTGGTGACCGCGCCGCTGATGGGCGCATTCAAGGGCGGTCCGGGAAACCATGTCAACATCCCGGCGGACAGGCCAGACCCGACAAACAGCGGCGCGATTCCGGCCAGACATCGGAGAGGAAATGAACGGTTCGCTTTCATAACTGCCAACTCTGCGTTTCTCAGTTGCCGAACGGGATGCACCGAACTTGCCATTCGCCCGGCAATTTAAGCCAATCTATACCCGTTTGCGGCCTTGTCAAGTGCAACTCAAATATCTGCCGCCAGGCCAGTGGCCCGGCGGAACGGGGAAATTATTTCTTCAAGGAGGTTGGTATTTTCATTGTGTCTGGCGCAATCTTAGGACGCGGCGGGCCGCCATTGAGCAAACCACGCCGCCGGAGTGGCAATGCCAAGGCATCCAAGTGAGCATGAGTTTGGAAACGGAAGCAGAATTGATCGCGCGCTGCCGCCAGGGCGACGGGGAGGCCTGGGACAGGCTCTTCGACCTTCACTACGCCGCGGCCGGCCGCTTCATTTTCCAATTGTCGCCGGGCTTGTCGCAGGAGGACGTGGAGGAAATCTGCCAGGAAACGTTCCTGGCCGTCATCAAGAACATCCATTCGTTCAAGGGGGGCAGCCGGTTGCAAACCTGGGTCTTCCGCATCGCCGGCAACAAGGCGCGCGATTACCGCCAGCGCCAGCAGGCGGCCAAACGCGGCGGCGGGGTGGCGCCGCTTTCCCTGCAGGCGGAGAATCCCGAAACCGGCCTGGCGCCCGATTCGCCCAGCCCGCTGCCCGGCCCGGACGCGCTGGTGCTCCAGGCCGAACGGGGCGGGCAAGTGGCGCAGGCGCTGGAACAGTTGGGCCAGCCCTGCCGCGAGATTATTGAACTGCGCTATTTCGGCGATTTGAGCTATGATGAGATTGCGGCGGAATTGCGTTTGAATTCCAAGACCGTCAGTTCGCGCCTGAGCAAATGCCTGGGACGCCTTGAGAAAATCATGAATAAAATGCTTTGCGACGGGAAATCAGCCGGTTTTACCGTCTAATCCTTTATGCCGCCGCCGGATCCAAACCAAAAAATGGAAGACCTGCTTCGGGCCTACGCCCGGAAGCGGCGGGAAGAAGCCGGAGCGCCCTTCGAGCTGTCGCCCGACGTGCGCGCGCGCCTGCAGGAGGAGGTCCGCCGCGGCTTGGGGAAACCGGCCGCCGCGCCGCCGCCGCGCTGGGGGCTTTCCCTGACCGGCTGGCTGCGCCTGGCCCTGGGTGGAGCGGCCGCCGCGCTGGTGATGTTCTGCCTGCTGGGCGCGCCGATCAAAGCCAAAAACAAGCAATTCGCCAAAGCCGGCAAACAAACGGCGCCGGTGGCACTCGCACCCGCATCGCCGGTGCCGGCACCCATCCAACCGGCGGCCGCGCCCGCCACGCCGCCCCCGGCGCTCGCCAAAGAGGCCCCATTGGCCGAGGCCGCCAAGGCCCCGGCTGCCGCCACCGCCGTTGTCGCGCCGGCCACGAACGACCTTCTGGCAATGGAGTGGGCGCGTTCGTCGGACGAAGCAGGCGCGAAGGCGGTGCAACCAAAGGAAACGCCGAAGCCGGCAACCGCCAGTGGTCTCGCCGCCGACAGGACGGACGGCAATGCCGGCGGAGCCATTGCCGGCGTTCGAGCCGGAAGTGCCGGCGGCTTCGGCGGCTTCGGGGGCGGCGGAGGCGGTGGTGGTGCTGGTGGCGGCGGTGCGGGCATGGCTGCGGCAACTCCGGGTGCGCAACTTGCTTCCATCCCCCCGTCCGCGGCCGGAAGTCTGGGCGTGGCCGGCCAGGTCGAATCTTCACCCGCAACCCGCTCTGTTCGCCGCAGCTTAAGCGAAGGCGGCAATTCGCAGTCCTCCTCCACTTTCGCGCAACACATGGCTCGATTAGAACCGCCGTTGGGCCAGAACGCCCCCGTCAATAACGAGAAGAAGATCGAAGCGCCGTCGGCCGGGGTCCTGGCCTTATTTCAGATTGAACGGACTGGAGAGCAGGTTCGCATCGTGGACGCCGACGGCTCGGCTTACGAGGGGCGGGTGGTAACTCCGGAGATGCTGGACAAGTTGCAGGCGGCCGACCTGATGGAGCGCCGGGCCGCCAAGGATGCGGGGAATCCACCCGGCGCGGCCAACGCGGCGCAGCAGAACGCTTATTCCGGCAATTTTGCGGGGCAAAGAACTGGATACGCGGATGCCCAGGCCAACGCAAGCGAGTTGCCCCCCAAGACGGCGATTTATGATAACGCCGCGCAAAATCAAGTGTCATCCGCTGGCACGGACCTGTTGAAATCGGCCGGCCCACAACAGGCCGGTGAGGCCGGCGGCTTCGCCTTTCAAGTCAGTGGTTTGAACCGGAAGTTCAACCAGCCCGTCACCATCGTTGGAAGCTGCATCAATGTGGCGCTGCAACCGGGCGCATCCCCTGTCGGCGGAAATCTGTCCAATCAATTCCAGACCTTGGCCGGCGTGAATGCGGCATTGAAATACGCGACGCCGCCAGCCCGGCCGCCGGCCAGTCAATCCCAGAACATTCTTGACAGCAACATCGCCAATTTCAAAAACAACGCGCAAAACGCGCAAAACGCCGCGCCCGCGGGGCAATTCTGGCGTGTGAGCGGCCAGGTGCAAATCGGCCCGTCCAACCGCTTCAATCTCGACGCCGCCACCGTCCCGCAATGATGCCCAAAAAACGCTGTAGCGGTGGTCTGTGACCGCCGCCAGAAGGCCCCTTTTCGCGCTCGCAGTGTCCTGGCGGGGCGTTCATACCACTTCCAGTCCGAATTCTGCACTGCTTCCAAAATCGAATGGCGGCGGTCACAGACCGCCGCTACAGTGCAAAACCAAATCACGGCGCGCCGGAAGCGGGCTTGGGAGGATTGGATACTTTAAAGGCCAGGTTCTTCTGCGTAGCGTCGCTGGCGCCGGGAGGGCCGATGCTTTGGAGCGTATAACCGTTGCCGGATTTTGTGTAGCGCAAGGGTTGGCCGTCAAAAGGGTCCGCCGGCACTGAGGCCAGGAACTTGGGAGACAGTTCCGTCAGCGCGTCGGGATAACGACTGCCACTGGCGGCACGGAATCGTTCCAGGGCGATGGCGGTCTGCGCCAGGCGCAATTGTGCCAGTGTTTGAGCCTCCAGCATTGTTGTTTTGCCAAGTGCCGGCAGCAGGAGCATGGTGAACGGGAATTGCCGCCTTTTGGCTTCCGCCGCGCGCTGTCCGAAAATAGTATCCGCCCTTAATCGGGAAGGGAACGGTTCTTTGCGGGCAGCGAACAGTTGGTCCCAGCTAACCGCGAAGAATTGACGGTCGGCCTTGAGATTCTTCAACCCGTTTTTCTGCAAACTGGCAATCAATTCATTCGTGTTGTTCGGAGAATTTCCCAAGGCCTTTTGGAGTTCTTCTGGAGACAGGTCGAAATTAGCCAGCCCGTTCAACTCCTCGCCCACGAAGGCGCGGTTAAAACTCTCGCCGCTGGCTTCCCGGTCCACCATCGCTCCAAGGACGTCTTGCAACTGGGTGAGAGTTTGCGGCGGCATGGCGACGCGATTGACCGTTTGCTCCAACGACCGCAAGGAAATCGCATGACAGGCCACCCGCACCAGTTGCGAGATCACGAGAGGCTCCGCTTCGAGCGACCGCCCCAGGGCGTAGCCGGTCAAGAGGCTCTCTCCGGCTTCCTTCCCACGGTGCGTGTCCGCATAGCCGAGAGCATAAATTTCCGCTGTTTGCGTTCCTTGTTTCACACGGGCCAAGTCGGGCAGCAGCAAAATCGCCCCTTTGGTGAGGTCAAGCGGATAGCGGCTCTGAGCCAGGCCCGATCCCCGTTGAAACAGGTCCCAGGCTGGTTTGGTTTGCTGCATAAATCCGGCAATGGCTGTTTTCATCGCTGCCGGCACCGGATTGTCGGGCTGGGGCAAGGCGGCTTTGCCCATGACGGGGAGATTCACATCATTAG
The DNA here is from genome assembly GCA_049513975.1 of Verrucomicrobiota bacterium. Classification (GTDB taxonomy): domain Bacteria; phylum Verrucomicrobiota; class Verrucomicrobiia; order Limisphaerales; family Palsa-1400; genus JBEKOF01. The sequence continues at coordinate 780 of JBEKVM010000192.1, read as the reverse complement.
CGTAGGCATGCGCGGCAATTTGTTCCTTCAGCGCATCGAATCCTTGGATGAAGACTTCGGCGGCGTTCTGGCCGGCAGGCGGCTCGGCATACCACTGATTCAATTCGGCCAGGGTTTTCGGCCAGTCCGGATGGCCGGCGATGGAAGCCGGTGCTCCGGCGGCCGGGGTTGCTGCGGTCGCCGCCTCCGGCCCCTTGGATTGCCTGGCATGCCAGAGCAGCCAGCCGGCCACGGCACACACGGCAAGCCCGCCGACGGCGAGCGAGGCATACAACGGCGTCCGGGAACGGCCCGGTTTCCCTCCGGGCCTGGCAGCCGGCGCGGCGAATTCGGGGAAGGTTTCCAGCGGTTGCCAATCCGTCATGCCTTCGCACCACGCCGACATCTGCGGCTGCAACTGGCCGGTGGCGAGGTATTGGCGCACTTCTTCCGGGGAGTAAGGGCCGTTTTGCCGGCCATTGACCATGACAAGGATTTGCATACGTGTTTGCTCCTTCCTTTTTTTCTGTTTCGGCCGGTTTGCCAAAGCCGGCGTGAAGACTCCGGGCTTAGGTGGCGCCGAGAATGGTCAACGATGGAGATTTTGTCAAGCAAGTCTGGAGCAGTCTTGCGCATGGGCGCAGGACAAAATTCTTCGCGGCAGGAGTTCGACGATTAAGGAACCCCTCTCTCCGGCTCTCTCCCCGCGAGCGGGGAGAGAGAGGGGAAGCGCGCGCGATGGGTATATGGAGACGCATATACTCGCTCCTCTGCAAGCATCGGCTTGTGAAGAATTTTGTC
>JBEKVM010000191.1:0-8063 GCA_049513975.1 Verrucomicrobiota bacterium | reverse complement strand
TGTCGTAATCGATGTTGACGAAGCGTGCAGCCATATATTTGCATTGACTGACCGCTTGGCCCCTCGCCCTGTTCAAATCATTTCAAAAAATCTTCGCCCAAAGTCCGACAGGCTGCTAGAGCGTGGACGGGTCGGCGGCAATGTCGGTAAAAATCCGGGTTTGACGGCGCGATTGCATGATGTGCGCCAACGGGGTCTTGCCCCCGGGGCGAAGGGATTGGAGGAATACTTCTTCCTTGCCCGCCCCGGCAATCAGAACCCAGACCTGCCTGGCCGCGGCAATGGCGGCGTAGCTCAGGCTGATGCGCAAGGGCGGCGGTTTGCTGGAACTGCGCACGGCCAGGTAGGGGGTTTCGCATTCGATGACAGAGGCCGGCGCGTTGGGGAAGAGGGAGGCGACATGCCCGTCTTCGCCCATGCCGAGAAAGACCAAATCCAGCACGGGCAGGCCCGAATTGTTGGCAGGGGCAACCAGGCCGATGGCGGCGTTGGCCTCGGTCACGGCCTGGGCCGGTTTTAATTCGCCTTTGATCCGGTGGATTCTATCCTGCGAAATGCCGAGGGGGCCGAGCAACTCTTTTTCGGCGATGCGGAAATTGCTGTCGCGATGGTCGGGCGGAACGCAACGTTCATCGGACCAGAAGAAATGGACGTGCTCGAAGGAAACACTGGAGGCGACAGCGTGTTCGGTCACGGCCTCAAAAAAAGTGCTGGCAATGCGGCCGCCGGCAATCGCCGCCAAATGCGCGGCAGGCGAGCTGGAGATCAAATTCAGCCAGTCTTTGGCCGCAGTTTCGGCCAGTTCGACGCTGCTGGCAAAGTGCGTCACTTCCAGGTTTTTCATAGGCTGACTTCAGTTCAAAGTCGTAAAATCTTTTCAACCGCAAATCTTCCCGGGTTCACTCCGGCCATTTGACTGTGTGACGACGGCCGGGGGCCTCGGCTCCGCCTTGGGAGCGGCTGAAACGTCGGATGTCATCCGCCACTTGTGGTTGCGCCTGGCCAGCATTTCGTCGGCTGCCGCCGGTCCCCAGGTGCCGGCCGGATAAAAGTCGGTTTCCGCCAGAGGCTGGCCGGCCCAGGCCTGGCGGATGGGGTCCACGATGCTCCAGGCGGTCTCCACCTCGTCGCGGCGGATGAAGAGCGTGGAATCATTGGCGATGACTTCCAGAAGAAGCCGCTGGTAAGCTTCCGGGGTGTAAGCGCCGAATTCGGCGTGATAATCAAACTGCATGCGCACGGGACGGATTTCCATGTTCGTGCCGGGAGCCTTGCCGTTGAACCGCAGATTAATCCCCTCATTGGGCTGGAGGCGGAGGGTGAGGGAATTGGCATCAAGGTTCTTGCCGCATTGGGCGGCGAACAGGACGTGGGGGGTGGGACGAAATTGGACGCGCACCTCGCTGGTGCTGGCGGGGAGCCGCTTGCCGGTGCGCAAATAAAAAGGCACGCCCGACCAGCGCCAATTGTCCACCAGCAGCCGCAGGGCGACGTAGGTTTCCGTATTGGAATCCGGTTTGACCTTGGGTTCCTGGCGATAGCCGGGAACTTTGGCCCCGTCAATTTCTCCGGCCGCATACTGGCCGCGCACGGCCGAGGCGGCGAGCTGTCCGGCCTCAAAGGGACGGACGGATTTGAGCAGTTTGACCTTTTCGTCGCGCACGGCTTCGGCTTCCAGGCTGACGGGCGGCTCCATGGCCACGAGCGCGAGGACTTGCAGGAGATGGTTTTGCACCATGTCGCGCAGCGCCCCGGCTTCTTCATAATAGCCGCCGCGACCGCCCACGCCCAGTTTCTCGCTCACGGTGATTTGCACCTGCTCGACCGACTGGCGGGTCCAAAGCTGCTCAAAAACCGAATTGGAAAACCGGAACATCAAAATGTTCTGCACCGTTTCCTTTCCCAGGTAATGGTCAATGCGGTAAATCTGTTTCTCGGAGGCGAAGCGCGTCAATTCGCGGTTCAACTCCTGGGCCGAAGCCAGGTCGTGTCCGAACGGTTTTTCCACCACCAGCCGCTGGCCGTCGCGCCCCCCGTCGCTGCGCGCCAGCAGTCCGGCGTCGCACAGATGCCCGGCCACTTCGGCGAACTGGCTGGGGGAGGTGGCGAGATAAAAGACCAGGTTGCGGCGCAACAGCTCGTGGCCGAAGGCGTCCAGTTGCGCGCGCAGCTTTTGATAGGCGGCGGCGTCGCCAAACTCGCCGGCGCAATAGAACAGATTGGGCGCGAAGGCGTCCCATTGGGTGGGGTCGAACTCCTTGGGGCGGGAAGAGAGGGCCTGGCGCAACTCCGCCCGCCAGGCTTCGCTGGTATTGGCGCGGCGGGCGAAGCCGACGATGCGAAAGGGGCTGGGCAACTGCCCTTCGGCGCAGAGATGGAAGAGGGCGGGGATGAGTTTGCGCGCGGTCAGATCGCCGCTGGCGCCGAAGATGACGACGGTGCATGGCTCGACCGTTCTGCGGCCAGTGTCGAGCCGGCAACTCAGGATTTCGTCCAACTGATCAACTACTTCCATGCGCGCACAATGGACGGTCCGGCCCGCGATTTAAAGCCAAATCTTGCCGGGCCGCCCGGGCAAGCCGGGGCCGGGCACGGACGCGCTTATCCATTATTAGGATTGACTGTGATTTTGGAGGCTTCGACGCGGATGTAATGCAGCACGGCCGGCGCGAGCATCATGCCGGTGATGCCCATGAGCCTTTCGCCCAGCAACAAAGCCAGCAGCGTCAGCCAGAGGGAGGTGTGGGTTTTGGCCCCGATGATTTTGCTGCGCAGGAAGTATTCCAATTGGTGAATGAAGACCAAAAAAGCCAAAGCCCACAATCCCTTGGCCGGGGAGACCATGAACCCAATCGCCATCACCAGGGTGTTGCTGACAAGGTTGCCGACCACCGGAATCAGGCCGCAAAGAAAGGTGACTCCGACGGCGACCACCAGGTGGGGAAGGCCCTGGCAGGCCATGAAGATGCCCGTCAGCACCGCGTCAATGGCGGAGATGGCGACCTGGGCGTTCATGACGATGTCAAAGCTGCGGTAAAAGGTGGCGAAACGCCGGCTGATTTCTTCGCAGCATAGGGAATACAGGTTGGGGCCGGGGGCGCGGTCGGGGTGATCGTGTTCCAGCCGCGGATTGAGGAACAAGCTAATCGCCACCAGGCAGCCGACCACCAAGTACACAAACTGGGTGGTGGCCCCGCGCGCGAAGTCGGCGAACTTGCCCAGATTGCTCGCCTGGCTGCGCGCCAGTTCGAAGGCCTTGTCCTTCAAGCTGTCCAGGTCGGTGAACGGCAGCGTGATGTGGTGCTCGGTGGCCCATTGGATGATGACGGGCACGGCCTTCTCCGCGATGTCGGGCAGGGCCTGGACGGTGGCCTGGATAAAATAGGTCAGCCCGTAGGCCAGTCCGGCCAGCAGCGCCAGAAAGATGGCCACCGCCAGCCATTTGCCCCGGGGCTTCACGAAATGCAGCTTGGCGATGGCAAAATAGGAAAACAACACCGAGAGCAGCAGCGCGCCCATGCGCAGCCATCCAGTCAATACCAGAATAAGCAGAAGGAAGGCAAAGGAGATGCGATTGGGCCGGCTCATGTGGGCGCCATGGTAACGCGCCGGCCCGCGACCGCAAGCCGATCTGAAAGCCGAGTTTTCATTCTCTTAATCGGGAGCTGTTTTGGTGTGCGAAACAGCAAATCCTTGTTAAAGTGGTAGAGTCCCGGCGGGGGGAACGGTCACGGGGCGAGGCGGGCGATGTTCCAGGAGGCGTCGGGCTGGCGGGTGTAGAGAAAACGGTCGTGCAAACGGCTGGGCCGGCCCTGCCAGAACTCGATTTCCCGGGGCACGACGCGGTAGCCGCCCCAAAAGGAGGGAAGGGGCACCTGGCCCTCGCCGAATTTGCGCTTCATTTCCTCCCATTTCTGCTCCAGCAGGGAACGGGTGGTGATGATCGAGCTTTGCGCCGACACCCAGGCGCCCAATTGGCTGCCGCGCGGGCGGGTGATGAAATAGGCCAGGGTTTCGGCGGTGGAAACCTTCTCCGCCGCGCCGCAGATGATGACCTGGCGTTCCAGAGCCAGCCAGGGAAAGAGGAGGGAGACGTTGGGATTGTCCGCCATCTGGCGGGCCTTGCGGCTCTGGAAATTAGTGTAAAAAACGAAACCGCGCTCGTCATAACTTTTCAACAGGACGGTGCGGACGAGGGGACGCTGATCGGCCCCGGTTGTGGCCAGGCTCATGGCGTTTGGCTCCACGATGTGGGCGTCCATGGCCTGCTGGAACCAAAGGGCGAACTGGTCGAAGGGGCTGGGCTTGAGCTGGGCGCGGGCCAAGGCACCCCGCGTGTATTCGGAGCGGATTTCTATCTTCATGGCATGGTCAATGATTCCGTCATGCGCCAGGAGCGTTGCGCCGGGAAGTGAAAAAGTCAAAATTATCCGTGGTGTCCCAACTTGCAGCCGAGCCTGCGGCTCGATTTACTTCGCAAGTTAACACTCTGGTGTTTTCGGAGAACGGTTACGAACTGGCCGACTGTAGCGACTGTCAAGTCTTCGGCTCTTCGCCCTCCGCAGGCGGCGGCGGCGGCGTCCGCCAGCTTTCGGGCACGTAAGTCATGCCCGATTTTTGCGGGGCTGGCGGCGATCTTGCTGGATCGGGCTTCTGCCAGCTTTCAGGCACGCTGGTCATGCCCGATTTTCGCGGGGATGGCGCCGATTTTTCAGGAAGCGCCGGAACCAGCGTGAGGGCGTGGCAGACGGGGCAGGGAATTTGCCGCCCGGCGTATTGTGGATCACATTCCAGGCGCTGCCCGCAATGGGAACAGTTGAATTTGAGTTGGCTCATAGGTTTCAGGGGTTGGTTTGGTTTATTTGCTACGGACCTGGAGCAGGCACCGACTTTTCCGCAGCGTTGATCTCCGCCCACGATGGCGCACGCCAAAGCTGCACGCTGCCCGGCACGCTCGTCCCGTTCATCGTGCCAATCACATTGCCGTCGGGTGAAAATGTCGTGGAGCAAAAAGCTGTTCCCTGGCCTTCCAATGTGAGCACGTCCTGCCAGCTGTCCGTGTCCCAAAGTTTCAATGCTTCCCTGCCACCGCCGGTCGCCAGGCGCTTGCCGTCGCCCGAAAAGGCGACTGAGCGAACGCCAAGAAGATAGCCGGGCAGCGTGGCCACGGGCCGCTGCCACGCGCCCGTCTCCCAGACCCGCGCATATCCCACGTAACTGGCGACCGCAAAGAGCTTGCCATCCTGAGAGAATGCGGCCCCCGAAATCTCTTGAACGTCGAGGTTTGTCTTTACACCACCGCCACCAACTAGGTCTTCGAACAGAGCATCCGTACCGTGCTCGGCCACCAACCACAGCCGTTGATCCGGGGAAGAAGCGATTGCCAAGTACTTTCCGGGCGCACCCCACGAGTGCATCGGCTGACTTGAATTGGAATTGAGGTCCCATTCGCGTAACACGTTGTCGTCACCCGACGACGTTACCAACCTGTTGCCGCCGGCCGAAAAACTCTGTGCCCAAATTTTGCCAACTTGGCGTGGTAACTCGTACCGCACCCGCTGCCGCGACAGATCCCACACTTGAAGCACGTTATTGGTGGTGGTGACGGCCAGCAACCGCCCGTCGCTCGAGAAACCATCAAACTCCGGGTAACGATTCGTGCCGATTTCAAATAACGTCTCTGGCTGCTGAAAATCACGGCCCTGCCAACGCGTCACGCGGCCTTGGAGGTCCGACGTCACCACCGATTGGCTGTCGGGAGTAAAGCTCCAGGCAGTCATCGGCTCCGGTAACGTGATTCGCGCCTCGTGCGAGTGGCTGACCGATGTGTCCCAAAAGCAAGCTGTTCCGTCTTTGCTCCCGCTGACCAGCGTGGTGTGATCCGGCAGCAAGGCCAGCCGCCACACTTCCTCACGATGGCCGCGCAGCACATCCAGGCACTTTTGACTCGCCACGTCCCAAATCCGAATCATCTGATCGGCGCTGCTTGAAGCCAGTTTCTTGCCATCCGGCCAGAACACCAGGGAAGTCACCCACTCTCGGTGGCCTTTCAGCCGCCCGATTTCCTTTTTACTCGCCACATCCCATAGACGTATGTCCGTATCCGATTCGTCGTATCCGGCACCGGAAGCCAGGGTTTTCCCGTCGGGTGAAAATGCCAGGGCAGTGACCCACTCTTGACTTGCGTTTGTCTTCCAAAACTCCTTGCCATCGCGCAGGTCAATGACGCGAAGGCCCGGCATTTTTTGCAACCCGTAAGCCGCGAGACTCAAGTCCGATGTTGCGGCAAAACTGGTTCCTGCATCACAGTCTATTTGTTCCGAAGAATAATTGGTCAGCCTGGTTCCTTCCGGTATGCGCCAGAGAGTAATTCGGCCTTCCGTGGCGAAGGAAGAGGTGGAGGTCACCAGCGTCCGCCCATCCTTGGCGAACGCCAATCCCATGCATTCACTATTCAACGGGTATTCGCCAATCATCTGTCGCGTTGCGGCGTTCCAGAGCCGCAAGGTGTCTCGCTCCTCCCCTGAAGCAGAAAAAACTGAGCTGGTGAATGCCAGGAGAGGTTCAGCGGGTGAAAAGACGGCGTTCACGAAGCCGCCTTCCACCAGTGGAAACATCTGCTCTTGCGTGCGCAGGTCCCACACCTCCAGCCCGCCCCGTTTCTGTCCTATCGCCAGCCATTGACCGTCCTGAGAGACAGCCAGCGACTCAATCTCGCTCGATTTCTGGCAGAAGGTGGACAAGGCATCGCTGCGGCATTGTTGCCAGAGGTAACGCCATTCCCAACCGCGCAAGTCATTTGTTTGGCCGGGCTGCGGACGCTGCCGGTTGAGCAGGTCCACGGTACGACCCAGGCTGTTTCCATCCAGCGCCTGCTTGGCCACGTTCATATCCGAAGCGTAGGCGTGCTGACGGGCCTCCAACTCCTGCTTCTCGGCCCGGTCGCGCATCTGGGCTTCCCTCGCCTCGGCCAGTTGGGCGGCTTCCTTTAGCCCTTGCTCGTGGTTGCGCGCCTCAATCGCATCGTGTTTGGCGTGAGTGGCCCGGACCGCCTGCCAAGTGCATACGATGGCGCCAAGGACCAATACGGCGCTCGTCACCGCCGCCGCGGTGAAGGCCAGCTTGTTTCTACGCACCATCTTCTGGAACAGGTAGAGTCGGCTGGGCGGGCGGGCCAGGACCGGCTCGTTGTTCAAGTGCCGCTTGAGATCGGAGGCCAGCCCGTTGGCCGTCTCGTAGCGGCGCGTGCGGTCCTTCTCCAGGCACTTCATCACAATCCAGTCCAGATCGCCCTTGAGCAAGTGGACCAGCTTGGGCGCATCGGAGGAGCGGCGTTTGGCCGTGGTCGTCAATTCGTCCCCCTTGAGCGTCAACAAGCGGGTGCTCGGCCGCACCGGCTCCTTTTCGCGGATCATCTTGCGCATGGCGTCGAGGCCCGAGGCCATCAGTTCCTGGGCGTCGAAGGGCGTGCTGCCGATCAGCAATTCGTAAAGCAAGACGCCCAGACTGTAGATGTCGCTGCGCGTATCAATGTCCAGCCCGCTCATCTCCGCCTGCTCCGGACTGATATAGGCCGGCGTGCCGACGAACTGATGCAACTGCGTATAGACCGTCGCGTCGGTCAGCCGCCCTTCCGTGGCCTTGGCAATGCCGAAATCAATCACCTTGGGCACCGGCACGCCGTCGTGCAGCGTGACCATGATGTTGGAGGGCTTGATGTCGCGGTGGATGATGCCCTTCTGGTGCGCGTGCTGGATGGCGTGGCAGACCTTGATGAACAGATCGAGGCGTTCCCTGGTCGAGAGCTGATTTTGGTCGCAGTATTCGGTGATGCGGATGCCGCGGACCAATTCCATGACGAAGTAAGGACGTCCAGCCTCCGTGGTGCCGGCATCGAGCACTTTGGCGATGTTGGGATGGTCCATCATGGCCAGGGCCTGCCGTTCCGCCTCGAAGCGGGCGATGACCGCCTTGGTGTCCATGCCCAGCTTGATGACCTTGAGCGCCACGCGGCGGCGCACCGGCTCGGTTTGTTCGGCCACATAGACAGCCCCGCAACCGCC
>JBEKVM010000190.1:0-8133 GCA_049513975.1 Verrucomicrobiota bacterium | reverse complement strand
GGACGGAATAGTACTGACATAAGCCGCGCGCGGTTCAATTTGGCAATTTTCCGCCGCCCGCGCTTTCCCTGCCCGCAAAGCGGCGTACAGAACCTTTAAAGACCGCTCTCCATACTGACCACGGGCGTAATCGAGAAGCTCAGGGGCGTCCGGCGAAGGCTTGCGCCCCGCTCCGTTTATGCGTGTCCGCAGCCCGATGGCGCAGAAAATGCGGCTCAACGTGCTGGACACAGTCGTTCTCGGATGCCCGGCATCCACGCCCCAAATGTAAAGGACGTCACGCGAAACGCCCTGTTGAAGCAAACGCTTCACGACCTTCTGCAGAGCCATCGCGCAGGTGGCGCGGACACCAAAGCAGTGCAAGAACTTCTTCTTGAGTGCCTCGGATCGTTCCTTCGCGTTTAGGGTTTTCATCCAATTGGGGCGTTACGTATGTGATTTAGCCCTATCGTCGTGGAAATGTCAATCGAAAACGGCAAAATGACAATTGCACCGCGTGATGGGCAAGCTCGAAAGGCAGGGTGAGAGTCGGAAGCGTGACCTTTTCCCGGGAACTCGAATTTCGGCTCGAAGTTAGAACAACACGAAAGATGCCCAACGCGGTTGTGCTGGAGTCTCGCCGTACGATCCATGAGTCAAGTAGAAATTTCAGCCGCGCTTGGGTTTGTCGAGCTTTTCGATCATTTTCCGCAGCTTGATCAAGGCGGATTGCTGGATTTGACGGATGCGCTCGCGGGTGACGCCGAATTTTTTTCCCACGTCTTCCAGGGTGGCGTCGCCGTTGGCCTTGCCATCCAAATTGTAACGCAAGGCGAGGATGGCGGCTTCGCGGGGAGGGAGCTTGGCCAGGACTTTGTGCAGAAGGCCGACGTCGGCCCTGCCGGCCATGGCCTCAAAAGGGGAGCCGGCCCGTTCGTCGGCGACGATGTCGGAGATGCGGTTGTCGGAATCCTCACCCAGGGGTGAATCCAGGGACATGGGGGCGACGGAGGCGGCGCGATATTGGCGGACGCGGGCGGCGGAGATGCCGAGTTCCTGGGCGATTTGGTCGTCGTCCGGCTCGACGCCGAGAATCTCCTGCAATTTCACGGCGGTGCGGCGAATGTGGGAGATTTTGTCCACGACATGGACGGGCAGCCGGATGGTCTTGGACTGGTTGGCCAGGGCGCGGCGGATGGACTGCTTGATCCACCAGGCGCCATAGGTGGAGAATTTGGCGCCTTTGGCCGGGTCAAAGCGCTCGACGCCCTTCATCAAACCGATGTTGCCCTCGTTGATGAGGTCGAGCAAGGGGAGGCCATAATTTTCGTAGCCGCGGGCGATTTTGACGACGAGGCGCAAATTGGCCTTGATCATGTGTTCGCGGGCATTGGCATCGCCTCTTTTGATGCGTTTGGCCAGTTGGATTTCCTCTTGGGGAGTCAACAGGGGAGTGCGCCCCACTTCCTGGAGGTAAAGGGTCAAGCCGGAATTCTCGTCGTAGGTTTCCCTTTCCAACTCAGGCAGTTGCGGCAGGCGGCCGGGCAACAGGGAGGGTGCTGGAAAGACTTCGAGCGGCGTCAGGGCGCGGCCCGGCAACCGCTTCCGGGAAAGGGAGCGGGAGCGGGCCAGTCCGGGCGGGCGGCTGGCCTTGCGAACGGCGCAACGGTTGCGGCGGAGCCGGCCGGATCTGGGCGCCAATGTCATGGGTGCAATCATATCAGAGTCGTAATCCTCCGCTGGGAATATAGCGCATTGCGGGTATTTTGCCTGAAAAAAGTGAGATTTTTTTGCAAAAGGCGGGAGGAATCCGACGGATTGGACGGATCGGAGGGAAGGTGCGATGGGAATCTCAGTGGGCGGCTTTGATCATTTCCCGGGCTAGGTCGTCGCTGGTCCAGGAATTGCCGGGGATGATTTTGCGCACACAGCCGGAGGGGTCCACTACCACGGTGCTGAAACTGTGGTTGATGGTGGCGCCGGTGTTCTCGAATGCTTCGCCGCATTGGCCGGCCAAGTCGCTGATGTCGGCCAGGCTGCCGGTGAGGAAGCTCCAGCGGGCGGGATCGTAATGGTAGCGTTGGGCGTAGTCTTTGAGAAGGGCCGGGGTGTCGTTGGCGGGATCGAAGGAGATGGAGAGGAGGCGCCAGCGGGCGGGCGCGCCGGGCATTTGCGGGAGTTTCTCCTGCACGCCGGCAAACTTGCTGGAGAGAAGGGGGCAGGCGGCGGGAAAGGGGCATCTTGTAAAGAAGAAAGTGAGGGCGACGACGCCGCCCTGGAAGCCGCCCAGGCTGACGGGTTGGCCCAGTTCGTTGGTCAGATGACAGTCGGGCAGCCGGTCGCCCACCTCCAGCGCCGGCGGCACCGGCCGCCACTGGACGGGCGCCGGCGGCGGAGCGGGCGGAGGGACAACGGCCGCGGGCGGGGCCTGGTCCAATTTGGAAACATGCTCGATCCAGCCATCCTGCTCCGTCACCACCAATTGAAAGGAAATGGAATCGCCGGGGTGCAGGCCGCGCAACTCGCGGGGGTCCTTGACGGCAAAGGGCATGGTCATGGCGGGCATGTAATTGGGAATGGCGGCATGTTGAATGACGGCGGTTTTGCCGTCCGGCTGCAAGGCTTTGACCAGGCCAGTGACGGAAAAAACCTGCGGCGAGGCGGCGGGTGTTTTCGAGGCCGCCGGCTTATGGCAAGCCGTCAGCAGGACGAGAACCAAGGCGGCGGAAAGCAATTTCATTCGCATGACGGACAAATCGGATGTTTCCAAACTTGCCTGACCCGCATCCATTTGTCACGGCCCGGCGAGACGGCGGGCGAGTTGGGCGGCGTGCAGATCCTGGGGCGAGAGGTCTTGGGGTGGAATGGCCTCGAACCACTTGCCGGCCGGTTGTTTGACGCCGGGACTGTCTGTGCGCACCGCGACCAGATTCATGGTGGGCGGGCCGAAGGCGTCAGCGTTTTCTCTTGCGTTGCAGGGCCTGTTTCAATTCGGGCAAGGGAAGGGTGTTGACGACGTCCTTTTTTTCCAGCCAGCCTTTGCGGGCGAGGCCCGCGCCCAAACGCAGATGGCCGGCGTCTTCGTAACGGTGCGCGTCGCAATTGATCGCGCACTTCACGCCCTTGTCCTTGGCGTAGTGCCAGAGCCGCCAGTCCATGTCGCAGCGCAGGGGGCTGGCGTTCAATTCAATCCAGGTGCCGGTTTCGGCGCAGGCGTCAATGACGGCGGTTTGATTGACTTTGTAGGGTTCGCGTTCCAGGAGCAGGCGTCCGGTGAGGTGGCCGAGGATATGAACGAAAGGATTTTGGGCGGCGCGGATCAGTCGCCGGGTCATGTCCGCCTCGCTCTGGGTGAAGCCCTGATGGACGCTGGCCACCACCACCTCCAGTTGCGCCAGCAGATCGTCGTCAAAGTCCAGCCGGCCATCGGTCAAAATATCCACTTCCGAGCCGGTGAGGAAACGGAAGTCGCTTCCTTCGCCGGCGAATTGGCGGTTGAGGGCGGCCACTTCTTGCAATTGTTGACGCAGGCGGGCCGGCTCCAGGCCGTTGGCCTGGAAGGAGGATTTGGAATGGTCGGTGACGGCCCAATAAGCGCAGCCCAGGTCCTGTGCCTGGCGGGCGATTTCCGGCAGGGTCATGCGGCCGTCGCTCCAGGTGGAATGATTGTGGAGGGAGCCTTTGAGCGCGGTCCAATCGAGCAGGCGCGGGAGGGCGTTTTTCTCCGCGGCGGCAAATTCCCCGAGGTCTTCGCGCAGTTCCGGGGGAATGTCAACCAGTCCAAGCCGCTCAAAAATTTCCTCCTCGGTCTGGCAATGGACGAGCAAGGCCGGATCGCGCGTCTCAACTTCGGATTTGAAAAGCCCGTATTCATTGAGCCGCAGGCCGCGCTGGATGGCGCGCTGGCGCATGACGATGTTGTGCTCCTTGCTGCCGGTGAAATAGGCGAGCGCAAACGGAAACTCCGCGTCGCTGACCACGCGCAAGTCCGCCTGGATTCCCCCTTCCAACACGACGCTGGCCTTGGTTTCGCCTTTGGCGCTCACACTCAGGACGCCGGGTTGCGCGGTGAAAAACTCAATCACCGCCGCCGCCTGGCGCGAGGAGACCAGAAGATCAATGTCGCCAATGACTTCCTTGCACCGCCGCAAACTGCCCGCGGTACTGCACCGCACGACATCGGGATGTTCCCGCAGACTGGCAAGGATTGGTTCGGCGGCCAGCAGGGCGTCGCGAAACAAGTGACGCGAAGCATATTGACGCCGGAAATTTATCCCCGCGAGAATGTTCGCCTGGGTTTTTTCGCCAAACCCGGCCAACTGCGCGACTTGGTTTTCCTGGCAGGCCTTTTCCAACTGCTCCATGGTTTCGAGGCCGAGTTTGTCGTGCAGCGCCTTGACTTTTTTGGGGCCAAGACCGGGGATGGCCAGCATGAGGAGCAGCCCCGGCGGCACGGAATTTTTCAGTTCCTCATAATAGGCGAGTTTGCCCGTGGCGAGGAGTTCGCAAATTTTTTCATGGAGACTGTCGCCGATGCCCTTGAGGCGGGCCTCGGACTGGGGGGCGAAGACGGATTCCAGGGGCTGGCCCAGGGACTCAATGGCGCGGGCGGCGTTGGCGTAGGCGCGGGACTTGAAGGGATTCTCGCCTTTGAGTTCGAGGAGGGTGGCGATCTCCGTCAGCACGTGAGCGACCTGATCTTTATTCATTGGGTTGAGAATAAGCTGGAAATGGAGCGGAGAAAAGTTGGATTATGGCGCATCGGCAAACTGTCCGCGCAAAAATGGCACCAGTCAAACACCAGCCCGTGGCGTTGACCATCGCCGGCTCCGACAGCGGAGGCGGGGCGGGTCTGCAAGCCGATTTGAAGACATTTGCCGCGCTGGGGGTGCATGGGGCCAGCGCCATCACTTGCATCACGGCGCAGAATCCCGGAGGCATTTCGCGCCTGGAACCTTGCGCGCCCAAAATGGTGCGGGCGCAAATCGAGGCCGTCTTTGCCTGGTCGCCCCCGGCGGCGGCCAAAACCGGCCTGTTGTATTCCGCGGCGATTGTGGGCGAGGTGGCGCGGTTCTTCCGGCAAAGGCGGGGCGTTCCGCTGGTGGTTGATCCGGTCATGATTGCCACCAGCGGGCGGCGTCTCTTGCAGCGCGACGCGGTCGGAAGGCTCCGGCGCGAACTGTTGCCGCTGGCGGCGCTGGTGACGCCCAATTTGTCCGAGGCGGAGGTGTTGATTGGGAAAAGCATCCGGACACCGGAAGAACTTCGCGCCGCGGCCCGGATCATTTATCAATCGTACGGCTGCGCGGCGCTGGTCAAAGGGGGCCACCTGGCGGGCGGGGACAGGGCGGTGGACTTTCTCTGCGGCGCGGAGGGCGAATGGATGCTGTCGGCGCCGCGGGTTAAGAAGGTGTCGCTGCACGGCGCCGGATGCCGGTATTCGGCGGCCATCACGGCCTGGCTGGCGCGGGGGAAACCGCTGCGCGAATCAGTCGAGCTGGCCAAGACACATATCACCGCCGTCATCGCCGCGCTGCGCTGAGGTAAATGGCAGGAAGGAATTGGGGGCAAAGCCGGGAACAGAAAACTGAAAACGACAGACGCTCAAAACGCGCTTGCCAAAAGACCGGGGAGATGGATATTCTGGCGGAGAGAGCAGCGGGTGTGGTTCAATGGTAGAATGTGGGCTTCCCAAGCCCGAGACGAGGGTTCGATTCCCTTCACCCGCTCCATTTGACAACTTGTGACAGGTTGTGACAGAACGTGACAAATCCCCCTGTTTACAAGGGTTTTTGTGGGGTTCGACTCTTCGCTTTTCACGCCAGGTTGCGACACGGCTTGACCATTCCCGCCTAAAATCTGTGCGCGTATTTGTGTATAGCCCGGCACCGCATCCAAGCGCGGCAGGTTCTTGATTGCATCATAAATCGGCAACTGCATTTCATCGGTATAGACTTGCGCGGTCAGCCGGATGTCACTGTGCCGCATCAATTTCATGGCGAACCGTTGCGCCACTCCATTGCGTTGCAGAAACGTCGCCCAGGTGTAGCGCAGCGCGTGGAAATCCCCATACCGGCCCAACTCATCCCGGTAGGGAATGCCGTTGGCTTCCGCGTCCAGGGTCAAACGCCGGGCGCGTGGAATGCCATTCGGAAAGACCAGATCAGTCCCCGCGCATCCGGCTGGTCGGTGAGCCGTCAACGCCTCGACTATTTCCGGCACCAGTTGCACGGATTCCTGTTTCTTGTTCTTTGCCGCGTAGTCCCGCACCACCACGAACGGAACATCCGCGTCCAGGTGCAAATCACCCCACTTCATTTGTTTCAATTCCTCTTGCCGCAACCCGGTCCGCGCGGCGGTGAAGTAAATAATGCCCCGATCTTCCGACCCGGCCACCAGCTTGCGCAATTCCTCATCCGTGAAGGCCCGCCGAACCCGCTTCTGTTTGCCCCGCTCATCCGCCCTGGACACGTTCTTTAACGGGTTCGTTTTGATTCTGCCGACCCTTTCCATCCAGTTCAGCAACGAGATCATCCCTTGCAGGTAATGGTTGAGTGTGCGCGGCGAGCAGGTTTGCCGGTTGCGCCAGACGATAAACGAATCGGCGGTGACATTGCAAGGCACCTGCCAATCGCAGGCTTGCAGCAGGGTCTTTATCCGGGAGGCGACCAACCGCGCCCCACGACCCCCGCGACCATTCCGGCCCCGCGCCGCCAAGTCAGCCACGTAATCGTCCAGGTGAGCCGTCAGCGGCTTTCTGGCCGAGTCCCGGACGGCTTGCGGTTCAAGGATGCCCGCCGTCTCACGCTCGCGCTCCTGGATAAACTGATGCGCTTTCTTGTCGGCAACCTGTTTATCCGTCACGCCGAGCGATACCCACTTGTCCACCGGCATGTCGCCAAGGCGATAACGCAGATAATACGACCGTGTTTCGTGAAGTTTTCCGCCCTGCCGAAACCGCCGTTTTTCAATGGAGAATATCATGCCGCTCCTTTCATCATAATTTGCTCAATATCACTCGACCGAAACCGCACCGCGCCACGGATTCTAACCGCCGTCAATGTCCCCGACGCCACCAGTCTTTCCACCATCCTTACCGAGCAGGCCAGCAAATTCGCTACCTGTTTCTTGGTCAGCAGTTGCATCCCTGCCGGTTTACCCGGTTTGTTTTCAACATCACTTTGCATTTTTAGTCCTCTCCTGAATCTGTCCATTTCCCCCGCTTCGCCTTGTTCTCTTTGGCCTTCTTGATGGACCGTGACGAGATCATCACCACATAATGCCCGTCCCGGTCGTAAATGCTTTTTTCCAAAATCCCACGCTCCGCCAGCTTATCAATCATGCTCCGCTCGCAATGCAATTCCGCCACCGCGCCGCCAGGCGACGGCCCCCACAAGTCCTTTTTGTGCAGGTCATCCATCCAGTCCTGAAAAGCGAGCATGCTCCTTTCCGTCTTGGTCAAATTCCGCAACGGCTTCATTTCACCACCGCAGGCGGGGCAAATCAGCAAATCCGGCGCTTCCGACGCCGAAGGTTCCGCATGGCCGCACTCACGGCACCAGCCTCTTTCTCGTTCGATTTCGTCCATATTCAGTTATTTTGAATGTTCAAACGCTTAGATTATTCTATGAGCTAGAATATGTCAATGGCCTTTTTTCACTTTCTTTTCAGGACTTCCCCGCGGCTCGTTCCCGTGTCGTCATCCGGCTTGCTCAAGGCATGAAGGCCAAGCCGGATGCCAACACGCGAACGCTCCGCCCCGACAAGTGCCTGGTCGTGCCGTCATTGTCCCCAAGATTGCGCCCCGGCTGCCCTCGCAACATTGGAGCCAATGCCGTCACCACCAGGTTCGGTTCAATGCTCAACTCGCTCCTTGCACTGCAATCGGTTTGATCGCACCGGTCCATTCTTCGCCATGAAACGGCCGCTTGCTTGTAACGCTTCGACCTTCTATTGCCATTCTCAATAGCAAGAAAGGCAAAGAAAAAAATCCAGAAAAATCGAAAATCGGCGTGGCCCTGGTACATCGTGCCCCCCCTCCGCCGGCCCCGGTCAAGCTGACCAAAATCAATTGTATTTCGATGAAAACACTGCGCTTTCTGCAAGCCTGGCAGCGCGAGCTTTACAAGCGAGCGCCTCTCAGGCCAAGCTCCA
>JBEKVM010000189.1:0-8151 GCA_049513975.1 Verrucomicrobiota bacterium | reverse complement strand
GCTTGTAAAGCTCGCGCTGCCAGGCTTGCAAAAAGCGCAGTGTTTTCATCGAAATACAATTGATTTTGGTCAGCTTGACCGGGGCCGGCGGAGGGGGGTCACGATGTACCAGGGCCACGCCGGTTTTTGCGGGAATTGCCAAAGAGGCGGCGGCGGATAGATTGAGGGTGTGAGATCTCTCTTTTCCATGGTGGGCCTGCGCGCGACGGCGTGGGTTTTGGCGGCGCTCTTTTCACTCAGTCTGGCTGGCGAAGCCAGGGCGCAGAAGGGGATTCGCCTGGCGCCGGTGGCCCCCGGGCCGGCTGGGACGATCCCGAATGACAGCGCCGAGGCGGGAATGCTGCGGGAGGCCTACGGATTGCTCTCGGTGGCGGACCATGACTACAAGGGGCACCGGATCAGGGCGATGAAGCAAATCGAAGCCGCCGCCAAACATCTGGGGATAAGCCTTCGCGGCGACGGAAGGGGCCATGAGGCGCAGGGAACCTCCGACGCGCAGCTTCGGAGCGCGGCCGCCTTGCTGCAGCAGGCGAGCAATGGATTACGGGGACACGGGCTGGAGCATATCAAGCTGGCTTGCGAGCAACTGAACGTGGCGCTGGCGATTCGCTAACGGCTATCTTTTCCGCCGGCCGGCGCGGCAGGCGGCGGGGCGCCGGACTTGGCGGCACTGTCTGAGCCGGCGGACTTTGGGGCGGCGCTGCCGGTTGAGGCAGCGGGTTTGGCTTCTGTTTTGGCGGGCGTTTGCGCCGCCGTTTCCTTCTTGGCGGCGGCCTTGTAATTGTCGCTGCGGTAATCGGTGGTGTAAAAGCCGGATCCCTTGAAGAGCAGCCCCCCGCCCAAGCCGATGCGGCGCAGGACTTTGCCTTTGCCCCAGGGCTTCCGCGGGCAGGCGTCGCGGGGGCAGACGGTCAAGGCGTTTGCCTTGATGGACTGAACTTTCTCAAAGGCATGGCCGCACTTGGAGCAGGCATATTCGTAAGTCGGCATAAACGCGGAGGAACATAGCGCAAACGGGCAGTTTTCAAAGGAGGAAGTTCGGGGGGAGCGGATGCCCTGGAAAAAAACGCGCGGGATGTTAAAAAAAACTTCACTTTTGCCCGGAGATGGTGTATAGAAGAGATGTGAGGAGGAAAGCATTCAGTTTGCATTGCCGCAGTTTGGCGCCGGCCCGGATGGGGTGGATCGGTGTTCTGGCGATGCTGCAGGAAAGCGCCGGCGCGCGGCAAATTGCCCTTTCCCAAAGGCCTCATGTAATGTAAGGTATGAATATGAAAAACAAGACTCCAGAACAGCATCGCAACGCCGTTGCGTTCACACTGATCGAGTTGCTGGTGGTCATCGCCATTATCGGCATTCTGGCGGGGATGTTGCTGCCGGCGATTGCCAGGGCCAAGGTCGCCGCCAAGGAAAAAGTGGCGCAAGTTGAGATGGCCAATTTGAACGCCGCCATCAGCGCGTATTACAATGAATACAGCATCCTGCCGGCTTCCACGGCCGCGGCAGCCGCAGCCGGCGCAGTTAAAAATATGGACGGCACTGTGGGCAGCGACTTCACGTTCGGCACGGTTGTGAAGGGCACATCCCCACCCTCACCGATAGAGGGGACCAACTTGGTGACCACGAGCGTCATCCAGCAGAGTCCTTTGACTCCTGGGGAAAACCAATATCAAAACGTCAATTCCGAAGTGATGGCGATTCTAACCGACGCCGCCTATTATCCTGAGAACAGCGTGACCCGGCATACCTACAATTCGAAGCAGATCATCGAGTTCAATGCCAGGGCGGCGGCGGACGCAAATTCGCCCGGCATAGACGGGAACTGCATCTTTCGCGACCCCTGGGGATTGCCTTACATCATTACGCTGGATATGAATTATGACGGGAAATGCACAGACACACGGACGTGGTCGGTATTAATGAACACCAACAGTTTTTCCGTGTCCGGCTCATCCATGATCTGGTCCTTCGGCTCGTTAAGAAAGGTTGATCTCACAACCCCCTACAACAGTCCGATCAACAAACACATTCTCACCAGTTGGAAGTGATGGGGCGCGCCTGGCCCTTGCGCCCTGGCCTGAGTGGGGCCTGAGCCGTGCGCGGGTTTTGAATTGCCATGTGGTTTAAGGTATGAAAATGCCCGGTAAATCACCGGAGCCGCATCGCAACGAAGATGCGTTTGCTAAACTGCTTGAGTTGCTTGCTGTCATCGCCAGCATTGGAATTCTAGCGGGAATATTGCTGCCTGCTTCCGTCCCCAGACGGACGACCGGGAAGATAATGATGGCTCGGGTGGAAATGGCAAATTTGACCGCCGCCATCAGCCAGTATTACAGCGAATATGGGACCCTGCCGGCTTCCGCAAATGCCACCAATGCCGCCGCTGCTCTTGGCAGCGATTTTACATTTGGCACGGTGGTGCGCGGCACCAGGGCGAACGGCGCCGCAGGCTCACCGTTGGAGGGACAGCAGATCGTGAGTTCGTCGGTCATCACCCAAAACCCCTCCACTCCGGGAAGCCGCTATCAAAACGTCAATTCCGAAGTGGTCGCGATCCTGGCAGACGCCGATTATTATCCAGAAAACAGCCCGACCCGGCATACTTACAATTTGCGCCAGCTCCCCTTTTTCAATGCAAGGGCCGCGGTGGACAAGAATTCGCCCGGCATTGACACGAACAATATTTTGCGCGACCCGTGGGGAATGCCTTACATCATGACGCTGGATTTAAATTATGACGGGAAATGTGCCGACCCGGTGGTTTGGCAGACCTTGTACCGCAATGCCGGCATCACTAATTTCACCGTTCCCGGCTGGTCCATGATTTGGTCCTTCGGCCCGTTAAAGACTCTTTCACTGACCCAACCTCCGAACAGCGGCACCAACAAATATCTGGTCACAAGTTGGAAGTGATTGGGGTGACTTTGACATCCTCGGTTCTTGGTTTGCAACGGTGGAAACCGGCCGGCGAGGGCGCCGGCCGGGACACGCGGGGGCGCGTGTGCTCCCGGAAACGATTCAGCCCGCGTCAAGCGAGGATTTTGGGGCCTAAATTAAGTTGTCATTTTTGCCGATGAGGAGGTATAACTATGGCTCTAAATTGCCCGAAGACGTTTGTCCAATTGCGTGAGTTCAGTCGAAACAGTAACGGCCCCTGAAAACCCGGCGACGAAGCGCGCCGGAGAGTTTTTTCGTCAGCAGAAGCAGGTCAATTACAAGGCGACGGACCGGATGTTCGCCTGGCTGATCGCCTTTGAATGGCTGGCGGCCATGGCGGTGGCGTCGCTGATTTCCCCGAGGGTCTGGCAGCCCAAGGAGATGACCGCCATGCAATTGCTGGCCATGGCGGCCGGATTGGCCGGGCTGATTTATCTGCTGCCGCTGACGCTGGCGTTGTTTCATCCGGGCAAGGCTTACACGAGGCATGTGATAGCGATCGGGCAGATGTTGACGCCGTCGCTTTTTATATTTCTGACGGGACGGGGTTTTGAAACGCATTTTTTTGTTTTTGGGGCATTGGCGTCGCTGGCGGCGTATCGGGACATCAAGATACTGATGACGGCGACGCTGGTGGTGGCGCTGGATGACCGGCTGGGGCAATGGGTGCAGACGATGTTTAATCCGGGGTATTTGATGCCGTGGACGTGGGTGGAATTCACCGGGTGGGTGCTGTTCGAGGACACGTTGCTGGCGCTCTGGATTTGGGAGAGCCTGCGACTGATGGCCGGATTGGCGCGGCACCAGGCGGAGGAGGAGATTCTCAATGAAATCGTGGCCCGCGAGGTGGCGGAACGGATCGAGGCGCTGAAGCAGGAAAACACGCGGTACCAGTTGGTGCAAACCTCGCTGGAACGGAGCGAAGCGAGGTTTCGTTCGTTGAGCGAGTCATCGCCCGCCGGCATTTTTCTGGCGGATGCTTGCGGGGGCCGGGTTTACAGCAATTCCAAGTGGCTGCAGATGACGGGGCTGACGCCGGGGGAAAGCCTGGGGGACGGCTGGATGAGGGCGTTGCATCCGGAGGACAAGGCGGGGGTGGTGCGGTGGTGGCAACAATGCGTGAGGGAGCGCAAGGAATATTCCCAGGAATTCCGGCTGGTGACGCCGCAGGGGGAAGTGCATTGGGTGTCGTGCCGCGCGGCGTTGATTCCGACGGAAGAGCCGGCCAAGGATGAAAACGGGGAACCGATTGAAGTGAGCGAGGACAGCGGTGGTTACGTGGGCACGATGCGGGACATCACCGAATACAAGAAGGTGGAAGAAGAACTGCGGCAGGCCAAGGCCGAAGCGGACGCGGCGGTCAGGGCGAAGAGCGAGTTTCTGGCGAAAATGAGCCATGAAATTCGCACGCCCATGAACGGGGTCATCGGCATGGCCAACCTGTTGCGGGACACGCCGCTGGGCACACAACAACGCGAATATGCGGACGCGATCCGGCGCAGCGCGGAGTCGCTGCTGCTGTTGATCAACGACGTGCTGGACTTCTCGAAGTCGGAAGCCAAGAAGCTGATATTTGAGACGATGGATTTTGATTTGCAGGAAACCATAGAAGGGTCTCTGGAACTACTGGCGGAAAGCGCGCAGGCCAAGAACATCGAGCTGGCGGGGTTTGTGCTGGCGGATGTTCCGACCCAGCTTCGGGGCGATCCCAGACGATTGCGCCAGATTGTGGTCAATCTGGTCAGCAACGCCGTCAAGTTCACCGAATGCGGGGAAGTGGTGGTTTCGGTCTCCAGCGTAAAGGAAAGCGAGAAGCACGTGGAGCTGCGGTTTGAAGTGAGGGACACGGGCATCGGGATAGAGCCGGCCACCCAGCCCAAGCTGTTCCAGGTGTTCAGTCAGGCGGACAGTTCGACGACGCGCAAGTACGGGGGGACCGGGCTGGGCCTGGCCATTTCCAAGCAACTGGTGGAATTGATGGGAGGGCAGATCGGATTCAGCAGCGTGCCGGGCCAAGGCTCGACCTTTTGGTTTACGGCCGGCTTCGACAAGCAACCCACCGGCGCCAAAGCGGCGGCGGCCAAACCGGACAAGATCAATCTCCGCGTCATGATCGTGGACGACAATCAGACCAACCGCCAGATTCTGGAGGAATTGCTCCAGAGTTGGGGAATGCGCTGCTGCGCGGCCAACGGCGCCCAGGAAGCCCTGGAAAAATTGCAGGATTCGGCCCACGATCCCATTAACGCTGTCCTTGTTGACATGCACATGCCGGGCATGAACGGCATCACCCTGGCCCATGTCATCAAATCAGATCCGGCCATCGCCAAAACGCGGGTGATCCTCCTGACCTCCCTGGGCAAGTTGATGGACGACGACAAACTGGCCGAGACGGGGGTGGACGCCTGCCTGGTCAAACCGGTCAAACGCGCCCGGCTTTACGAGTGCCTGACCGGCCCCGCCAAGGAGAAGGGCGCCGGCGGTGGCGCGGGCACCCCGGCCGCGGCGTCAATGCCGCCCATTGTCGTGGCCGCCCGCTCCCTCAGCATCCTTCTGGCCGAAGACAATCTGATCAACCAGCGCGTCGCTGTCGCCCAATTGAAGAAACTGGGCTACACCCCCGACGTGGCCAGCAATGGGGTGGAAGCCTTGGAAATGTCCGGGCAGAAAGCGTATGATGTAATCATAATGGACTGCCAGATGCCGGAGATGGATGGCTACGAAGCCACGGAGCACATTCGGTCGCGGGAAAAGGCCGGGGGCCTGAAACCGGCCTATATTATCGCCATGACGGCCAACGCCATGCAGGGGGACCGAGAGAAATGTCTGGCGGCGCAGATGAGTGATTATCTCTCCAAACCGGTGAAGGACACCGAATTGAAGAATGCGCTGGAACGGGCTCCTCTGCCGGTTGGGGCGGCCGGCTCGGACCGGGGGGCCGATCTTGTGCCGCCGGAGGCGACGGGCGACAATGACTTGGTGGACTTGGAAAGGCTGGAAGCGGCCGCCAACGAAGACCCTGCGATGTTGCAGGAACTGGTGGAGCTTTACTTTGCCCAGGCCAAGGATTTGATGAACGGCCTGCGGGGAGCGATCGCGGCCGGCTCGGCCAAGGATGTGGATCATTTTGCGCACAAACTCGTCGGGGCCAGCCTGGCGTGCGGCATGTCGGCGATGGTTCTGCCGTTGCGCGAGTTGGAACGGCAGGGCAAGGAAGGCCGCCTGACCAACGCCGAGGCCTTGTTTGCCCAGACCAGCCGCCATTTGGAATTGACCCGCAACAAAGTCGGCACTTACGTCCGCGAATATCAACACCCGTGACCCCCAACGAAAACGAAGTCCAGGCCGCCGCCGGCAAGCCGGCGGTGGATTTTAAACAGTTGCGCGACGCGTCGGGCGAGGATCCCAACTTCTTGCGGGACCTGGCCAAGCTCTATTTCGACCAGGCCAGGGAGATCATGGCCGCCCTGGTGGTGGCCCTGGAAAAGCGTTCCGCGGGCGAGGTGGATTATTTGGCCCATCGGCTGGCCGGGGCCAGCCTCTCTTGCGGCATGTCGGCGATGGTGGCTCCCCTCCGGGAATTGGAGGCGCGCGGGCGGAAGGGTGATCTCACCGGCGCCGAAGAATTCATGGACCAGGCCGCGGCCAGCCTGGAGATCGTCCGGGCCACGGTGCAGGAATATCTGCGCAGCGGCAAGACCGCATAGAGCAATTTCATGAAAACTGCAGCGGCCCGGAAGCCGGCCAAACGGCCTCCTCTCCCCGGCCCTCTCCTCCTGAGGAGGAGAGGGAGAAGCTTCCTTTCGGCCCATCATTTTTTAACCTGCTCCAGGAGCCTGTAGCGGTGGGCCGAATTTTGTTCATTACAGGCACCGGCACGGGGGTTGGAAAGACGGTTTTGTCAGCACTGTTGCTGTGCCATTTGCGGGAGGAAGGGCATGAGGCCCTGGCCATGAAGCCGTTTTGCTCCGGTTCCCGGAAGGACGCCCGCCTGCTGCAACGGCTGCAAAAGGAGGATGTCACGCTGGCCGGAACCAACCCGTTTTTTTTCACGCGGCCGCTGGCGCCGTGGGTGGCGGCAAAGGAGAATGAAGGGGCGCAGGTTCCTTTGCGCCACGCCCTGGAGCGAATTCGGCGCCTGAGCAAACGCGGCAAAATCCTGCTGGTGGAAGGTTCCGGGGGGGTGCTGGTCCCGTTGGGCGACAATTACGCGGTGGCGGATTTAATTTGGCATCTGGGCTGTGAGACAGTCATCGTGGCGCCGAACTGTCTGGGGACGATCAACCACACATTACTGACGGCGAAATATATGCAAGCCATTGGAGTAAAGGACATTAAGATTGTGATGATGTCAGGAAGAAAGGGGGATTTTTCATCGCGAAGCAACATTTGTGCCATTCGCGAGCTGCTTCCTGGGATTCCGGTCTTTTCGCTGCCGTATTTGGGTGGGGGGGCGACAGAATTGGCCAGGGTGCAAGAAAATGCAAAAAAAGTGAAAAAAACCCTTGCGCAACTGATTGGGGGTGGTAGTGTGAGGCGTTCCTTCCAAGTGGGAGAAGGTTGCGCAACGAAACCCGTTGACAATCCGGCGTTGAAGAGGTAAAGTGCTTCAACGATAAGAACAGGCGTCTGAGATGCCGAAATGAAGCAGAAAAATTCGGCACTCAGGGTTTTTTGTCCCTTGGACGGGAAGAGAATTTGGGTGGAGACACCCGGTGCTCATTGAAAATTGAATTGTGCGAATAGTGAGAGCCCCTTTGGAGTTCGCCTGTTAGTTTGGCGGGCTTCAGAGAGTTTTAAAATTGCAAAATCAGTCCGGCCAACCCCCGGACGAGATTCAAGCTAACGTTTTTAACGGAGAGTTTGATTCTGGCTCAGAACGAACGCTGGCGGCGTGGATAAGACATGCAAGTCGAGCGCTGGTTGGAGGGTAGCAATATTCTTCAATTGGAGCGGCGCAAGGGTGCGTAACACGTGGGTAATTTGCCATGAAGTTGGGGATAACTTGCTGAAAGGCGAGCTAATACCGAATGTGGCCCGATGGAGGCATCTCCGTCTGGCTAAAGCTGGGGACCGCAAGGCCTGGCGCTTAATGATAAACCCGCGGCCTATCAGCTAGTTGGTGAGGTAACGGCCCACCAAGGCGATGACGGGTAGCTGGTCTGAGAGGACGACCAGCCACACTGGAACTGAGACACGGTCCAGACACCTACG
>JBEKVM010000188.1:0-8152 GCA_049513975.1 Verrucomicrobiota bacterium | reverse complement strand
GGGGGAGTCTCATTTTACCAAGGGACTTAAATCTGTCGAGAAAAAAGATTCAAGCGTTTCCAATGAGACTGGAGCCAGAACGCCTCGTCAGCATGCGATGAACTGGTTTGCCGCGTGCGGCTGCAGTTTTAATTAAACCACTCTAATCTTAATCTTAATCCTAATCCGAAATGCTCCATCTCGTGTCCAAGTCGGCGCCCTCGCCGGCTTGTTTGCCCCGCAAGAGGCGAACTCCGCGGGGGATCAAAGTGTGTGTAAGAAATCCAGCAACTTCGTCCAGCCGACGCCGGCTCCAATGACGAAGGTGGAAAGGACCAAAGTGGCGATGCCGCCGGCGATGAGCAGGTGCGCTTTTTTGCTCGACCCCTTCCATTCGTGGAAAATCCAGCCCCATACCGTGGCGAAAATTATGATGCTCGCCATGTGCAGCGACCACGAGGCGAAATCGTATTTCGCGCCCATCTGCGTCGCCCCCATCGTGTAAAAGAAAAACTGGAAGTACCAGCAGGTCCCCGCTGCCGCGGAAAAAAGGTAATTGCCCAGCACCGGAATTTTCAGGTCCAGCGTCCCGCTGCGGGCGGCGGTGGCTGCCTCCGCCGCTCCGTGTTCGCCGCTGCCGGTGCCCCCGTGATGCGCGTGCTCCTCGCGAACCTCCGAAGCCAGGTATTGATAGCCGGACCGATTCTTGAAATTCAGATACATGCACCAGATAAAATTGGTGGTGAAGCCGCCCAGCAAGAGCACGGGAAGCGCGGGCAGGCCGGTCCAAATCTCGCTGGTCCCGGCCTTAAGTGACGCCGCGTTGATCTCCTTGCCCGCCTGCAAGGCATACGCAAAGCAGGCGCTCATAATGCCGCAAAAAGTGGCCACCAATATGCCCTTTTTGAAACTGAATTCCTTGATCGTTTTCTTCTTCTGCTCTTCCGGCATCTCCGATTCCTTCGTGTAGCCCGCCAGCGCCGCTATCCCAATGCCCGCCATGCAAACAGCCACGCCCGCCAGCGTCACCATTCCGCCAGTGGATTTTACGATTTCAACAATGCTCGCACTGTTCCCGAACACAAAAAAATCCGGAATGATCGCTTTGCAAATTGGCGGCACCATCGTCCCAAACGCCGCGCAGTACCCCAGCGCCACACCCGTGCCCAGCGACAACCCCAAATAACGCATCGTCAATCCGTAGGTCAGCCCGCCGAATCCCCACAACAGGCCGAAGAAGTAGGTCCACGCCAGAGTGCTGAAGCTCTGCTGTTTCAGCACCCCGAACAAATCGTTCGTCATGAAATAGGCAAAAAGCCACGGGCAAATGATCCACGAGAAGCAGCCGCCCACCAGCCAGTACGTTTCCCACGACCATTTCTTCACCCCCTTGTAAGGCACATAAAAGCTGCCCGACGCCAGCCCGCCCAGCCAGTGCAGGAACACGCCCAGAAATGGATTTGGTGTCATGGGCAGCCTTTTTCCCCCGTCTTGCCCAATAAATCAAGCCTGCAAACCAAATTTCTTTCCCCCTGCCTGATTTGATTACTGTAGTGCCGGCGTGGTGCGCCGATATTATGGTAGTGTCGGCGCGGTGCGCCGATCCCGAGCCCCAGGCTCGACACGGCACCAAATTAAGACATTTTGCTCTTTAATCATGCGGGCTTCTCGTAACCGATCCCAACCAGCCGGCGTCTATGCTAACGTGAGGTATTTGATTCCGTCCGCCAAGGCTGGATCGGGCGTCCGTCCACAAACCGACGCTTCCACCACTCTTTCTCCCGGCCCGGAATTCTCTTTCACCGTCAAACCGCTGCCCGGCGAAGGCATCATGGAGATGTTCAGCCGGCTGGCCCTCGCGCTGAAGGATTCGGACACGACCCCCGTCAATTTGATGGTCTTCGGTTCGGTCAGCGCTCATCCCGCGGCGGAAGAAGCCATGCGGCGGGTTTTCGGCGGCATTGCCTGGCCGGTCACCTGGGTGGAAGGAGCCGCGTGCGACGACCATCCGATCGCGGGAATGCATGCCTTCGCCTTCAGCGCCGGCCGCGTCAATCCCATTGCGCTCAACGGCCATGTGGTCGGTTCGGTGTTTGAAGACGGCGCCATGCGCCATTGTCTGCTGGGCGGCCTGGGACCGAGTCTGTTTTCCGCTTCGCGCCCCGATCAATTCCGCCAAACGCTGGAACATTTGGAAACCGCCCTCGCACAAGCCGGTTTCGCGCTGGGCGATGTCGTGCGGACTTGGTTCTATCTCGATGAGCTCCTCTCCTGGTACCGCGCTTTCAACCAGGCCAGAACTCAAGCCTATTCCCGCATCAGATTTCGCAGCGGATCCTCCCCGGCCAGCACCGGTATTTCCGGCCGAAATCCCGCCGGAGCCGCGCTGGTGGCCGGCGCCTGGGCCGTGCAGCCGCTCGACTCCTCCGCCCAGGTTGCGGAAGTTCACTCCCCCCTGCAATGTCCCGCGCCGGCCTACGGCAGTTCCTTCAGCCGGGCCATGGAGATTTCCTCGCCGGGCGGCCGGCGTCTTTTGATTTCCGGCACGGCCAGCATCTCGCCTGGCGGCCAGACGTTGTGGCCGGGCAACCTGCGCCGGCAAATCCATCACACCATGGAAGTGGTCGAAGTCATTTTGGCCTCGCGCGGCTTTGAATTCTCGGACATCACCCGTGCCACCGCCTATTTCAAGCATCGCGCCGGCCTGCCGGAATTCGCCGCCTGGCGCGCCGGGCGGGATTTGCGTTCGCTGCCGGCCCTGGCCGCGCAGTGCGGCATCTGCCGCGACGATCTGCTCTTTGAACTGGAGGCCGACGCTTGGAAGCCGGCGCCGGCCCTTTGATTCGCCGGGGCCGATTCATGCTCCGGGCTGCCTCCAGTCCGCGAAGATTGAAAACGGCCTGCTGATTAATCCCGGCGGCTGCCAACTCACCAGAAAGGCAAATCACGCCCTCCTCAAAGCGTCAGCCCCGACTTCGGTTTCTCCGAAATCGCCCGCCTTTTGTACTTGTCAGAAGTTTCACGCAACACCGCCTCTTCCTCCGGCGTCAGGCTATGAATCCCTCGTTCCGAAATCTTCGCCAGAATGGCGTCAACCTCGCGTTCCTTTCGTTGGTGCTCCGGCTGGTCGGATCGCCTGGCCTCTTTGGCAATCTTGCGAAAGGGCATGCGGCCCGCCGGCAGCAGCAGCGGATTGTTCGCCAGATACAGAAACAGCAAAATCGTCCCAATCGAAATCACCCCAAAAAGCTTCGGGCTGGCCGTGATGATGGATGGATGCAACCCCGCCGCCGTGTACAATCCCACCAGCGCGCCCCCCAAATGAGCGTCATGCCCCACATTCCCAAGCTGGTTCTTCATCCCATAAAAAGAAGCCGCCAAGTATATCATGGCGAACAACCAGTCCGGCATCCCGATCGGTATCGGGAAAACCATGATGCGGCTCCCCGGAAACAAAAAAATGCTCGCCAGAATGATTCCCGACACCCCGCCCGAGGCCCCATAAGCCCGGTAATCATGATGCCGATGCACCAGCAGCGACAGCAAATCCCCTCCCACAATGGCGGCGAAATAAATGACCAGAAACTGCATCCCGCCGTAACTCAATTCGATCCTCGGCCCGAAGAAATACAAACTGAGCATGTTCATCCCCAGATGGAATCCGTTGGCGTGCAAAAAACTCGAGGTCAAAAGCCGGTAATACTGCCGCCCTCCCAAAATGGCTTCCGGCCAAAAAATGTATTTCTCCTCAAAATTCTTGTCGCGGAATCCCGCGTAAGAAAAACCGCAGGTGAACAGGATCACCAGCCAGTTGCAGAGCGCGATTCCTTCCATGTCAACAACCTTGTGCCGGGCGCTGGTTCTGGCCGGTCATCCGCCCGCTTCATCCGCCCCGTCAGCCCGGCCCGTCCCCGCCGAAGGAGCGGAGGCCGGCCCGGCCGCGCCTCCCGCGGAGGCCGGAGCAGCGGCTTGTGGCGTTGCGGCCACGAGGCGGCTCAGGTTATCCGGAAGGGGCACGACCGGTTTGGCCGTCTTCTTCCGGCGCGGTTTCGCTTTCGGCGCTGCTTTGATCTTGGCAAGAATGGCGGGCTTCTTCCGAACCGTCCTGACAGCGGCCTTCGTTTTGACCTTCACCACCGCCTTTCTCTTGGGCGGGCGCGGTTTCTTCGCCGCCGGTTTTCGCGCCGCTGCCGCCTGCTTCCGGCGCGCCGCCAAACTTCTGGCGTAGCGCTTGCGCCGTCGCATATTCGCCGCCTTCCGCGCCGCCGCCAAAGCCGCTGCCCGCAATTCCTTCGCCTCCTGGCGGGCTTTCTTGGAGGCCTTGCGCGCCTGCTTGAAGTCGCGCCGCGCTTGCTTGAGGCGTTTCTTGGCCAGACGGGCCAGCACTTTGGCGTCCCTGGCTTGCTCCTCTGCCGCTTTGGCCTTCGCCGCCAGCGCACGCGCCTCCCCGGCGGCCGTCTGTGCCGGTTTCACGGAAATGGGGTTTTTTATGATTTTCACGTTACAACCAATAATCCCACCCAATCACCAACCTCAAGACAATTATCGCTTCCTCTTTGGCAATTACGACCCGTTTATTGGCCTTCCCCTGAACGGCTCAAGCTTGCAGTTCTGACTCATGATTCCCTCCAGCCGCGATTCCGTCGGTTCTTTGGCCAAACCGGTATTCCAGCCTCCCTCCTTCCCTTCAAAAATTTCCTCAGCCGGGGCTTGACAGATATTAGGTGCTATGGTTAAATCCTCCACATGAAAGGAGAAGGCACTGTCGGGCCGCTGGGCGGGGGAATCCGCCAAACATCCCGTTTCCGATCCAGTTGCCCCTCCCTCCCCATATCACTAAATATCACTAAATACGGCCAAATATGGCCAAATACGACCCATGAACATTTCCTCCAGTGGAAAAAACGCTCCCTCCGCCTCCAACCCGGTGGTGGCTTAAATTGGTGTAGAGTCGAGCCTGTGGCTCGACTGCGGCGGACAGCGCCGACACTGCCACAATGAAATTAAGGCACTCCCTCCAACCCCGCCTCCTTGACATCCGACCCTGCTTAAAGAAAGCTGTTGCCCCTATGGTTGAAGCCAAATCGAATGATCTCATGGAACGTCTGGTCGCCTTGTGCAAACGCCGCGGCTTCATCTTTCAATCCTCCGAGATTTACGGCGGGATCAACGGCTTCTGGGATTACGGCCCCCTCGGCGCCGAACTCAAACGCAATATCAAGGAGTCCTGGTGGCAAACCATGACCCGCTGGCGCGACGACGTCGTCGGCCTCGAAGCCACCATCATCATGCACCCGAAAATCTGGGAAGCCAGCGGCCATGCCACCACTTTCGCCGATCCCATGACCGATTGTTTGCTCACCAAAAAGCGTTTCCGCGCCGACCAGATCGAACCGCAAAGCGGCACCGTTTATCATTTCGACGGGGCGCGTGACCTTGCAAAATGGACTTCTTACATCGGTAATTATCCAGATTCAATGCGAGAGGCGGTCACCGAAATCGTAAAGGAGTACTCCACCGTCATGTCGAGGACGGACGCCGACTTAATGAAAGACTCCGCGAAAATCGAGGCGCGATTCCAGAAGGAGTATCAACAAGCGGGAAACTATAATCTGGCAGCCTTGAATGCGGTGTATGAGGAGTTCATTAAGAAGGGATGCGACGACCCTTATTCCGTCTTGATTGCAACCGGCAAACACCCGGACTACGCCCGCAAAATCGCCCGGCAATTCTACCAGCAGCGCGGCCTCGCCAATCCCCAATTGCTGGGCGAACGCGCCGAAAAAGTCGAAAACTCCACCCGCTACAACCCGGAAAACGGCAGCCTTTTGACCGAACCGCGCCAGTTCAATTTGATGTTCAAGACCTGGGTCGGCCCGGTGGAGAGCGCGGAGAACCTGGCCTGGTTGCGCCCGGAAACCGCGCAGGCCATCTTCGCCCAGTTCAAAAATGTTTTGGAGGTGTCGCGCCAGAAAATCCCCTTTGGCATTTGCCAGATCGGCAAGGCCTTTCGCAACGAGATCAACCCCCGCAATTTCACTTTCCGCTCCCGGGAATTCGAGCAAATGGAATTGGAGTTTTTCATCCGCCCCGATGAGGCGGTCGAAGCCATTTGCGGCCGGGTCGCCAAACCCGCCGGCCCGGGCCATCCGGGCGCGCCCCAGCCCGACTGGGGCTGGCAGATTTGGCACCAGTATTGGGTGGAGGAGCGCCTCCGCTTTTACGAAAACATCGGACTGCCCCGCGCCAGCCTGGTGGAGTACTGGCAAAAGCCGGAGGAACTGGCCCATTACGCCCGCGCCACCGTGGATATTCTCTACAAATTCCCCTTCAGCAAACGCGATGCCAACGGCGAACTCGCGGGTGAGGAATTGGAGGGAATCGCCGCCCGCAGCGATTTTGATCTGTCGCAGCACCAGCGCTTCTCCGGCAAGGCCATGGGCGTTTACGATGAGGAACTCAAGGCCGCCTGGCCCAAACTGGCCGAGGCGAAAAAGGCGGAACTGTCCAACCGCTATTTTGAAGCGCGTTTAAAGTACCTGGCCAAAATGGGCGAACCCGCCCCCAACGCCGAACGCCTGGCCCGCGCGGAAGCGGCCAATCTCGCCAAAGGCAATTACGTGCCCCACGTCATCGAACCCTCCGCCGGCGTGGACCGCCTGGCCCTGGCTCTTCTCTCCAACGCTTACTGCGAAGACCAGGCCCCGGACGAAAAAGGAAACCTGGAGTCGCGCGTCGTCATGCGCTTTCATCCCCGCATCGCCCCGCTTAAGGTGGCCGTGTTTCCGCTGCTCAAAAACAAGCCGGCCCTGGTCAGCAAAGCCCTGGAAGTTCGGGATTTGTTGCGCCCGCACATGGCCGTGTTCTATGATGAAGCCGGCGCCATTGGGCGCCGTTACCGCCGCCAGGACGAAGCGGGCACGCCTTTCGGCGTTACCATTGATTTTGAGACGTTGGGCGAGCAAGGCGCCGAATTAAAGGATACCGTCACCCTGCGCGACCGCGACACCATGAAACAACAACGCGTGAAAATTAACGATCTGCTGCCCCTATTGTCAGAGAAAATCAGGTGATGTCATCCGAACAGAAAGTGCCCGGGGAAATTCCCGCCGCCACAGAAGTGGAACCGCCGCTGAAAAAGCACGCCGTCACGCTTTACGCCATCATTATTTTCAAGCTGATCAAAGGCCTGCTCTGCGTGGCCCTGGCCCTGGTGATCTACCACGAGGCAAAAAAGGACATGTCTCAGGATTACCAAAAATTCCTGCAATCCCCTTTTGTCAAGACAGTGTTTGGAGAACTGAGAATCCATCCGGAGAGCAAGTTCTTCATCGGTCTGGCTAAAAGCATTGGCGAGTTGACCGCGGCTAAAGTGCATCGGGCGGCGTGGGGCGTTTTGGTTTTGAGCCTCTTTCCGCTGGTGGAGGGGATCGGCCTCCTCTTTCGTGTCCCCTGGGCCGGCTGGCTGGCCATCGGCGAATCCGCCTTCTTCCTCCCCATCGAGTTTTACGAGATGCTGAACCAAGAACTGGTGAATCCGGACAAATTTCCGTGGTCCATTTTCGTGGTCACCATCACCAACATCATCATCGTCTGGTACCTCTACGACAATCGCGAGGTCCTCTTCCACCACCACCATCATCGCCCTCTGCATGGAAGTTAATAAGCCGGTTTCGAGAGGCGTTTTCTGCCGCTACTGGGTGTGGATGACTTGGTAGAAGCGGGCGGACTGCCGGTTGATTGGGGTGGGGTCGGTGTAGGCGCCGATGTAGCCGTCGGTTGTGATGGCGGCGGCCTGGGTCCAGTGGATCAGATCGGAGGACATTTCCACTTCATAGTGGGCGCCGGGCGCGGCCGTCCAAGTGAGGGCGAAGCCGCCGGCCCCTGCGCTCGCCGCCGTGAGCACGATCGCCGGGAAGGTGTGGCCGGGCGGCGCGTTGGTCAGGGTGGCGGCGGTGATGAGGAAGCTGACGTTGGTGGCGGTGTTGTTGGGCACGCCCAGGTACCAGGTGGTGTTGGTGAGGGAGGGGAGCGAGGCGTTGGTCACGATGGTGATCAGTTCCGGGGTGGTCCCCGGATTGAAGCTGCCGTCGGTCATTTGCTGGGGCGTGGGCAGGGCGTTGTTGCGCACGATCAAATCCACGTTGCCGGTCATGTTGCTGACCACAAATTG
>JBEKVM010000187.1:0-8164 GCA_049513975.1 Verrucomicrobiota bacterium | reverse complement strand
GTTAACTCATAGATACAAGCGAATTTTATTTCCGGTGCTTTTTGTGAAGGAAATGACGCTTATCTGCCCCGAAGCGCCGTCAGGCTGTCAAAACCCACAGGAATTTCCGAAGGGCATTAGGCTTAGCCCGCATATTTCACACTCCGATGGAAGCGCCAACAGTGCGCCGCGTGAGGGCACGCGGCCTACAAACACGTCCGGCGCCTCCTGTAGGCCGCGTGCCCTCACGCGGCGTTTGGAGGTGTGAAATATGCAGGCTTAGAGCCAATTTTTGCGGATGAGCCACATCTTGACCAGTTGGGTGAGCACGACGTAACAAAGCAGGGTGGCCAGGAGAATGGGCCAGAACAGCCAGGGCAGCGGCACGAGGCCGAGCATCCTGGCCAGGGGCGAGGAGGGCAGCCAGGCGGAAATGGCCATGATGACTACAGTCGTAATGGTCAGCGCCGTGCTGGCCCGCGCCTGAATGAAGGGAATCTGCCGGGTGCGGATGACGTGGATAATGAGGGTCTGGGTCATGAGGGATTCGACAAACCAGCCGGTGTGAAAGAGGGCCGCGCCCGCCGGGACCCAGCAATTGAAAAGATACAACATCACAAAAAAGGTGGTGTAATCGAAAATCGAACTGACCGGTCCGATGAACAGGATGAAGCGCGTAATCTCGCCCATGTCCCACGGCTGCGGTTTGGCGATGAGATTGACGTTGACGTTGTCGGTGGGAATGGCGACCTGGGAGAAATCGTAGAGGAGGTTGTTGGTGAGGATTTGAATGGGGAGCATGGGCTGATAGGGCAAAAAAGCGCTGGCGCCCAGGACGCTGAACATATTGCCGAAATTGGAACTGGCCCCCATGCGGATATATTTGAGAATGTTGACGAAGACTTTGCGGCCTTCCAGCACCCCCTCCTCCAGCACCATCAGGTTTTTTTCCAGGAGGATCATGTCGGCCGATTCCTTGGCGATGTCCACCGCGTTGTCCACCGAGATGCCGACGTCGGCGGCGCGCAAGGCGGGGGCGTCATTGATGCCGTCGCCCATGAAGCCGACGACGCGGCCGTTGTGGCGGAGGGCTTCGACGATGCGCTGCTTGTGGGTGGGGGAAAGGCGGGCGAAAACCTGGGTGGTTTCCACCGCCTTGCCAAGCTGTTCGTCGCTCATGTTTTCCACCGCGCTGCCCAGCACCACCTGGCCGGTGTCCAGGCCCACGTCTTTGCAGACTTTGCGCGTGACCAGATCGTTGTCGCCGGTGAGCACTTTGACGGTGACGCCGTTGTGCTGCAAGGCGGCGATGGCCCGGCCGGCGGTCTCCTTGGGCGGATCGAGAAAGGCGATGTAGCCCTTGAGAATCAATTCCGATTCGTCGGCTTTGGAGTAGGCGGCCCGTTTGTCCAGAGGGCGCGAGGCGACGGCCAGAACGCGGAAACCGTCGGCGCTCAAATCATTGTATTCCTGGATGAGATCGCCGATGAGAATGGGTTCCATGGGCAGGATTTCGCCCTCGCTTTCAAAGCGGGTGCAACGGGCAAAAACGGCCTCCGGCGCGCCCTTGGTCAGGATGAGGTATTCGTGGTCCGGGGTTTCGACAATGACGGACATCATCTTGCGGGAAAAGTCGAAGGGGATTTCGTCCACCTTTTTGTAATTGTCAATACAAAGTTTCTGCCGGGCCTCGGCATGGCTCAAGACGGCGCGATCCAGCACGTTTTTCAGGCCGGTCTGGAAATGGCTGATGAGGTAGGCATCGAGCAAGACGGGGTCGCTTTCCTTTTTGAAGACGTCGCAATGAATTTCCAGGATGACGTGATCGCGGGTGAGGGTGCCGGTCTTGTCGGTGCAAAGCACGTTCATGGCGCCGAAGTTCTGGATGGAATTGAGGCGTTTGACGATGACTTTTTTGTGGGCCATGGCCAGCGCGCCCTTGGAGAGGCAGACGGAGACAATCATCGGCAGCATTTCCGGGGTCAAACCGACGGCCACCGCCAGGGCGAAGAGAAAGGCCCCGGCCCAGTCATGCCGGCCGCTTTTTTTCAAGGCCGCCGGGTAAGCGTCCTCCAGCAGCAAGCGGTTGAGCCTGAAATCGTGGCGGCCCGGGTTTTTCAGGCGCGACAGCGTTTCCGGCCCCAGGCGGATGCCGGCGAAACGTTTTTCGTCGTAGATGGACGGCCCGGAAACAATCGTGTTCAAGTTGGAAACGAGCAGCCCGGCCAGTTCATCGCTGTTGGCGGGTGAGAGTTGCCAGGCCGCCAGGGACGCTTGGGTGCCGGGGTCCAATTGCCCGCTGACAAAGGCGGAGACCGGGTCGGCTTTGGCCGCCAGTGGGCCGGCCAGGGAAGGCAGTTTGACCAGGTCATCGTGCGCAATCTCGGAGGGGGATTTGCTCAAGGCATTGATGACGAAGACCGCCGGAACCATGACGAGCATGAACGTCAGCATCAGGTAGGTGAATTTTTTGATTCCTTTTTCGAAGCTGGTCTCGATCTGCTGCGTCATCAGGCTGCTGGCGATGCCGCCCAAATAAGTGCGGGGGCCGGTCTCCACCACCACCGCCTGCGCCGTGCCGCTTTCCACGCTCGTGCCCAAAAAGCAGAGGTTGGCAAATTCCAGGGGCGAAATGTTGTCCCGCGTTTCCCGCGGGTCAAACTTTTCCACGGGCAAGGATTCCCCCGTCAGCGTCGCCTGGATGATGAACAAATCCTTGGCGGTCAGAATGCGCACATCGGCCGGGATCATGTCGCCGGCGGACAACTTGACAATGTCGCCGGGCACCAGGCACTGCAAGGGGACTTCGGCGGCCTGGCCGTCGCGCAGGACGGTGGCGGTGACCTTGATCATCGCTTTCAACTTGGCCGCGGCGGAGTCGGCCTTGGATTCCTGGATGAAGCGCAGGCCCACGCCGAGGATGACCATGAGGACCATCAGCCAGGCGCCGACGAAATCGCTGGTCTCCTGGGCGGTGGAAAAGCTGATGGTGGCCAGAACGGTCAAGAGAATGACCAGCGGATTGCGCACGGCGTGGAACAGGCGGGTGGCCCAAGTATGGCGTTTCTCGGTGGAAACTTCGTTGGGACCCACGCTGGCCAGGCGCTCCTCCGCCACGGCTGCGGTCAACCCGTCCGGGCCGGTTTCCAGCTTGCGCAACGCTTCCGCCGCCTCCATCCGGCCCGCTTCCACCAATTGCGCGGAGACCCGTCCGCTGGCGGGCTTGCGTTTTGGCGGCGGCGCCGGAGTGTTGGTGTGGTTGTTCATTCCTTCACAATTGCCGGCGGCGAATAAACCACAACATCCTGTCAAAGGTCACGGTAAAAATACCTTGATTTGCGTGGTTGACTCCGGGCGGGAGGGCGGTATGTTCTCTGGCTCGGAAGCGCGGGTTCACCGTGGGCGGGCAGTTGTCCCCGACGCGGGGCAATTTACTTTATACGAAAACATGAAACGCCAGTATCAACCGTCGAAAATCCGGCGCAAACGCCAGCACGGCTTTTTGAATCGCAACTCCAAGAAAAGCGGGCGCGCCATATTAGCCAATCGCCGCCGGGTCGGCCGGAAACGCCTCACCCCCGTTTAACACGCCATGCCCGGCGACTCTCCCGCCTCCTTGGGCTTCCCGCGTTCCCGCCGCTTGAAGCAGCAAGGCGAATTCGCCCGCGCGCGCGCGCAAGGCCGGCGCCTGATTTGCGGCTGCCTGATCGCCAATGTCCTGCCGCGCCCCGGCCTCCCGGCGGCGCGGCTCGGAGTGGTGACGGGCAAGACGGTGGGCAACGCGGTGGCGCGCAACCGGGCGCGGCGACTGATGCGCGAGAGCTTCCGCCTGCACCAGCACGAACTGGCCGGGCCGGTGGATTTGGTGCTGGTGGCGCGGCCGTCCATCGCGGGCAAGAAGCTGGCGGAGGTGGAACGGGATTTTTTGCGCGTCCTGCGGCAGGCCGGGATCGGAGGGCAATGAACATCGGACAACGAATTTTGATTTTGCTGATTCGCGGTTATCAGGCGGTCATTTCACCCGCTTTGGCGGTTTTTTTTGGCCCGGCGGCGCAGTGCCGTTACACGCCCTCCTGCTCCCACTACGCGAGCGAGGCGGTCCGGCGGCACGGCGTGCTGGCGGGCGGGGTGTTGGCGGCACGGCGGCTTTGCCGGTGCCATCCGTGGGGCGCGACGGGGGATGATCCGGTGCCGGCGCCCAATCTTAATCTTAATCCTAATCTTAATCCTAATCTTAATCTCCGCCCTACCGGATCAGGATTAGGACTAAGAGGATTAAGATTAAGATTAGGATTAAGAGGATTAGGATTAAGATTGCGATTAAGATTAGGATTAGGAGGAAAATTAAAACACCCCGGGCATGGACCGTAAATCACTTCTCATTTTAGTCGTCGCGGTGGTCGTGTTGTTCATGCTCTCGGGGCTGATCAATCAATTATTTCCGCCGCGCCAGGTGCCGGGCATCACCTGGGCCAATCCGGCCGCCGTGGTTTCTGGCACCGCCCTGAGCGGAGCGCAGCTTGACGCCACGGCGGACGTGCCCGGTTCGTTCTCCTACAACCCTCCCATCGGCGCGGTTCTGCCGGTCGGCACCAATCTGTTGGCCGCGACGTTCACGCCGGCCGACCCCAATAAATACGGCGAGGCCAGAGCCGGCGTCACGCTGGTGGTCCTCACGCCGTCCGCCGTCGCCAATCAGCCGGGCACACCGGCGGTGGCGCCGGGCGCTGGAACCAATGTCCCGGCTCCAACTCCGGGCGCGGCCACAAACCCGCCGCCCGCCGCCGTCCCCAATCCTTTGCCGCCCGAGGTGACGCTGGCCGTATCCAATCAGGATTTGATCTTTCACTTCACCTCGCGCGGCGGCGGGTTGAAGGAAATCGCGGTGCGGAATCCGAATTATCCGGCGGTGGTCCACAGCGCGCGGCGGGAGGTGGACGAACAGAGTTTTGCCACCTTGAATTCCAAGGTGCCGGCTCCCATTCTGGCTGTGCTGGGCGAAGCCCTGGGCGACGATAATTTCACGCTCACCCAGCCCTCCAACACCATCGTTCGCGCCGAGAAAACGCTGGGCAACGGCTTGCGCGTGGTCAAGGAATTTGACATCGGGGACCGGGGCACCAATTATCTTTTCACGGCGAAAATCCGCCTGGAAAACAGTTCCTCCGCCAGCCTGGCAATCCCCCGGCGCGAAGTGGTGGTGGGCACGGCCACGGCCATCGGGCCGCTGGATGATGTGACGACGCTGGGAGCCATCTGGTACAATGGCGCCAAATCCGCCGATATCGGAGCCGGCTGGTTCGCCAACCGGACGCTGGGCTGCATTCCGGGAACGCCGCGCGCCGAATTTCAGGAAGGGGCCAGCAACGTCGTCTGGGCGGCCATGCACAGCCAATACTTCGCCTTGGCGGCCATGCCCGCGCAGCCTGCTCCCGGCATTGTGATTCGCAACCTGAGCCTGCCGCCCCCTGACACGGACGGCGTGGCCGCCGGGCAGCGCCTCACCCTGACCAACAATTACGAGGGCTACCAAACCGCCTTGGTTTATCCCGCGACCCATCTGGACCCGCACCAGTCGGCGGAACAATCGTTCACCTTTTACGCGGGACCCAAGGAATACAACGGCCTGGCCAGAATTGGCGGCGCCATGGGAAACAACCTGGATCTGGTGATGGGATTCACCGGCTTTTTGGGTTTTGGATTCTGCTCGAAGATGCTGCTGCTTTCCATGAACGGCCTGCATGCAATCGGGTTCAATTACGGTCTGGCCATCATCGCCATCACGGTGATTATCAAATTGGTTTTCTGGCCCTTGACGGCGGCGAGCACGCGCTCGCAAAAGAGGCAGCAGGCGATCGCGCCGCAACTCAAGGCCATCGCGGAAAAGTACAAGGAGGATCCGCTGAAGAAGCACCAGAAGACGACCGAACTGATGAAGGAGCACAAGATCAATCCGCTGGGCAGTTGCCTGCCGGTGCTCATTACCATCCCGGTGTTCTTCGGTTTTTATTCCATGCTGCGCAACGCCATTGAACTGCGGGGCGTGCCTTTTCTCTGGGCGCCCGATCTGACCCGGCCGGACACTATTTACATCATCCACGCCTTCCACAACTTTCCGATCAACCCGCTGCCGCTGCTGATGGGGGCCAGCCAGCTCTGGCAGTCGCATTTGACGCCGCCCTCGCCCGGCATGGATCCGGGCCAGCAAAAAATCATGCGCTGGATGCCGCTGCTCTTCGTCGGCATATTCTATGGCATGTCCTCGGGTTTGAACCTCTATTACACGGTGTCAAACCTGCTGACCATAGCCCAAACCAAGATCACGAAAATGGGCCCCGATCCCGCCGCCAGCCCGGCCAAACGCGTGGCCCCGGCGCCCCAGAAAAAGAAATAGCCAAACCGGGGCCGGTAAACTATACTCTGCCCGTTGCCGACTCATTGAACGATTTGAACGCATTGCACGACCTATGGCCGCCCAACCCAAAGAAACCCTCTCGCAACTCCTCAAACACCTCGGTTTCGAGGCCACCGTCGAGGAGCATCATCTGGACGACGGCATCTTTCTCGATGTCAAAACCGACGATTCCGGCCGCTTGATTGGCCGGCAGGGCCAGACCCTTTCCGACTTGCAGTACCTGACCAACCGCCTGCTGTTCCATCAGGACCAGACCGTGCCCAAGGTGATGGTGGATGTGGGCGACTACCGGGCCAAGGCGCGCGACACCCTGGTGCAAAAGGCCATGGCCGCCGCCGAGAAAGTCCGCCGCTGGGGCGACGTGGTGGAATTGGAGCCGATGAGCGCGTTTGACCGCCGGATAATTTACAGCGCCTTGAAGGAAAGCCCGGGCATCGAAGCCGCCAGCGTTGAAGTCGAAGGCACCAACAAGAAAGCCATCCTCCTGCGGCCCAAACATTAGAGCATTTGCATAAAAACTGCGGCCGCACGGAAGCCGACTGAAAGGCCTCCTCTCCCCTGCCCTCTCCTCCTGAGGAGGAGAGGGAGGAGCTTCGTTTTGGCTACATCATTTTCTAATCCGCTCTAATCCGTCTTGCGGTATTTGGGCAACTGGTCCGCTTCCGGGGCGGCCTGTTTGAGGTTGGGGGTGACATCGGCGTTGACATTGCCGACCGCCCAGTTGATTCCGCCGAGGAGAATCTGCTGAAAAACCGGGCTTTTCCAGATATCATCGCGATGTCCCATGCTGGTGTAAAAGACGCGCCCCTGGCCGTAGTGATGGGCCCAGGTGGCCGGGTAGTTCGGCCGGTCGTAGCAATAGTCCCCGCCGGTTTTCTTGCTCATGGATGAAGTGTCCTGCACCAGGAGCACATGCAAATCCGGGGCAAAGTTTTTCAAGGTGTACCATTCCTCGTTCGGGCCAAAATCGGCCGGGAGGGCCTGCATTCCCGGAAACTTGGGGTCTTCGGGAATCATCCGGGCTTTTTGCTGGCTGGCATGGACGATGAACTCGCCGCCGATCATGGCGATGTACGGATCCACGTTGGCGCCGTCGTTCTGAAATCGCGCCGCGCCGCCATCGCGGTTGCCCGGCGAGTGGAACGTGTCCGTGGCGCTATGCACGCCCACAAATCCCTTTCCCTGCCGGATCGCCGCCAGAAAGGCCTCCTTGCCCTCGCGGGTCATGGGCGGTTGGTGGTCGGTGCCGCTTTCGGTCAAATCGCCCGTCGTATAAAAAAGAAAGGCGTCATATTGGGCGATATTCTCCGCCGTGATCAGCCGGCCATCCTTGGTGAAGGTGAACTCCAGGTTGTTGGTCTCGCCGAGCTTCTGGAGCGTCTCTTCCCCAAGACTCAAGTTGGTCCCCTTCCGTTTTATGGCGTCGTGCTCATAGTTGGACGATTTTGTAAAAACCAGAATTTTTTTGGCGCGCTTCGGCTGCGGCGAAGCGCAACCCGTCCAGGTGAGCGCGGCGCCCAGGCCGGCCAGCGCGATGGTGAGAAACCTGATAATGCCAAAACTTCTTTGGAGCAAATTCATGCCGGCCATTCTCCTCGAAAAACGCCCGCAGTCAACCTCGTTTTTGCGCGATTGTACGTGGGTACGTGGGGGGCGCACGACAGAATTCTTCGGTTAGGCTGCCAGCTTTAGGCAATCATTGCTGGCAGCGCGGCTGTTGAGGCGCTCTTTCCAGAACGGGTCGAGGCGGCGGCTGGAGTGGATACAGCG
>JBEKVM010000186.1:0-8191 GCA_049513975.1 Verrucomicrobiota bacterium | reverse complement strand
CCAAGCTCCAACGTCAAACGCCCAGCAAACCAAGGGTAAAGTCATACCGTGACACCAAAACAACACATTAAATCGGCCAAAAGCAAGGCGGAGGGGGGTCACGATGTACCAGGGCTGCCCGTGCCGTTTTTGTTCATCTATTGACTTCACAGGCTCTTTGAGCCACTTTCGCGCACATTCATGGGAAAAGCATTGATAATCGCAGAAAAGCCCTCGGTGGCATCGGACATCGCCAAGGCCCTTGGCGGATTCGTCAAAAAGGACGAATACTTCGAGAGCGCCGAGTATGTGCTTTCGTCTGCCGTGGGGCATTTGTTGGAGCTTTGCCTGCCCGAAGGGGTGGAAGTCAAACGCGGCAAATGGACCTTTGCCCACTTGCCCGTCATTCCGCCGCACTTCGACTTGCAGCCCATCGAGAAAAACGCGGCGCGCCTGAATGTTCTGCTGCGCGCCATCAAGCGCAAGGATGTGGACCGATTGATCAATGCCTGCGATGCCGGCCGCGAAGGCGAATTGATTTTCCGTTACATTGTCCAGCACGCCAAGGCCAAACAGCCGATCCAACGTCTCTGGCTCCAGTCCATGACGCCGGCGGCCATCCGGGAGGGGTTTGCCGTCTTGCGCTCGGACGCCGAGATGCGCCCGCTGGCCGACGCCGCCATCTGCCGTTCGGAGTCCGATTGGCTGGTCGGCATCAACGGCACCCGGGCCATGACCGCCTTCAATTCCAAGTCGGGCGGTTTTCATCTGACCACGGTGGGCCGCGTCCAGACCCCGACCCTGGCCATATTGGTGGAGCGCGAGGAGAAAATTAAGAAGTTTGTCCCGCGCGATTATTGTGAAATCCACGCCCGGTTCACGGCGCGGGCCGGGGATTATCCAGGACGGTGGTTCGACGAGAAATTCAAGAAGGAAGAAAGCGAACTGGATCGCGCCAAGCGGTTGCTCGCCGGATTGCGGCTGAATTTGCCCGGCGCTCAGGAACGCCTGGAGGCGGCGCACGGCTCGCTCTGGGAGGAGCATCGTTTCGCCATCCGCCTTTGGCATCGTGAAATCGCCGAGGCCATTCAACAAAAATGCCAGGGAAAACCGGGCGTCGTCGAACTGGACGAAAAAAAGCCGTCGGCATCGGCCCCGCCGCTGCTTTACGATTTGACCAGTTTGCAGCGGGACGCCAACGGGCGTTTTGGATATTCGGCCAAGAACACGCT
Source organism: Verrucomicrobiota bacterium (assembly GCA_049513975.1). GTDB lineage: Bacteria > Verrucomicrobiota > Verrucomicrobiia > Limisphaerales > Palsa-1400 > JBEKOF01. The sequence goes on along the minus strand of JBEKVM010000186.1, from coordinate 6,980 downwards.
CGGGCTGGCGCAGACGCTGTATGAAAGGCACAAGGTGCTGACCTATCCGCGAACGGATTCGCGCGCCCTGCCGGAAGATTATGTTGGGACGGTCAAAACGACTTTGGAGGCGATGCGGGATTCAAAATATGCGTCCTTTGCGGGTCAAATACTGCGGAACAACTGGGTCAAACCCAGCAAACGGATTTTCGACAACGCCAGGGTATCGGATCACTTTGCCATCATCCCCACGACAGTCGCGCCCCGGCATTTGTCCGAGCATGAACAGAAGCTGTATGATTTGGTGACCAAGCGATTCCTGGCCGTGTTCTATCCGCCGGCGGAATTTCTGATGACCACGCGCGTGACCCGGGTCGAGGGGGAGCCTTTCAAGAGCGAAGGCAAAGTGATGGTCAAGGCCGGATGGTGGGAGGTCTATGGGAAGGAAGTGCAATTGGATGACGCCGCCATCCTCGTCGCCGTCGAACCCGGGGAGAGGGTCAAGGCCAGTGAGGTGCAGGTGCAGGGCACTGCCACCAAGCCGCCGGCGCGGTTTTCGGAAGCGACCCTGCTTTTCGCGATGGAAGGCGCGGGCAAATTGATCGAGGACGAGGAATTGCGGGAGGCGATGCGGGAAAAAGGTCTCGGCACGCCGGCGACCCGGGCGCAGATCATCGAAGGATTGATCTGGGAACGATACGTATTGCGCAACGGGCGCGATTTGCAGGCGACGGCCAAGGCTTTTTCCCTCATCACCCTGTTGCGCGGGCTGGATATTCCCCAACTGGTCTCCCCGGAACTGACGGGCGACTGGGAATTCAAGCTCAACCAGATGTCGCGCGGCAAATTGAAGCGGGCCGATTTCATGAGGGAAATCGCCCAGGCGACGCGCGAAATCGTGGCCAAGGCCAAAGGCCATGAAAGCGACACCGTGCCCGGCGATTTCGGGGAATTAAAAGCGCCCTGCCCCAAATGCGGCGGGGTCATCAAGGAAAACTACAAAAAATTCCAATGCCAGGAATGCGACTTCTTCCTCTGGAAGATCGTGGCCAGCCGGCAGATGGAAAACGCCGAAGTCGAGGAACTCATCGCCAAACGGGTGGTCGGCCCCTTGCAGGGTTTCCGCGGCAAAACGGGCCGGCCCTTTTCCGCCCTGATCAAACTCACGCCCGAACTGAAGGCGGAATTTGACTTCGGCCAGCAGCAGGCCCAGGACCAGGCCGCCGCCGACGCGCTCGATTTTACCGGACGCGAGCCGTTCGGCAAGTGCCCGCACTGCGGCTCGCCCGTTTATGAGGAGGGGATGAGTTACATCTGCGAAAAAAAAGCGCGCCGCCAAGGCTGCGAATTCTGGACGGGCAAGGTCATTTTGCACCGCGCCCTGGAGCCGGCCCAGGCGCAAAAATTATTGACAACAGGCCGCACCGATCTGCTGGAAAAATTCATCTCCAAAAAGGGCCGGCCCTTCAAGGCTTATCTGGTCGTCGGCGCCGGCGGCAAGGTCGGCTTTGAGTTCGAGCCGCGCGGCCCGAAAAAGCCCGGCGGGCCGGGCGGCCCGGCCGCGGCCCGGGGGCCGGCCGCGAAGCCAGACTTGCTCAAGGCGGAGGCGGTGGCCACCTGCCCCTTGTGCGGGGGGCGCGTGTTGGAAACGGAGACGCAGTACCTTTGCGAAAAATCCCAGGCCCCCAAGAAGCCGTGCAAGTTCAAGGCCAGCCGGACCATTTTGGGGCAGCCGCTGGACCGCGTCCAGCTCGGCAAATTGTTGACAGAAGGGCGGACGGATCTGCTGACCGGCTTCATTTCCAAGGCGGGCAAACCGTTCCCGGCCTTCCTGGTGCTGGAGGAGGGGGGCAAGGCCGGCTTCGAATTTCCACCCCGCGGCAACCCGTCCTGAGTTGCTGTTTGTTGACAATAACGCCGCGCCCTGTCCTGCCGGCGCGATGGAGCCGTTTGGCGCAATGGACATTGACCCGCAACCCGAGCCGGCCGTTCCCGCTGGAAAGGCGGGGCGGGCACTCCGCCGCCCGCCGCCGGACATTGGCAGGGGAATCACCGCCGCACTGCCTGCGTGCGGCGGGCAGGGGACTGCCCGCCCTACCACCCATGACGGACGCATGGCACGCAGGCGGAATTTCCTGTTGACTGGATCTCTGCGGCCGGCGGGGCGGCTCCGGGGAGTTTGGCGCCGGCATGGGAAGACTGGGTTCGCATCTAGTCAACAAGAATTATCGGCCGGCTGGACCGGGCGGCGGTTTGCGCGGGATTGGTTGGTCGAGCATGGCGGCGTCGTAAACGAAGGCGGCCAGGATGGTGGCGGCTTGTTTGAGGTCGTCCGCCTGGATGCGGTCGAAGACGTCCTGATTGGAGTGATGGGAGCGGGTGCCGTATTCGAGGGGGTCCTGAATGAATTGAAAGCCGGGCAAGCCGATGGTGTCGAAAGAAACATGGTCGGTGGAACCGGTGCGGGAGAGGGTGAGGGTTTGGGCGCCCAGGCTGTGAAAGGGTTCAAACCATTTGGCGAAGATGGGGCGAACGGCCGGGTTGGCTTCCATGTAGATGCCGCGGATTTTGCCGGCGCCGTTGTCGAGGTTGAAATAAGCGGAGAGCTTGTCGTACTCGGGGCCGGGAACGAGAACACGCGCGGGCGCGGCGGACGGTGTGGACGGGGCGGCGTAGGGGCGAGGAGCAAGGGTGCGTTCCTCTGCGGGGTTCAGCGGGGCGTTGGTAACGTAAGAGCCAAAATGGCTGGCCACATAGGCTTTGGAACCGAGCAGGCCTTCTTCTTCGCCGGTCCAAAGGGCGATGCGGATGGTGCGGCGGGGCTGCAAATGGGCGGCTTGGAGGATGCGCACGGCTTCCATGGCGGCGACGGCGCCGACGCCATTGTCGGTCGCGCCGGTGCCGGATTGCCAGGAGTCCAAGTGGCCGCCGAGCATGACGATTTGATCCTTCAAGTCCGCGCCGGGAATCTCGGCGATGGTGTTGTAGGACATCAGGTCCTCATCGTGAAAGGCGACCTTCAAATCCACCTCCATTTTTAAGGACACGCCCTGCTGGAGCATGCGGACGAGGCGGTTGTAATCCTCGGCGGCGAGGGTGAGTTGCGGGGGCATGGCGGGGGCGTTGGTGGCATAGGCGGCGGGGCCTCTGGGCCCGGTCGGGGCGAAGGAGTCGTTGGTGCCGGGCGCAACCGCGCCGGCCACAAAAACGGTTCCGCCGTCGCCCAGCAAACTTTCATTGACGAGGACGGCGGCATGTTCCTGCTGCAAGAAGGACAAGAGGCGCGCGGGGCCGGGCCGGGAGAGGTTGGCCGACGGCGGCGCTCCGCGGCGGCCGGGGCCGGCGGCGCCGGTGGCATTGGCCAGGCGGGCGAGGTTGCTCTCGGACTGGCGCGTGGCGAGCGGTTCAAAACGGGGGAGGAGCTGGCGCATGGGAGAAACCAGGACGATGGCGCCCGCCAACCTGCCTTTGTAGCTGTCCAGGGTGTTGGTGGTGACGTCACCCATATAGAGGAGGTTGGCGGTCAAGGGCTGATCGAGTCCCGGCGACCAGGCCTGGGGACAGGCGATGAGGGGGAAGACTTGCGGCTCGACGATTTGGGCGGAGAAGTGTTTGAGTTCCCAGCCGCGACCGAAAGGCCCCCAGGGTTCGAGGTGGGCGTTGGCCAGGCCCCAACTTTCCAGTTTCATTTTGGTCCATTCGTTGGCGCGCCTGGCGTTGGGAGAGGCGGTCAGGCGCTGGCCGATGACGTCGGTCAAATAGCTCAAGGTGGCCATGGCCTGGGAGTTGGTGGTCAGTCCCTGGTCCTTGATGCGGACGATGGGATCGTTTGGGTCTGGATTGGTTTGGGCGGCGTTGGTTTGCGCGAGCGCGGCTGGATGGGCAGATCCCTGGGCCGAGGCGATGGCATTGGGATTGGCGACGGGGGCCGGCTGTTTGGTTGTTTGACAGGCGGCGAGGAGCAGCGCGGCAAGAAGGCCGGGGGCGAAAGCGGTTTTGGCGGAGAATGATGGTTTCACAGGGGGATTTCCCTGGAGGCGATTGAGATGGCGGATGGCGGCGAACACGAGAGGGGGTTGTAGCAGATAATTCAATTGGCACAACAGGTTTCTTAGGGGGAATGGGGAATTTTGAATAGTGAATAGTGAATTGGGGAAGCGGGGGCATTGGACGGATCGGATGGATTGGACGTATAGAAAGCATGTGACGAATGGTTCGGAGGCTTTGGGCGGCGGAAGGCCGGCCCCCCCGCCCACGGGTGAGCCTTGCCCTGTCTGGCGGGGGAGGGGATTCTGTCGAGCCAAAGGCTGAAGGTGACCCATGTCGGCCCGCCCCAGACGGGGAGGAGGCGTGATTTTTCAGGCGGGAGGGGGCGGAGTTGGCACGATTATGGCTTATTCGCAGGAGAAAATGTTGTTAAAGCTATGAGCAGTTCTAAAATCACCCTGGAGAAAACGGCCATTTGCCCGGAATGCGGGGGCACGGATACCGTCAAAAGCGTCGGGATTGCCAAGATGACGGAGGCGGGTTCAATTGGCTTGGGATACAGCACCGAGTATTTTGTAAAGGCGAGCGAGCCACTGGTGGTGGACTTGTGCCGGGATTGCGGGACGGTGGTCCGTCTCTATGTGAAAAAAACGGACAAACGGTGGGTCACTGTCTAAAATTCGGCGTGGGTTGTTGACGGCGCGAAGAACTCGTTCGCCCGGCCAGCGGAAGGTTGAGGCCGGAAAGGCCTTCCGCGCCCTGCGGGAACGCTCCACCGGGCGGGCCGGGAAGGACCGCGGGGGGGTTGACTATTTTGCGGCGAGCAATCGCACGACTTCCAAGGTTTCCTGGATTTCTTCGGGACTGTTGTAGAAATGGACAGACTGGCGGATCAATGGGCCGGATTGGGCGCGGACCCGGAATTTCTTGCGGTTCCACAGTTCGTCCTGGAGTTGCGCCCCGGTGAGGCCGGCCACGCCGTAAGTGACAATGGCCCCGGCCAGGGCGGGATGGAGGGGTGAGGAAATGGCCACGCCTTTGATGGTTTGCAATCCATCCCGCAAGCTGCCGGCGAGTTCGAGGGTGCGCCGCTCGATTTTTTCCGGGCCGACGCGCAAATAGAAATCGAGGGCGGCATTGAGACCGTCGAGGAGGGCCTCATTGGCGGTGCCGAATTGCATGAGACGGAACAGGCCGCTGGCCGGGGAGTAGTCATCCCAGTGGGCGCTGGCCAGGGTGGCCCAGATGTCTTTTTGGCGGTCCTCGCGTACGTAGAGGAGGCCGTTGCCGGGAGGGGCGAGGAGCCATTTGTGGGGACTGGTGGCGTAGGCGTCACAGCCGATCTGCTTGACATCAACGCGCAATTGTCCGACCGCCTGGGCGCCGTCAATCAGAGTGAAGACGGAGCGGGGGCGGCCCAAGTCGCAGATTTCGCGGACGGGCAGGACAATGCCAAGGCGACTGGTGACATGGGGGACGGCAATAACCCTGGTGCGGGGTCCGAGGGCGGCGGCGAAGAGGTTGAGGACGGTTGGGGGGTCGGGTGTGGGAACGGGGATGACGAGTTTTTTGACGACAATGCCCTGGCGTTTGGCGCGGAGGTCCCAAGGCCCCAAAGCGCCCGGATGTTCCTGGTCGGTGATGAGGACTTCATCGCCGGGCTTGAGATCGAGGCCGCTGGCAATGAAGTTGATGCCCATGGTGGCATTTTGCAGCAGGGCGATTTCACCGGCGGAGGCGTTGAGGATGGCGCCGGCCTTTTTGCGCAAGTCTTCCTGGGCGCGATAGCCGGCGATGTATTCGGGGTGGCCGGGGCGGTAGTCGTAGCGGGCAATGGTTTCCTCCATCTGGCGCATACTGTCAAGAACAGCGTCGAGGACGGGGCGCGGGCAGGCGCCGAGGGTGCCGGTGTTGAAGTAGGCCTCGCCGGGGGGGATGGAAAACTGCTGTCGAATCCAGGACCAATAATGGGGATCATCCGCGGCGGGCCAATGGAGGGGGCTGGCCGGGAGCGGGGCGCGATCCTGTTCGGAGGCCAGGCCGGGACTGGAGGTCAAGGGCAACAGGCCCAGGGCGGCCAATCCGCGGACAAAGCTGCGGCGGGGCATGGCGGCCGGCTGCGGCGCAGGCGCATTTTGGGCAGGCATAGGCTCAGTTGGTTTTTGCCTGGATGAGCAGGGTGCTGTTGGTCACCAGCAGGCTGTCAATTTGCCGGAGGACGGTGGCGTTGGTTGAGGCGTTGGCGTTCTGGGCCAGATTGTTGTTTTGGAAGGCGGCGATGAAACTGGGCGGCGCGGTCTGGCCTTTGACTTCCAACGAGGTGAGGATGACGGAAAGGACGCCGTTGTTGATGGACACATTAAAGGTGCCGCTGCCGTTGAGAAAACGGCCCTTGGTATCCACCATCGGCAACTTGGGCAGGGATTCCAAAGGCAGGCTGATCTGGGCTTTAGTCAGGACGCCATCAAAGGAGACAAAAAACTTGCCCTTGAAAGCGGCCAATTCCGGCCTGGTGGCGAGCAGGGCGTTGACCTGCGGCCCGGTCAGAATCAAGGGGGCGGGGTTGGTGTGAGCGTCGAGGGCGTCGGAGAAGGCGGAGATGCGATCCAACAGGGCCTTCATTTCATCGGAGGGCAGTTCCACGGTGGGCAGCGGCATGGGGCTGGTATCGGAGTATTGGGCGACCAGGCGGTTGAGGCGGCTGAGAGCATAGCGCGCCCCGAAAAACAGACCGACGGCGAGCACGAGCAACAAGATGAGGGAGATGATGCAGCCGTAAAAGAAACAGCCGTGCTTTTTGGGCAACGGCGCCGGCGGAGGCGAAGAGGGTTCAGGGTCGGGCATGGGGGAGGCTACGATTGGGCAGGATTGGAATCAACACTTTTTGGCAGCTGTCGCGACTTTATGGAAATGTCCCCTTTTGGACTCGATAAGAATGTCCCCTTTTGGCCGGTGTTGCCGTGGCAACATTGGCTGTAATGGAGACATTGAATATGAGCCGAAAAGAACGGAAT
>JBEKVM010000185.1:0-8337 GCA_049513975.1 Verrucomicrobiota bacterium | reverse complement strand
CCCAGGGTAGGCCCTCTCGGAATCGGGCCAACCCTGGGCTAAATGCTCCAATCCCTTTGGGATTGACGAACAGGCCTGTGCAATGCTTTGAGAAACAACACCTTCTATTCCACTGAAAACATCGAAGAACCCATTAATCTACCATAAGCACTCACTCTACAGGTTAATCCGGCGGGTAAGTCAATCCAGCCCGGTCCGACACTGCACTTGACGGCGACGGCCTCACCCGCGAATGTGCCGAGGCCGACAGTGCCCGTCGCGCCGCCGATTCCGCCCAACCCTGTTTGTTGACTTCTCAAAACTCCAAATGAAGACCTTTTATCCATTCCGTCTCCATGCCGGCGATGTCATGCGCCGCAATAATTGATGGGTAGAACACCCTATGGCGCCTGCCGGGTTCTTCCGTTATCATCCTCCATAATGACCGTTCAAGGAAGGCCGAAGCGTTTCTAACGCGACCGCCCAGTGAACCAAAAACAAAGAAAACAACCATGAAAGCAATCCAACCCATCCGCAACCTCTTCACGCTGGCCGCCGTCGTCGGATTTATCACCGGCTGTGCCTCGGATAACTACAACAAAAGTGCCAGGACGGCGGCGACACTCAGCCAGTCTTCCGGCATGATTACGAAAGGCACTACGCTGATTGATGAGAGCCTGGCCGATTTGAACGACCTGGTTTCCAATCCCCATCCTGACCTGCGCAAACAGTTTGAGAAGTTCAATAATGCCGTGGACGAACTCGGCGTATCGGAAAAGGACATCGCCAGCAAAGCCGGGGAAATGAAATCCCAAGGTGCGGAATACTTTGCCGGTTGGGACAAAGAATCAGCCCAGATTCAGAACGAGGACATCCGCAGCCGCAGCGAAAGCCGCAGGAACGAAGTCGCCTCCCGCTTTGACCGCATCAGCCTGCAATACGACCAAACCAAAGCTGCCTTTCGACCGTTCATGTCTGACCTGCGCGACGTGCAGAAGTTTCTTTCGACCGACCTGACCGCCGGGGGTCTGGCCGCGATCAAAGACACCGCCGCGAAGGCGACCAAGGACGCAGTCCCGGTCAAGAAATCGCTGGACCGTTTGTCAGACGACTTCAAAAGCCTGGGGCTTTCGATGTCGCCAACCACCGCGTCCAGATAGTCGCGGCGTTCTGGCGATGAGTCGTTGCGCTGTGCGTCATCAAAAAGCGGTCTTCGTTTGACCATCAGAAACACTCACACGGCTGGACCGGCAGCGGTTCAGCCATTTTTCTGTCGTTGGGGGCTGGCGCCGTCGCTAATCCCCGGTGCCGGGCTTCACGCCAGCGCAGACCGTGCCAGAGGTCATGCCCTCAGGGACTCCAATTCCGCTCGCGCTGGCTCTCACGCTGCGCGCCCTTTCCCGCAAGCGGGAGGGAAATTGATGATGTCGCTTGAGCGAGGCGATGCCGGCAGTTTATTAAACCAGGACGGCCTTCTTTGCTTTCAGATATTTCTCAATGGTTTTTACGGGACTGCAGGAATTGGTGCCGCGGACGGCGTTAGGCTTAACCAATTTATAATGCACCAGCAGTTTGCCGACTATTCCCACTCGAAGATCCGCTTCGGCCATGCGCCAGAGCTGGCCGGCTGCCAAGGGTGGTTGAACAATGCGGTGAGGAGCCTGGATTTTCTTCATGGCCAATCCTGCGCCTTAACTTTCGATTAAACCAGTTAAATCTCCGTGATTGACTCCAAACACCTCCCGGCATTACCAATCACCGGTGACCAATCTCAGAGATTTAACGACAAGCCAACTCAGAGGCATCATCGCCATCAAACAGCAGATTGAGGCGCTGCAAGGCCAAATCGAATCAATTGTTGCCGGGAGCGACGGTGGTGAAATTCCAATCCCGTCCGCCGCGGGATCCCCCGTTCCCGCCAAACGCAATTTATCCGCCGCCCAGCGACGCAAACTCGTAAAGGCTCTGGCGAAGGCACGGAAAATGCGTTGGGCCAAGATCAAAGGCGAAGCGGCGCCGGATTCTAAGCCGGCCAAAAAGAAGGGGCGGCGGAGCAGTCGAGCAGGCAGTAAAGGGAGGGAAACGGAAGTTCGTGAAACGGGCCGCAGGTTGTTGGAGCATTTGGATGAGATCGGCAGCCAGCAGGGCCATGCCCAACTCATCCAGTATTTGACGAATCTGCGCATTCATTACCGGGAGGATAGCGGCGGACGGGGCGGAGGTCGGGGCTTCCGGGTAAAAATCCGCGATCCATACCATTCCGACACGATGCCGGATTGGCTTAAACTTGCCCGGGAACAATTCCCGGTCCTTGGAGAGGCGATTTACAGATTTGCAGACCGGCACCGGGACAGGGTGTTGCGCCGGCATGAACGCGAGGCCAATCTCAACGGGCTGGCGAACTTCATTGATGTCATGGTCGCCACGAGCAAGGTGCTGTTTGTTTATCTGCGGCGCGGGGTTTTGACACAGCCCCAGGTCACTGCACGATTGCGGGAATATCTGAACATCTTCACGGGGAGCATTCCGGAATACCGAGACGAGGAGACAACCGGCTATCTGGCCCGGATCTATTCCAATGGCAATGGAAACCCAGGGCAGTTGCAGAAGACATTTGAGGAGCACAATGTGTCGGGGCATCTGCACGCCTTGCTGCTGGTAGCGCAAGTGGTGCGGGGCAGCGCGGATGGTTCCGATGCCAGCCAGGCGGAGAGCCAACTTCCAATGCTGGTTGATCAAATTAAAGCGTTTGAAAACAGGATTGGGCTTGGCAGGGCAACGGCGGCGCATATAGGCAGGGCGCTGGAGGATTACGAAATGCTGACCAAGCAGGAACTGGCATTGTGGACCAAAGATGTGAAGTGAGGCGGGGAGCGGCGCCGGGCTTGGCGGTTGTTTTTCGGGCTTGGATGCCGTGAGAGTTCAGCTTAAAATGATGTCCTGTATGAAAGAATCCATAGGTGCAAAAACCCTTGTTTACCCGACCCCGGTGTTTGTGGTGGGAACCTACGACAAAGCGGGCAAGGCGAACGTAATGACCGCTTCGTGGGGCGGCATTTGCTGCTCCCAGCCGCCGTGCGTTGCAGTGTCCCTGCGCAAGGCGACGTACACCCACGGCAACATCCTGGCACGGAAGGCATTCACCATCAGCATTCCGTCGGAGGGTCATGTCCAACAGGCAGATTACTTCGGGTTGGTTTCCGGCAGAAGTGTGGACAAGCTGGCGGCCACGAAGTTAACGCCGGTGAGAAGCAATCTGGTGGATGCCCCGTATGTCATGGAGTTCCCTTTGATCGTGGAGTGCAAGCTGGCCCACGTCATCGAGCTTGGACTGCACACGCAATTCGTCGGCGAGGTTTTGGACGTGAAAGCGGAAGACAGCGTGATGGCGAAGGGCGGCTTGCTTGACATCACCAAGGTCAAACCCCTGGCGTTCGCGCCGGACACGCAGGGTTATTACGGAATTGGCAATTTCGTTGGCCAGGCGTTCTCGGTCGGTCGCGCCTTTGAATAATTGCCTCCGCCGAAACCAGCTTGCGCCCGGCCTGTTGTGGACAACAAAGGCGGCCATGTCCGCCGGTTAAATATAAAACAGGAGATTGATATGAATTATGTGAAGCTGGGAAACACCGGCCTGCAAGTGTCGCGCTTTTGCCTCGGCTGCATGAGCTATGGAAAAGTGAAAGCGACTCCGTGGCCAGGCATGCTCAATTGGCCTTGGACTTTGAATGAGGAGGACAGTCGTCCATTCATCAAGCGCGCCCTGGAATTGGGTGTAAATTTCTTCGACACGGCCAACGTCTATTCGATTGGCGAAAGCGAAGCGGTGCTGGGGCGCGCGATCCGTGATTTCGCGCGTCGCGACGAGGTGGTGCTTGCCACCAAAGTGAACGGCCCTGTGCGCCCGGATCCCAATGGTCACGGCCTTTCGCGCAAAGCGATCCTGTCCGAAGTTGACCAGAGCTTGCGGCGGCTGGGCACGGACTACATTGATCTCTATATAATCCATCGTTTTGATTATGAAACCCCGCTGCAGGAGACGCTTGAGGCGCTCAATGACGTCGTTCGATGCGGCAAAGTCCGATATTTGGGCGCGTCTTCGATGCATTCATGGCAATTCATGAAGGCAATCGGCATTCAACGCGCCAATGGCTGGGCGACTTTTGTCTCAATGCAGAACTATTACAATCTGCTCTATCGTGAGGAGGAGCGGGAAATGCTTGGCCTATGCGTGTCCGAGGGTGTGGGTGTGACTCCATGGTCCCCGCTCGCTCGTGGCAGGCTGGCGCGCCCTTGGTCGGAAGAACCTCAAACCGAGCGCGCCAAGAGCGATGGTTTCGCGAGCAAACTATTTGCCAAGACCGTGGATATTGACAAGCCTGTCATCGACCGGCTAAACGAGGTGGCGCGAAACCGCGGGCTGCCACCTTCGCAAATCGCACTTGCTTGGGTGCTCCACAACCCGGCGATCACCTCACCCATTGCAGGCGCGACCAAGCCCCATCATCTTGAGGATGCAGTCGCGGCGCTTTCGGTCAGGCTCTCGGACAAGGAAATCGGCCGGCTGGAAGAATTATATCAAACTCATCCTGTAACTGAAGCATTCATATAGAAGTCCCGTTCAAAAGTTTTCAAGGCGCCAAATGCCCCATCTCCGTGATTGACTCCAAACCCCCGGCGGGATTACCAATGTCCCATGACCAATCTGGTTGCTGGCCTCCAAAACCCCGCGCCCTGCACACGGCCTGCCAGTCAAACGGAAAAACGTGAATAGTTACAATTCAACCATGAAATCGTTTACCGAGCCTTTGTGGTTTGAGGTTCCGGCACGGTGCGGCTTTGTCAAATCCCTTTCAGCCGGTCCGTTTGCATCCTCCCCCCGTTTCCGCTTCATGCGCTTGACCCTCGCTGGTGTTTCTCTCCTCTTGTCCATCGCTTCCGCCTCTGCGGCCGGACTGGTCCTGGCCGATCATGGCCAGAGCCAGTACACGATAGTCACCGCGCTGGATGCCAGCGCGACGGTGAAGCATGCGGCGCAGGAGCTGGCCGACGACCTGAAGCAGATCTCGGGCGCTGTGCTGCCGGTAACGAGCCGCAATCCCCCCGGCCCGGCGATCTTCGTGGGCGCCAGTCCGTTTCTCCCATCCGGCTTCCAGAAGGGGCGGCTCGACACCCTTACCGAGGAAGCCTTCGTGGTTCGCACAGACCGGCGCAACGTCTACCTGGCCGGCCACGATGACCGGGGCACGCTTTATGCCGTCTATTCCTTTCTCGAAGACCACCTGGGCGTGCGCTGGTATGCGCCCGACGCCACCGTCCTGCGGCCCCAAGACGTGGTGCGCGTTCCGGATCTGGATGAGACTCAGGCCCCGGCCTTCAGCTATCGGAACACGGACGAGGCCATGGTTTTTGGAAAGGGTCAATGGGATGCCCACCTCAAGCTCAACGGCGTCAGTGTTCCCGACCAAGCCGAACTGGGCGGCATCAACCGGCTTTTCAACGGGGCGGAGAACTTCTACAGCCTGGTCCCGCCCAATCGCTATTTCGCCGGCCACCCCGATTACTACAGTCTGGTGGGCGGCGGACGAAAGTCCTCGCCGGACTCACAACTCTGCCTCAGCAGTCCGGGCGTCTTGAAGGTGGTGGTGGACGCCCTGGTGGCGGAGGCGAAGGCCAACCCAAAAGAGTTGACCTTGGGCCTTTCGCCCAACGACGCTGAACACGGAAACTGCGAGTGCGACGCCTGCCGGGCCGCCGATGCGAAGTTCGGCTCCCCGGCCGGGACGCTGCTGGACTTCGTGAACAAGGTTGCGGCGGCGGTGCAGGCGGAATTGCCGGATCGGAAGATCTGGGTGGAGACGCTGGCCTACCAGTACACCCAGAAGGCCCCGGCGCCCGGCACCATTGCGCCAGCCAGTAACGTGCTGGTGTGTTTGGCCCCCATTTACGCCTGTGACGGGCATCCGCTGGCCAGCGACCCGCAGAACAAAACGTCCAACGAGGCGCTCCTGGCTTGGAAAAAGGTGGCGCCGGGCCACCTGCTTATCTGGCATTACGGGGTCAATTTCGCTCATTACGTCCAGCCCTATCCCAACTGGGACGAACTGGGCGCCGACGTGGCTTATTACCGGGACAATGGCGTCTCCGGGATGTATTGTGAGGGCGACTACCAGGGCAACTGCGATCTGCAGGCCATGCATACCTGGGTGATGGCCCACCTTTTCTGGAACCCACGCCAGGATGTATGGGCGCTGGTCCGGGATTTCTCCGACGGCTATTACGGCAGGGCTGGCGCCGATATCTACGCCTATCTTAGGCTCTTCCACGACAGGTTGCAGCAGCCTAACGTCCACCTGCACCTGTACGATCCTCCCACATCTCCGCTCTTTAGCGCCGAGTTGCTCAAGTCGGCCAGCGATCTCTTCGACCAGGCCGAGGCCGTCGCCGAAACCCCGGAAATCAGAAGCCGCGTGCAGGAGGCTCGCATGGGAATCCGCTACATTGAACTGGCGAGCCACGTCCCCGACAAGAGTGCCACGGCCACGGAACGGGATGCCTTCCGCGCCCGCCTGGATACTTTCATCGCCGACTTTGGCCGGTTCAAGATTGCATCCCTCTCCGAAGGCCACAACGCCGACGAATGGATCAAGAAAATGAAGGCGGCGGCATCTCTGTGATTGAGTCCAAACCCTCGCCGGCATTAAACCATCACCCATGGCCAATCTCACAGATTTGACGACAAGCCAACTCAACAGCATCATCGTCATCAAGGAGCAGATCGAAGAACTGCAAGGCCAAATCGATTCAATTGTTGGCGGAGGTGAAGTTCCGACGCCGTTCACGCTGGAAGCCCCCACTCCAGCCCGACGCAAAAATCACATGACCGCAGCACATCGACGCAAACTGATCAAGGCTCTGGCAAAGGCACGGAGAATACGCCTGGCCAAGATCAAAGGGAAGGCCAAGCCGGATGCCAACACGCGAACGCTTCCCCCTTCGCCGAGCCTACGGCGGGACAAGCCGCCCCGACAAGTGCCTGGTGGTGAAGTCGCTGGATTCCAGCTTGCGCCCTGTTGCCCTTCGCAACATGGAATCCACCGCCATCACCACCAGGGCACGGCTTCGCTCATCATCCTCGCTGATTGGTCAGGGGAAGCCGAGGCCGTAGAAGCGTCCAGAACTGTTTCCCTGCACGGGTTCGCTGAAATGAAACAAGCCGTTGACGAGCGTATTCGTCGTCAGCGGAACCCAAACTGCGTTGGCCAGATTTGTACAGACTTCCACCACCACCGCAAAATCATTCGTACCCGTGATGTCGAATCCAAATTGATTGTTCCTCACCCCAAAACCACCGTCGCCGGTTTGAATCACCGGATTCCAAAGCACAGGGGACAACCCGCCGAAAGGGGGACTCCAGCCGCCAGTGTAAGGCAAATTATACACCGTCACATCGTTGTCAGCAAGGAACACATTCAAGCCAAGCGAGGGGGCGTTGCCCGTGAAATAAACGCTCATCAGGTTCGTGCAGTCATAGAAAGCCTCGTACGCGATATTGGTGACGCTGCCCGGTATGGTGACGCTGGTCAGTGCGGCGCACCTATAAAACGCCGAAGATCCAATGCTGGTAACACTATTTGGAATCGTGACATTGGTCAGGCTGAAGCATTGTTCGAACACACTGCTCCCGATGCTGATGACCCCACTAGGAATGTTCACGCTGATCAGGTTGGTGCAGTAACCGAACGCATGGTCGCCGAGATTGGTGACGCTGCCGGAAATCGTGACGTGGACCAGACTGGTGCAGGAGAAGAAAACTGCCTGGCCGATGGCGGGGACACCGTTGCCAATCGTGAGGTTGGTAAGGCTTGTGCAGTTTGCAAAAGCCAATTCCCCTATGCTGGTGACGCTGCCCGGAATTGTGACGTTCGCCAGACTGGGGCACCAATAGAAACCCTCATACCCAATACTAGTGACGCCGCTGTCAATCATGACGTTGGTCAGGCTGTTGCAGATTGCAAAAGCAGATTCCCCTATGCTGGTGACGCTGCCGGGAATCGTCAGACTGGCCAGACTGGAACATTCAAAGAAAGCGTCGTACCCGATATTGGTAACGCTGCCCGGAATTGCGACGCTGGACAAATTGTCGCACATCTGAAAAGCATTCGATTCAATGCTGGCGACCCCGAAGGGAATCGTGACGTCGGTTATCAGGGAGCCGCCCGAATTGCCAAAGACCTCGCTGAACGCGCCATGCCCGATAACGGTCACGGTCAGGCCGTTGGTGGTGGCTGGAATCGCAACCGGCCCTCCAGCCCCAGTATACTGCGTAATAGTGATAGTATTGTCGGCATTTGTAGA
>JBEKVM010000184.1:0-8512 GCA_049513975.1 Verrucomicrobiota bacterium | reverse complement strand
CCGCGCCATCAATTCATCGAAATCCCACATCGCAACGCCTACCGCCAAGCCAACTGAAAACAGTCAAGATGAATACAATCCTCTTATCTAAGCGCCATTCGGGACTGACCCCTTTTCTTTTCTTTTCCTTTTAGCAATAATATGCGATTATGCGGGACCTCTTTCATGGAAAAGCTCGACCTCACCCCGGCCCTCTCCTCCAGGAGAGGGTGAAACATCGGCCGCGCTCGCGACATGCCAGCGCCGGGATTTGCCGGACCCGCATGCGCCCAAGCCGAGGAGGGCGATGTCGGTTCCTTCTCCCAGGGGGAGAAGGTTAGGATGAGGGCGAGCCACGAAGAATTTTGTCTCAGACCCGCCGCTCGTTTATCAAGATTTTGAGCACTGACAAAATGATTCAGATCGGATATAAGAATGGGTTGTCGCATGAATCCGGCTCCCGACCGCCCAATTGACCAGTATGACGCGCCCCCGGTGACGGGGGATGGCGGGCAAAAGCGATTTCACGCGATGGCCAAGCCGGTCGGTTCCACCTGCAACCTCGATTGCACTTATTGCTATTACCTGAGCAAGGAAACCCTGGCAAAAGGCCCGGGGGCGGGACGAATGTCCGACGAGACGCTGGAGCTGTTCATCCAACAATACATCGCCGGGGTGACAGGCGACGAGGTGGTCTTTTCCTGGCAGGGCGGCGAACCCACGCTGCTGGGTCTGGAGTTCTTCCGCAAAGTGGTCGCCTTGGAGAAGAAACACGCCCGGCCGGGCCAGCGGATCGAAAATGATTTGCAGACCAACGGAACGCTGCTCAACGCGGAGTGGTGCGAGTTCCTCAAGGCCCATCGTTTCCTGGTGGGATTGAGCATAGACGGCCCCCGTGAAATCCATGACCACTACCGCGTCACCAAGGGTCACCGCCCCACCTTTGACCAGGTTTTTGCCGCCGCCAAACTGCTCCGGCGCCATGGCGTGCCTTTTAACACCCTGACCTGCGTCCATCGCTTCAACGGACGGCGGCCGGTGGATGTGTACCGCTTTCTCCGGGACGAACTCCATTCCACCCACAT
This sequence comes from Verrucomicrobiota bacterium, assembly GCA_049513975.1. GTDB lineage: Bacteria > Verrucomicrobiota > Verrucomicrobiia > Limisphaerales > Palsa-1400 > JBEKOF01. Next base: position 7,448 of record JBEKVM010000184.1, on the reverse strand, counting down.
CCAGTTCATTCCCATCGTCGAACATAAGAGCTTCGAGCGCACCGCCCCGCAGAAGTGGAACAACGCCGAATTGCCCAAAGACGGCGAGCCGGCAGCGCGGCCCGGGCATCCCAACTCGATTGTGACCGACTGGTCGGTGGATCCCGACGACTGGGGCTATTTTCTGTGCCGTGTGTTTGACAGGTGGCTGGATCGGGATGTGGGCAAGGTGATGGTCAACCATTTTGAGACGCTGGTGGCGCAGCACCTCGGACTGCCGTCGCAAATGTGCATTTACAGCGAAGTGTGCGGGAAGGCGGTGGCGGTGGAAAATGACGGCAGCGTCTATTCGTGCGACCATTATGTTTACCCGGAGTACCGCCTGGGCAACCTCAGGTCCCAACCCCTGGGCGGGATGGTTTTCTCCCGCGGCCAGGCCCAATTCGGTTCCGCCAAGAGCGCGAGCCTGCCGCGGTATTGCCGCCAGTGTCCTTACTTGACAGACTGCTGGGGGGAATGTCCGAAGAACCGGCTCATCCGCACGCCGGAGGGCGAGCCGGGGCTGAACTACCTGTGCCGCGGGTTCAAGAAATTCTTTGGGCACGCCCTTCCTGAAGTGGAGCGGATCGCCGCCCGCCTGCGCCAGGAACCCCTCCACCCCCGCCCGCGCATGTGACTGAGTTCAGACTTGCCGTCATTTCGTCACGCACGATGCGCCGGCATTTTTCCGATCCGGGCGAGTGACCGCAAATGGCCAAAATGGCAGTAGTGAGGCTGCCACTTTGGCATAAAGAAATGGCTGTGGGCAGGACCATCGCATTCCAAGCGCCCGGCCGGGAGAGGCGGGCTGATTGACTTTGCCTGACCATGATCTTCCACGAGGCCCAGCCATAAGCCATTGGCACATTGGCCGTTGCCATAGAAAGCATAAAGTTTGCGCAAGAATCGAGAAACACTTGAAGAAGCCTTGGGACACGGGGCTTGTCGCACCGTCCATGGCGATGGCACGGCCTTTGCTAAGACACGGCTGGCTCGTGAAGGGCCGGATGAGCAGGTGGAAACCTCCCCTCCCCGCTCCTCCACAAGTGTGTGGCGGGGTGGGAGAACACGCGGGAGAGTTGCCTTCATGAGCCAGCAGTGTCCTCGCACGAGAATCGTGGATTGACAGAATTCAAATCAGGCAGCGAAAGTCGGGTTGGGTTGGAAGGTAAATTCATTGTGCAGGACCCGTAGAATCCGTTGGTGCAATGAGAGCTTCATTTGCTTCGTTCCATGCGCTACACGGTGCAGTACAACGACGACTTCGGAACGACGACTTGGAAGCGCTGCTACACCCTGACCGGCGGCGGCGCGCTCATGCCGTGCTGGATGCCGGCGACCAGCATCACCCGGCGCTTCTGGCGCGCGCGCCAGCCTTGAGCTTCCGCTCCTCCCCAGGGCCTTTTCAACTCCTCAAACACCTATTCCGATTGAACGGATCGCCAGGCGGGAGCCTCGCTCCAAACTGGCGTGTGTGGCAGGGCCGCCGTTCATCCGGTTCAACCCGCGACCCTCCAAAAACCATCAACAAAAGTCAGACCATGAATACAAAAACATTGGCCGCAGCGGGAGCCATCCTGGTTCTGTCTGCGGTTTTCACCCTGGCCCAGCAGCCTCTGGGCACAGCTTTCACCTATCAAGGTTCACTCGCCGCCGGCGGCCAGCCCGCCAACGGATTTTACGATTTGCAATTTGCAATTTACGATTCGCCGGTCAACGGCGAACAAATGACGCCGGCCCTGACCAACTCCGTCGGCGTGACCAACGGCCTGTTCAACACCACCCTCGACTTCGGTCCCGGCGCTTTCGGCGGCGACGCGCGCTGGCTGGACATCGCCGTGCGCACCAACGGCGGGTCCGCCTTCACACCGCTGGCCCCACGGCAGGCGCTGACCGCCGCGCCGTATGCGCTGACGGCGACGCAGGTGACCGGGCTCATTGCCGACGCCCAACTGCCCGACAACATCGCGCGCCTCAATGCAAACCAGACCTTCAGCGGCACGGTGACCTTTGGTCCGGTCGCCGGTCCCCCTTTCATCATTCCGCCCATCTACACCAATGTCATTGTCAGCAACTTGAATGCGGGCAACGCGGACACGGTGGATGGCAAGCACGCCAAGGATTTCTGGCAACTGGCGGGCAACGCGGGCACGACGGCGGGAACGGACTTCCTCGGCACCACCGACAACCAGCCCTTGGAATTCAAGGTGAACAACACGCGCGTCTTCCGCTTCGAGCCTAACGCCGCCAGCCCGAACGTGCTGGCAGGATTCAGCGGCAACTTCGTTCAAGGCGGCATCGTCGGGGCGGCGATTGGTGGCGGCGGCACGGCGGGTTCCATCAATCAGGTCCTGTCGGATTACGGCACCATCGGCGGCGGAGTTTTTAACCAGATTCTGCCCAACTCGACGGACGGCACCATCGGCGGCGGTTCGCAGAACAATGTGGGGGACGCCGATTCCACCATCGGCGGTGGGCAGCAGAACGGCATTGCGCCCGGCGCCTTCAAGTCCACCATTGGCGGCGGCTCGCTCAACTCGGTTGGTTCCAAGTACTCGGTGGTCAGCGGCGGCGACGACAACAGCATTATGGCCTCCGGCGCCTGGGACGCCATCGGCGGCGGGGGCGGCAACACCATTGAGGGACCCGTCTCGCACGCGACGATTGCCGGCGGCAGCGGTCAGATCATCGGTGTGCAGGCGGATTCGGCGACCATCGCCGGCGGACAGGACAACGTCATCCTTTCCAACGCGCAGTATTCGGCCATTGGGGGCGGTCTGACCAATGTCATAGGCGCATCGGCCTTCTACGCCACCATTCCCGGAGGGGTGAGCAACGAGGCCTTCGGCACGTTCAGCTTCGCGGCCGGACAACGCGCGCAGGCATTGCACAACGGCACCTTCGTGTGGGCCGACTCCACAGCGGCGGATTTCAGTTCCACCGCCAACAATCAGTTCCTTATTCGTGCCTGGGGCGGCGTCGGCATCGGGAAGAACAATCCGGCCACCGCGCTCGACGTGAATGGAACGGTGACGGCCACCAGCTTCCAAGGCGGCGGCAGCGGCCTGACGAATGTCAGCGCTTCCGGCTTGTCGGGCCTGGTTCCCGGCCCGGCTTTGGGCGGGGTCTATCCGGGGTTGCTGCAATTCCCCAATACCGGCAACAGCTTCGCGGGCAGTTTCAGCGGCAATTTCGACGGCAACGCCTCGGGCCTGGTCAATGTCCCTGCCGCCAGCCTGGTCGGCACCGTGCCCAACTCGGCGTTGTCGGGTACTTATTCCGCCCCGGTGACATTCTCCTCTGCCGCCAACAACATGTCCGGCATCTTCCACGGCGGATTCTCCGGCGACGGATCGGGGCTGACAAACATCATCGCGACGAATACATTTAACGGGGGGGGGAGCTATTGGGCGGTGAGCGGCAACACCAACATCGGCTCAACCAACTTCCTGGGCACTGCCGACAACAATGCCATGGAGGTAAGAGTGAACTCGGCCCGCGTCTTGCGCCTTGAGCCCAATGCCACCTGTCCAAATCTCATCGGCGGGTATGCCGGCAACAATGCCGCTGCGAACACAGCGGGGGCGGCGATTGGCGGCGGGGGCGCGAGCGGCAGCGTCAATAGTGTGGCGGGCAACTTCGCCACGATCGGGGGTGGCGTGGCCAATGTCGTTGCCGCCGACGGCGCGACCATCGGCGGCGGGCGGACCAACCTGATCCAGTCCGGCGCAGTTTCTTCGACCATCGGGGGCGGCGAGGCCAGCACGATCCAGAGCAATGCCAATCAATGCACGGTGGCCGGCGGCGGCAACAACACCATCCAAACCAACTGTCAGTATTCGGCCATTGGCGGCGGCCACGGCAACGCGTGCTGGCAAACCGCGTTGTCCTGCGTGATTGGCGGAGGGGCCGGGAACACGATCTGGAGCAACACCACCTACAGCACGATTAGTGGCGGCACGGCCAATAACATTGAAAACGGCGCGAGCAGTTCGACCCTTGCGGGCGGGCAAATGAACAACATTTTCCCAAACGCCCAGTATGCCACACTGTCTGGAGGACAGGGCAACAGCATCCAGCCCGGCTCGAGTTTCGCCATCATTGCGGGCGGCAGCGGCAACAGCGTCGCCGGTACGTACAGCTTCGCCGCCGGACGGCAGGCCACGGTCAATAACAACGGCTGTTTCCTGTGGGCCGACTCCCAAAACGCGGCCTTCAACTCCGCCGCCAACGACGAGGTCGCCTTCCGCTGCCAGGGTGGCGTCCGCTTCACCTCCGGCCTGGCGGGAGCCAATCAAACCATCGCCTGGGTGCCGGGCGGCGCGGGCTGGACCTTCCCCAGCGACCGCAACACCAAGGAAAACATCAGCCCGGTGGATGCCCGGAGCGTGCTCGACAAACTGTCGCAGCTTCCCCTCAACGAATGGAACTACAAGGGTTATCCGCAACGGCACCTGGGGCCGATGGCACAGGACTTCCACGCCCAATTTCCGCTCAACGACAGCGACACGACCCTGAACGAGGCCGACCTGCACGGCGTGGCGCTGGCCGCCATCCAGGGCTTGAATCAGAAGCTGGAAGAAGAACTGGGAAGGGTCCGCGCCGAGAACGCGCAGTTGCAGCACAGGCTCGAACGGCTGGAACAACTCCTGGATGCCAGGAACGGAGGCGCGCAATGAACACGCCAAGAGTCTTGGAGTGCGGCAGTCCCGGGCCGCCTTTGACCGGATATGGACAGGGCCAATCCCCGCCCAGCGCCGGAAGACCGGCGCCGTCCAAAGCCGGGCCGCTCCGGTCCTGGCTTTTGCGTTTCATCTTTCTGCCTTCGGCCCTCTGCCTTTGCGCCCAGGCCCAGTACTCCATTGACTGGCACACGGTGGGCGGCGGCGGCGGCGCCTGTAGCGGCGGGGTCTATTGCCTCAGCGGGACCATCGGGCAAGCGGATGCCGGCACGATGAGCGGCGGCGCCTTCACCCTCACCGGCGGTTTCTGGAGCATTATCGCCGCCGTGCAAACGCCCGGCGCGCCGCGCCTCTCGCTCGCGCGCACCTCCACCAACACCATGCTCGTCCGCTGGCCTTCGTCCGCGGCAAACTGGATATTGCAGGCGACCCCCAGCCTGTCGGCGCCCTGTGTGTGGACATACCTCCCGCCGCCGTATTCGACCGACAGCACCAACTGTTACTTCATCGAGCCACTATTGCCTGGAAACAGGTTTTATCGCTTGTATCAACTGCCGGCGGCTTCCATCGTCATCCGGCAAACCAATCCGAAATGATGCGGCCACTCAAGCAAGGACCACCCGCCAATTTCGGAAGGCGGGTGGTCTTTGCGTTTAACGATTTTCCAGCAGGATGGATTTCAGGACGCTGTAAGCCGCCCCCTGCGGGGAAAGCACGCTCTGCATCAGGTCCACTGTTCCCACCTCCCACTCGCCAAAGTCGCGGTCCTGTTCTGTGGCCAAGGCCTCCGCCACCTCTCTCCGGCCCGCGGCATTCAAATCCGAAACGCGCCCGATGGTCAGATGCGCCTGAAAGGGACGGTCCTCGCCAACGCAACCGCAGGCCAGAAAAGCGGCATCCACCGCCTTTTTCAGCTTTTGCAACGGCTGCAAATCCCCCGCCAATCCGGCCCAGAGGATGCGCGGACGGCTCCCATTCGGAAAACATCCCAACCCCGCCACGCGAACGGAGTGAGGCCGATGTCCCTCGCAGGCCGCCTGCAACGCGGATTCCATTTCCGGGAGGCGCGGGCTGGCAATCGCCCCCAGGAAATTCAGGGTGAGGTGGATTTGTTCGGGGCGGGTCCAGCGAATGGCCCGCGCCGGCAGGCCCTTTGCCAATCCCGCCGCCACCGCTTGCAGGCCGGTGAGGATGTGAGCCGGCGGGAAGATGGCGATGAACAGTCGTTTTGTTTCGGTTTCGGGCATAGGCGCCCAAGGATGGGAGCGGTCACACTAGCTTTGGCCCATCCCGCCTTTTTGAAGTGGCCGCGGCCGGGGAGCCGCAGCCAGCCCAATGAAAAAGGGATCAACAACCCCAACGGAGTTGCATGATCATTTCGCCGGCTCTGCTTTGGAATTGAGCCCGCTGTGTTTCACGCCAAACGCCAAGAGCGCCAGGCTGACGCCGGCGAGAAAAAGGGTCGAAGTGTCATCCGGGACGGAAGAAGAGGAATAGACGCCAATGAGGCCCTCCGCTCCATCATAGGTAATCACTTCCGCACTGCCGCTGGCGGAAACGGTATTGCCATTATCGTAAAAAAGCTGCGTCACCCCGGCGAGAACCGGGCTGCTGCTGACCACGGGAATGTCTCCACCTATGCCGTTGTAAGAGTTCGCCAAATTCAAGCCAAAGGGGTTGAGAAAACTGTTCCACTGTGCGGCTTCACCCGCGGCGCCTCCGGCAATGGTGCCAGTGCCAGCGGCAATGTAAACGCCGCCCCCGCCATTGACATAGGCCTGCAAGACGGCGCTGTCGGCCGCTGGCAACGTGTCGCCAGCCAGGAAGACCGCCTTATATGCGGACAAGGAGGCGACGGTAAAAGGCGTGGACAAACCGGGGTCTTCTGTGACCGCGTATCCTCCGCCGGTCAAGGCGGTGAACAAATCGGCACCGGCCAGTCCAAAATTGTCGGAGTAGATCAAGATCGGCCCGCTCCCCCCTGTCAGGAACGCAGCCGCCTGCCGGGCATAGGCCGTGCCGTTGGCCGCGCCTTCGGCGCCGAATCCGGAGTCGCTCAAGGTCCATTCGTCGTTGTCAACGACAATCGCGCCGCCACCGTAGGCGTAGGCGCTCGTGCAACAGGCCGCCATGGCGCCCGCAAACGCGAAACCAGTGCGCGCCGTCCGCATCCAACTTATAAAGGAGAAAGAATTGCTGTTCATCATAGGCTCACTTCTGTTTTATGCTTTTTGTTCGCCGCTAAGTATTAAGTTGTCATGGGCGACACGCATCTCTAAGCAGGACGCGTGCCTAGACCAGATCGCATAACCCGCTCCCTCGCTTGTTAAGTCTTAAGTCATTCATATTAAAACAGTTGCAAGTTAATATCTTCCTTGATCGCATCAGGATTTAAAACTCGCTACGCCACAAACTGTAAGGAAATCCGACGGATTTTAACCCAAAAGCCTCGTGTTATTATTAGTTATGCGTTGATTACCAATATCTTATGTAATTATAAGAAAGATTGTCGGCTTCCATTACACTTTCATGCCTTTCTCCCCGAAAAACAGGCGTCGCAGGGAGCGGCTGCTGCTGCATTTCTTCAATCACTTTACATTTTGCATTGGCCTCTCCATTCCAATCCGCCTAGCAGCCTGTCGGAATGGAATTTGACTTTGCCTGTTGAGGTATCGAAGTGAGACGGGCGGCAGCGGGTTTGCGTTCAAGAAAAACAAAAATTTCTTTTGACTCGATTTCACCGGCTTT
>JBEKVM010000183.1:0-8525 GCA_049513975.1 Verrucomicrobiota bacterium | reverse complement strand
CTGCCTGTTTTCACCCAGGGTAGCTCGTTCCTCGCGACCCTGGGCTGAAAGCTTCAATCCCGTTGGGATTGAAAAACCAATGGAGCCGCCCCAAACTTCTCTCGGCATTCCACCGAAAACGTTGAGGAACCCGCTGATCTGACCAACCGCCAGAGCTTTCAATGCGCCCTGACACAGGCGCGCCAAAGCGCCTTCGGAGATCATGAGCGGACGGTTCATAACCGCCCGGAAGAATGGAGTCCGGCGCCTTATACCGTTTCCAGTTTGCTTTTGCACTGTAGCGGGGGTCTGCGACCGCCGCCAATCGCCTTGGCAATAGTGCAGTTACGAGCTGGAAACGGTATTATCCGGCAAGAAAATTGCCGCCGGGATGAACCGGCGGCAACGACATGGTCTGGAATTAATTGTTTGTTGGATCTGGCCGGGCTAGAGCGGTTTAAATAAAGTCGTGGCCACTGAAATTGACTTGGTAGGGACGGCTCGCCGAGCCGTCCGTGGGTGGTCCTCACCGAAGTGGTCGCCTCGGCGAGGCGACCCTGCCTTGAGAGGGTCTTTGACAAATAACGTGTGGCTACAGTTTTATTTAAACCGCTCTAATATTGGAGTGGAAACGGATAGACGCCGTTCAGGGGGGCCGAGGTGTGCGTTGCCACCCAATAAACATCCTTGTTGGCGTTGAGAACGGGCGGCATGTAAGGGTCGGGGCTTCCCCCTGAACCATTGTACCTTGTGGTGGGAATACCCACCGGATTCATCCAGCCGTGTATTTCCGCATGGCCATCCGAAAACCCAAAATCCGAACGGGTCCCGTGGAGTTTGGCGGGAAGGTCAATCCACGCCGTTTGGGCGCCATTGGGCATTTCAAAGGCCCAAGCCGCATCGTTAATGCTATCCGGGTCTTCCTCAACGAAAACAATCAACATGCTGGGACCGGGCCTCGAAACATCCGATTCTTTGAAATAGACATGATACTGGCTGTTGGGAAGCCATTGCCCCTGGCCCTCAGACGAAAAGCCCACTGCCTGGCTCATGGAAACGGTGCGTATTCGCGGGGGACCCGTCAGGCCCGAGGCGCAACTCCGGTCCGCCGGACACTTGAAAATGAGCGGCTGCTTGCACACGTAGGGCGCCAACTGCGCATAATAGCTGTTGGTTATGTAATCGTAATCGTAGTTGTAGGCCGCGCCGCTATAGTCTTCGGTTTGGCCATACACCCACCCGAAATTCGCGCCCTCGTTGTTGTTGGGAAAAACACCCCTGCCGTCATCATTATACATCTTCCAAGCGAGGAGGAGTTGATGTTCATTGCTCATGCAGTTGGCGGCAACGGCTTTCTCCTTGGCCGAGGCCAAGACGGGAAGCAATAATGAGGCCAAGATCGCGATAATGGCGATGACCACCAGCAATTCAATCAAGGTGAACCCCTGGCGCAAAGCGCTTGCGCCAAATCCAAAACGGCGCCCCGGACTGTGCTGCGCCAACCCGCCTGGTATTTTTATCTGTCTCATAATCAATAAGTTTCGCGTTTTCATATAGAACACCTTCTATTAGTACACGCTCCGTCCGCCGCCATCTTCCGCCAACATTCGCCAGCAATCCTCATCCCCAAGGCCATCCCGCCGCCGGCCCGCCGGTTTTAAAATTCCCCTATAACCGGCATCCTGCCCTGCTTTCGCAGTCGGCGCATTTTAGATATATTCACCACAAAACCCTCCAACATGCAAGAAAAAACTTCCAGTATATTAAACTTTTTCATTTCCCGCCTCGAAAAGGAGGGGGCAAGGCCCCGCCCACCAGGCGGGCGGCCAGGGCCGATCCGCTCCAACCCGCGGCCCATCCCATCCGGCCGGCCACCGGCGGCAAACCCATGGGGGGCTTGGTGGAAGGGTCGTCAGCAGAAGCGATTGGGCCGCGCTGATCTCACCAACCGCCAGGCTGAAAGGATTCTCTCTCATGGGACTTCAGGCACAGTCTGGCACGCGCCGGGCCGGATTGGAAGGCGAATCAACTTGTCTTGATATAAAACAAGGGACGCCCGCCCAGGCCCTCCTGCTCCGGGCGCCGCGGCGCCGGCCCGATGCTGGCCCCCGCGGCATAGCGCACGCCGACCAACGCCGATTTGCGCGTGATTTGCCCGCTTTCCACCAACTCCATCACCCGCTGGCGGACATGGCCGGCGAATCGTTTGGAATGGTTTTCGTAATGGCAAACCGGCGGATGAAGTTCCTGCAACCAGGTATCGTTGGAAATGCAAATCAGCGACAGGTCGGCGGGCACGCCGACGCCGCGGGACACCATCCAGGAAAGACTGGTGAGCAACTGGGCGGTGGACGCCAGCACCAGGGCGGTGGGGCGATTTTTGATGCTGAAGGCCGTTTCCAAAGTGCGCGCCACTCCCCTGGGTGTGTTGTCGTCCACGAACATGAGCAAGCGCCCCTGCGGGCTGGCCGTGGCCAAAGCCCGGCACAAGCCGCGTTTGGCCGCCAGCACGCGCGGAAGCAGCTCCTCGGATTGGAGGAGGCCGATCACCCGATGCCCCAGCCGGGCCAGTTGCACCCCGGCATGAAAGGCGGCCGATTCCCAGTCATTGGCCACGCAGGGCAGATTCACGCCGGGGAAAGGGGTCCCGTAGATAAAAGCGGGAATCTTCTGCCGCTGGAACCATCGTTCCGCCGCTTCGCCCACGGAGTATAAGATCCAGGCGGCCGACGGGTTTTCCGCCACCAGGCGTCGCAGATGACGGTCGGGTTTTTTGACATGAAAAATATCGGGGGAGATAAATTGCAGTTCGCGCCCCTTTTCCGCCAGGTGCTTCTGCAAATCTTCCATCTCCAAAAGCACGATGCGGTCCACGATGCGGTGGGGCGACAGGAGGGTAACGGGCCGATGGCGGCGGGTGAGGCTGGACGCGGAGGCGAGGCGCTGCTTTTGCACCTGGCGCTGGCGGCCCTGGCGGGCGGGGGTGACCCAGCCCTCCTGCTCAAGCATTCTCAAGGCCAGGCGCAGGGTGTCCCGCCCGACCCGGAGGCGTGTCTTCAGAGGCAACTCTCCCGGCAGCGTTCCGCCCAGAACTCCGGTGCCAATCCACTCTTTGAGGGCGGCAGCGGTTTCCGAGATCAGGCTGGTGCGCTTGGGCAGGCGTTCCATTTGGAGTTATATAAATTGTTAATGGCCGTTTTTTGCAAGCAGTCAAGCAATGATTGTCAACGGAAAAACGCAGATTTATGTCGTGCCCGAATCATGGGCAACCGGCGCAGCCTGCTCCCCTTCTGGTGAAAAGGCAAGACCGCCCAGCGGCTGAACCTGATTGCATAATAAAAAAGGCCCGGAATTTCTTCCGGACCTGGGCTGTCATGAACTCAACAGTCTCGAGCAAGGGCTTGAACTACGGCAAACTGTGCGTGGCGGGCACGATGTTGCACGTTGGTTTGGTGCCAACATTGTTGGGGCTGTAGCTGGTGTCGAAGGTCTGCGCCGAATCGTTCGGGCAAACGCACAACTCGCCGGCAGAACCCCGGCCCAGGTAAGGCTGGATGTCGGTGTCACCGGGCGTGTCGGTGTTCTGCTTGTGGACTTCCAAGGCCCACTGGCCCTTGGCTCCGTCAATGATACGGAGGTTGCTGATGCAGGCATTGGTCTGCGAGGTGGTGCGGGCGCGAACGAAGTTCGGAATCGCGATGGCGGCGAGGAGGCCGATAATGGCGACGACGATCATAATTTCGACGAGCGTGAACCCACTCTGCTTCTGAGTCTTCATTTTCATAGTTATTGACTGACCTTTCTTTCGTTTGTAACGGCTTTCGTTACAGCCAGCAGCGGGTTAATATGAGTGCGTTTGTTTTTGTAATGCCGCCAGCCTGCCGTTTATTCTACGCAGTCAAGCAGAAGAGCAAAAGTGTTGCCAGTTTTGCGGGGAAGTCAAAAAATGAGGATTCCGCGGCTGTTCTCGCGGCGGCTGGCAGTCGCGGAAGGCAAAAAGCTCCCGGCGAGCCAGGCTGCTTGTCCAGATACGCCATTCCACTGTCCGCTTTTTGGACAGTGCTATGACCAACCGTTAGTCTTAAACATCCCAGCCGCGGCGGTTGGCGCGGCGGACAAACTGGGCCGCTTCAGGGTGGCTGGGCGAGATCATTTTCGGGCCGTCCCATTCCATTTTCTTGCCGGGGCCGACGCGCAAGGCGACGCAGCCCAGCAAAATGATCTCGGTCAGGTAGGCGGCGATGTCGAAGTTGGAGTAGGCGGGAGGGCCGCCCCGCATCATGCGGATCCATTCTTCCTTGTGGCCCGGGGAGCGTGGGAATTTGGTCGGCACTGCCTTGGCCGCGGGATGGTTTGGCATCTCCGTATATTCTTTTTCGCCCTTGAGCATGATATAGGATTCGGTGCCGTAATCGTCGGGGGAAAAGAGCATGCCCTTGTCGCCGACGAGGAGGGCGCCGGAATCGGGCAAATGTTTTGGCTTGCCACCTTCCGGGGGTTTGACGTCCCAAGTCTCCTTGGTCAGGTCGGGAGGCGGCCGCAGGAGGGTGACGCTGTGGTCGTCCGGGTTGCCGTCGTACCACCAGAACTTCAAAGGAGGCAGGCCTTCGCGCTCGGGAAATTCAAAGCGGATGCGGGAGGATTTGGGGAAAGTCTCCGGGAACATTTGCGAGGATTCTTCCAGTTCGACCACGGTGGGGTAGCCGAGTTTGAGGGCGCGGGAGGGCATGTTGACGGTGTGGCAGGCCATGTCGCCCAAGGCGCCGCAGCCGAAGTCATACCAGCCGCGCCAGGCGAAGCCATGGTAAGTGCTGCTCCTGAAGGGACGCAGTTTGGCGGGACCGATCCAAAGGTCCCAATCCAGGGTGGCGGGCCAGATGTCGGCGCGGTTGGGGCGGTCCAAGCCCTGGGGCCAGATGGGACGGTTGGTCCAGACATGCAGTTCGCTGACGTTGCCAAGGACGCCGGCCTGGACGACTTCGACGGCGCGGCGCAATCCGGATTCGTGGCTGCCCTGGTTGCCCATTTGGGTGGCGAGCTTCTTCTCCCTGGCCAAGTCCCGGACCTGGCGCGCTTCATAGACGGTTTGGGTGAGGGGCTTTTGGCAAAAGACATGCTTGCCCATTTTGAGGGCGAAGATGGTGGCGATGGCATGGTTGTGGTCAGGAATGGTCACGGTGACGGCGTCAATGGATTTATCCATTTCCGTGAGCATGGTGCGGAAATCACTGTATTGTTTGGCCTCGGGGACTCGCGCGGCCATTTTGTCCACGTGTTCCTTGTCCACGTCGCAAAGGGCGACGAGGTTGACGTTCTGCCGGCTGCGCATTCCGAGAATCTCGCCTGTGTCGCTCTCGCCCTGGCCGCCGACGCCGATGCAGGCGATGTTAATTTTGTCATTGGCGCCCTTGACGTTGCCGACGTAGGGAGCGGCGGCGGGGCCGTCCTGGGCCTTGCCCACATAAGAAGCGAACGATGCGGCCGCCACGGAGAGGGCGCTGGCGCGCAAAAATTGTCTGCGGGATTGAGGGGGCAAAGCGTTGAATTTATTTTCCCCGGAACCAGTTTTCTTAATTTTCATAAGGACATCTTAAGGAGGGCCAAATCGAAATGAAAGGTTTTTTAACGGGAAATGCGGTGGGGCGCATGGCATCCCCCGCCAGGGGTCGGGAAGTGAAACTGGGTGAAACCAGGTGAAATTAGGTGAAATAACCGGGGGTGGCTTGAACCGCGAACGCTGAGCGGAGTGGTGGAGTGGTGGAGTGGCTGTTCATGGTCAAGGTGGTCCAGGTTGAAAAAATGGTTTGATTTGGTTTGATTTGGTTTGAGCGACCGGGGGGCGGCAAATGCAGAATGCAGAATGCAAAATGCAAAATGCAGAATGCAGAATGCAGAATGCAGAATGGGGAGGAGGGGGATAACGATAAGGTTTCCGTCTTCGCATGGGTTCCGCAGCCGCCAATGCGCTTTGGCGGGACAAGTCGGCGCGACAAGCCAGGGAACCGCGGAAACCGCGTTTGCGTTCCGCCGCCGTCCGGCACTTTTTGCCTGGCCCATGTCCCTCATCACTATGGAATGATAGCGGTTGCATAGAAATTGTCAACGGGAATTGTGATTTTTTTTTGGCAAAATCATGGAGGGCAAAATCATGGGGAAAAACAGAATCATGGCGGGACAGAATCATGGGGGGACAAAGTCAGGGGAATGTTGGTCAGGGGAATGGGCGGGGCGGGAAAGGAAGGGCGGGCACTCCGCCGCGTGCGCCGCAGCCTTGGCGAAGGGGCCTGCCCGCCGTCGGGCATTGGCAGAGGAAGCCACGTCGCACTGCCGTGGTGCGGCGGGCAGGGAATTCGCCAAAAGATTCGCGGGTTGATCCATTGAACCCCCTCTCCGGTCCTGCGGACACCTCATGAGATATGGAACCTCAAAACCCCTGCCAATATGGAAAGCCGAGTCAACCGCGAAATACTCGAAATACGCGAACCACGGAAGCTTCCGGGGGAAGGGTCTGGACTTTTCGCGTGGTTAGCGTATTTCGCGGTTAAAAAGGTTTTCTTACAGGAGAATTTGGGGGCAGTCTGCGCGCTTGCCAAACACGATGATTATCACGAGCATAGACTTTGAAACGGCCAATTATTCCCGCCTGAGCATCTGCGCCGCGGGAATCGCCGTCTTTGAAAATGGCACCCTGACGGAGGCCCCCTATTGGCTGGTGCGGCCACCAAAACCGCACGGGTGGTTTCTGCCGGAGTTCACGGAAAACTGTCACGGATTGACGAGGTTTGATGTTAAGGACGCTCCCGAGTTTTCGGCCATTGCGCCGGAATTCCTGGTACGACTGACCCGCGCCGACATCGTCATCGCGCATAACGCGCAATTCGACATCGGGGTGTTGCGCGACACGCTGAATCATTTCGGCTTGTCCTGTCCCTCGTTTAATTATCTCTGCACATGCAGTCTCGCCCGGCGGATCTGGCCGGACCTGCCAGACCACCAACTCGACACTGTGGCGGCGCACATCGGCCATGAGTTCCACCACCACCACGCCCAGGCCGACGCCGAAGCCGCCGGTCGAGTGCTGCTGGCGATGATGAAATCTGTGGGCGCAAACACACCGCGCGAGTTGTTGCAGAAGGCGGGTATGGTGCCAAGACGTTTCTGTCACCGAAAATTAAATTGTCCTCAGCCGACCGAAGTTTTACAAAAGAAGCTATGAATCCAAAAATAATGCACATGGAGAAACCTAAAAAGATCACTCGACAATGCCCGGAATGGAGCGGCATAATAGATTGGATGGTCTACTCGATTTACCTTTACGTCACGGAATAGGGAAAAACCAATGAAGGCGTCGCACGCACTATCATGGAGGCTGACTACAGATACTATGCCCCTGATATGAATAATATTGAAAAAGCCTTCACAGAAGCCACAACGATTTGCAGAAACAAGAACTTCATAAAGTAAAACCTCAATATATGGACAAAAGATTTCTACCTGAAATCAACGCAATCAATGAAAAGATCGTCGCATTTAACCAATACCTCAACCCAAAATACAAGCTACCAGTGTTTGATTTCGACCGAATGATCGAACAGAAGCAGTGCATTAAAATAGTGCATGGAAATTATAAGGCTTTCGGCTTTCCTAATTCAGCGAAGCGTGGCGTTTACTTCATATTCGGTCACGAGAAGACAAATGAAGCAAAAAATGGATTGTATATTGGGAAAGCTTCCTTCAGATCTGCAATTGGGAAGAGACTATACACTCGTTTCACTCACAATAGAGAGAGTGGCTTCTTTGAAATGAACGGCTATCATAACGAAAGATATGTCCTGGATTACATGGCGTCAATTGACCTAGATTCCCTAAATATGGCATTTTTGGCAACAGCCTTGGAGGAATATTTAATTTCAGAACTTAAAAAAAGCCTCAATTTACTCAACGGCACTGGAAATTGAGAGTGATCCTTGGTCGCCCAGGCGATTTGGATTGACTGTAGTCTGAAAAGCTTACGCCTTCGTTCACAGAACACGGCGCGGAAACGACGGCCGAGGCCGGGCCGAATTCAAGAACATTTGGGCTGTGGAGAAAATTGGCGCTGCGCAGAGATAAAAAAGGTTGGCACCTCGACACTTTTTGTGGGTGAGAATTCTGTCCTTTTGGAAAGGGCATGGAGGAGGGCAGTTAATTTGGAGCGCGGGAAGCCCGGTCCCGCTTTCGGTCGGATACGATTGGCGGGGAGCAAAGCGGCGGCAAGCCGCCGCACTCCAAAGAGGCAAATTTTCCATGTTCAACAGGGAGGAGAAGCGCGTCGTAGTAGTGGCGAGATGCACCCTCTCCCTACTTCGTGGGGCGGGGGAATTGGCAAATCGCGTGGCGGTGGCATCAAGATGCGGCGTCTTCGGCCCGCGACTGAGTTTATTTACGGCGTGGCCCTGGTACATCGTGACCCCCCTCCGCCGGCCCCGGTCAAGCTGACCAAAATCAATTGTATTTCGATGAAAACACTGCGCTTTCTGCAAGCCTGGCAGCGCGAGCTTTACAAG
>JBEKVM010000182.1:0-8531 GCA_049513975.1 Verrucomicrobiota bacterium | reverse complement strand
TTTGGCCGTCGGGATAAACAGTTCGTCTTGTTTGGGGGTGCGTCGTCCAATTGCCATGACGATCTGACGCTCCCGCGTCAAAAATGTTCAGTCAATTGTATGACTTTTTTAACGGGCTGCTATGCCAGGTGTGGCCTGGGTAAGCGCGTCCCGGCTGCTCGAGCGCGTTGCGGTAAGCCTTGATCGCGCCGTCCACATCGCCTGCGGTTTGAAGCGCCGTGGCGAGTCCATGCCAAGCGCAGCCCAAGTCGTCATATCCCGGTATTTCGAGAGCTTTGCGGTAGGCTCTGACGGCTTCCTCCAAGTCTCCCTTGGCCTGAAGGGCCGTGGCGAGTCCTTGCCATGCCTGACCCGGTCCGTCGCGGCCCGGCGTGACGATCGCCTTGCGATAAGCTCCAATGGCTTGGTCCAACTCACCCTTGGCCTGAAGCCCGGTGCCAAGCGCAAACCATCTGCCGCCAATGTTGTCGTCCCCGG
The DNA here is from genome assembly GCA_049513975.1 of Verrucomicrobiota bacterium. Classification (GTDB taxonomy): domain Bacteria; phylum Verrucomicrobiota; class Verrucomicrobiia; order Limisphaerales; family Palsa-1400; genus JBEKOF01. The sequence goes on along the minus strand of JBEKVM010000182.1, from coordinate 8,054 downwards.
GCATTTCGAGTGCCTTGCGGTAAGCACTGATGGCTTCATCCAGTTCGCCCTTGGCTGCATACGTGTTGCCGAGGTTATTCCATGCGATGGCCGGCGTATCGTATTCCGGCGTATTGAGCGCTTGGGAGAATGCTTTGACGGCTTGGTCCAAATCACCCTTGGCTGCATACGTATTGCCGAGGTTATTCCACGCGCCGCCGATGTTGTCGCATTCAGGCGTGTTGATTGCGTTGCGGAAAGCATTGATGGCTCCATCCCACTCGCCCTTGCCTGCAAGCGCAGTGCCCCGCATGAAGAGGACAAGACTTTGGTGCCGTTTGGAAATCGGAACTTCGCATTCAGCCAGCATTTTTAACGACATTTCGCGGTCACCAACGCATTCCAGCCTGCTTGCCTCAATCAAAACTTCAGCCCACTTCCATGCTTGGGCTTTGGCAAACGTGACAGCCGATCTGTAAGCTGGATCGTTGGTTGTCGCCTTTTTCCTGAGCCGGTTGTGTTCCCTGCGGGCCGCCCAGAAGAGTCGGCTGAACTCGGCCTCCAGTTCGGGCGCTTCCGATTTGCTGAGTTCGTGGGACATATTTTGTCGTTTATCTTGGTCCGGCTAGCCCAAACCGCGCCTGACTCGCCTCGCCAGAAGCCTCATGGAATAGGACATCGTAATCGGCCTTCGAATTAGTCGGCCGGTCAAGATACCATACCGCCATGATTCCACAACTCATCGCCGAAAACTAGACCTGGCCCCTCAGTCGCATACGAAGAAACGAGCAGCCTTGATTGAGCGCAAAAATCACCCCTTCCGACGCTTGTTGGCTTTTTGGGCGCGGGTCCCACGGAATTTGGGCGTCTTGCCTTTTACTATCTGGTGAGGAGGTTGCGTAAGTGGCTAATGGTTAGTGCCTTGCAAAAATCCGCTTTTTTCCGCGTTTTTCCTTTGACAAGATGCACTTAAATGCTATTTTTACAATGTGCAGGTAAGGAACGTAGAGTGGAGGAGTCAGAGGCCGGCGGTTGGGGCGGCATCCGGGAGGGTCCGTGTCAGTCCACCGCGTCCACCCGGTCCACCAACACCCCCGACTTTATGGTTAAAGCCGCCAGCCCCAATTTTCAGTTGTTTTCACCTAATTTCACCTGGTTTCACCTGGTTTCACTTAATTTCACTTCCCGCCCCCTGGGGGGGGACACCATGAACCCGGCAAAACTGCTGCTGAAATTCGTCCAATTCGCGTCAATTCGCGAGTGGCGGATTCCTCCCATTTATCATTTTGCATTTGTCATTTTTCATTTATCCTGACCCCGTGTCCTGGCACGATGCCCGAACTTATTTTTTGATCGCCGTCATCATCTACGGCTGCAGCGCCGTGTACTCCATTTTCCTATGGCGCAAGGGCTTTCGGCGCCATGACCATGTCAATTACTTCCTGTTGCTGGCCGGGATCATCTTCCACACCCGCGCCATGATGATGCGCGGCCTGAGCCTGCAACGCTGCCCCGTCAACAACCTTTACGAGGCCATGACCTTCGTCGCCTGGACCATTGCGGCGGCTTACCTGGTCTTCGGCCTCTTTCCCCGGCTGCGCCACTTCGGCTCCTTTGTCGCGCCCATCGTTTTCGGCATCGGCGTCTTTGCCCTGATGCCGGCCCTGGATGTTCCCTACAAGGACAAACCGGAATTCCGCAACGGCCTGGTCAGCCTGCACGCCGCCCTGTCCCTGCTTTCCTACGGAGCGTTCGGATTGAGTGCCGTCGCGGCCCTGATGTATCTGACCCTGGAACACGACCTGAAATTTCACAAACTGCGCGCGCTGCTGGCGCTGCTGCCGCCCATTGACCGCCTGGAAAAAATCACCAGCCGCCTCCTCTGGGCCGGCTTCATCCTGCTCACCGCCGGTTTGGCCTTCATCCCCTTCCTCCTCAAAGAACGCCCTGAAACCAACCTGGCCTTTGACCCCAAAGTGCCCTGGTCCGCCCTGGTTTGGCTGCTCTATTTGGGCTTGCTGGTCTGGCACAGCCGCTTTGCCCAGACCGGGCGCCGCTTCGCCTGGGGCGCCATCGGCACCTTCGCTTTCGTCCTGTTGACCTTCTGGGGAGTCAACCTGTTATCCCCAACCCACAAATTCTAAATTTCACTATTCACCATTCACTATTCCCAATTCAAAAAAATGCCCTTCATCGTCCTCGGATTAAGCCATCGCTCCTCGCCCGTCACCGTGCGGGAGCGGTTCGCCTTTTCCGACGCCGCGCTGCCGCAAGCCCTGGAAAAACTGCGCCGCGACGCCGCCGCCGCCGAAGCGGTCATCCTCTCCACCTGCAACCGCGTCGAAATCTACGCGGTGATGGAGCCGCCGGAACGGGAAGCCGCCGCCCTGCTCCGCCAATTTTTAGTTGACTACCACCAGGGGCCGGAGCCGTTAAACGACGAAATCTACTGCCACACCGATGCCCGCGGCCTGGAACACCTTTTCCGAGTCGCCTGCGGCCTGGATTCCATGGTCCTGGGCGAAACGGAAATCCTCGGCCAGTTGAAAAAAGCCTACGACACGGCCCTGCGGCACAAGCACACCGGCGGGCGTTTGAACAAGATTTTCCAAAAGGCCTTCAACGTCGCCAAACAAATCCGCACCGAAACCAACATCCAGCGCGGCAGTGTTTCCGTCGGCTCGGTCGCGGTGGAATTGGCCGAAAAGATTTTCAGTTCCCTGCGCGACCACCCCGTCATGATCATTGGCGCGGGCGAAACTGGCGAAAAGACCGCGCGCGCCCTGCTCAGCCGCGGCGCGCACAGCATCCTGGTTTCCAACCGTTCCCACGAGCGGGCCGCCGCGCTGGCCCGGGAATTGGGCGGCAGGGCCATCCATTTCGAGGATTGGACCGCGGAGTTTTCCCGCATAGACATTGTCATCAGCAGCACCGCCGCGCCGCACTACATCCTCCACCGCGCCAAGCTGGAACTGTTGATGAAGGCGCGCAAAAACCGGCCGCTGCTGGTGATTGACATCGCCGTGCCCCGGGACATTGACCCGGAGATCAAGTTCCTGGAAAATGTTTATCTTTACAACATTGATGACCTCCAGGAAATCGCCGACGATTACCTCCGGCAACGCCAGGACGAAATCGCCCGTTGCGAAGCCGTCATCCGGGACAAGGCGCGGGCGCTCCTCCTCTCGGCCCCCGCCCGGCTCCTGGCCGGCTCCAATCTGGCCGCCGCCAACCATTAATCTCCACACCCCATGCCTCCCATTTTCATTGCCACGCGGGGCAGCGCCCTGGCCCTGGCCCAGGCCAACACCGTGCTCGCCGCCTGCCGGAAAAAATTCTCCCGGCTCACCTTCGAGTTGAAAATCATCAAAACCACGGGCGACCGCTTGCAGACCGCCCGCCCCGCCGCCGCGGCCGCCCTGGCCACCCGCGCCCTTTTCACCAAGGAACTGGAGGCCGCCCTGCTCCAGGGCCGGGCGGATGTGGCGGTGCATAGCTTGAAAGACCTGCCCACCGATTTGCCGGACGGCTTGCAACTGGCGGCGGTCGCCGGCCGGCGCGCCGACGTGCGCGACGTCCTGGTCTATCGTATTGACAACGGTCTTGCCCCGCGGATGAGGCTCTCCGATTTCCCCCCCGGCCTGACCGTCGCGACCGGCAGCGCGCGCCGCCAGACCCAGCTTTTGGCCCTCCGCCCGGATTTCCGCGCCGTCCCGATCCGCGGCAACGTCCCGACCCGTTTGCAGAAACTGATGGAACAGCCGGAACTGGACGCCACCCTGCTCGCCGCCGCCGGCCTGGGCCGGCTGGGCATCCGGCTGGCCCCGATGGGCCTGCTGCGCGGCGGCGGAGTGCCCAGGAATCTGGCGGCTTACTTTTTCGAGCCGCACCTCATGCTGCCCTGCGTGGGCCAGGGCGCGATTGGCCTGGAAATTCGGGAAAAGGACAAGCGCATGACGGAGATTTGCCGCGAACTCAATCACTATGACACCTTTCAATGCGTGGCCGCCGAACGCGCCTTTCTCCACGCCATGGGCGGGGGCTGTCAAACACCCATTGGCGCTTATGCCTGCGTCACCGGCAGTCAGATTCATCTCCGCGCCGTGGCGCATTTGACCCAAAATGTCCAGCGCGCCGAAGGCAGGATGGTCCTGCCCGAGGCGGTGGCCTTGGGGAAAAAAGTCGCCGCCCAACTGCGGCGGGAGGTTGCCTAAAGCCCGGCCATGAAACCCATCGGGACAGTTTACCTGGTCGGCGCGGGTCCCGGCGGCACCGGGTTGATGACGTTGCGTGGCGCCGAATTGCTCGGGCAGGCCAATGTGGTGGTTTACGACGCCCTGATCCACGGCGACATTCTCGCCCTGGCCCCTCCCGCCGCGGAAATGATTTATGCCGGCAAACGTTCCGGCGACCACGCCATTCCGCAGGAACAACTCAACCAATTGCTGGTGGACAAGGCCCGCGCCGGCCAATGCGTCGTCCGGCTCAAAGGCGGCGATCCTTATGTTTTTGGACGCGGCGGCGAGGAAGCCCAGGCGCTGGCGGAGGCGAAAATCCCGTTTGAAGTTGTCCCCGGCGTTTCCTCCATTTACGCCGCCCCCAACTACGCCGGCATTCCCATCACCCACCGCGACTATTGCTCCAGCTTCACCGTTTTCACCGGCCACGAAGACCCGGACAAAAACGAACCGGGGGCGGATTGGGCGCAAGCGGCCAAAACCCCCGGCACCAAAATCATTCTCATGGGCGTCACCCGCATCCGCGAAATCGCGCGGGCGCTCACCGCCCACGGCCTGGATGAAAACACCCCGGTGGCCATGATCCGATGGGGGACCACCGGCCGCCAGCAAACCATCGAAGGCACCTTGCAAACCATCGCGGAGGTGATCGAGCGCGCCCGCTTCAAACCTCCGGCCCTCACCATTATCGGCGAGGTCGTCAAATTGCGGCCCAAGCTGAATTGGTTCGAGAACCTGCCTCTGTTTGGCCGGCGCATTGTGGTGACGCGCACCCGCGCCCAGGCCAGCCAGTTGTCCCGCCAATTGCTCGACCGCGGCGCCGACGTGCTGGAAATTCCCACCATCCGCATCGAGCCGCCCACGCAACGCCTGGCCCTGGCCGACGTCCTGCTCGAACTCAACTCTTACGACTGGTTGATCTTCACCAGTCCCAACGGCGTCGCCACCTTCTTTGAGTATTTCTTCAAGGTTTTCGACGACCTGCGCGACATCGGCGGGGTGCGTATCGCCGCCGTCGGCCCGGCCACCGCCGCCACCCTTCGGCAATTGCATCTCAAGGTGGACCTCACCCCGCCGGAATACATCGCCTCCGCCATCGCCGCCGCGCTGGCCAAATACGAGAGCATCGAGAACTTGAAGATCCTGCTGCTGCGCGCCGAAGTGGCCGGGCCGGAACTTCCCAAAAAGCTTGAGGAAATGGGAGCCATTGTGGACGACATCGCCTGCTACAAAACCGTTCCCGAAACGGAGGACCGCAACGGCGCCGCCGCCCGTCTCCTCCAGGAGGGCGCCGACTGGATCACCTTCGCCAGCGGCTCGGCCGCGCAAAATTTCCACGCCCGCTTCAATCTGAACCAATTGTTGACACAACATCCGCAAATCCAATTCGCCTCCATCGGCCCCGAAACCAGCAAGGCCCTCCTCGCCCTCGGCTTCAAGCCCGCCCTCGAAGCCAAAGAACACACCATGGCCGGCCTGGTCAAAGCCCTCGAAAAGGCCGCCCGCGCCTGACCGCATCTTCGCCGGCAGGGCGGGATTCTGCCGGGCCGCGACTCATGGCGCCGTTCGGCGCTGCCTCATCTTTGTCAGCCGCACGCCTTCCCGTATGAGCGCGGCGGCGGCGGCGGGCGATTTTGCTTCGGCGTAGATGCGCAGGACCGGCTCGGTGCCGGAACCGCGCAGCATCAGCCAGGCCCCGTCCCGGGAAATTAGTTTGACGCCGTCGAAGGATTTGATTTCGGCCAGCGGCGAGCGGAGCAGGCTGGCCGGCGGATGGGTTTTGCAGTATTCCATCAGCGCGGCGCGTTGCTCCAGCGGGAAACGGGTGTCCAGCCGCGCGTAATGATGCGGGCCGAACTGCCGCTCCAGGCGGCGCAGCAGTTGGTTGACGGACACCCGCTCGGTGGCGAGCAATTCCAGCAGCATCATGCCGGCGGCGATGCCGTCGCGTTCGGGCATCAGTTCGGGGAATCCGATGCCGCCGCTTTCCTCGAAGCCGAGCAGCACGTTGCCCTTGAGCATTTCCGCGCAAATGTATTTGAACCCGACGCCCGTCTCCACCAGTTCCAGGCCGTAGTGGGCGCACATCTTGTCCACCATGGAGGTGGTGGTGAGCGCCTTGATGACCCGTCCCCTGCCCCGCCGGTTGACAATGAAATGGTGGAGCAACAGACAAATAATTTGATGGGTGGTCAAGGGGCGGCCCCGCCCGTCCATCCCGCCCACCCGGTCGGCATCGCCATCGGTCACCAGGCAAATATCGTGAGGATGTTTTTTCAGCCAGGCGGAACTGGCGGCGTAATTCTGCGCGACCGGTTCCGGATTGACCCCGCCGAAATTGGGGTCATGCCGCCCGTCCAGCGTGGTGACGCGGCAGGTCGTGCCGCGCAACAACTGCTCGAAACAGCCCGCCCCCACGCCGAAGAGAGCCTCGTGGGCGAAGCGGAGCCTGGAGCGGGCGATCAATTTGAAGTCAACAATCTTTTTAATCGCCCGGAAAAGAGCGGGGCGGAGATCGCGCACCTTCACCCGCCCGGCGCGGATGGCGTCGGCGGCGTCGGCGGCGCGCACGGGGTTTTGGTCCAGCAGCCTTTCCACCGCCTGGCACAGGGGCGCCTCGGCCGAGCCGCCGTAGTGCGCCTTGATTTTAAAGCCGTTGAACATGGGCGGATTATGGCTGGCGGTGATCATGACGCCGCCCGCGGCCTTTTGTGTCTTGACAGCAAAGGAAACCGCCGGGGTGGGCGTGGGGCAGCCGCTCAGCACGACCTCGAAGCCGTTTCCCGCCAGAACCTCCGCCACGCGCCGGGCGAACTGATCGGAAAGAAACCGGCGGTCGTAGCCGACGATGATCCTTTTTTCCGTTCCGGCCACCGGGGAGCCGTTCCAAAAATCGGCGGCGGCCTGGCTGACGCGGTCCAGGTTATGGAAGGTGAAATCCCCGGCGATCACAGCCCGCCAGCCATCGGTTCCGAATTGGACGCTCATGGCGGATTCATGGGCCGGGTTGAGCCGCCGCCACGGCCACTTTCCTCATTTTGGCGACGGCGGTTTTCAGGTTTGGACGGTGGAAAAGACCGGTGCCGCTGATGAAGGTGTCCGCCCCCGCCGTGGCGCACTGGGCGACGGTCTGGAAATCAAGGCCGCCGTCCACCGCGATGCGGTAGTGCAAGCCGCGTTGGCGCCGCCAGGCGGCGGCCTGCTGGATTTTGGGCAGGGTTTCGGTGATGAACGACTGCCCGCCGTAACCGGGATTGACCGTCATGACGAGCAGTGAATCCACCTCGTCCAGAAACGGCTCGACCGCCTGCATGGCGGTGGGCGGATTGACGGCCAGGCCGATTTGCTTGTGCAAGGAACGGATTTTCCAAATCAGCGCCGTGACCTGTTGCCCCAGCTCCACATGAACGGTGAGGCGGTCCGCCCCGGCCCGGGCAAACGGCTCGAGCAGGATTTCCGGGCGGGAGCACATGAGGTGAACGTCAAATATAAGTTTGTTCAGGGGCCGGACCGCCGCCACCACGGCCGGCCCGAAGGAAATGTTGGGCACGAAATGGCCGTCCATGATGTCCAGGTGCAGCCAGTCCGCCCCGGAACGGTCCACGCGGGCGGCTTCCCGGCCGAGCCTGGTAAAATTGGACGCCAGGAGCGAGGCAGCAATAATCATTGGCGCGAAGCGTAATGAAACCCGCCCCGTCCCGTCAACCGGCATTCCCGCCCGCACTTGGGAATGGGCGCATCTTGACACTGCTGCTGGCGGAGTGCGGCCGTCCCCGGCCGCAGCAGGCCAGGGATTTTTTGAGTGCGCAGGAAAATCACCGCCACGCCGTGTTTGCC
>JBEKVM010000181.1:0-8776 GCA_049513975.1 Verrucomicrobiota bacterium | reverse complement strand
GCTCCTGCCCGCGGGCGGTTCGTCAACCCGTCAGCAGCTGGCCACGCCTACTCAAAAACACCTCATCGCAAGGACCCATCACCATCACAATCCTTCCGCCATGAATTTCCGAAGGGCATTAATCTTAGGCCCTTTTTCATTGTTTTTTTTCACCATCCCGCTTGTCGGCAAGACGCCCTGTAAAACCGCGAACACGGCGAAAAAGGTCGGTTTTTTCTAATGATTGAATGTTCACGGCATCGCGGCCTATAGTGAGAATGAAATGAAAATGAAAAAGGCCGTTATCATCGCTTCCGCGCTGGCCATCGCCTGCCCGGCGCCGGCCATTTCGATAGATGAAGAAATTCCGGCGGCGCTCATTTCGGTGGCCGCCTCGAGCGTGTATGGCCCGGAGCAGTCGGCGCGACATCTGATTGATGGCTCCGGCCTGAGCAACGGACAGCACGACAACCAGGGCGGCGCGCGGACGATGTGGCACAGCGCGGAAAAGCCCGCGGCCAAACTTCCCGCCCCCGGCGTCCCGCCTTCGCCCGCGTGGGTGAGATTCGATTTCGCGCAGCCACAGAAATTCGACGCCATCCGGATCTGGAATCACAACCAGGCGAACCTGACCGACCGCGGTTTTCGCAAGACGCGCCTCTACGGAACCGCCGATGGGGTCACCTGGTGGCCGCTGACTTCGCCGGAGACGATCGATCTGCCGCGCGCCAACGGCGAGGCCGGCGCGGAGGCGGTCACCATTGCCAATGCCGCCGCGGGGCGCGGCATCCAGTCGGTCCTCATCGCGGCGGAGGCCGCGGACGGAAATTACGGCAGCGATTATTTCGGCTTGAGCGCCGTCCGTTTCGTCGTTCATCGCGAGGTCGCGGAAGCGGATTTGCCGGTGCCGACGGGCATGGCGTGCGCGGCGCTGCCGTATTGTCCCTACCGGCCCGATGGCAAGCCGGGCCGCCAAATCGCCGTCTCCCTCCTCGGCGCCAAGCTGTATGGGGCGGTGACGTTCGATGTGGAATGCGCCGGCGCGAAGGAAGAGACGACGGTTCCCGCCAATGCGCGCGGCGCGGACCGGTTTTCGGTTTTTCTGCCGCCGGGCGCGAATGCCACCAACGGATGCAAAGCGAGCGTTGAGCTGCATTCAGGGCGCGCGGCGTTCCGGCAGGCGGTGAGCGTTCCTGCGTACAAGCCCCGCGTTTTTTACGTGCTGATGCACTCGCATAACGACATCGGTTATACGGACATCCAACCGCGCATCGCCGCCAAGCAGGCGCAGAACGTTATCCGGGCGCTGGATCTGATCGAGAAAACGAGGGACTTTCCCCGCGACGCGCAATTCAAATGGAACACGGAAGTTTTCTGGCAGGTCGAACAATTTTACAAAACAGCGACGCCGGAACAGAAAGAGAAGTTCGAGCAGGCCGTGCGCGAACGCCGCCTCGGCCTGGACCCGATGTACGGAAATCTGCTGACAGGCCTGGCGCGCGGGGAGGAGTTGTTGCGCCAGACGCAATTCGCCACCGAACTCGGCCGCCGCTGCGGCGTGACGGTGGATTCGATGATGATCAGCGACGTGCCGGGGCTGACCTGGGGCATCGTGCCGGCGCTCGCCCAGGCCGGCATAAAATATATTTCCGCCGGCCCCAACGAGTCCGACCGCATCGGCTATGTCCGCGTGCAGTGGGAGAATCAACCCTTTGTCTGGCTCTCCCCATCGGGCCGGGAGCGGGCCATTTATTGGGGCGCGCAAGGCGGCTATTCCATCGGCCATCACTGCGCTTCCATCCGCGATGCCGTCGCCGAACTGACGGCGCAGATGGACAAATCAGGTTATCCTTATGAGATGGTGCAACTGCGCTGGACCAAGGGCGACAACGGCGCGCCGGATGAGAGCGTCATGCCGGCGGTGCGCGATTGGAACGCGGCCTACGCCTGGCCCAAACTCGTCATCTCCACCACGAGCGAAATGTTCCACGAATTTGAAAAACGGCATGGCGGCCAACTCCCGGTCCAGCGCGGCGATCTGACGCCGTATTGGGAAGATGGCGCGGGTTCCAGCGCGCGCGAAACGGGCCTCAACCGGCTTTCCTCCGACCGCATGACCCAGGGCGAAATTCTTTGGACGATGCTCAAGCCGGAGGCGCTGCCCGCCGAGGGTTATGCCGGGGCGCTGAAGAACATCGCCCTGTTCAGCGAACACACCTGGGGGGCCTACAACAGCATCAGCGCGCCGGATTCCGACTTCGTCAAGGCGCAATGGAAATACAAGCAGGCTTACGCTCTGGACGCCGATGCCGGGACGAAAAAACTGCTCGCCGACGCCCTCGCGACACGCGGCCCCTCCCCGGAAACCGCCGGCGCGATTGACGTTTTCAACACCGCCTCCTGGCCGCGCACGGATCTCGTGACCCTGCCCAAGACGATGAAACTGGCCGGCGACATCGTGAAAAATGACCGGGGCGAAATCGCGCCCTCGCAGCGCCTCGCCGGCGGCGAACTTGTTTTCCTGGCGAAGGACGTGCCTCCGTTGGGCGGCAGGCGATTCGCCCTCGCCGCCGGCCGCGCGCCGGCGCAAGGCGCGGCCAGGGCGGAAGGCCTGACGCTGGCCGATTCCACCATCACGCTCAAGCTCAATGAACAATCGGGCGCGATTGCCAGTCTGCGCGCCAACGGTGTGGACCACCAATTCGTCAACCCGGCGACGGACCCCGGATTGAATGAATACGTTTATCTGCCGGGTGGGAACGTCCAGAACGCGCAGCGCAACGGTCCCGTCAAAATCTCGGTGAAGGAAAGCGGCCCGCTCCTCGCGTCGCTGCTCGTCGAATCCGACGCGCCGGGCTGCAACAAACTCGTTCGCGAAATCCGGCTTGTGGACGGCCTCGACCGGGTCGAGATCATTGACACGATTGACAAGAAAGCGGTGCGCTCGGTCGAGGGCGTTCATATCGGTTTCGGCTTCAACATCCCCAATCCTGCGGTGCGCATCAACATTGCCTGGGCCGTGATCCAGCCCGAAACCGACCAGCTTGCCGGCGCCTGCAAGAATTGGTTCACGGTCGAGCGCTGGGTTGACATCTCCAACGACCGGCTCGGCGTGACCTGGTCCACCCTCCAGGCGCCGCTCCTCGAAATCGGCGGCCTGACCGCTAACCTTCCGCGTTCGCAGTCAAATCCAAAGGCCTACCTGTGGAAGGCCGGGGCCTCGCCGACGCTTTATTCCTGGGTGATGAACAACCACTGGCACACCAATTATCGCGCAGACCAGGAAGGCGAGACGGTCTTCTGCTACGCCATCCGTCCGCACACCGCCTACGATCAAACCGCCGCCGCGCATTTTGGCGTCGAAAGCACCGAGCCGCTCATCGCCGCGCCCGCGGCCGGTCCCTCCCCCTCCGGCCCGCTCGTTGAGATTTCCCCCGGCCCGGTCATGATCACTTCGCTCCAGCCGGGTTCCGGCGGCCGGGCGCTGCTCCTGCGGCTCTACAACACCGGCGCAACCGCGGCGCGCGCCTCGCTCCAATGGAACGCGGTGACGCCGAAGGAGATTTCCGTTTCCGATCTTGCCGGCCTGCCCGGCCACCCTGCCGGCGGAGCGATCGAATTGGCGCCCTATGAAGTTCGCACCTTGCGGGCGGAGTTGAAATAGGGGCAAACTGCCTTTCCCGATCATTGGACAAACTATGAAACAAAAGAAACGGCTCTGGCGCCTGGCGGCTTGCTCGCTGGCGGTTGGCTTGATGCTGGCCGCCGCCCGCCCGGCCTGCGCCGGCGAAACGCCGCGCGAAAAATTGTTGATGGATTTTGCCTGGAAATTCCATCTGGGAAACGAATGGGGCACCGGCGAGGAATTGATCAATTTGGGCATCAGCACCGGCCCGGCCAAGCCCAGTTTCAACGATTCCTCCTGGACCTCCGTCAACCTGCCTCACGACTGGGCCGTCGCCCTGCCTTTTGACCGGAGCGCGCTTGGCAATCACGGCTACAAACCCGTCGGGACCGCTTTTCCCCAAAACAGCGTCGGCTGGTATCGCCGCGCCTTCACATTGCCGGGCGAGGACGCGGGCCGGCGGCTCTGGATCGAGTTCGGCGGTGTCTTTCGCAACAGCCTGGTGTACGTCAACGGCTGCCTGGTCGGCCGTCAACCCAGGGGATACAGTTCCTTCCGTTACGACATCACCGATGTGGCCAATTACGGGGGGAAGAACGTGGTTGCGGTGCGCGTGGATGCGTCGCAAGTCGAAGGCTGGTTTTATGAAGGGGCGGGCATTTACCGCCATGTCTGGCTGGTCAAGACCGGCCCGCTGGCGGTGGCCCCGGACGGCACTTTTGTTTACAGCCGGTTCAAAAACAACGTGCCGCAAGGCAACGCCGAATTAGACATCGAGACGCGGCTGGCCAACTGGCAAACCAATTCCGCCCGCGCCGAGGTGCGTTGCGAAATAGTGGATGCCGCCGGCAAGACCGTGGCCACCACCCGCGCCGCCGCCATCGTGGAGCCTTCCGCCACCGTGGATGTCAAACAAAAGACCTCCGTTTCGTCGCCGGTCCTCTGGTCGCCCGAAACGCCGCGTCTTTACAAGCTGCTGACGACCGTCCTGTCCGCCGGCAAGGTCGTGGACCGGACCGAAACCGAGTTCGGCATTCGCACGCTCGCCTTCGATGCCAACAAGGGCTTTTTCCTCAATGGCAAACCTTACGTCATCAAAGGCACCTGCAATCACCAGGATCATGCCGGCGTGGGGATAGCCTTGCCCGACGCGCTGCAGTATTTCCGCGTCGCCAAACTGAAGGAAATGGGAGACAACGCCATCCGCACCTCGCACAACGAGCCGACCGAGGAATTGCTGGAGGCGTGCGACCGTCTCGGCCTGCTGGTGATGGACGAAAGCCGGGTCTTTGCCAGCGACGCGGCCAATCTCGTGTTGCTGGAGAACCAGGTTCGCCGCGACCGCAGTCATGCCAGCGTTTTCCTCTGGTCCCTCGGCAATGAGGAACCAGTCCAAAGCACTCCCCTGTCGGCGCATGTGGCCCAAACCATGCAAAATCTGGTCCATCGCCTCGACCCCAGCCGCGTGGTGACGTATGCCGCCAGCGTGGGCAATGAGTTCCGCGGCGCGAACAGTGTGACTGACGTGCGCGGCTGGAATTATCATACCGGCCGCGTCATGGACCAGTACCACCAGGCCCATCCGCAACAGCCGAACGTCGGGACGGAAACCGCCAGCACCCAAACCACCCGCGGGATTTACACCAGGGACCGGGCGCGGGGTTACCAAACCGCCTACGACGCCGCCGGCACGGAAACCGCCGAACACTGGTGGCCGTACTACGCCGACCGCCCCTGGCTTTCCGGCGGCTTCGCCTGGACCGGCTTTGATTACCGCGGCGAAAACAGTTGGCCCTGCATCAATGCGCACTACGGCATTATGGACACCTGCGGTTTCCCCAAGGACAATTATTATTATTATCAGTCCTGGTGGAGTGACAAGACCGTGCTCCATCTGTTGCCGCATTGGAACTGGCCCGGCAAGGAAGGGCAGAGCATTGACGTGCGGTGCTTCAGCAATTGCGAGGAAGTTGAACTGTTTCTCAACGGCGCCAGCCTTGGCAGGAAAACCATGCCGAAAAATTCGCATCTGCAATGGATGGTGCCCTACGCGCCCGGCACGCTTTCGGCCAAAGGCTACAAGGCCGGCCAAGTCACTGCCGAAGAAAAAGTCGAGACCGCCGGCGCGCCGGCCGCTGTCAAGCTCACGCCCGACCGCCCGGCCATCAATGCCGACGGCGAAGACCTCGCCATCATCACCGTCGCCGTGACTGACGCGCAAGGTCGTGTCGTTCCCGTGGCGGGCAACCTGGTCAATTTTGAAATCAACGGCGGCGGAAAAATCATCGGGGTGGGCAACGGCGACCCGAGTTGCCACGAGCCGGATGTTTGCCTTGACGATGCCTCCTCCAACTGGAAACGCAGTGTCTTCAACGGGCTGGCCCAGGTGATCGTCCAGGCGGGGACCAACGCTTCCGAAATCCGGTTGACCGCCCGTGCCGAGGGCCTGGCCGAAAATACGGTCGTCATTCCAGCCAGGCAAAGCCCTCTTCGCGCCACGGCGCCGCAATAGAGCGGTTTAAATAAAGCCGTAGCCGCAGCAGGCAAACCAGTTCATCGCATCCTGACGAGGCGTTCGGTTCGTCGCATCCTGACGAGGCGTTCGGTTCGTCGCATCCTGACGAGGCGTTCGGTTCGTCGCATCCTGACGAGGCGTTTTGTCTGCAGTGTCATTGGAAATGCCCCCATCTTTTTTCTCGACAAATTCAAGCACGTTATTAAAATAAGCTTGCCCACATTGAAGGTTGGCAATGTGGGCAAGCTTTTTTTAGGAATGATTCGAAAAGCAGTACATATAGAATTGTAACTACAGGAGCCAAACCAGTTCATCGCATCCTGGTGAGGTGATATGGCTGCGGTTTTATTGAAAATGCCATAGTCTTTCGCGCCGCGAGCCGCGGGAAGCCCAGGGAAACTTGTTCATGGTTCAGACGGCGTGGCCGGCCCGCGCCACACGCTGCCGCCGAAAGTCGTCACATGGATCACGGCGTCGCTGGCGGGGTCAAATTCAACCCGCTGGATGTTCGAGAACGGCAGTTCATCGAAGGCCTGCCAGCTTTTCCCGTTGTCGCGCGAGAGCCAGAGGCCGGCGCCGGGCGCGTCCTCCGTCAGGGTCATGTAAATCCAGCCGTCGTGATTCGGGTGGAAATAGCCGCCGAAAGTCTGCGGCCCTTCGCGCCCGATGCGCTGCCAGGTTTGACCACCGTTCTCGGTGAGATAGAGGCCGCCGGATTGGGCGCCGCGGCCGGCGTCCGCCCCGCCCAGCAGGATGCGCCGGCTGTCGCGGGGATCAACCGAGAAGTCCTTGGGGTAGAGCAGCGGCTGGGAGCCATTGATCTTTTCCCAAGTCTCCGCACCGTCTTTGGAACGATATAGCCCGGTGCCTTCGGGCATGAGCGGCTGACCCGGTCCGGGCCGCTTGGCGCAGATGACGGCGAAAAGAGTGCCGTCGCGGTGGAGAATCACACGATAAACCCGCATGTTGTCAGGATGGCCCAAGCCGGTTTTCTTGAGCGTCCAGGTCTTGCCGTCGTCGGTGGACTTGAAGACGCCCTCGTCAAACACGCCGGCGTAAAGCGTGCGCGCGTTCTTCGGACTGGTGGGATCAAGCACGATGGAAGTCACCGGTTTGCGCGGAAGTCCTTCTGTCCCGCTTCTCCACGACATGCCGAAGTCGGTCGAGAGGCAGACCCCGCCGGGGCCCCCATGGCCGTGGCGCTCGGTGATGATGTTGTCGTTCGGGATGTCATGCACATCGGAGAAGGCGCCCCAAATTTTCCCCGGCGTCCCGGGATCAAACGCCATTTCGTAACAAGTGTTCCGCCAGGGCGGCCACGACTTCGGGTCCCACCAATTCCAGCTCTGGCCGGCGTCGGTGGAGCGGGCCAGTCCAATGTCGGTGTAGCAGATGTACTGGCGGTTCGATTCAAACGGATCCATATAGAAATGCCAGGTGGTGGTGACGACCAGGCCGTTGCAAACCCAGGCGGAGCGCGGACCGGGCGTCTGGCCGGGTGCCGGATAAGTGTGCCCGCCGAACCAACTCGCGCCTCCGTCATGGGTGATGTGCGGCTCGTTGCGCACCAGCATGACCCGGTTGGGATCGCTGTTGCAGATGGCCACGCCAAACGGCGTCTCCCCGCCTTTGAAGCATTGCCCGCACGAGGCGGTCTCCCAATCCGGTGTGACATTGTAACTCTGGAAACGCGGGTCCTGGAAGTAAGTCGCGCGCCACGTTGTGCCGCCGTCCTCGCTGCGATACACCGTGTCGCTGTGCGGCGGGTTGAAGCCGGTGCTGGTGTTGAAGGCATAGACGGTGAGCGGTTTGGCGTCGGTCGCCAGCAGTTGATTGTATTGAGAAATGGAACCATAGGCCCACTGGTCGGCCTTCTTCGTCTCGGTGTTGAGTCCCTGGCCCATCGCTGATTCCCAGGTCTCGCCCCGGTCCCGCGAGCGGTAAAGGCCGCCCCTGAACACGCCGTTCTCGTCCTTGCTGCGGATCGAGCAGTACAGCATGACGAGCTTCCCCGCCGCGTCCGAGCCGCCGGCGAAACCTTGAATCTCTCGCCACGGCAGGCCCTGGGTTTTCTCCGCCCACGTTTGCCCGCCGTCGTCGGATCGCCAGATTCCCCGGTCTGTGGCGGCGAACATCGCCTGGCCCTGCCGGGTGCGATCAAAGTGAAAGGCGATTACCTGGCCCGCCGGCCCCGGGCACGCCGCCCACGTTTCCCCCGCGTCGCGCGAGAGCCAGCAGTGGCCCTTGCGCGAGCCGGCCAACATCATCTTTGCATCCGAGGGATTGATCGCGATCTCTCCGCTCAGAGAATCCCTCAGATTGCCAATAGCAGTAAAAGTTTTGCCCCGGTCGCGGCTGATCTTGAGCCGTCCGCGGGAGGAGGCGTAGATGATTTTGGGGTCGGCCGGGTGAAAGGCCGGACGGCAGGCCGTGTCGCTGTGAAGCTGTGCGTGGCCGATCATGCGCCAGTTGCGGCCGCCGTCTTCCGAGATGTATGCCGCGCTCATGTCGCAGTTCAGCATCATCAAGTTCGCGTCCGCCGGAGAAATGGCGGGCGTGAACATGCCGCCGCCACCGGAGATGCCGGTGGGTTGCCAGGCAGGCGCCTGGGCCGGTGAGTTGGCCGGGAACAGTCCGCTCGCCAGGCAAAACCAAAA
>JBEKVM010000180.1:0-9065 GCA_049513975.1 Verrucomicrobiota bacterium | reverse complement strand
CCAACTACCTGCTCCTGGCGATCAAGACGAACAACGGCGTTGTCACCGTGAACTTCCAGCCCACGGGGTCGAAAACAACCAACACGGCGCACGGGGCGGTGCTGCAAAACCAGACCAACGCCGCCGGCTATTTCCTTGGAACCAGTCAGAGCGGAGCATTTCTGCTCGAAAACCCGTGAATCAACCAGAAGCGGAAGGTCGAAGGTCGGTCGTGGGTGATTAGATTGCATCTGCCCCCGCTGCCGGTAGTGTCCTAATTTGGATTTTCTTTATCCCTTACCAGATAAACAGCCAGCCACATGATCATGGTGGTGACAGGCATAACGAAAATAAATATCCTGCCGTGTGTATAAAGAAAATCGTAAATGGCATAGATCAGCAGCAGACTTTGCGCGCCAATCAATATCCTGGTCTGAATTCGGTTGAACTTCATTTCTTCCCTTTCGGTAGCGGGCTACTTTGAATTGTTGGAATTTTTAGGAGTGATTTTCGCGACCAACCTTATCCAACAGAGTTTAGCACCGCGACCAAGGACTGCGCCGAAAAGACCAATTAAAGCCTGCGTCCCCGATTAACAGGCTGAAAATCGCAGAAATGGGCAGACACAACATGGTTGCAGGGCCGATGATCAAGAAGTGGCTGCGCCCACAAATGGTGGCAAGGCTTTCCTGGCCGCCGGGATTCTGTGCGGAATCTGTGCGGCAAAGGTCTGTTTCGTTGATCTCCAGCGTAAAAATGGTGCGCGATAGAGGATTTGAACCTCTGACCCCCTCCGTGTCAGGGAGATGCTCTACCACTGAGCTAACCGCGCCCCGCATGGCTGGAACGTAGGCGATATGACCCGGCCATGGCAAGCCGGATGTTGTGAAACCGGGCGAGGAGGGTTTGAGACAGATTCTTTCGTGTCTCGCGTTCGAAGAATAAGGGAACCCCTCTCTCCTGCTCTCTCCCCGCAAGCGGGGAGAGAGAGGGGATACGCACGCGATAGGTATATGGAGACGCATATACCCGCTGCTCCGCAAGCATCGGCTTGTGAAAAATTTATCCCGTACTCGGCGGGCACCGCAGGCTGGCGCAAGATGGCACTACACCGTGCGCAGGTCTCTTATGGCGAAGACCACACCCGCCCCCAGCCACATTGAGGCGCCGGCGCCCAGGAGGATGCCCAGATCGCGCCACGGCCAGGCGCCACTGGCCAGAATGCCGATGGGCCGGTGATAGTGCAGCGGATTGAGAAAAACCACTTTCTCCAGCGGTTGCCAGAACGGCGCAAGGTAATTGAGCAAAAAGAGCGCCAGGAGGACGAGGAATACAGTGGTCATCGCCCGGCCGCGCCGCTCGCTCAGGGAGGAGACCAGCCAGGCAAAACCTCCCACCGCCGCGTAGAGACAAAAAAGGTTGCTCAAGACGATCAGCAGGCGCCCCACTTCGGGCCGCTGGGCGGCCGGCAAGGCCAGGCTGCCGAGCAGGTTTCCCGCCAATCCCGCCAGGAGCACCACCGCGGCGGAGAACAACCACACGGTTGTTTCGGAGAGGAACAGCTCCCACCGCGATACCGGCAGGCTGAGCAACACGTCAATCGTGCCGCGGTCCACCTCGCCCGCGGGAACGCGCGTGCAAGAAATGGCGGCGTGCGCCCACAGCAGGGCCAGCACCACCGGGTGAACCCAGGGGATGGATTGGAACATCTGCGGGCCGATGCGGCCGGCGATTTCCGTGCCCAACATGGCCTGAACGATACCCCGGACCAAATCAATCTGCAGCCATTCCTGCGTCAGTTGCGCGCTGAACATTGGCAGGACGAACGCGAGCAGGGTTTCCACGCCCATCAGCACCAGGCCGATGACCAGTGTCGCCGGCCAGGACTCACGGAAAGCCCGGAGGAGCAGGCCGCGGTTCATCGGGCGCCGCCTTTCTCCCGCTGGTAAAACCGCCGGAAAAGGCTCTCCAGGTCGGGGCGTCCGATGGTCAGCTCCAGGACCGCCTTGCCGGCAAGATAATCCACCAACCGGTGCGCGGGGCCTTGGAGCGTCCCTTGCCAAACCGCGCCTTCCCGCCGGGTCAGCTTGAGGAATTCAGGCGGAGCCAGCCCAAGGGCGAGAGACGGCTCCGCCCAACGGATGGAGACCTCGTAGCCGGCTTTCTCGCGCAGGGCGGCGAGCGATTCGTCGGCCACCAGTTCTCCGTCGCGCACGATGGCGACGCGCTCACACAACTGTTCCACCTCCCCCAGAGAGTGGCTGGAGAAGAAGACCGTGTGCCCTTTGGCGGCCAGGAGACGGAGATACTCATGGAGGGATTGTTGGATGAGCGGGTCGAGGGAGTTGGTAGGCTCGTCGAGCACCAGCAAGCGCGGCGAGTGGGCCAACGCCAGGATGAGTCCCAGCTTTTGTCTCATGCCGCGTGACATGTCGCGGACTTTGACGCGCAGGTCGAGATCAAACCTCTCCGCCAATTGACGGCCTGGTTGAATCAGGTCGCGGCGGCGCACCGCGCCGTAAATGGAGAGCGCGGCAAGGCCGTTCATCCACGATGGCAGGTGCAGGTCGCCCGGAAGGTAGCCCAGGTCGCGCTTAATCGCCTTGCTGTCGCGCCAGCAGTCCAAACCGAAAATCCTCGCCGCGCCGCCGCCGGGCCGAAGGAAACCGAGCAGGACGCGAATCGTGGTGGTTTTGCCCGCGCCATTGGGACCGAGGAATCCGAACAAAACCCCCTCCGCCACGGAGAGGGAAATCCGCTCGACGCCGCGCCTGGCGCCATAATGGCGCGTGAGATTGTCGAGCTGGATCAAGGACACAGCAGAGGAATATCAAATGACGGGGACCTGGGCAACAGGGACCTGCTTTTCCGTTCTTTATCGGGCGCATCTTGGCACTGCCACCCTTGGATGGAAAGAACCCCTCTCCCTAACCCTCTTCCCACTTCGTGGGGCGAGGGAATCGGCAAATCGCATGGGGGCAGTGTCAAGATGCGCCCTTCTCTATCCTCCGTCCGCCATCCTGGCTTTGATCCGTCCGATCGCCCACAAGGCATGTTCCGCAATGAGCGGTTCCCCGCCGGACGCGGCCCGTTGCAACGCCGGCAGCGCCTCTTCGCCGCCCACATTTCCCAAGGCCACGCAGACGTTGCGCAGAAAGCCGCGCCGCCTTGCCCGCAGGATGGGTGTCCCGGCAAATCGCGCCTGGAACCCCGCTTCGTCCAGCGTCAACAACTCCGCCAAATCCGGCGTTTCCAGCCCGGCGCGGCGATGCCCGGCCATCATCGCCCCCGCCCGCGCAAAACGATTCCACGGACACGCGGCCAGACAATCGTCGCATCCGTAGATGCGGTTCCCCACGGCGGGACGCAAATCCACCGGGATGGCGCCTTTCAGCTCGATGGTCAGGTAGGAAATGCAGCGGCGCGCGTCCAGTTGGAACGGCGCGGTGATGGCGGCGGTGGGGCAGGCGTCCAGGCAGCGCCGGCAGGAGCCGCAATGATTTTTCTCCGGCGCGTCGGGCGGCAATTCCAGCGTGGTGATGATTTCCGCCAGAAAGAACCAGTTGCCCAGCTTGCGGCTGATGAGGTTGGTGTGTTTGCCGATGAAGCCGAGGCCGGCCCGCTGCGCCAAATCCCGCTCCAGCAACGGCCCCGTGTCCACATACGACAAGGAGCGGGTCTGGCCGCCGCCCAGTTGATTGAGCCAATCCGTCAGCGATTTGAGCCGCGCGCCCACCACATCGTGATAATCGGCAAAGCGGGCATAGCGGGCGATTTCTCCAACGGGACCCGGCCCGGCAGGCCCCGGCTCCTCCCCCGCGTAGCTCACCCCCAGGGTAATGATGCTTCGCGCTGCCGCCAATACTTGACTGGGTTCGATTCGCTTGAAGGCGTTGCGTTCCAGGTAAGTCATCTGGCCGTGGCGGCCCGCTGCCAGCCAGTGTTGGAACTGCGCCGCGGAATCCGGTGGCTGCGCCGTGGTGAACTGGCAGGCGTCAAATCCCAGTTGCAGGGCGCGTTCTCGAATGGCCGTCTTCACTTTCTGCGCGCCATGTGGAATTGCAGGGCGATCTGCTGGGCCACTTCCCGCGGGGCGCGCAGGCCGCTGTGGATGAAGACGTCGGCCTGGCGATAGGCAGGCTCGCGGGCGGCCAGCAGGGAGCGGATTTTGCCCAGCGGGTCCGGCCCCTGCAAGAGCGGCCGGTGGGATTGCGTTCGCACCCGCGCCCAGATGGTCTCCGGCGGGGCCACCAGCCAAAACACGAGGGAATGGGCCTTGAGGCTGGCCATGTTGGCGGGGTCCACCACCAGCCCGCCCCCGGCGGCGATGACCAGGTTGCGCTGGCGGCCCAGACTTTCCAGGGCAAGTTTTTCGCATTGGCGAAAAGCGGCTTCCCCTTCCCTGGCGAAGATGTCGCTGATGGACCTGCCGAGTTGGGCCTCGATCAAGCCGTCAGTATCCACAAAGCCAAACTGCATGTGCTCGGCGACGATGCGGCCGATGGTGGATTTGCCCGTCCCCATGAAACCGACCAGCGCGAGATTGTGGATGGAGCGCACATTGTTCACTGTCTGACACTGTAGTCGCAACCATCGGTGGCGGCACGCAGTTTTTTTGTCAGAACATTCCGGCCGGCGTCGTTTGGACAGGTTTGGACTAAGCGAAATGGTGGGCCAATTTGGCACACTCGCCCACTTCGTATTTAATCACAAGTTATTTGTTTTAAATAACTTACAAATATTTATCGGGATTATCCCCTTGACAAAACAGCCACATGGTGTAGTGTATGGGTATGAGAACAAAAAGTTTGGCAGAAGTTAGTAAATTGACAGAGGAAACGGCACGGCAGTACCTTGAATCCCTGCTCTGGCCGGAAGGCCCGGTGTGTCCGCATTGCAAGAGCAAGAACGCCACTCGCGTTGCGGGCCTGAGTGGCCGCCCTGGGTTGCTCATGTGCAACGATTGCCGCAACCAATTCACGGTGACGGTCGGCACGATTTTTGAAGATTCGCATATTCCGTTACGGTCGTGGATTATCGCCTTTCAAATGATGTGCGCCAGCAAAAAAGGCGTTTCCGCAAAGCAGGTGCAACGCCAGCTAGGGCTTGGTTCGTACAAATCCGCGTGGTTCATGTGCCATCGCATCCGGTACGCCATGACCGAGGGGCCGATGGCGGGAATGCTCAAGGGCACGGTGGAGGCGGATGAAACTTACGTTGGTGGAAAACCGCGGCCGGGGACTGGACCGCACAAGCGGGGACGTGGGACGAAAAAGGCGCCGGTGGTTGCCCTGGTCGAGCGGGGCGGCAATGTGAGAACGAAAGTCGTGGCCAGCGTATCGCACAGAAACTTGCGGCAATTTGTGGATAAAAACATCTGCAAATCAGCAACGGTGAACACGGATGAATTCAACACCTATATTGGCCTGTTGAAAAACCACGCCCGGCATGACGTGGTGAACCACGGCCTTAAACAGTACGCCCGGCACAATGCTGATGGAACGGTGAGCCACTGCAACACCGCTGAATCGTTTTTCAGCCTGCTCAAGCGGGGCGTTTATGGGGCGTTTCATCATATCAGCAAAAAGCATCTTCCCCGGTATTGCGATGAATTCTCTTTCCGCTGGAACCGCCGGGGCATGACCGACGGCGAGCGGACAGAGGCGGGGCTGAAAAATGTGGCTGGCAAGCGCCTGATGTACCAGCAACCCGCCAAAATGTTTGCGGAGGCGGCGTGACTGGTGAGACGGGCAAAAAAGAACCCCCGCAAATAGCAGGGGTTCCGTTATTTACCGACGCATGATTCGGCGTTGCGTGCTTCTCATGGGCACGCCTTTGCAGACCCGCACAGGTCGGAAAACGACAAAGCGCCTACGGTCAACGCGAGGGGTACATCTAGTTTTCATGTACGTAGTCCTTCCGTTTGAAATTTATAGGTTGACTTGCCGGAAAAGGTCTGGCAGGATGTCCACACTGTTCGGGCGTGGACATCTGCCAGATTGTTCCGGCATTTCCCAGCCTCAGAGCCGATCCGTTATGCGGGTCGGCTTTTTTCTTTTCGCCCTCCGCGTGTCTGGCTCAGACATTGCGGGTGCTGTCGCATTTTCACATTTTTCCACCGATTTTTCGTTCCCCACACTAACGGGGACTTGTCAACCTTTTCACACCGGCGCGTCAAGTTTAGGGCCATGAGCACCAGCAAAAATGGACCCGTCCTGGTTTTCAAATCCACTGGCGGCCAGTGGGGGCCGGGAGGCCAACCATGACGGGTCGCAAATCAATTTCCGCCTCCTGTTTCCAACGGATTTGAACCCGCAGTCCCGCGTTTATCAGCCATGCACACCGTGTCCAGCACTATTTTTTCACCTTGCACTCCTGGATTTCCTCTGGTAATCAGCACCCATGAATCGGCTTTTCTTCGGCGACAATCTCAATTGGCTGCGGAAAAAGGATATTTTTCCTGACGCCAGCGTTGATCTCGTTTATCTGGACCCGCCGTTCAATTCCAATGCTGATTACAACATGCTCTTTCAGGAGGATTCTGGAGAGGAAAGCCAGGCGCAGTTCCATGCTTTCACAGACACTTGGCATTGGGCAGACGCCGCGCCTATCTATACAGATTTAATTGACAACTGTTCGGATACGGTTTTTGGGGACAGGATGGAGTCATTGCATAAGTTTCTTGGAAAGTCGCCCATGATGGCGTATCTCGTGATGATGGCCCCGCGTCTGGTGGAACTGCATCGCATTCTCAAACCCACCGGCAGCCTTTATCTCCATTGCGACCCGACCGCAAGCCACTATCTTAAAATGATTTTAGATGGAGTGTTTTCCGCAAAGAACTTCAAAAATGAAGTTATTTGGCAGAGAACTTCCGCCCATAATGACCCGTCTAAATTTGGTCGCGTCCATGACGTTCTGCTGTTCTATTCAAAATCCGACAACTACACTTGGAATGACCAGTATGAACCGCCAGATGAGGCATTCTTTGGTGCCCATGATTTTGAGCATGATGAACAAGGCAAGCGCTATCGTAAAAGGGACTTAACCGCACCAGCACATGGAAGAAGCTCAGGACAATATGAATGGAGAGGAAAGCGGCCACCCGAGGGGAGAATGTGGAGTTATACCCAGGAAAACATGGATCAACTAGAGAAAGATGCGCGTATTGTTTATACAAAGACAGGAATGCCACGCTTGAAAATATATGTCGAGGATTTAAAGGGAGTGCCTTTACAAGATGTTTGGGTTAATCCAAAACTATGGCTTAATTCAGCAGCGAAGGAACGTCTTGGTTATCAGACCCAAAAACCCCAAGCATTACTTGAACGCATAGTCCAATGCAGCAGTAATCCTGGTGATATTATTCTTGACCCTTTCTGCGGTTGCGGAACCACTATTCACGCATCTCAGAAACTAGGTCGTCCTTGGATAGGAATTGACATCACCTATCTTGCTATAAATCTCATCAAACACCGACTTGAAGATGCTTATGGAGAAGATGTGCATTATGAGGAAAAGGGCCAGCCGACCGATTTTGAGAGTGCGAAGGCGTTGGCGGAATTGGACAAGTGGCAATTCCAGCAATGGGCAATCTCCCTGATTGACGCCCGACCGCGCACGGCTGGCGATGGAAAAGGCGCAGATCGGGGAGTGGACGGGATGCTTTATTTTTACGAGAGCGAGGACAAACGCCAAAAGATTCTTGTCCAAGTCAAAGGTGGCGGCGTCCAGCGCAACGACGTGGCGACGCTGCTTGGCGATGTGAACAACCAGAAGTTTGCCGGTGGAATCTTGCTGACATTGGAACCGCCAACCAAGCCCATGCGGATTGAGGCTGGGGAAGCGGGCCGGTACACGTCAAAGGTTTGGCACGACAGGGATTATCCAAAAATCCAGATTCTCACCATTGAGGGTTTGATGAACAAAACCGAACGGGTTGACGCCCCGCCGCAAACGAATCCATTTGCCAAGGCGCAACGGGAAGGTAAGTTAGAGAAACAAACCGATTTGATGTGAAAAAGACCAAACAACAGGCAAAGGCGGAATTGCGGGAACCGGCTTTTCTGCTGTGGCTGACTCAGTTCGTTGGCGAATGGAGCATTAAAGGGAAGGGTGAAAAGAACATTGAAGTCGGCCAGAGGGATGATGGTTTTTTGGGGGTAAGATTCTACAGCCAGGGTCGGAAGGTGCCGCTCGCCTCCGTGTTTAAATTCGGTAAATTTGTCAAGGGGCCAGAAGGACCGCTTGGCCCAAGGCCGGTGGTTCTGTCCGGCCCACTAATGAATCTTTGGCTGACCCAAGAACAGGTATCCAGCCTTCAAGGCGCGTGGAATGTTTCAAGGGGAATGACCCGGATTATGGAAACCATTGAAAAACGAATCACGGAGATGCCAAAACAGGAGCGTGACCGGCGCTGGCTGGCGAAGTGGAGGCACTATGCCGATGACGCGACCCCGCTTTCCAGCAGTGATTTTACGACCCATCTGATGCTGCTTCGCCGATACAAAACAGAAACGAAAGCCAAAGCATGAAGCCAGAAACGAACAAGAAGCCGCCCCAGAAACCGCCGCCAAAGAACGGCAAGCGCATATCCCTGTACCCGCTCAAGCTGGACGATGCGTTGCGGGCGGCCCTGTTGACGCCACACAGAGGCAAGCCGCAGTGAATTGCCGCTGGCGAGGCGGACACCACCACAGGATGGGCCTGTTTTGTCAACGGGATAATCCCGATATTTATTGACATGCAAAAAATGGGTTCGTTTTGCAAAAAAACTATTAATGCCGACGCCGGTCTGCGTTGAAACAGGTTCAGACAAATGCCGCGCCCACCCAGCGTGGATGGAGCAGGATAACCTGCCTTGCCCCGACGCTCCCGTTTCGCTTCGTCTCTCACTCCAATGGGTTTAGCATAGTTTCTATTCCTGTCCAGCGAAATCTTGTCCACTCTTGGATGCCCCGTTGCGGGCGCATCTTGACACTGCTACGTTGGATTTGCTGCCGACGCGGATTCGCATGGGCCGAGTTTCATAAACGCTTGAAAAACAGATGCTTAAGCAAAATCTCCATCTGTGGTGCGTCGCAACC
>JBEKVM010000179.1:0-17335 GCA_049513975.1 Verrucomicrobiota bacterium | reverse complement strand
TCGTTCGTGTGAGTCATGCGGATAATGCCGAGTAGCCAAGACGAATTCAGGGGCGATTCCTTGGGCATCCATCGGAATCACCTCGTCCACTCGGCATTATCCGGGACTCGGCATTAAAGGCATTATGCCGAGCTCGGCATTATGCCTTCACGCCACAGGCTTTTAACCTGTTCGCCGAGGCGACGCTTGACGGCGACCGAATCACCCGCGAACGAGCCGAGGCAGACCGTGCCCACCGTGTCGCAGAGTCCGCGCAAGCGCGTTTGTTCACTTCTCAAAACCCCGAATGAAATCCCTTTTTCCATTCCGTCTCCGCGCTGGCGATGTCTGCCGCCATCCCCAAACCCCGGCGTTGGGCTTTACGCCAGCCCAAACCCGCGCCAAAGAGCAAGCTCTCTGGACTCCATTCCCGCTCGCGCTGGCCTTCACGCTCCCGCGCCGCCTTTCCACATCATGGAAAGGATTCAAGATCAGCCTTTCAAACTGCCCGGCGCATCCCCCATTAGGTTCTGGTCGGAAGACGGTCGTCCCCCGGACCGCCCGCACAGATTCCGCACAGATTCAGGCGGGAAATAGTCTCCGCACAATTTACGCACAGCCGCACAATAGCGCACACGTTTTTCTGCCGATTGTTGCCACTAGATGCAAAATAGTGCTTGAAATACGAGGGAAACGCTTGTATCTTCATGGGTAGGTTAGCGCACAGAAAGGCAATTATGAGCAACAACGAAAACCTCGAAAACGCCGTTTCAATAGGTTCAAGTCCTGTCGTGGGCACCAACCTCGGCAAATGCCTTGAAATCAAGGGGTTAACTGCCTTAACGAAGGAACACACCATGAAGAAGCACTATTGTTGCATTATATCAGGACCGCTTATGATTCGGCTTATAGAACTCTGCGCCCTTGCCGTTGCCCTCAACAACACTTGTGTTTCTGCGGCCGCAGGCGGCTGGCAATTTGCTTGGAGCGATGAATTCGACCGGACCGGCACTCCTCTTGTTAGCAACGTGTGGAAATGGGACGGCGGCGGATCCATGGTTCGCGACGCCAAATTGGATCGAGCCAATGGTTGTTGCACCAACGGAGTTCTTGTCCTTGAGGCGAAACGGGTGGGAACAAACCAATACACGTCCGCTGCCATCAGCACCATTGGACTTAAATCCTGGTTATACGGCCGGTTCGAGATGCGAGGCCGCATTGATATTCGTTCGGGAAGTTGGCCGGCCTGGTGGACCACGGGGGTTTCGGGAGGCTGGCCCGCAGGCGGTGAAATTGACATGATGGAATACTACACCGACAAGCTTTTGTTCAACGTCATGAACGGAAAAAGGGGGTGGGCCAATCCAACCCTTTCCGCCAAAGCTTTGGGCGGGGCAGCCTGGGCCTCCCAATTCCATACCTGGATCATGGAATGGGATTCGACCAAGATTGACCTCTCCTTGGATGGACAGTTGGCGAACCATTACCTTTTAACCAACGCTGATGGAACCGGGCCAAACGGCAGCAACCCATTTAAAGCACCGCAATACATGCGGGTCAACCTGGCCATTGGGCAAACGGGAGGAGACCCGTCCGCAACCGAGTTCCCGATGAAATTTGAAGTTGATTATATCCGTACCTGGCAGTGGGTGGATTCAACAGCCTGTGTATGCACGGTGGATGGCGGAACCGGCACCGGTCCGTATCTGCCCGGGACGATGGTCAGCCTCACGGCAAACATGGCCCCGGCCGGGAAGTCATTTGACAAGTGGGTTGTCTCTTCCGGATCTGCAGTTATCGCTGCTGTCAATAATCCTGTGGCGACTTTCACGATGCCGTCCTCCGATGTCAACCTAACCGCAACGTATAAACCTGGGGTTGCACCGGTCCCGCCAACTCCTTGATCATGGGTCGGCAATTCCCTTGGAATGAATCCAGGAAGATGCCCGAAAACAATCAAGCGGTTTATGGTTAAGCGCTTGTCCCACAGCTACTTCCCAAAACCGGGGATCATTCTTCAAAGGGCAAGCGTGACGACGCGGGGCACAGTCAGGACTTCTGGCACACCGTCACCTTGTCGCCGGGTTCCAATCCGAACCGCCGGGCGGCCGATCCTCTGTTCAGCGCAATTTCCAAAAGACCACAGGAACCAAGCACGGCCACGGGGCGGTTGACCGGCACGGCATCGTAGAATTCCGCCAAGGGGCAGCGCACTTTCCGTTTGATTATTATCTCACATCCGCCCGGCCCTTCGCCGAAGACCAATTCCGTTTCAATGTTCGTAATCGCGTTGCCAAAGCGATCAATGTAAACGATCTCGCCCTGCGCCTTTCCGCCTTGTTTCGTTGTCTGCGGCCAGGGCACGCGGACGAAATCTTTCAACTCACGACCCAGCCGTGGCGGGAAAAGTCCCCGGCTCAAATGGGCGGCCACGGGGGCAAAAACATCGCGTCCCTGAAATGTCCGGCTGACCGGTTGGAGAAAATACTGCGGATTCTCCAGCAACCGGATCCTCTTGATCTTTTCATGCGCCAGCGCCCACGAGAGCACGCCGTTGTCCGGGCCGACGAAAAAGCCGCGCGCGGTCTGCACGGCGATGGCCGGTCGCGGGCTGCCCACGCCGGGATCAACCACCGCCACATGCACCGTGCCTTTTGGAAAATATCGGCAACCGGCCATCAAGGCGAACGCGCCAGCGCGAATGTCGCCCGGTGGAATCTCGTGCGTGATGTCCACCACGTTGGCGCCCGGATGGAGGCCCAGAATGACGGCCTTCATGGCGCCGGCGAACCAGTCGCGCGTGCCGAAATCGGTGGTCAACGTGATTATGCGCATGATGGAACCTTACCCGGAACTGCGGTCGGTTGAAATGGGGAAGATGCGGGCGGGATTGCGACCGCTTTCAACAGGCCTGACGCCCATTTCTTCAACGTAAATATACTTGTTAACGGGATTCCGTCGGGTGGGTCCAGGGGGCGCGGTAAGGCCGGCGCAACAGACGATTTGCAGCGTCGTCCCCAATGACCTCTCCCTTTTCACCGTCCCAAGCCAGGGACCGGCCAAGTTGCATCGAAATGTTGGCCAGAATGCAAGAGGCGGTGGAAATGTATCCCTGCTCGATGTCCGCCACCGGCCTGCCACGGGTTTGGATGCAGGAGAGAAAATCCCGCATGTGCCGGCGGGTTGCCGGAGCACAGTGTTTCTCAATGTCTTTCTCAGTCTGGTCTTCGGGATATTGGTTCAGTTCGTAGGTGACATCGCGATGGATCGGCGGCCCATTGCCGGAGGGAATAAAATCATAACTGTAAACACTGGCTTTGAGGGTTCCCTTGTCGCCATAGAAGGTCGCCGCCCAGGGATAATTTGGGTCCGGCGGCTGTCCCCAGGTGCGATGCTGCCAGACGACTTGGAGGTTGCCATAATCGAAGACGGCGCTCTGGGTGTCGGAAATGTTGGCCTTGCTGTTTTTGTAAACGAGGATTCCTCCGGAGGATTGAATCGTCTTGGGCCAGCCCAGCTCCAGCATCCAGCGGGTCATGTCAAACATATGAATCGCCATGTCGCCGATGATGCCGTTGCCGTATTCCATGAACGCCCGCCAACCCCTGGGATGGACCAGGCGGTTGTAGGGCCTCATCGGCGCGGGGCCAGTCCACATTTCGTAGTCCAAATTCGCGGGCGGGTCGCTGTCGGGCGGATCGTCCCGCGTGCGCGTGGGGTAATAACAACAAATCTCGACCAGACCAACGGTGCCCAATTTGCCGGCCTTGACGATAGTGTCGCGCGCTTCGATCAAGTGTGGAGTGCTGCGCCGCTGGGTGCCCACTTGGACGACGCGATTCATTTTTCGCGCGGCTGCCAGCATGGCCCTGCCTTCGAGGACATCCACACTGATGGGTTTTTGCACATAGACATCGGCGCCGGCTTCCAGCGCAGCAATCAGGTTGAGCGCGTGCCAATGATCGGGCGTGCCGACCAACACAATATCGAGGTCCTTTTCCTTCAACATTTCCCGGAAATCGCGGTAGGTGCGCGGCTTTTTGCGGGAAATCTGGCGAGTGGCCACCAAATCGGCCGCGTCTGACAGCATCCGGCTGTCAACATCGCAGAGCGACACCACCTCGACCGGGGCAACCTGGATGAGCCGGAACAGATCACTCTTGCCATACCACCCACAGCCGATCAAGCCGACGCGCTTTTTGGCGCCGGCAGTTTCCTGGGAATAATCGTTGAAGGCACCCAAGGCGAGGCTGGCTGCGCTGGCGATTTTGAGAAAGTGGCGGCGATTCATTTTTTTATCATGCGACCGGCAGGCTCCCCGGGTCAAGGCTCGCGCTTGCCGGTATAACCCATCCTGATCGCGGTCCTGCAACTCCGCCCGGCGGAGCGGGCCGCCCGCTGCCTGGATGAGCTTCACGGAGCTTTGGCAACGACCCTCAACTCCTTCTCAGCCGCTCACGGTCGCGGCTTAAGTGTTTTGCGTCACTTGCAATCGGCCAAGAATAGATGAGAATTGTTTTCGGATTTCGCAGTTGAGCGGCAGCCTATGGTTAAAGATGAACGAGCGGCAATGTGATTTCGCATTATTGCGGGAGTTCGCGCGCGATGGACGCCAAGCAGCGTTCACAACGCTGGTGCGACGGCATCTGGACTTGGTTTATGCGACCGCCTTGCGAAAAGCGGGTGATGCCGGCGGCGCGGAGGAAATCGCGCAAAATGTGTTTTCCGCGCTGGCACGCAAGGCCTGGCAATTTGCGCCGGACGATTCCCTCCCCGCCTGGCTGTACAAGACGGCGCTGCTCGAATCCAAATCCTGGCTGCGGGGGGAACTGCGGCGGCGTCGCCGCGAACAAACCGCCGCCGAACTGGGCACGACCATGAAAACTCCCGAGGACCAACCCGCGTTCAACGCGCTCGTGCCGCTGCTGGACGACGCGCTGCTTTCCCTCCGCGAAAAAGACCGCACCGCGCTGTTGTTGCGCTACTATGAAAGTCATTCCTTGCGCGATGTTGGCGCGGCGTTTGGCGTGAGCGAGGACACGGCGCAAAAGCGTGTGCAAGGCGCGCTGGAGCAAGTCGCGGAATTCTTCAAGCGGCGCGGCTTCAAGACCGCAACGGTGGCGGCGACTGCCGCCGCCTTGCAACACACCGCCGCTTCGGCTTCGGCGGCCGTGGCGAGTACGGTGGTGCGTGCGGCGTTGCACGCCGCCCCGCCCGCCTTCGCCGGGTTGAACGCATGGCTGGCGCGGCTGGCCAGTTTGAGCCGGGTGCAAACCGCGGCTGTGTGCGTCGTTCTGGCGGCCGCGCCCGTGGGGTGGCAGTTAAACGAGCGCCACGCCGCGGGTGAAGAAGCGAAGCGGATTCAGACCCAACTGCTCGCCGCGCAAAACGAACGTGAAACCGCGCAAACGGAGATTGAACGATTGCGGGCGATTTCCGGGAGGCTGGAGCAATCCGTCACGCAAAAGAATGAAGCTGCGGCCCGTGCCGCCGAATCCGCGCAAGCCTTCGCGGCTTGGAAGAAAAGAGTTCGCGGCCGGCTTACGGCGGCGGATTACCGATGGTCGGACGATTCGCCGTTCGTCCGCATTCCCAAATCAGTCTTGCCCGAACTGAGCAAACTGAGTGGTCCCGAGCCATTTTCCCCGCCGGGCGTCGTCGCGCCTTACGCCCGTGAACTGATGGGGATGACGCCGGCGGAATGTCAGGCTGTGGAAGAATTGCTGCACAGGCATTTTGCGGACAGGGAAGGAAAGATCGAGGCCGGGATTTATGAGACAAACAAACCTTTGAGCGGTGGTGTGGTTGCCAGCAGGGTGTTCCTTTATTCAGTGCCGGACGACCACGACGAGGCGAAACAACTCGCGGACCAGATACTGGCGGAGATGCGCGGCCTTCTCGGGGAGGAACGCTGGCCGTTGGTGCAGGCCAGACTCCCGCAGAGCGGCGGGCCTGTTTACAGTTCCAACTTCGGCAGGATCCTGGAAGGAAATAGCTCGCAGGAACTGAAGGTCGAGGTGAACACCAACGACAAAGGGATGCTGAATGTGAGTGCTAATTGGGGGGGCGCCGTGGCGGGCTACTATAACGGGGCTTTGTCCCAATTCTTGCCGGAGGGCGATCCAAACCGAACAGAGGGTTCTGATGGTTTCGGCCGGTTCGGTGTGGCGGAAGCCTTGCGCCGGCGCGCGTTGGCATGGCTTCAGGAACAGGCGATCGCCCGCCTGGGCAAGGGGGCAAGCCGATGAACAAAATCCTGCTGGCATTGACCCTTCTGGGCGCGGGCGCGGGCGGGTTTCTCACCGCCCGCCAATCAACGACCCAGCTTCAGCACGAGGTGAAGGAAACCCGTGAGGCCTGGCTTGTTCAAACTCAACTGGTCGCCGTCGCCCAAAGCGATCAGGCCGGCCTGAGCAATCGCGTCCGCGAGTTGAAACAAGCTCTGGCGCAGCCACAGGCCGTGGGAGAGAGCGCGGTTTGGTCCGCGCTCCAGACCAATCGCGCCGGTCATCTCACGCCGGAACTGCGGGACAGTTTGCGGGAAGAACTCGGCTTCAACTGGACGTCATCGCCAGACTTTATCGTGGTCAGCAAGGAGACCGTGCGCGATATCCACATGGCGGTAATCGGAGGCGACGGCAAATTGACCGACAGCGCAGCCGCAGTCCTCGCCCTCACGCCCGGAGAGCGCAGCCAGGTCGAAGCGGCCGTGCAGCGGGTCCGGACGGATGGCAGGGATTGGGCGTCGTCACACATCGAGCGCACCGAGCCGAAGGATGACGTGGTGGCGCAATACACCTTGCCGGGCGATCCAGCGCTGGCGCAGAGCCTCAGCAACAAAGTGGCCACCGCAGTTTTCGACGCACTGGGCAGGGAGCGGGCGGAGTTGATCGTGCCTTCCGCCGAGGGATGGATGAGTCAGTCAACCGGCATTTATGCCACCAAACCGACGATAATGACCGTAAAACGTTACCAGGCCGGGAATGAACCGCGACTGAAAGTCCAAATACATTGGCACGACGGCGCCATTCAATCCTCAGACTTATGGCAGGGTCCCCGTTGCGATTTAGCCGTCCCCGGAGTTTTCCGGCCCATTTTCCCGGATGGTTGGGATGACGTTGCCAAACGTGAAGGCTTCGAATTGCCGGAGAAATCTCAGGAAAAGTAGCTCCAGTTGAAAAGGCGCCATTATGAAATCTAAAAACGCCCTTTGCGGCCTTTCCATGGCGGTCTTCTTGCAATTGGGTGTGCTGGCCGGTTCCGCCCAGACCAACATATACCTGTTCAGCGGGTCGGAGACGAATATCACTCTGAACCCGGGCACTTACATCATCACTGCCTACGGCGCTCCGGGGGGCGGCGGCTATTATGGCGGCTTCGGAGCCGAGATGAGCGGCGAATTTACATTCTCAACGTCCACGTACCTCACTCTCTTGGTGGGCGAAGGCGGCGGCATCGGCGGCGTCGGTGCCTTCGGAGCTAGCGGCGGCAATGGCGGCGGCGGCGGCAGCTTTGTTGTCGGCAGCACACCACTGGTCATCGCAGGCGGCGGCGGCGGCGGCGGCTCCTATAACGGCGGCTACCCCAATGAATACTACTCTAGCGGCGGCGCTGGCAGCACCGGCCAATTCGGCGGCGACCTCCTCAGCTATTCTGGTCATCCCGGCGGCAGCGGCGGCTACCCAGGCGACGGCGGCGGCGGCGGCGGCCCCTTCGGCGGCGGCGGCGGCGGCGGCTACGATGGCGGCGGTGTCGGCGGCTACGATGGCTACTATGGCGGCGGCGGCGGCCTCGGCTACGGTAATGCATATAGTTTTGTAAACGGCGGCTACGGCGGCTACGGCGGCGTCGGTGCCTTCGGAGCTAGCGGCGGCCATGGTGGCTACGGCGGTGGTGGTGGCGGCGGCATTCGTTTCGTTCCACCACAGGTCAGCGAGGGCGGCGGCGGCGGCGGCGGCGGCTATAGCGGTGGCGGCGGCGGTTACGGAGACTTAGACTTTCCCGCCGGCGTTGGCGGCGGCGGCGGCGGCGGCTCAATCATTGATTCATCGGCAATAGCGATTCTCGCCGAGGTTTCCGGCATCGCCAGCCCAGACGACCCGGCCAATGGCGAGATTATTATTACCGCAGTTCCCACACCCCTTGTCATCACCACCCACGCGGCGTTTGGCTTCACCAACGGGGTGTACGTGACCGGCCCGTCCGGCTCCAACGTGGTCATTCAGGCCAGCACGGACCTGCAAACCTGGATTCCGCTGCAAACCAATCTGCTCGGCAGCGGCCCGCTCCACTTCTCCGATGCGCAGTCCCCCGCCAACGTCCGGCGTTTCTATCGCGCCCAAATATCGCCCTAAAACCTGATTTTTTTCCGGCTCGTACTATGAAAATGAATTTCAACAAAAAGGCTTCATTATGATTGATCCGAACCGTTCCCGAAATCTGGCGACGTGGCCGCGTGCTGGCTGTTCCCTCGGGACGTTTAAACCTCCATTTGGCAGGAAGCCGGTTTTGCCTCTGCTCATGCGCTTCCTGTGGGCCGCCGTGCTCGTGCTGCCCGCTGTTGCCGTCCACGCTGGCGCGGCCTTCAGCACCCTTTACTCCTTCACCGGTACCAATGATGGCGCAAATCCCGTGGCCGGGCTGGTGCAGGGCAGCGACGGCAATTGCTATGGCACCACACCACTGAGTTCGGCGGCACGAACGGCGCTGGCATCGTCTTCCAACTCAGCACAAACGAGGCCCTGACCAATCGGTACTCATCTACCGGCAGCAATGATGGCCAGGGTCCCAGATCCGAGTTGCCGGAGGGACAATCAACCGGGCTTTTTTGGCATGGCCATGCAGCAGCGAGGCGCGGCCAACCAAGTGCTGGAAACCATTTGCTTTTTTTCAACGCAGCACTTTAGGCTCCGCCCAAATGGCCCAGGAATTGTAATTGTGTCCTTCGCCGCCCTCGGTGAGCAACTCCAGTTTCTCCACATGCGAGATGTTGACTTTGACGGCCTCCTGTTCCCCGACACGCAACATGCGGGAGCGGTAAAGTTGCCGGCCATCACCGCGCACGGTGAAAACGGTGGAACCTTGGAGATCGGCTCCGTCACGCAGGCCGATGGTGGCCGTGAAGGTTATCCATTTTCCATCCACGGGAAAAACATACCTTGCGGAGGAATGGGCGTAGAGTCCCTTTTCATAGAACCGCCCGTTGAGTGTGAGAAAGACGCCGTTCTGAATTTGCCGGTCGAACCAGAAATAATTGCGCGCGACCTGTCCCCACCCGACTTTGGCGAAAGTCCACGCCGCATCGGAAAGAAAGGCGCTGTCACCTGGCACGGCGCCGAGATCAAATGGGGCGACGGGGTTGAGCACGGTGCGAAGCAGTTGGAGTTTGCGCGCCGCCTCCGGCGTGGGCGCGGCGGCCAGGGCCGCGTCATCCACGAAACTTCGCGCCTCCGTCCGTCCCTGCATCACGGCGAGTTCCGCCCGATCCACAATCCATTGGGCATTCAAGGCGGCCACATCGGGCGTGGACAAGGCATCGTAAGACAGGGGGAATCCTTGGGCCTCTGCGGCGCCGTTCTCGTGCAGCCTGGCCAGCTTGAGATGGAAACGATGCCAATGGTCCGTATGAATTCCATCCAAGTCCAGGGTGAAGGCGCCCTCCTTAAGCACACAAGGAAAGGTGTGCGCCCAATGATCGTCCATCTGGTCGTCCACCGGCCAAACATAGGCGATGACGGCGTAAGGCGGAATAGCGCCGGTCACCACGCCTTGAATCCTGACCAGGCCGTTCGTGGCGGAAAAGTTGAGAGACTTGAAAGCGCTCTCCGTGGCCTGCCAGCGTCCGCGGTTGGAGCCGCTAAACAGCGGGTGCGACAGAAGTTGAAGCACCGAGGCGCGGCCCAGGTAGGTGGGCGGTCCTTCACCCCACAGTTCCTCCCGGTAAGTGAGATTGCCTTCGCCCATCAGCGAAACCCCGAACCCCTTTTCCGCCGCGCCGCCATTATCGTGCGGGAGGCCCAAGGCGTGGCCGAGTTCGTGGGCCACTCCGCCAAGATACATGGAATTGAATCTGGCCACCGTCGTCTTGAGGCCCGGATAGTTGTGCTCGGTGAAAACCATCGTCCGATTCGTATCCGTGAGCAGGAGCGGATCAAGCAGCTCGCAATCGGCCGCATGACACATGCCACCGCGCTGTGAACCACCGCCATAATAGGGAGCATCGAACACATAACGCCCGTTGTTGGTCTTGCGACACAGAGCGTAAAACACCAGCAAATACTCGCGCTCAATGTCCAGCGTTCCTTTGAGGGCCAGGCCGATCTCCTGCGCGGTGCGGTCACCCGATTCGTAATGATACTCGCTGGCGGGCAACTTTCCCCGGACCAAATGCACGACCAGCTTGCCATCCTTCCGCTCCTGCGGCAGCCCGGCTGTCTGGATTCCGAAGCGAAGAAACGCGTCGCGATAAAAGTCGCTCACGTCGGTTACGATTCGGTCCAACCGCGCCTCGTAGTTGGGGAGCGCGTCGCCGTCATTGGGGACGAAGTAAACCACGCGCAACAGGTTGGTTGCCTGCGGCTGGCGCTCCCGGTAAGCGGCCATCATCTGTTGCTCCTCCCGGAGAATGGCGCGGCCCGCCGGATCCTCAGGAACGGCCCCGGATTTCAGCACCAAGGGAGTAATGTTCGTCGCCAGATCAGGAAGTGCCGTCGGGCCTTGCGCGGTCGCCTTAAAGACGGCAACGGCCCATGCCAGCGTAATGAAAAAATAATGAACTGTGTCTTGCAAAAGACTTCCTCATGGCAGCTTGCCTCAAGTGAACGGCAACCTGCTGGTGTTTGACACTTTAATTAACTTCCTGATTTCCGCGACGGACGCCGTGCCGGTCGTGCCGAGCTTGTGAAGGACGACGGAGGCGGCGGCGTTGGCCAGTTGGAGAGCTTCACGCAGGCTGGCGCCGGCAGCCAGGGCCGCGGTCAGATTGGCGGTGACACAATCGCCCGCGCCCACAGGGTCTGTTTTCCCGCGCACGGGCAGTGCCGCCAGCCGTTCCACCGCGCCCTCCGGCCCCGCTCCGATCATGCCATTTTCCGCCAGTGTGACAAAGCAGCAGTTTCCTTTCTCCTGCGCCAAAGCCGCGATGGCGGGGCCGACTTCGCGAAGCGGAATCAGGCGGGTCTTTCCGGCCAGCCGGGAAAGTTCGGCGCGATTCATTTTCAGGCAGATGGAGGGCCAGCCTTGCAGGCTGCGCCGGCTGTCGGCCATGACCAACAGGCCGGGCCGTTGCCTTTTGATGGCGCCGATCTCTTGAAGGACCCGCCGGGTGATGACGCCGGTTTCAGGGAAATCCACTTGATCCAGGACGATGAGCGCATGGACTGCCGGCGCCAGTTTGCGCAGGGCTGCGATGAGGCGGCGTTGCAGGCCGGGCGCGGTCGGACTCCAATTCTTGCAGTCCAAACGGTTCAACTCCCGCGGCGGCTGGCGGGGCGAAATGAGCAGCGGCTTGGCGTAGGTAAACGTCCGTCTCCCGGCGGTCAAGAAGAACCCTTCCATGTGGACCCCCGGCAAAGCGGCCAGCGCCCGCCTCAGCTCGAACCCTTCCCCATCGTCCCCGGCAAAGCCGACCGGAAAAATTCCCGCCACACCCAGAGCCGCCAGGTTGCTCAGAATGGTGCCCGCGGCACCGGGCTGGGAGCGGATGCGCACGACATTATGCACCGGCAGACCGGTTTCAAGGGAAACCTCCTTTCGGGCTGGATCTATCTCCAGGTATCGGTCCAGGCAAAAGTCGCCTGCCACCGCGATGCGGAGTTGCCCATAGCGTTTTGTCAGCGCGCGGAATCGCGCCGGCCTCATCCGTGCGGATTTCCGGTCGTCATTCATGGAACAAGGCGTCCACCAGCGCCGCCGCGTCACCATAGTCAGGAACAATGACATGGGCGCCGGCGTCAATAAGTTGCGCCCGCTTCAGCGGGTCCATGCGGCCGGAGCCATTTTGGTCTTCATCGCTCGCCAGCGCCACCGCCAATCCCCCCACTTCGCGGGCCTGCAAGATTTCGACCGGCCCGTCACCGAAACAGAGCAAGTCCTGGCCCCGGAGATTTTCGCCGGCCAGGATTTTGTCCAGGACCGCGCGCTTGGAGAACGGGGCCGGCGCGGGCGGGCTGCCGAAAATCCGGCCGCCAAAGTAGCGGGCCAAGTCCAGCAGTTCCGCCTCCTGTTGGACCCGGTTTTCCAGGGTCCCGCTGAGAACGATGAGCTGGAGGCCTCGTTGCTGGAGGAGGTCGAGCAGGGCGCGCGCGCCAAACACCACAAAGTCGTCGGGGCGCGCCCTCTTTCGCAAAATCAGCTCCGATCGTTCCGCGATAATCTGGTCCAGCCGATTTTGGTATTGCTCCAGTAATTGCCGGGGCGCGGGGACATGGGCCTGACGGGCTTGGACGCGCTGCGCGAATTTTTCCATCTGCACAATGGACGGCTGGCCGTTGGAGGAAAGAATTTCCGCCAGCAGTTCCTGGCGGACCTCCGCTTCGGACTCGTTGGACCTC
Organism: Verrucomicrobiota bacterium; assembly: GCA_049513975.1. Taxonomy (GTDB): domain Bacteria; phylum Verrucomicrobiota; class Verrucomicrobiia; order Limisphaerales; family Palsa-1400; genus JBEKOF01. Next base: position 4,805 of record JBEKVM010000179.1, on the reverse strand, counting down.
ATCGGGTAGTAGGGAAGGAAGACCTGGCACATCAGCTCCGGCCAGCCGTGGCGCAGCCAGGAGAGGGTGCCATCGAAGTCAAAAACCGCATGGCTCAGGCGCGGGCGCGGCGAAAAGCCGGCCCGGAATTCCACCGGCCTGGCAAACCGCGCGGCCTTCATTTCGGCTGCTCCGCCTCGGCCACGTCCGGCGCGTTGTCGTGAATTTGGAATTTCCGCCCGCTGTGGTTGGTGACGCGCAGTTTGCCCCGGATCATGTTGTCCGAAATCACGGCCCGCCGCACGTCAGTTCCCAGATCCACTTGCGGTTTGTCCTTCTGAAACTCGCAACCGCGCACCAGCAGGCTGCCGCTCACCGCCTGGACCGCCGCGCGGCCTTCGTTGTTGTGATCCCAATCGCAAAACGTGCAATCGGAAAACCCGACGGTGCCGCTGCCGGCGATTTTGGCGATTTGATTGCCCGGCCCCCAAAAGGCGCAATTGGAAAAGCGCACGGCGCCCTGGTTGGCCGGTCCCACCTGCACCTCGGTTGGGTCCGGACCGTGGAATGAGGTGAATTCGCCGTTGCCGATGAGCAGGCCATAAGGCGCGGATTGCTCGACCAGCACCGCTGTATAGCAATCATCGGCCCCGATGCCAAGAAAATTGCCGTTGCACTCGCCGCGGGGCGTGTGAATGAATTTGTAGCCGGCCTTGTAACCGAAGCAAAAGGTGTTCAGCACATATTCCCAGTCGCTGCGCCCGAAGATGAACGCTTCGCCATTTTCCATTTGCCATTGGTAGGCGGCACCCGGCCCGGCGCCGCTCCACCACGGATTGAAATGCACGTTTTCGATGCGTCCGATATCGAGAATGTTGTCCACATAGATCCCGCGCCGCAACGGTTGCCCCGAGATGTTGCGCAGCAAATGCCGCTCGCTACCGCTCGTATCAATGCCGTTATAGGGGTTGAGCATTTCCACGTCCAGCACGGCGGGGTTTTTCCCCGGGGTCGCAATGGCGTAAGGATACGCTTTTGGCTCGACGGCGGGTTTTTGCCGCGGGTAGTAAAGAACGAGGCCGCTCAAAGTGCTGTTATCGTTGAGTCTGATAAACGGGGCGCCGCTTTCGTTTCCTTCATTTTCCGTGATCAGAAAAGTCGTGCCGTCATCCGTTGGCTTTTCCCGGTTGCGATCACGAATGCCCAAATGGGACGGGACGGACTTCCAAATGCCTTGCAGAGTGACGGCATTGGGAACGTTCAGATGGCCGGCAAAAAAATAATTTCCACGATCCGCCAGGACCGTTCCTCCGCCCGCCTGACCGGCCGCGTCCAGGGCCTTTTGCAAGGCCGCCGTATCATCGTTCGTGCCGTCTCCTTTGGCGCCGTAATCGCGGACGGAATAAACATGGGTCGTTTGCGCAAGGACGCGGGCGATGCCAAGGACAAAAATCATCAGGCGGACCGCGTGTCGTAGTTTATGCATAAGGAAAACACGGGTCGGCAGTTGCGCGAAAATCCACTGCACCCGACGCCCTGTGATTACGTCTCACAAAAAAACAAATAACAAAAAGCTGCTCCAACCGCAACCCCAACCGCCAGCCCGTGCCGCCATCGCGCCGGCGATGAGAAAGCTTCCCTTTCAGCGCGCAACGATGTAAAAAGCCATTCAAGCATGCCGAAACACCCGTCACTCCCGATTCTGTTCAGGGCTTGGGGGCAAGGAGGGCATCCAGGCTGCTTGGACCGGAGCCGGTTTTTTCGAGCTTCGGGTAGCGCAGCCCGCCGTCGTAGTTCAGTTCGACGGTGCGGTAAATGTCGCCGGTCTTTACCAGCAGGCTGAGAGGGGATTTCCTGGCCTTGATCGCAGCCTTGAGCTGGTCAGTATCGAGGGCCCGGCCGTTTACGGCGATAAGTTTCGTTCCGACGGTGAGGCCGGCATTGAAGGCCGGGCTGTCCCAGGCAACCTCGGTGATCTCGCCTTCCTTGCCCAGGACAAGACCGCCTGAATAAGTCAGGTCGGTGATCTTGCGCGCTTTCTCGTTGGATTTGAACCACTCCCCCGGCGCGTCGGCATAGACGAGCCGGTAGCCGCCACGGGCGAAGCCGTCGAGCGGGGCGTGATCGCCCACCTGTTCCAAGCGCGCCCGGAGGAAGGCGGCCCAGTCGTTGGTTTGGACTTGATTAAGTGTGCGAACGACATCATCGAAGTTGTAGGTCAGTTCGCCCCAATCGCCGTCGTTCATGCTGAAGAAGGCGCGGGCGAAATCGTCGAGCGAGCGGGCGCCGTGGGAAAGTTCGCGGATCAGGCTGTCCGCGTCGAGCCAGATGAGGAGTCCCTCGTTGTAGTAATCCTCGGATCGCTGCCAGCTTCTCCAGCCCTTGGGCCGGCGCTGGGCGATGATCGGATCCTCGGTCGTGTCGGCGAGAGGACGCCACTTGCGGCCGGCGTCCGTGTCGAGGCGCGCGGCGAGGCTGGCCAGGCCGCCGAGCGTCTCCTCTTGCGAATTTAATCCCGACCGCGCGGCCAGCACGAAACCCCAAAACTGAGTCTGCCCCTCGTAAACCCAGAGCAGGCTGTCCTGCATGGGGGTGCGGTAGTCGGGCGTCCAAAGATCGGCCGGGCGGCGGTACTTGCCGTTCCAACTGTGGGTGTATTCGTGCGGCAGGAGGCCGCGCGCGGTTAGATGGTCCTTCCATTCGGTGAAATAGCCGGCCGCGACGCCATTCTCGGAGCTGCGATGGTGCTCAAGCCCGATCCCGCCCTGACGGTCGCTTAAGGCCAGCAGGAAATCATAATGGTCGTAGTGTTGCGCGCCGAAGAGTTTCACGGCCTGCGCCACCAGGTTGCGGTGGAGTTGGATCTGCTCCCCGCTGGCGGCAAGTTGTTCGGGCTGGTCGGCGACGATGTTAAGGCGCACGCCCGGGGCAAGGGTTTCAACCCGGACGTTGGCGCCGGCGAAGACCGGGCTGTCCACGAGCGTTTCCAAGGAGACTTGCTTGTAGTGGACAGTCGCGCCTTCCTGGGTGGCGGCCTCCAGCGCGGTCGCGGCCTTCCAGTCATCGGGGTATTTCACCGAGGGATCCATCGTGATGCGGCGGACATAGCAGCCGGCAGGGTAGAGCGCCAACGCATTCCATTGCAGGTTGAGCATGGCAGGGGTCGTGACGATGCGGCCCTGGCTCGCGTCCGTCGGCGCGAGAAACTGGAATTGCGCCTCAATGCGGGACGCGCCCTGGGGAACATCCACATGGAAGGCGAAGACATCCACCGGATCGCGCCGCCACGGGAGCGCACGCCCGCCGGTGTTGAACTTGAGCCCGGCGAGTTCCGGAATTGGGCCGCTGCCCGAATGATTGCCAGGAAGCCACTTCGGGTAGAGGAGGGTGAGCGGGCCGGCCGCGCTGACGGGAATGGTCTCACTGACGCGGAAAATACCACGGGTGATGTCGGAGGCATCCACCGAAATAGTGATGACTCCCGGCCAGGCCACATCGCGTGCGGGCGGGATCGTGTCAACGATGGGCTGGGCTTCGGGGGCGCTGTTTTGGGCGTGAGTGAAGAGCGGTAAAAGAGCGAAGAATATGGGAAGGGCACGATTGCTCATGGGAATCTATAAGAATTAGCTTTGCTGAAAGCGCTTTTTTCCGGGAGTCTAGGATTTCCGTTGCGTCCCAACAAGAAGATTTTCCACTTCCCGCCGGAGCGAGTTGCGCGGCATGGGTTTGATTTGATTAAGCGCAAACAATCCTCCCGGTACAGAGGAAAGTCGTCCGGGTACCGTCACTGACGCGTTACAAAAGTCATGGCCCGTTTTCCCGCCGTCATTGAGGCGTTACCCTGCCGAATCGGGCGGCGCGCCGGCGGAATCTTCCATCCAAAACCCGGCCACCTTGTGGGTGCGTTCGCAGGCACATCGTTGGAGCGGATTAAAAAATGACGTATCCAAAATGATGCTCCTCCCTCTCCTCCTCAGGAGGAGAGGGCTGGGGAGAGGAGGCCGTTCGTTCGGCTTCCCTGCGGCTGCAGTTTGTAGGCCGCGTGCCCCCACGCGGCGCACTGTTTTGGCGCTTCCATCGGAGTGTGAATTTTGCGGGTTAGCGATTTCTTCGGGGAGCGCGGTCGTCCCGACCGCATCCGTCGGCGTCTCGCCGGCGGAATCTTCCATCCAAAACCGGGCCACCTTGTGGGTCAGTTCGCAGGCACATCGTTGGAGCGGATTAAAAAATGACGTATCCAAAATGATGCTCCTCCCTCTCCTCCTCAGGAGGAGAGGGCTGGCCTGCCCGCCGTAGCCTCGGCGAAGGAGGGGGAGAGGAGGCCGTTCGTTCGGCTTCCCTGTGGCTGCAGTTTGTAGGCCGCGTGCCCCCACGCGGCGCACTGTTTTGGCGCTTCCATCGGAGTGTGAATTTTGCGGGTTAGCGATTTCTTCGGGGAGCGCGGCCGTCCCGACCGCATCCGTCGGCGTCTCGCCGGCGGAATCTTCCATCCAAAACCGGGCCACCTTGTGGGTCAGTTCGCAGGCACATCGCTAACCCGGATATTTCCCAGGGCATGGGTGGAATCCCGATGCAATCGGGACCCGTCCTGCCGGGCCACTGGCCCGGCAGAAGATCGCGGACAACTGTTCTGCCAAAAAGCGGCGTTTGAAAGCAGCCTGTCGTCTCTCGTTGCGGTCGGAGATAAGACTCCTTGAAAAGATACCTAACAGCCCGTTAAAAAAGGGCGATTTTTCGTTGCCGGTTCATGAAGGCGAATGCACCGACCGCCACGACGGTTATCAGCCCCAGCGCAGCAATATCCCAAAGCAAGCTGTTGGGCCGCA
>JBEKVM010000178.1:0-9191 GCA_049513975.1 Verrucomicrobiota bacterium | reverse complement strand
GCGTGGCCGACGTGCTCTTCGGCGATTACAGCCCGACGGGCAAGCTCTCTCATTCCTGGCCGCGGTCGGTGGCGCAGCTTCCGCTCAATGTGGGTGACAAGGATTACGATCCGTTGTTCAAGTTCGGTTATCAATTAACCTATGGGAAGAAATAGCCGGAAGAGGCAAACCGGCTCAAGCAACACCGGTTTCGGCAGTGTCTGGTACCGCCCAAAGGTTGAGTCTCCCGCACTCGCCGGCGGCGAGAGGGCGTTCCTGCGTTTCGCCGCGGCTAATTATTGCGCCGACGTTTACCCGAACGGCCGGAAGATCGGCATTCACATCGGCGGCTCTGCGCCGTTCTCCTTTGAGGTTGCAAAGCAGCTCACCGCTGGCGAGTGAGACGCCCGCGAGCGAACGCGCACCATGTTATCTCCAATCCGAGCACCCATGCCAACGTGATGCGGCACATGCCGTCCGTCGTAGCAGATGAAACCGGCAGATACACCGCGTAACATCGTGACTGCGCGTTTCGCGCATCGTTTACTTCGGGCGCTGGAGTACTTTGGTTCGCTGTAATCGATGTAGGCAAACATAAAAGCCCCAGTTCGTGTGGTTAACATAATTCTTCACGGTTGAGCCGGCAAACCCGCGACCTGTAGAACCATGGCCTTGCTTTCGGCGCGGTTCCTGGGCTGGTAATACTCATACACCGCGCTGGGAGGCGTTTGAACGCGTAACGGGTATTTTGCGCGCAGCGAGTAATCGAATTGGAACGGCACGGTGTCCGACAGTTCGCGCAAATAAAGGATTGCCTGGTTTCCGGTCAGTTCAAACTTGGCGATCCGCCCTGCCTGCCGCATCACTTCGAAGGAGGTTGTGTCCACGTCGAATCCGGGCGGAATGCCCAGGTCCACAATCGCCATGTTGATCATCTGGCCGGTGTTGTTCCTCACATTGACGGCGCATTTGAGTTGATCGTCCACCGCCAGGGTTGTGCGGTCGTATTGGAGATTGATTTGCAGGAGATCGGACGGACGGGCGGCGGCAAGGTTAACGCTCGAAGGGTTGGGGAGCCAGTAAGCGCCGGTGCATTGGACGGGCAATTCGCCGCTGGGCGTTTGGCGCAGTTCGATCCGGTTGTCCCCAGCATGAAGGTACTTGGTCAATTCGACTTGTATCATCACGTCGCTGTTGTCCTTGTTGATCTGGAAGGTGGTGATGGTTTGGCCATTCAACAGCACCGTAATGGTGGAGGCAAAGTCCTGGCCGAGTGACATGGTGCTCGCCGCCAACAAGGCGCGCATGGCGAGGATGGTTGCTTGCGTCGAACCCAGAGTTCCGTTCGCGAATTTGTGGGACGAAATCCAGGTCAAAGCCTGTTTCACCGTTTGCGGCGACGTTCCAGCCTTCATCAGCGCCATAGCGCACAGCGCCGTGCATTCGGTGTCCATCCCGGAATCGTGGGAAAAGGTGATGCTATACCCGCTTGAATTCCAGTGAATGGTTTCATTGCTGTCAGAAATGGCCGCTGCCTTCAATTCGCCGGCGAGGTCTCGTCCAAATGGATCATTGCGGTCGCGCGCCAGGAATGCATTGGCGGCCAACGCCTTGGCATACGTATTGGCGAGTTCCTGAGGATGCGACCGCAAGTAGTTCAAGGCCTTGTTGAGATTTAACGACTGATCGCCGGATTCAGCGAGTGCCCAGGCGACGAAGGCGGTCATGGATCCGCGACCCTGCCATGTCCAGCCGCGATGGATTTCATCCCACGCCCCGTCGCCATTCTGTTGCGCGAACAACCATTTGCGCGCTCTTTCGGTGACAGCCTCATCAGTCGGGTGAACACGAGCCATGTCGGTAAACTCGAGAATTCCGTAAGCCGTGAGGCAAATATTCGCCGGATTGCGCCCAAACCATTCAAAGCCGCCGCCGGGCACCTCGAAGGTGAGCAGACGCTGGTAGCCGGCGTTGATGAATTTCCGTGCCCTGATCTCGATTTCTGGCGTCAACCGACCCATGCGTTTCATGTAATCCAAGACGAGCACATTCGGATACGTGGTGGAGGAGGTCTGTTCGAAACAGCCGTAGGGTGCCTGAAGGATGGAGTCCAGGCCTTCCACAATTTCGCTGAATCGAGAGGGGTAGACCTTGATCCAGAGGCTCTGCGAGTCCGGAATCGTCTCCGTTGGAACCGTGAATGTATCGGCCAATGCGCCTTTCAGAACATCGTTTTTCGTGTGCTCGATCCTTTCGCCCACCGGCACGACGCGAATCTCCCGTTCCACCGCGTCAGCAATCTTGGCCCCTTGGGCGGTGACACGCAGAGCGTGGTTGCCCGCACGCAGTACTTTGATCGGGAAACTCACGCCTTGGACTTCATTGGCCGCGAGATGAACGCTGAGGTTTTGCGCGGGCGATTCAAACCAGTCCGCGGCAGTGAGATGGAGGTGGATGTCTTGCGGCTCTTTCAAGTAGTTGTAACACGTCACCGGCACGGACACCTCGTCCCCGAGAGACATGGAAGCCGGCAGGTCAGGGTCGGCGAAGAAATCCTGAAAAACCGTGATTGGGGCCTCAACGCTGCCCATTCTTCCGGCGGCACTGATGGCATCAATCGAGGCGCGCCACGTTGTGATGGAATCAGCCAACGGTATTTCCAGCGTCGCTTTACCCTGATCGTCGGTGATCAGTTCGGGCCGCCAGAACAACGTCTCGGGAAAATCCCGGCGGATGCGGGGTGATGCCGGACTGCCTGTGCCAGATTTGGTCACGTCCTCGCCGGCCAATCGGTTTGCCGTCTCAATTTCCTTCAGGTCGTTCAGCAAAGAAATGCGCTGTGCCTTTTGTTTTGCCTTGGCCAGCGCGGGCAACAACATCGAGCCGAGGATACACAGGCCTGAAATGACGATCAAAACTTCGACGAGCGTGATGCCGACAGGTCTGGCGGTGATGCCTTTCGCTGCCAATTGGCGTCGCACATGGGAACTCAGGGCGCCAACGACCACCAGCGGCGCGATGAGACTGGCAAAAAACCATAGTGCGGCGAAGCCTCCATCCGGTTCGGACTGGATAATCATCAAGGCAAATACCGCCCGCGAGGCGACAAACTGGCCCAAAAAAGCCGCGAGGAAGATACGCAATGGCGTCAGTTCCGGCTTCAGGTTGTCAGCCTTGGCCTTCGCAATTCGACCGTATTGCGGCAAAAGGGCCAGGAGAACAACGGTGGTTTCAAATCCAAGGAGAATCCAACCCGGCACAAGCACCCGGCTGCGGTCGAGAATCAAGTAACCCACCGGATAGCAAATCAGGGGGAGCAGCGTCAGAACTGCCAGATTGTTATACAACGAACCGGCGATGGCAACGTAGCGCGCCATTTGGCCTTCGGCCAACGCCTGCGGGTTTATTCCAGCGCCGGGTCGCGAATAATAAATTAGAAGGAAGATCGGCGACAAAAAAAGCAGGGCGAGAAAGCCATTTTGAAGATATCGTTCAAGGTTTCTGAAATAGGCCTTTCGATGGGCTTCTGTCGCCTGGAGCTTTACTGGACCGGTTGTCTCCCGCAGGTTGTAGAGTCCGCGTTCCCCTTCCAGCAAGCGGATCATTTCGGCGTATTGCGGGTCATTGCGAAAACTCTCATAAGCGGGTGTTCCGCGCATCTGACGGGCATTATCGATCTCTCGCTGAGAGATGAATCCGCTCTTGACCAGGTCGTCAATGCCCGGTCCGGCGGGCGCCTGATCCAAGGACGCCAAGTAGGCCTGGGAGAGGGCTTGATTGTTCCCGGTGAAAGAAAGACCAAGCTCGGGAGAATCGAACATCTTTATTTGATAACGCGGTTTCAAAAGTTCGCCTTCCGCGTCCATGAACTGCTGGAGCAGGCTGGGCCGATGCTCCGCCAGCGCGAACACGCTTTCATCCACGGCGGCAATTCCCAGTGCCGCGGGCGCCGGCCTGCCTTGCGCATCGGTGACGCCGAAATTCACTTTGGCAATCTCGCCCGGCGCATACACCTGTTTTGACCAACTCGCGGCGATCTGGAGACCTGAAGCCGGGTTTACGTAAAGCAGCCGCGAGCAGCCCAGGTCTTCTCCAGTTTCCGTGATCACATAAGCGTTCACTTTGAGCGCCCCAACCAACGAGGCCGGCAGGGGAAGAGCATACTCCGCCTTGTGGTTTTCCAAGGATACGGACCTGGTCAGAACCGTCTGATTGTCCTTGATCACATCGAGGAAGATCGTGCCCACTTTCTCTGCCGAGAGTACCGTCACCCGCGCTTGTTCGCCGGCCTGATAGACGGCTTTGTCGATGCGGAGCAAAAAGGCGGGAACAGTCCTTTGGCTGTCCGCCCGGTAGGTGAGCTTGGCCTTCCGGCCGGAGGCATCAAGCGCTTGAATCTCAACCTGCTGGTTCGAGTCAGCGGGAACCAACTTGACCATGGCCACTCCCTGGCTATCACTTTCATACGCCGTCCCGTTGACAAACGTTTTGCATACCGCCGGCCGGCCGTCAGGATACTCGGTCAGGACGTAGAGAATATTCTCCACACCCGGGACGAACACGCCCGCTTCCGGAATCGCCGCCAGCCCCAACTCGCTCTTCGCGACGGACAACGACAACGTGGTTTGTTCCCGATGCTGCGCGGAGTCGGCGATTTCCGCCGTCAAATCCAGGAACGCCTGCTCCTTATTCTGCGGCATTCCCACAAGAAAATCGGGCAGAACGAACTGGAAGGAGAACTTGCCGCCGCCGTCCGTCCGACCCTGAAGGTCTGAAATGACGACCGGCTTTTCCTGAATGGTGGCGGCCGTCAATTTGACCGTGCCGTCGTTGACGGGCTTGCCGAAGAAGTAACCAGCCTGGACTGATCCCGACACTGTCTGCCCTGGCAGGTAATACGGCTTGTCGGTGGTGATGTGGATTTTGAATTTGGGCAGCACGTAATTTTTGATTTCAACCGTGCGTTCGGTCGTCACCGCGCCCGTGATGGCGCGAATCTCATACCGGCCCAGGTTCAATTCCGAGGCGAGGACAAAATCAGCCGAGGCAATCCCAAACGCGGACGACTTCCGGCTTTGCTTGAACACCTTGTTGCCCTTGGGATCGCTGACTTCGAAAGTCACTGCCTCATTTGTAAACGGTTTCTGGGTTCGCGCATTGACGGCCAGGCTGCGAAGATGGATCGTCTGGCCCGGTTGATAGATCGGTTTGTCGGAGGAAAGCAGAATGCGCGCGGGATTTTGGACTTCGACCTTTTTGACAACGTGATCGCGGCCCAGCGACGATTTGGCGTCCACCACCAATTGATATTCGCCGGGGGCCACTGCTGGGATATTAATTGGATCGGCGATGCTGCCGGACGCATCCGTCTGAAATGCCCCGAGTTTGATGGGTGGGGCACCTTTGCCCAGCAGGCTCAACTCCACCCGCGCCCCTTTTGCCTGCTTTCCTGAAACGCGGTCCCGAACGACGATGCGCAGGCCCGCCGGGCTTCCCGCGGCGATCTTCGTTTGCCCAAGCACGACGGTTTCCTGCCGGTCCGGCTCATGTACGCACACATATACCGAGTAAGCGACTACGGCCAGCACACCCGACATCGCGAGGGAAATGATTATCCACACGAGTGGGTTTCGGGAACGGGTTGCTTTGGGCGAAGCAGTGTTTGCAGTCGGACCGGGCGCGGGATTGGGTTCATTAGATTCATTCATGACAGGACCTCCGATAAACTGGGTTTTTGGTGTTTCCTGATTCTCATAAACTATCAAATACTACTAAATTGTATCAATTGCAAGAAAAAAGTTGCAAAAAATAGCAAATGATGTATTTTAAGGCCAAAAGGAATAAATTGACCTATGGAAAACACTGAAAACACGAAAAAAATGAAGTGGTACTCGATCCGGGAAGCCGCCGAATACTTGGACGTGGGCGAGCCGACCCTCTACCGCTGGATGCGCGACGGCAAAATCACCTTCCGCAAGGTCGGCGATTCCACGCGTTTCTGGCAGGAGGACCTGGATTCGGTCATGCAGATCTCCTACAGCACGAAGGACTTGGACAAGGCGCGGGAGGTCTGCCCGGTCTGCCGGCACAACGAATTGGTGGAAGGCAAGGTGCGGGGCGCCGGATTGGTTTATTTCGTGCCCAAGAAAACAAAATTCTGGACCCTCAAGGACAGTTTCGTCGAAACGACCGGGCGCATGTGTACCCGGTGCGGGGCCATTGCCTGGTTTGGCGACACCGCTAAACTGGCCAAACTCCGCATCCCATCCCCCTCGAAAGAGGCCGATGAGGTCGCGCCCTCCGCAGAAAAACCGGAACCTTGAATTGCGCTCACCAGCTTACGGCAACGTTATGAAACCAAACTCGAGCGTGCGGCACAAGAGCGACAATCACCATGAGCACTTCAATGAGGGTCAAGCCGGTGTTTTGCGCAGCCAATTGTGGTTGAAATTGGTGGTGGAGACTTGTTGCACGCTGCCGTCACTGAGGAGGATGTTGCCGTCGCTGGTTTATTCTGATGACGAAACGATTTCAAAGTCTTAAGGCGATCCGGGTGGCGACTTATTTGCTGCCGCCGCTGGGGATCCTGCTGCTGTGGCGCTCCTCTCTGGTCGGGTGGGGACGGAAGATTTTCGGGACCGTGTTCGCGCTCATTTATACGTTGTTGTATCTCACGTTTATTCCCGGGTTTTTATATTATGTGGTGGGAATTGACGTGGTGGAATGGCGCGGGGGGTATATGCCGGTGCTGACGTTGTCGAAGACTTTGCCGGATTACAAAACGCTGGAGGAAAACCGGGCAACACAGGCGAAATTGGCAGAGACGAATTCTGCGCAAATTGCACAGGGGGGAACGAATTATTGGACGGGTTTTCGCGGACCAAATCGTGACGGACACTATGACGAGAAACCGATTCTCACGCAGTGGCCGAAGGACGGGCTGAGGCAGATTTGGCGGCAACCGATTGGCGGCGGGTATTCTTCATTCATTGTGGCGGACGGGCGGGCTTACATCATTGAACAGCGGCGGGATCGCGAAGTCGTGGTGGCTTACGCGGTGTCGGACGGAAGGGAACTTTGGACAAATGGGTGGCCCGACAGATTCGAGGAGCCGATGGGCGGAGAGGGGCCGCGCGCCACGCCCACGTACGACCAGGGCCGGATCTACGCAATGGGCGGGAACGGTGAATTTCGGTGTCTCGAGGCCGATTCGGGCCGGACGATTTGGCGGCGGAACATTCTCGCGGAAAATCATGGGGAGGAGCTGGCCTACGGTGAGGCAGTGTCGCCGCTCATCGTGGAGGACAAAGTGATCGTCTTGCCGGGCGGGACGAACGGGTCTTCGGTGGCGGCCTATAACAAAGTGACGGGGGCGCCGATTTGGAAATCGCAGTCGGACCGGCAGGCGTATTCGTCACCCATGCTGGTGACTCTAGCCGGCCAAAGGCAGGTGCTGATCATGAGCGCCCAAGGGGTGATGGGGATACGGCCTGAAGACGGCCGCTTGCTCTGGCATTTGACGTGGCTGGTGGACAATTTCAATTCCATCGCGCAACCGGTTGTGCTGGGCACGAATCGTTTCCTGTTGTCGGCGGGATACGGGAAGGGGTGCGCGGCGTTTGAGGTGACGCAGAGCAACGCGGTGTTCGAGGCGCATGAGATCTGGAAGAATATGTTTCTCAAGAACAAGTTCAGCAGTTCGGTGCTTTTCGAGGGCTGCATTTACGGCCTGGACGATGAAACCCTGGTTTGCCTCGACGCGGCCAGTGGCGGGCGCAAATGGCGGGATGGGCGGTTCGGCTATGGGCAGGTGCTGCTCGCGAGCGGCCATTTGGTCATCCTGGGTGGCAATGGGGATTTGGCGCTGGTCAAGGCCAGCCCGGTTGCGTTTGAAGAATTGGCGCGGTTCCCGGCGCTGCACGGCAAAACTTGGAATCATCCGGCGATTGCAGACGGGAAGATCTTCGTGCGCAACGCGATAGAAATGGCCTGCTTTGATTTGGGCGGAGATGACGGTCGGAAGCCCGACATTCCTGACCACACTTCTCGATGATTTCATGGCGCAGGATTGGGGGAGAATTTCCACGACAAGCACTGCCGCCGTTTGGGACAACTTTCCGGAGCCAGAATCTTTCAGATCAACCGGGGACCACAGTCCTCCGAGACAGTCTTCCAGCACGAAATGTTGTCCCGCGGCATCAAGCTCGGGGACATCAAGATGGGCGTTCTGAATTGCCAGTCAGGTTGGGAACAACGCTTCCGTGGACAATTTGTCTCTTAGGGGATTACGGTGGTTGACACACTGAAGGCGGGCGCCGTCAATCCGTGAGGGGCAGGCGGGAGGTCGAGTCGGTTGAGCGGAAACGGTTCTTGCTATTATTGACAGATTGGGTCGTTTGGGCCAATCAAGGCGGATTGACGGACGGCTTGACAACAGGTGGCAAAATGCTACCATAACCCTATGAGTCAACCGGTAAAGCTTTCGGACGCCCTGGTTCTCGATGCCCGTTTGACCGGCCAGATCGCCGAACGATCCATCGCCGGACAAATCGAGTATTGGGTAAACCTGGGCCGCGCCATCGAACCACTGCTCCGGGGGGATCAAGCCCTGGCCCTCTGCAAAATGGCCGCGGCACACCCTCTCTCGGACTGCCTGACCACGGTGGACACCCCAAAAGGGCGAAGCCGGCTGGAAAAGTATCTCGACACCTTGCCGTATCCTCATTACGAACCGGCCCCCGATAAGGCGGGGTTTTTGGTGCGCATTGAAGAAAACGGGAAACGGACGGTCGGGCGTTTCATCAACCGGCAGTTCCAGACGGGTACGCCAAAGAAATCGTGATTTTGCCGCTCGACAAACGTCCGGTGATCGTGGCTTTGGCCGGTTCAAACGGAGCCGGGAAGACCACGTTCTACCACGCTCACCTTCAACCCAGCGGACTGCGATTGATCAACGCGGACATCCTGGCGCGGGAACTGGGGGTGGATGCTTATGGCGCGGCGAGAATGGCCGGTGCGCTGCGGCAGCGCCTCTTGGAGCAACGCGAAAGTTTTGTGTTCGAAACTGTCTTCTCCGATCCGGTGGGCGACAAGCTGGCGTTTCTTAGAAGCGCGGTGAGGGCGGGCTATCAGGTGGTGCTCTGTTTCATTGGCATCGCCAGCCCTGCAACCTCCGATCAGCGGGTCGCCATGCGGGTGTCGCAAGGAGGCCA
>JBEKVM010000177.1:0-9336 GCA_049513975.1 Verrucomicrobiota bacterium | reverse complement strand
CACACTCCGATGGAAGCGCCAAAACAGTGCGCCGCGTGGGGGCACGCGGCCTACAAACACCTCCGGCGGCTCCTGTAGGCCGCGTGCCCTCACGCGGCGTTTGGAGGTGTGAAATATGCGGGCTAGAGGCGCGGCTTGGGCGGGAGGTCGCGGGCGGCGGTGCTGGCGCGGAGGGCTTGGATGACCTTTTCAAGCTGCGCCTCAAATTTGGCGTTGTCTTTCTCCCAGCCGGTGAACTGAATTGGCTTATTACAACACCCTGGCGGATAACGAATGAAATCATCCGGCAATCCGCAGCCGCGCAGGCGCTTGTTCGCACATCAGCCAGCCCGTTGATAACCTTCCGGCAGGCGGTCGTAATCCGCAGGTTCGACATCGGGCACTTCCTTGAGCGCGTCGAGGAACTTGTCCCGGCTGGCCCGCTTGGCGCGCAGGGCGACGTAACTTTCGTTGCTCCAGACGCCGACAGCCTGAGTGACGGCCAGGCTGATGATCTGCTCCAGCGGGATGTGCTCGCGCGCCGCCAGTTCCTGCGCCTGTTTGAGCACCGGCTCCGGGATTTGGGCTTCAATGGTCTTCATGTCATTTCTTTTCTCCCAGTTTCAACAGCATTTGGGCCGGAGCGATGGCTTGCTCGTTGCTTGCTCGTCAGGCTCGGATTGAAAATGTTCCGACCTAATTTGAGGGCGACGACCTCCTGAACATCGCCCCGCTGTTTTCCAAAATCCACACCTCTCGCTGCCGCTATTGCCATCCACTCACTTTGGCCCATCGCCTGGCACTTCCAACCTTGCGCCAATTCAACGTGCCAGACTCATCGCAAAATCGTTTGGTGAAGTCCCGGCAGAGCCGGTTATAATCGGCGGAGTCGTAACGGGTGAGTTCGATTGGCGTGGCTGGTAGGTTCACGTAAACAAACAGCATCAGCCTGAGTACTTCTGGGACATGCCCAGGTTCGGCGTTGTGGATCGCCTTGATAGTGTCGCGTGGGAGTGCATTAAGAACTGTGTTGACTTGGATTGTCATTCGTTTGCCCCTGGGGTTGGAATGTTGTGGCAAGATTCCATCAGCATTTTTCATAGGAACGCCTAGGGAGAAGTTACGGTTTGCATCTTAAAACTATTTCGACGGTGCCACCGAATCGCGTTGTGATGGGGATAAAGTTCGTGCCGCTTCGGCAAACTTATAGTCGCTGGTCTATCCGTAAGGGATCGAATGAATTCGTAATTACCCATTTTCCCGCAATCTGCTGGCAAACGAGAAATCTGCGATGAAACTTGGATCTGATAATCATCTAATAATGTGAACCAACCAACATCGAACGCCCAATGGTGAAGGCGGCAAAACGCTATCCCGTTCCATATATCGTCACGGCCCAGAAAATGATTGGGAACAATGTGTGCAGCCTCTACTTCCCACGACAATAAGTCGGGCGACTTAATTTTAAGACCGCAAACAGCGCATTTGTAATCGTACGCCTCGATAACTGCCTGACGAAAGCCTCGATCCCGCAAAGCCGATTCCCTTGTCGTTTTGGTCACCTTCTTGCCGCTGTCAACGGGATCGTAGTTCTCCGGTTTTGGAGATTCTATAAGTTTTTTCACGACCCTCTGAACTTCGAGAGACTTGATAGGCAGAGAGTCTTTCAGTGCAGATGGGATATTGCAAAGCCGCAATGCTGCATCAAAGCCGAGTTCCGTCAGCAACCATTCTCTTTTTCCAAATAGTCGAAAAGTTTGGTTTGGACTAGAAACCAATTTCGCGTGAGCCAAAGCATCGGCAGCTCGAAATAGCAAGCGATGCCACAGAATAGCTTTTTTTGTGCGATTCTCCTTACGATATACGGTTTCCAAGAAAGCAGAGCGTTGAGGTTCACTCAACCCAAATTCGTCAGCCATTTCGCGGACGATTTCCTCTCCGCCGGCGAACTCTTTAACGACGCCGCCGTGTTTGAGAAGCGTACGAAGCAGTACATGCTCAACTTGCTCCCTGTTTGGCATTGCCAACTGATGAAGCATTCTGCTTTCGTAACTCTCCGCTGTGTGCGCTTTCACGTTTTGGTGATTATCGCTCCACTCTTTTCAAACTCAAGTTCCAAGATGCAAATCCTGGCGGCATGGGCGGCCACGCTCTGCGCGGCTTCGTGTTTGACTGCGACGCAGTTGTTGCCAAAAAAAGGCGTGATTCAGCCATGAGGTTTGCTTCCCATCTGGTCGGCGATGTCATTTGCGCTTTGAGCCTAAGCCGCCGCGCCTTCCAAAGACAGGATGAACTTTGAGTTTGGAAGCGAATTCGGCGAACTCGTGGAAAGCGCGCTCCTGTGAATTCATTGGAGGGAAGGCTAGAGGAGGGGCGCGGCGGTGTCAATTCGCCGGGGGCGCCGGGGGCGCATGCGCCTGGGGGCATCTTGGCACTGTTCTTAATTTTTGGGGAGCGCCCGCGCCTCGCGGGCAGTGGTCGGCGCCCCCGCCGACCACACAGCCAGACGGAGCCGTTGCGGTCTGAAGCGCTTGAAACCAAGACTGACCGGCGAGGGCGCCGGTCAGCACACGCGAGGGGCGCGTGTGCTCCCCGCGCATTCCCCTTCGCAAGAACCGTGGTGAGATGCGCCGGTGTCAATTCGCTGCGGGCCGTGGTGCTTGACTTGGGGCCGGAGGAATGGCTGCACCTTAACGCTTGCCTGACTTGCCCGTGAGCAAGACAATGGCAGGATGCCCGCTGCGAAGAAAAGGCGGAGAACATGAAAGAACAAGCGACAGTCCTTCAAAGCCAGTGCTCCATCGGCTTCAACCGCGCCTTCACCCTCATCGAACTGCTGGTGGTCATTGCCATTATCGCCATTCTCGCCGCGTTGCTCCTGCCGGCCTTGGGCCAAGCCAAGGCCCGCGGCCTGCAAACTCATTGCCTGGACAATATGAAACAACCCCCCGTAAGACGCGAGGTCGCACTACGGTCGTGCGGCGGGCAGAGGACTGCCCGCCCTGCCATCCAAGCCAGACGCGTTGCGGCCCGCGCCACAGCAGGGCGCCTTTGCGCGCTTGCAATCCGGCGGCGGGCAGGCCATGCTGTGGGCGCTTGATGCATTGACGGGGGTTTTCCACGTTTGCAAAAACCATTACGATGAGCGAGCCGCCAGAAACAGAATTTGATTTGGAGAAGCTTTTCCTCCCCGCTTGGGCGCAGGAATCCCCTGCCGCCAATAAATACGCCGGGTTCGCGGGCGACGACCGCCGGGAAAGCCGTTTCGACGACCGGCCCGGCCGCCGTCCGCCGCGCGGGCCGTCCCGGCCCGGCGAGCAACGCTCCCGCGGCGGCGGTCCGCCCCAGCGGGGCCGCGAAGGCGCAGGCCGGGGAGGTCCGCGCGAGGGCCGGCGCGAACCGGCCCAACGATTCGAAGCGCGGGAAGCCGCGCCGCCGCCCTTGCCGCAGTTGACCGCCACGATTTTGCCGGACGAAAAAGGGCTGGATTCGATGGCGCGGCAAATTCGGATGACGGGGCGGGCCTATCCGCTTTTCGACATCGCGCAGTTGATTTTGGACAAACCGGAACGGCAACAGGTGCGGTGGGAGGTGATCAAGGACGCGGCGGGCAAGGTGGCGCAGCCGCTCTATCTGTGCGCGCTGGATGACTCGCTCTGGCTTTCGGAGGACGAGGCGGTGACGCATCTGTTGGGCCGGAATTTCGGCATGTTTTACCAGGCGGAAAAGACGGCGACCGAACCGCCGCGGGGCACTTATACCTTTGTGGCGCAATGCGGGATGAGCGGGACGATCCTGGGACCGCCCAATTATCATGATTATCAGAATAAACTGCGCAAACTGCACAGCGAGCGTTTCGCGCGCATGCCTTACGAGGCCTTCAAGGCGCGGGTGAAAATTGTGAAGGACGAGGCGGTGGTGAAAAAATGGATCGAAGACCAGAGCACCAAGACCGAATACACCTGCCTGAACGTGCCGGAGGCGCTCAAGCTGGGGAGCCGGGAAGCGGTGGAGAAACATTTCCGCGAGACGCATCTGCCCAATTTGATCAAGGCGGTGGAGTCCCACACCATGAGCGGCCCGGCCGGCCGGCAATTGCGCTCGCCCGCCTTGCAACGATTGTTGCGCAGCGCCTGGGAGGAGCAGCGCCGGTTCCCCTTGAAGCTGGCCACCACCTTGAGCCAGCAGTTCGCCAGCCGCGGATTGCAGTTTTTCAAGGTCAACCGCACGGTGACGCATGTCTCGGTGGCGCGTCCGCATTTCCTGGACATGGAGGCCACGCCGGTTTCCCAAGGAGTGCGGCAGATCGTGGAATTTATCAACGCCACGCCCAAATGCACGCGGCGAAAATTGATCGAGTCCCTGGCCCCCTCTGCGCCTGTCGCCGCGCCTGTCGCCGCGCCTGTTGCCGCGCCTGTTGCCGCGCCCGCGGCGGCGGCCGCGGTTGCGCCTGGGACGGCGGCCGCAGTTGCGGCCGCGCCGACGCCGGAAGCCAGTCCGGAACAAACGGCGGTGGCGAGTGATTTGCATTGGCTCATTCACGAAGGCCATGTCATTGAGTTTGCCAACGGGATTTTGGAAACCGCCAAGAAGCCGGTCATCAAGCCGCCAAAACCCGAACCGAAAACAACCGCTCCCGCGGCCGGAGGTGGAACGCCCGCCCAGCGGGTGTCCGCAGAAATGCCCGCCCCGGCGCAAAGCACCGACGCTGCAGGCAGCGTTGCGGCTGCCGCGCAATCCGCAATGGCAACACCAGCGCAAGAGCCATCCCCCGCCGCCCCGGATGCGGCCGCGGCGGCAAAGGCCGTTGTCCCCAATTCCATTGCGGCTTCGGAGGGCGGGCAATCCGCAACCGAAGAATCCGCAATGGTCCCAGAACCTCACCCGCAGCCTCCCGTCGCGCCGCCGGCCGAAGGAGTGTCCGCTTCACCCTCGAACGCGCCCTGAAAGTTGCGGCGCCATTTAAATTATGTCTTTCACCACCTTTGGCCTTTCCCCGGCGATCCTGCAAGGGGTCAAGGCGGTGGGCTATCTCGTTCCCACCCCGA
The DNA here is from genome assembly GCA_049513975.1 of Verrucomicrobiota bacterium. Classification (GTDB taxonomy): domain Bacteria; phylum Verrucomicrobiota; class Verrucomicrobiia; order Limisphaerales; family Palsa-1400; genus JBEKOF01. The sequence goes on along the minus strand of JBEKVM010000177.1, from coordinate 4,309 downwards.
TTCAAATCCGCACCATTCCGCTCGTCATGCAAGGGCGCGACGTGATCGGCAGCGCGCAAACCGGCACCGGCAAAACGGCGGCCTTCGCCCTGCCCATTTTATCGCTGCTGGACCACCATCAGCAAAAGAGCCGCTGTCTGGTGCTGGAGCCGACGCGCGAACTGGCCGCGCAGGTGGAAACCGCCATTCATGATTTTGCCCGCTTCACCAATTTGCACACCGCCGTCCTTTACGGCGGGGTCGGTTACGGCAAGCAGATGGACGCGCTGGGCGGGGGCGCGGACGTGATCGTGGCGACGCCGGGCCGGTTGCTCGACCACATGGAACGCGGCACCTGCCGTCTGGACGAGGTGAAATACCTGGTGCTGGACGAGGCGGACCGAATGCTGGACATGGGATTTCTCCCGGACGTGCGGCGCATCGTGCAAAAAGTCCCGCGCGAGCGACACACCTCCCTTTTCTCGGCGACCATTCCGCCGGAAATCGAGACGCTGGTGCAGTGGGCCATGAAAAATCCGGAGACGGTGGAGATCGGGGCGAGGCGGACGCCGGCGGAAACGGTGTCCCATGTCATTTACCCGGTGGCGGAAGGGCAGAAGGCGCAGTTGTTGCTCAAACTGCTGGAGAAATTGAAATGCGATTCGGCCATCATTTTTTGCCGGACCAAACACGGGGCCGACCATGTGGCCAACGCCCTCAAGCGCCATAATCACCCCGTGGCTGTCCTACATTCCAACCGCACGCAACGGGAACGGGAGGACGCCCTGCGCGGCTTCCGCCAGGGGCGCTTCGAGGCGCTGGTTGCCACCGACATCGCCTCGCGCGGTCTGGACATCGCCGATGTCAGCCATGTCATCAATTACGACGTGCCGCAACACCCGGAGGATTACATCCACCGCATCGGGCGGACGGGCCGCGCCGAGCAGACCGGGGACGCGCTGACGTTGATGGTGGCGGGCGACGCGCCGCATGTCTATGCCATCGAACGGTTCATCAGCCAAAAAATCCGGCGGGTGAAGCTGGACGATTTTGACTACCAATACACCGCGCTCTTCGAGGAGGACAAAGCCGGGCATAGACCGTCGTTTCCCGGAAAGGTGCGGGGCGCGCGCATTCGCGGCGGCTATTTTTTTGGCCCGGCCAGGAAGCGCTGAGGCGCCAGCGCACGCCGTTGGCGGCCGCAACCTTGCGTCACCCGCCACGCTCACTTTCCGTCCGCCAAACGCAGGAGGGTCCCCGAGACGGTCAGCAGGGAACGGCCTTGGTGGTAGCATTCGGTCCAGCCATCGCTCTTGACGCCGTTGACCGGGCTGCCGTCCGCCCGTACTGTCGGATACCAACCGCCGTGTTGATGATCCACTTGATACCGGGAGATATAGTTCCATTCCTGGACGAAGGCATCCCAGTACTTCCGCGTCTCCTTGCCGTAATGGCTGTGGAGCAGGAGCAGGACGTTGAGTTGCTCGGCTTCCACCCACCAGATTTTGTCCGTCGCCAGATTGCCGGTCACCACGCCCTCGGCGGTCATGTCTCCGCCATCATATAAGCCGCCGCGCTCATTGTCCCAGCCGTATTGGAGAGCGTGATCCACCAGGTGGCGGGCGGCCGACCAGGCGGCGGGATCGGCCTGGCCCAGGGCCTCCGCCGCCTCCACCAGCAGAAAGCCGGTTTCAACGTCATGGCCGAACGAATCGCGCCCGGCCACTCGCGACCAGTCGGGATTGAAGAACATGGTCAGGCAGCCCGCTTCCGAATAGATTTTGTGCAGGTTAATGTCATACATTTCCTGCAAGCGGGCCTTCAAGGCGGCATCCGGCCAGATCTTATAGAGGCCGGTGAAGGCCTCGAGGATGTGGATGGAAGTGTTCATGGACTTCTGGCCGGGACGGGCGCCGACCACACTGACGCCGTTGCGGGCGGGCGAGCCATCCAAATTCAAGACCTCGAAATAGCCGCCGTTTTGATCATCGTGACCGTGTTCATCGAGCCAGCGAAAGCCTTTCAGCGCGAAATCCAGCGCCGGCCGGTCCTTGGTGGCCTCATAACTGGCCGCCAGCGAGTAGATGCCAAAGGCGATGCCATAAACTTGTTTCCAAGAAGCGCCCTGACCGACGGGCTGTCCGCTCGTGTCCACGGTCCAATAGAAGCCTCCGTGCCTCTTGTCCCAAAGCTTTTCCATCAATTCCGCCGCCCCGCGCCTCGTCATCGCGAGGTAAAGATCGGCCCGGGCCGGATAGCGGCGCGCGGCCTGGGCGGAAGTCCAGGTTAAGCGGGATTGATAGACCAGGCTTCGGTTATTATTCTGCCGGGCCCGGGTCCAGTCCTGACTGTAATTCTCAAAGAAGCCGCCGCCTTGCTCATCGGCCGCGTTGGGAAACCACTTGTCAAGAATCTCTTTTTGCAGATTGGCTTCCACCTCGCCGGCGAGGCGGCGATAGGAGTCAGGCGTCGGAGCAGGCGCCCGCGCCGCCCCGGCCGGCGGCGCCGCCGGTTGCGCCTCTGCTTTCCCGGCCATCGCCGCGACGGAAGTCAGGAGCACGATGGCGGAGCAAATTCTTCCAAATCGGAGTTGAAGGACGGGGTGGGTTCTTGAACTGCCATCGGAAGTGAACATGACCCGCTTCGATACGCCGCCCGGCAAGGCTTTGTCAACGCAAATGCCGGCACGCAAACGCCAATCCTGCTTATTCCAACATTCTTGGGTGCCCTTTTTGGGCTGGTTTTTCGCATTGAAGAGTGAATGATTGGATTTGCCCATGTCTCAGCCATCTGAACGCGAGATTGAAGTTTTCAACGCGGCGCTGGAATTGCCGGCCGCGGAGCGCGCCACCTACCTCGATGAGGTCTGCGCCGGCGACGCCGCACTGCGTCAGCGCGTCGAGGAACTGCTTCAGGCTGGCGACAAGGCGGACGGCTTCCTCGAAAGCCCGGCAGCCGTTCCGCCAAGACCGGGCGGAACTGTCCGCCTCGCGGTCGTTCCGGCCGAGAAACCTGGTGACCGGATTGGCCGCTACAAACTGCTCCAACAAATCGGCGAAGGCGGCTGCGGTGTCGTTTATATGGCCGAACAGGAGGAACCGGTCAGCCGCCGGGTCGCGCTCAAGGTCATCAAGCTGGGGATGGACACCAAGAACGTCATCGCCCGGTTCGAGGCGGAGCGCCAGGCGCTGGCGATGATGGATCATCCGAACATCGCCAGGGTGTTGGAGGCGGGTGCGACTGACACCGGCCGTCCGTATTTCGTCATGGAACTGGTGCGCGGCATCAAAATCACCGATTACTGCGACCAGAACAACCTTTCCACCGGGGAACGGCTTGATCTTTTCATCCAAGTATGTCGCGCCGTTCAGCACGCGCACCAGAAAGGCGTCATTCACCGCGACCTCAAGCCATCGAACATTCTGGTCACGATGAACGACGGGGTTCCCTTGCCCAAGGTGATTGACTTCGGCATCGCCAAGGCGACGCACGGCAAACTGACCGATCAAACCCTCTTCACCGCCTTCGAGCAGTTCATCGGCACCCCTGCTTACATGAGTCCGGAGCAGGCGGAGATGAGCGCGCTGGACATTGACACCCGCAGCGACATCTACAGTCTGGGCGTATTGCTCTACGAATTGCTGACCGGCCAGACACCTTTTGACGCCAAAAAGATGCTGCAAGCCGGCCTGGATGAAATCCGCCGCACGATCCGGGAGCAGGAGCCGGCGCGTCCCTCGACCCGTTTGAGCACGATGCTGGGTGCTGACCTGACGGCGGTCGCCAAACACCGGAAATCCGAGGCGCCGAAGTTGATTCATTTGGTGCGGGGCGACCTGGACTGGATCGTGATGAAGGCGCTGGAGAAAGACCGCACGCGCCGTTACGAAACGGCCAACGGTCTGGCGATGGACATCCAGCGTCATTTGAGCAACGAACCGGTGGTGGCGCGCCCGCCCAGCGCCGCCTACAAGTTTCAGAAAGCGTTTCGCCGCAACAAGCTTATGTTTGCTGCTGGGACGGCAGTGCTCATCGCCTTGGTCGCCGGCTTGGGTTTGGCCGCCATCGGCTGGCATCAGACGCGCCTTGAAAGGGACAAGGCAGTTCAGGCTCGGGCAGAAGAAGAGGAGCAGCGGAAAGCAGCGCAGTTGGCAGAGAAGGCGCAACAAGCCAGTGAGAAGGAACGGGGAAGCTTGCGGAACGTGAAGTGGGCGCTGGAAACGGCGGTGCCGGAAATCGAGCAGTTACTCGACAAGGATGATTACACGGGCGCCTTTAAACTGGTCGAGCAAGCCCGGCCCTTCATGGAAGACAATGCCAGGTTCCAGGC
>JBEKVM010000176.1:0-14600 GCA_049513975.1 Verrucomicrobiota bacterium | reverse complement strand
GCGCTGTATCCACTCCAGCCGCCGCCTCGACCCGTTCTGGAAAGAGCGCCTCAACAGCCGCGCTGCCAGCAATGATTGCCTAAAGCTGGCAGCCTAACCGAAGAATTCTGTCGTGCGCCCGGGTGGACCGGACGGTTACGAATATGCTTGCGAGGCTCATCCGTGGCAGATAATGGTATTTCCTGATACTCACGAACGAATTATGGCGTACCGATATACTTATACCGTCAGCCACAAGGGGTTGGGTAAACAGCGTGTGATCTCCGGCACGGATGAAGGTATTGTTTTGGCGAAGGCGCAGGCGCAAGTGGCCGAATGGGAAGCCAAATGGGATGCGGTGGTGAGCGCCCAGCAGACGAAGCAGAACGCCATAGACGCTCGGAAGGACAAGCTGTTGGAAGCGGAGGAACGAACGAAGGAGGCGCGGGAGGCAGTCGAGGCGGTGAGGTCGCTTCTTTCTGTTGCGCTTGGCTCGCCATGCATCATGGATTGGGTGAAACTTAAGAAACATCGCCCTTTTGCAAAAGCGATGCCGATCTCACCAAAGTATTTGACTTTTCCACCCAAACCGCAAGCTGCCTTGTCGCATGACCAACCTTTGTTAGAAGAGGCTGCCGCGCGCGACAGCCAAAGCACTTTCCACTATCCGCGCGAACCCCACCCATCGGATTTGAGGTATCAGCCTGATTTTGGGGTGCTCGATAAGCTCGTCAAATCGCGCGCGGAGGAAAAGACGCGCAGACTAAAGGGACTTTATATTTCCGACCACAACGCTTGGGAAGAAGCAGTTCGGCAGGTCGACGCGCGGTGGGACGCTTCTGTTAGAGAAATTCGCCTTCAAAACGACCAGTTATATGCCAAAAACGTCAAAGAGGTAGACAAGTGGAACCTCGAAGCGCAAGAGTATCAGAATGAACTCGCTACAAAGGACGCCACAATCGATGATCTTAGGGCGAGATACGAAACCCTGAGAGTCGACGGGGTCGAGGATTACTGCGAAATGGTTCTCGCGAATTCCAATTATCCAGATCGTTTTTCACCGGACTTTGACCACGAATACAACCCAGAGACAAGAATTCTTATCGTAGATTACGCTCTCCCCCCTCCTGATTGTCTCCCAACCCTGAAAGAGGTAAAGTATGTCAAATCAAAAGACGACTTCACGGAGACATTTCTTTCTGAGGTCGAGTTAAGCAGGCTTTACGATGAAGCCCTCTACCAGATTTGTCTCCGTTCGTTGCACGAATTATTCTCAGCGGATACCACTAATGCCCTTGCTGCGATCTCGTTCAATGGCTGGGTCAGGTCGTTGGATAAAGCTACTGGAAAGGAGGTCAACGCCTGCATATTGTCGGTACAGGTTAAAAAGGAGGAATTCCAAGCAATTAATTTACAGAATGTCGATCCGAAGGTTTGCTTCAAGGCGCTGAAGGGCGTTGGGAGCTCGAAACTCCACAGCTTGACTCCCATTGCACCTGTTCTGACGATTAGCCGGGAAGACAGACGGTTCATTGCGTCGCATGAAGTGGCAGATTATCTCAACGACGGAATCAACCTTGCGGCGATGGACTGGGAAGAATTCGAGCAATTGATTCGGGAGTTGTTCGAAAAGGAATTCAAGCAAGCTGGCGGGGAAGTGAAGATCACGCAGGCCAGCCGTGACGGGGGCGTTGACGCAGTCGCATTTGACCCTGACGTGATTCGTGGGGGAAAAACGGTGATTCAAGCAAAACGCTATACCAATACGGTCGGCGTTTCCGCCGTGCGAGACCTGTACGGCACAGTTCTTAACGAGGGCGCCAGCAAGGGAATATTAGTGACAACTTCAGACTATGGGCCGGATTCTTATTCATTTGCGAAAGGAAAACCGCTCGTTCTGTTGAATGGCGCGAACCTGCTCAATTTGCTGGCGAAGCATGGGCATAAGGCTAAAATTGACTTAAAAGAGGCCAAGAAGATGCTCAACGAAAAGGGCTGATGTAGCAGAAGGTAGGGGTAGGGGTAGGGGGTAGGGGTCAAACCATAACTTTTCACTTTTCCCACGCGCAGCAACGCCCGAAAACGACTCCTCTGGCGCACTTCGCCGCTCAGACTCCTGCGGCCCGCCGCCCGCCCAATTTGGCCCCCCAAGAGCACTTTTTTGGAACAGAAGCAAACCAAGGAAACGAAGAGGGGCTATTCCTTCGTTCCCTTCTGTTCGCATTCGGGCCAGCGAACTTCCAAACCCGTGCCAATACAGAATTCCGGGTAAACCGCGAAATACACCAAACACCCGAACGCTAAAAGCTTTCGGGGACAGGTCTGGATTTTTCGCGTGGTCCGCGTGGTTCGCGGTTCAAAGAGTTTCTTAGGGAAAAGAAAAGCTCTTCATCTGCGTTCATCTGCGTGATCTGCGGGCAAAGGCCTTTTCTTGTCCTCTCCATGAGCACCTTTTGCAACAGAAGCGAACCAAGCAAACGAAGAGGGGCAATTCCTTCGTTGCCTTCGTTGCCTTCGGTTCGCACTGGCGGCTTCGCGTTGAAAGGTCTTTTTTATCCGTGAAATCCGTGCCATCCGTGGTTCAATTCCTTGGTTTGCCGCTTGCCGCACTGCCCACCCTGTCCTCTCCTTCCATTTATAATTCACAATTTCCAAACCTAAGTATCTAACGCTTAGAACCTTCCAGCAATCCTTCCCTACATGCTAAAATCCATATAGTGAGAACGGGGAAGGCACAGTGGAATCAGACGGTGACGGGTCCAAGACGGGATTCCCCGCATTCTTCTGCTGGCGTTGGCCGCGCCGACGCCATCACTCCATCCCTCCATGACTCCTGCTCCATCACTCCACACGGGGTTCGCCGTTCAAAAAGGATGGCGGCTGATTTCAGTTTCTTTTCACCTAATTTCACCTGGTTTCACCTAGTTTCAGCTAATTTCACCTGTTTTCACTTCCCGACCCCAGGGGGGTGGGGGGCCTGTCATGCACTTCGGATTTCGGATTTCGGATTTCGGATTTGCGACCCAGGGGGAAGGGGGGGGTTGCCATGCACCCAACCGCATTTCCCGTCAAAACAGTCGAATTCGCCGATTGCTCCCATCTTGCATTCTGCACTCTGCAATCTGCACTTGCACCACTCCATCACCCCATCACTCCACCCCACGCCTAAGTTCGCCAAAAAAAACTTTGAACTTTGCCCATGAAACTTTAGACTTCGAGCGGGGCATGCGCGCAGCGAATGCTTGGATTTGAATCGTGAACCTTAAACTTTGAATGCAGAGCAGACCTAAATCCCACCGGCCCGGAATCGCGGCCCAGTCCGCCTCGCCGCCGGGGCCGCCCGGCCCTTCCGATCACAGCTTGGTCAACGCGCTGGAGGGGACGATTGAGGCCGGGCTGAGAAACCTGGACGCGGAAGTGGCCCGTTTGTTGCGCAACGACCTGATCTTGCGCCTGCGCTCGGCCGGGTCGGCGGCGGCCCAGCCCGTCAACACCCCCTACATCAATACCATCCCGCCCGGCGCCGAGCCGCATTATCCCGGCAACCGGGAACTGGAGAGGCGCATCAAGAGCCTGGCCCGCTGGAACGCCATGGCCATGGTCGTCAACGCCCAGCGCGAGGAAGCCGAGGTGGGCGGCCACATTTCCAGCTATGCCTCCATGGCCACTCTTTACGAAGTGGCCTACAACCATTTCTTTCGCGGCGGCGACAATAAATGGCCCGCCGACCTGGTTTATTTTCAGGGCCACACCTCGCCCGGCAATTACGCCCGCGCCTATTTGGAGTACCGCCTGGACGAGCGCCATCTCCACAATTTCCGCCGCGAACTGGCCGAGGGCGGCGGCCTTTCTTCCTACCCCCATCCCTATTTGATGCCTGATTTCTGGCAATTCCCCACCGTCTCCATGGGGCTCGGCCCCATCATGTCCATCTATCAGGCCCGCTTTGTCCGCTACCTCAAGGCCCGCGGCCTGCTCCAAACGGAAAAGGAACCGCGCGTTTGGGCCTTCGTCGGCGATGGCGAAGCCGATGAGCCGGAAACCCTCGGCGCCCTCACCCTGGCGGCGCGCGAGGGGCTGGACAACCTCACCTGGGTTGTCAACTGCAATTTACAGCGCCTCGACGGCCCGGTGCGCGGCAACGGCAAGATCATCCAGGAACTGGAGGGCGTCTTTCGCGGCGCGGGCTGGCATGTCATCAAAGTCATCTGGGGCTCCGCCTGGGATGAACTGTTCGCCCGCGACGATTCCGGCCTGCTCCTCAAGCGCATGGACGAGGCGGTGGATGGCGATTTCCAAAAATACACCGTTGCTCCCGGCAGCTACATCCGCCGCCATTTCTTCGGCAAATATCCCCAACTCCTCCGCCTGGTGGACCCTCTGAGCGACGACGACCTGACCCGCCTAGTGCGCGGCGGCCACGATCCGGTCAAGGTTTATGCCGCCTACAAGGCCGCCGTGGAACACAAGGGCGGCCCCACCGCCATTCTGGCCAAGACGGTCAAAGGCTACGGCCTGGGCGAAGCCGGCGAAGGCCGCAACATTTCCCACCAGCAGAAAAAGATGAACGAAAAGGAGTTGCGCGAGTTCCGCGCCCGCTTCGACGTGCCCATCAGCGATGAAGATATTGTTGACACTCCCTTCTTTCGTCCGGCCAGGGATTCCGCCGAAACGAAGTATTTGCTGGAACGGCGCAAGAAGTTGGGCGGTTTTGTCCCCAAACGCCAGGTCAAGGCGCCACCGCTCAAGACCCCGCGCCTGGAGGCCTTCCAGGAATTGCTCAAGGGTTCCGGCGCGGGCGAGGCTTCCACCACCAAGAGTTTTGTCCGCCTGCTGACCATTCTGGCGCGGGACCCCAACATCGGCCGGCGCGTCGTTCCCATTATTCCCGACGAAGCCCGCACCTTCGGCATTGATCCGCTCTTCAGCCAGATCGGCATCTACTCCTCCAAGGGACAGCTTTACGAACCGGTGGACAAGCAGGCCGGCTTCAGCTTCTACCACGAAGCCAAGGACGGCCAGATTCTGGAAGAAGGCATCACCGAAGCCGGCGCGATGGCCTCCTTTGTCGCCGCCGGCACCGCCTACGCCAACCACGCCGTCAACCTGATTCCCTTCTATATTTACTATTCCATGTTCGGCCCGCAGCGCGTGGGCGATGAATTCTGGCTGGCCGGCGACAGCCGGACCAAAGGCTTTTTGCTCGGCGCCACTTCCGGCCGCACCACCCTCAACGGCGAGGGGCTGCAACACCAGGACGGCCATTCCCCTCTCACCGCCTCCACCATCCCCACTCTTTACGTCTATGATCCCGCCTTCGCCTACGAAGTGGCCGCCATTATTTGCGATGGCATGAAACGGATGTTCGAGGATGGGGAGGAAATCATGTATTACCTTTGCCTTTACAACGAAGGCTATCCCCAGCCGCCCATGCCCCCCGGTTGCGCGGACGGCATCATCAAGGGCCTCTACAAATTCAAGCCCGGTCCCGAGGGCAAAAAACACCGGGCCCACCTCCTCGGCAGCGGCAGCATCCTCCGCTCCGCCCTGCGCGCCCAGGAAATTCTGGCCGCGCGCTACGATGTCTCCGCCGACGTTTGGAGCGCCACCTCCTACAAGAATCTCCGCAACGAAGCCCTCCTGGCCGCGCGTTGGAACATGCTCCACCCCGCCCAGCCCGCCAGGAAGCCTTACCTCCAGCAATTGCTCGAAAAAGAAACCGGCCCTTTCATCGCCGTTTCCGACTACATGAAAATCGTTCCCGACCAGATCGCCAAATGGGTTCCCGGCGGCTTGACCACCCTGGGCACCGATGGTTTTGGCCGCAGCGAAAGCCGCGCCCACTTGCGCCGCTTTTTCGAAATTGACGCCGAAAGCACCGTCATCGCGACCCTCCACACCCTGGCCCAACGGGGCGCGGTCAGCCGCGAGACCGTCGCCCAGGCCATCCGGGACTTGAACATTGACCCCGAGAAAGACTTCCCCAAGATAGCTGCGTTTTGACCGGGGGCGCGGATGATTCCTCAAATCAAGTCGGAGAGATGATTAGAATTGGAATGTTGGGGGCGGCGCGAATTGGGCCGGCCGCGCTGGTGGACCCGGCACGATTGCTCGGCGGCGAGGTGCGCGTCGAGGCGGTGGCGGCGCGCGACCCGGCGCGGGCCGGGGATTTTGCGCGGCGGTTCGGGATTCCCCGCGCGCTGGGAAGTTACCAGGAGTTGGCGGAGGATGCGGGGATTGACGCCGTTTATATTGCGCTGCCCAACAGTTTGCACGCGGAGTGGAGCATTCGCTCGCTCCAGGCGGGCAAACATGTGCTTTGCGAGAAGCCAATGAGTTGCAATGCGCGGGAAGCGCAACAGATGAAGGAGGCGGCGGCCAGGGCGGGGCGGATATTGGTCGAGGCATTTCATTACCGCTGTCATCCGCTGGTGTTGCGCATGAAGGAGATTGTGGCGGGCGGGGAATTGGGCGGGTTGCGCCACGTTGAAGCGCATTTTTGCGCGCCGCTCTGGAATCCTTCCAACATCCGCTATCGGTATGAGTTGGGTGGCGGAGCGACGATGGATCTGGGGTGTTATTGCATTAATCTGATTCGCTTCCTGGCGGGGGCGGAACCGGAGGTGACCGGGGCGCGGGCGCTGCTGGCTTCGCCGCAAATTGACCGGTTTATGGAGGCGGAATTCCAGTTCCCGGCGGGCGCGACGGCCCGCATGACCTGCTCCTTGTGGTCGCGGATTTTGCTGTGGACGTGGGCGCTGGTCCGTGGAACGAAGGGAGAATTGCGGGTCTGGTTTCCTTTTCAGCCGCATTTTTTCCATCGGCTGAAGGTGCGGAGTGACGGCGGCACACGGGTGGAACGGTTTTCGCCGGAGCGAAGCTATGCCTGGCAATTGCGGGCCTTCGCAGCGGCGGTGCGAGGCGAGGGGCCTGTCGTGACCACGGCAGCGGACGCGCTGGCGAATATGCGGGTGATTGACGCGGTTTATGCGACGGCGGGTTTGAAACCGCGTGGATTCTAACCATTCCAACCCCGGTTCTCTCCATTCCCTGCCGCTGCAAGGGCAGGCCGGGGATTAATTCTTCGCTCCACCGGCTTCGGGGTCGCCGATGAGACGGTGGATTTCGTCCATGATTTGGGAAAGGGAGGCGGTTTTGTCCAGGTAGCTGGCCACTTTCTTCTCAATGACTTCGCGGACGGCGCCCTTGCCGAAAACGGCGCCGGTCAGGAGCATGAGGGGGATGTTGGGATAGAGCTTCCTGAATTCGTCAATCAAAACAAAGCCGTCGCTTTCCTCGATTTGGAAGTCAAGGATGATCAAGTCAGGGCGGTCGGCCTTGGCGATTTTCCGGGCCTCGTCGGGGGTGGCGGCGGTGGAGACGCGGTAACCCCGCATGCCCAAACTTTCCTGCAGGAGTTCGCGGATGTCTTGTTCGTCATCAACTGAAAGAATGTGCTTTTTCATGGGGTAAACATGGGGTAAACATGGGAGTTAAAGCGGGGTATATGCGGGGTATATGCGGGGTATATGCGGCCGGTCATGCCGGCGGCTGGGGGGCTGGCGGCGGGGGGGCACCCAGCCAGGGCCGGACGGTCACGACGCCGCCCACGACTTTGTTGTCGTCCCGCAAGGGGACGAGGTTGAAGCGAACCGGGATGGTGGCGCCGGCTTTGGTGACCAGCGTGGCCGGGCGCTCCTGGAGTTCGCGGCCTTCGTTCAAGGCGGAGATGATGGGGTTGGCCGGGCCGTCGGCCGACGGCTGCAGCACGCGCTCGATGGATTGGGAAATGAGTTCTTGCGCCTCCCATTGGGTGACATGGGTGACGGAGGGGTTGACGCGGCTGATATTGAGAGCTTTGCTCACGACAAAAACCATTTCGCTGATGGCATTAATGATGAGTTGATTGTAACGGAATTGGTGATCGAGGGCCTGATAAGACCAGCGGCGTTCCAGGTTTTCCTTTTTGAGGGCCTGGTTGCTTTTGACCAGTTCGGCGGTGCGTTCCTGGACTTTGGCCTCGAGTTGGGCGTTGGCTTCCGCCATGGCGGTGGCGGCAATGCGCCGGGCTTTGAGGTCGTCGCGAATGAGGACACTGGCGAAGAGGAGGAGGGCGAAGTTGACGATGACACCGGCATAAATGAGATGGGTGGTGTCGAGGGCCTGCTTTTTGGCCTCGACATCGCGCTGGCTGAGGAGGCCGTTTTCCAATTTCTTGAGGTCGGCAATCAGCCGGTCAATATCGCCGGTGGACTCGTCATCCGGATGGGCCAGAGAGGCCTGGCGGGCGCCTTCCACTCCGCCCTGTTCCCGAGCCTGGACCAGGGCTTTGGTGGCGGCGACGTGCCGGGCGATGAGTTTGTCCAGTTTGAGAAACTCGTTTTGCTGGGCTTCCTCGCTGCGGTCGCCCCGGGTCAGGGCCTTGGCCAATTCCAGTTCCACGATCATGGCGTTGTAGGCGGTGCGGTAATCGGCTTGGTCGCGTTTGTCGCCGGTCAGGAGGTAAGCCCGCATGGAGGCATCGCCGGCGTGAAGGAGGCTGGAGATTTCGCTGGCTTCCTGGAGGACGGCGTGGGTGTGGTTGACCCAGTCCGATTTGTCCTTGGAGGCCCGGATGTTCTTGACCGCGGCCCAAGCCACGCCCACCAGGATCACCAGCATCAAAAAAAAGAGGCCGGCGACCCGTTTTTCAATATTCTCTTTCATTACCCGGTTAGGTTATTTTAAAAATCAATTATGATGTCGGGGGTGGAGGCGCCGGCCACCGGGTCCGAGCTTGGGGGCTCGGTCGCAACCACGGTAGCCAGAATAGTGGTGACGCCGTTGGAATAGGCGAACTCGGAGGCGGAGGTCCAGTTTTGGCCAAGGGAGGTGGACAAGGTGGTGGCGATTTGGCGGATGGTCGAACCGGAAGGCTCCAGGGCGAAGGCGCGGTTGGTCGCGTCATAGAAAAGAAAGCTGTTTTGGTTGGTGACATAACAAACGTCGTCGGAGTTGACGCCCGGCATGCGCACGAGCAGGAGGCGGTTGGTGTACCCCTGGCCGCACAGGACGGCATCGGCCAGCACCATGTAATCGTAAGGCATCACCACCTGATAGAATTCGCAGATTGGGGGCGTCGTGTCAATCACTTCGTAATTTTGCGCGGCCGGAACGAAGGCGAGGTTGATGGTGGAGGGTGCTCCCTGATTGGTTGGCGGGGCCGCGGCCGGGTTGGTGATGGCCAAGTTGGTGATGGTGGTCCAACTGTTCAGGTTGGCGGTGTTGGTGGTGCTTTGGATGAGCAGAGTGGATCCCACCGTGCCGGAAATGCCCAATAATGGGTGCTGATTAGTAAAGCTCAACGTCAGAACTGGCGGAACCCCAGGAACAGAAACTTCGCTGGTGGAGCCGCTCCCGCCGGTTGAACTTCCCGATCCACCCGACCCGCCCGACCCGCCCGACCCACCACCGCTGGTACTGGAAGTGTTAGTGTTCGTCGTCCCGCCTCCGGTACCCCCGCCTCCCCCGGGGGGAGCGGGTGGCAGGACCGTCGGGGCGTTGGTGCAAACGACTTCGTTGGAATCGAGGCTTTGCGTGCCATCTTGCGCGGTGGCGGTGACTGAGAAATAATAGACGGTGTTGGAGGCCAAACCGGTCACGGTCAGATTGGTTTGAGTGCCGGCATAGGCTTCGAAAATGTAAACACCGCTGTTGGTGCCCCAGAAGAGGGTATAATTGGTGATGGTGGCCCCTTGGGCCGGATTCCAAGCGAGGGTGACATCGGATTTGGCCGTAAAACCCTGGGCTGCGATGAGCAAAGCAACAATACTTTTCAGACAGTTCAAATTCATGAAACTGGGATAAGCAATTATCTTACCAATGTATCAAATCAGAACAGTTCTGTCCATTTTTATAACCTGATTTCAGGCGCCGTGGCTGTTTTCAACCGCGTCCGACACTGAGGCACCAGCCAGGCGACCCAGGCACTCTATATCTTCCTGCCGGTCAATGTCAAGAGCGGCTTCCGGCAAAGGAATGCGCTGCGCGTGTTTCGCATATTTGACAATTATTGGTTTGGCGCCCCGGCTTCCGCGCAACGCGGCCAACTCCGGAAAATAGGCCCGGCTGAACAGCGCCGGCACCCCTCCCTCTCCCCCGTACTCGGCCGCGACGATGCCGCTGCCGCCGGACAGGTGGACGGCGACAAGCCGGTCCAGGAATTGGGCCGAAATGAGAGGCTGGTCGCACAGCATAATGAGGAGGGCATTCGGCCCCGCCCCCTCCGGCGGGAGGGCCTTCAGGCCGGCGCGAATGGACGAACTGAGGCCCTCATTCCATTGGGGATTGAGGGCGACGGTGACGGGCAAGCCGCTCAATTCGCCGCTGAGCCTGCCGGCAAAGGCGCCGAGCACAACGACGACCGGGCGGCAAGAGGAAGCCAGGGCGGTTTCGGCGGCGTGTCGAAGGAGGCTGCGCCCCCGGAAGGGGAGCAACTGCTTGGGGCGGCCCAGGCGGGTGGAGGCGCCGGCGGCCAGGATCATCAGGGCGCTGGCCGGGCAGCCGCGGGAGTCCAGGAGGTTTGGCGCCACGGAGTTCACAAGGCGGAGGCCGGGGCATGGATGGAGCTTTGCTTTTCGCGGAGCAAGCCGCCGGCATGGCCGGAAAGGACGGCCTGGATTTCCGCCAGGATGGCCAGGGCGATTTGTTCCGGGTTCTCCGCGCCGATGTCCAGCCCGACGGGATTATGGATTTGGCGCAGCATGGCCTCGCTGGGCGCCAATCCTTCCTGGCGCAATTCCTGGAGCATTCTCTGGGCGCGCGCTTTTGGCCCCATCAAACCGAGGTAGCGCAATGGGAGCGGCAGCAGGGCCTTGAGGAAGGCGCGGTCTGTCAAATAATTGTGCGACATGATGACCGCCGCCGTTCTTTCGTTAAGCCCCAGCCGGGGGGTCTCCTCCGGGCGCACCACCACGACGGCATCGGCCTCGGGAAAGCGGTCCGGCCGGGCGTAAGCCGGGCGCACGTCGGCCACGGTGACATGAAAACCCAACTCCCTGGCCAGGCGCGCCATGGGGGCGGCGTCATATCCGGCCCCGAAAATGACCAGGGGCACGGGCGCCTGGATCACCTCCACGAAAGCCTCGGCCGTGCCGGCGGCCAGGTCGAATTGCACGGTCTTGGAACGGTTGGCCGGAAGGGTTTCGCGGGCGGCGGCGAGCATTTTGGATTGGAGGGCCGGGTCCTGGATTTCTCCGGTGACGGCGCCGTCCGGGTCGAGCATGAGGCGGTCGCCCAGCCGCGCCTGGATGGTGCCCTGCAAGCGAAAGACGGTGGCGGCCACGCCGGATCGGCGCTCCTGGAAAAGGTGGTTGACAAACTGGATCAGCCCGGCGGCGGGAGAACCGGGCCGCACCGGTTCCACCAGAATATGCACGGCGCCTTTGCAGCCCAGCCCCGCGCCAAAAAGCAGGTCCTCTTCGGCGCTGGTGTCATAGGTCAGCAGGAGGGTTTGGCCGTTTTCGATGACGCCCTGCGCCTTTTCGATCACATCGCGCTCCAGACAACCGCCGCTGATGGAACCCACCGAATTGCCGTCCCGGGAGATCCACATGCGGGCGCCGGGGCGGCGGTAAGTGGAGCCGGAAGCCTGCACCAGGGTGGCCAGGGCCGCGGTTTTGTCGGGCTGGCGGGCATGGGCGCTGAGGATGGCGGCGAGTTCTTTCATGGGCGGAGATTATGAAATGAAAAATGCAAAATGAAAAATGAAAAATGAACCTTCATTGGAATGGAGTGGTGGAGTGATGGAGTGGTGCCTGCCTGACCAAACAATACGCCAGAAACCCGGCAAAATCTTCCGGAATTTGAAATTAAGACACCGCCGGAAAATCGTCCCGCTTGACATCCTGCTCCAATGGAGTATACTCTTTACAAATGATCTTCATCGAAGACCACGGCTTCCAAAGACGGCGGAAAGGCTTGATGGAGGATGAAGAATTGTTCGGGCTGTTGGAATGGCTGGCGATCCATCCCGAAATTGGCAAGGTCATTCCAGCCTCAGGCGGACTCCGCAAAGTGCGCTGGGCCGCTAAAGGCCACGGCAAACGCGGCGGTGCGCGGGTCATCTATTTCTGGTGGACGTCCGATGACAGGATTCTCCTGTTGGACATCTACGCCAAAGGCGAGCAGGAAAACTTGGGGGCTGCGGAAATTGAGAATTTAAGACGAAAGGTCATATTATGAAATCTCGTAATTATGAAATCTCGTACTATTAACGAAATGATTCGCGCCAAGGAAAAAATGGAGCGCGGCATGGCCACCCCGGCAAATGTTTGGGAGGTGCGGTCGGACGGCAAGGGCGGCTTCACCCGCCGGGCGATTGACCCAAAGGCTTTTCGGCGCGCGCAGAAAACGGCGTGGGACAAGAGCATCGCGGCCACGCGGGAAAAACTGGGGTTGTCCCAGACCGGGTTTGCCCGGTTATTGGGCATCAGCGTGCGCACGCTGCACCACTGGGAGCAAGGCAGCCGCACGCCCAGCGGAGCCGCCCAAGTGCTCCTCCGTGTCGCCTCGCGGCATCCCGAAGTTGTCCTCGAAGCGGCGGCGTGAGAGGCTTGCGCCGCAAGGCGAGCCGGCTGCGCCATGCGGGGACAAAACGAGAAGATGGGGTGTTGCGGGATTGACCCTTTTCGCGCCAGGCAGAATGGCCAACCGGCCCACGTAACTTTTAGGTTGCCCGGCACGATGAACCTCGTACAATTCCGACGGAATGAGTTATGAGTCTATTGATGCTTTGCAGCGTGTCCTCGTGGAGAAGGTGTTTCATTACGCGAAGGACCGAAAAAAGGCCGCAGGCAGAGCTCTTGGAACCTTGGTGGAGATAATCACTTATTACGCGCTGAAGGGATGGGGTTTCCGCGACAATGTCGCCATTGAGCGCCCTTTGGCCGAGTATGCAAACCCGGGTATTACGCATCAAGTGGAATTCTCACTACACCCAATTCTGCGGCAACAGCGCATACCCCTGCAAAAATTCACGCTCCCTTTGACCACAGCAAAAATACTCCGATCGCTAGACACATTGGGTTTCGCTCATGTGGATTTGACGGCCAAGGCTGGACACGTTTTGAGCCGTGACGGAGTTTTGAGGAACGCCTGCACGTTCGGGGAATCAGGGACGGCGTTTTGCATTGCAAGCGTGGATGACACAAAAGAGGACCAGTATGCGCTGACGGTGACGGTGCTTGGACAGCACCCTTTCGCCATTTTTGAATGCAAGCGGGTTGGGGTGGAGGAGGGAATGAAAAAGGGGCCGCAATCCATAGAGAAGGCGAAGCAGGGGGCTTATGTGGCGAAGTCGGTCTCTTGCGTCCAGAAAGTTCGGTGTAGCAATGGACAAATGGGGGGAGTGGTTCATTTGCCCGATGGCAGCTTTTATCATAAGCAGTATGACCAACTGCTCGCGGAAGTGACAACCTCGAACAATCCCGCTTTGCTGCGTGATTTCATCCTCACGGTTGGAGTCGTTAGCAATCATGGCAACTGGTTCACGGCAGAAGACCATAACAAGGAGTTGAAAGTCCTGGCGCAGTCGTATGACTGGCTGCTTTTTTTAACCGACCAGGGTTTGGGTGAATTTGTGAGCGAGCTCCTTTTGGCCCCCACCCCAGAACTGGCGGACGCCCGGTCCGCTTTCCTGCAAAGCTACGGCCCCGGAGCCAAAGCGAATCGGTTTACGAAAGTGAAAATGGATGTTAAGGCGGACATAGTGCTGAGAAACTACTTCGCGGCGCATGCGGAAAGCATCGAGTCGTGGTTTAACGTCATTATACCCAAAGATCAGAGCCTGAAAAAACTTCAGAAGGAGCTTAAGATGTTGAATGGGAAAGAGTGGATCAAAATCCTTGAAAAATGAGCGCCGGACGCACCATCAACACCCTCAGTCAGGATTGGGGAACGCCCAAGAAATATGTCAACTCTGTCAAAAAGGTTTTTGGGGGCGACATTCACCTTGATCCCTGCTCAAATCAGCATTCACTCGTCGGAGCGCGCGTTGCGTATCGTCTGCCGCAGGAGGACGGCCTGAAAGAATCGTGGGATTATCCCAGCATCTTTGTGAACCCGCCGTATGGCATTGATCAGGAGCGGGGCACTTCGATAAAACACTGGCTGTATCGGTGCGCGGCCGCGCACCGCCAGCACTCGTCCGAAGTGATTGCGCTGGTTCCGGTGGCAACCAACACTGGCCACTGGAAGAATTACGTTTTCGGACGCGCCGCTGCGATCTGTTTCCTCTATGACACAAGACTGCGGTTTTTGATCGAAGGCCGCGACGAGGGCAAAGGCGCTCCAATGTCCTGCGCCATGGTTTACTGGGGACGCGACTACGAGAAATTCTTTGAGGTGTTCAGCCATTCCGGGGCCGTGGTTGATTTGCGGCCTTTGTATGGGAAGCCCCTCGGCGATTACGAGCGCCGCCTGGAACCGACGCTCCTTTCGGAGTTCTGAGGGAGCGACCGGATTATGAAATCTCGTACTATTAACGAAATGATTCGCGCCAAGGAAAAAATGGAGCGCGGCATGGCCACCCCGGCAAATGTTTGGGAGGTGCGGTCGGACGGCAAGGGCGGCTTCACCCGCCG
>JBEKVM010000175.1:0-13615 GCA_049513975.1 Verrucomicrobiota bacterium | reverse complement strand
CAAGCTCCAACGTCAAACGCCCAGCAAACCAAGGGTAAAGTCATACCGTGACACCAAAACAACACATTAAATCGGCCAAAAGCAAGGCGGAGGGGGGTCACGATGTACCAGGGCTGCCCGAGCATTGGAACGTTGAGCTTTGCCAACGAGTCTCTTAATGTTATATAATAAACGATACCGGCGCCACCGCCGACCAGCGATATGCCTGGCGTTGGCAGTGTGCCTGCTGGTCGGAGCGGCGGGTGCGCAGATCCAGACCACGGTGCCCGTTACCAACGCAACGGCGGAACGCAAGAGGGTGGACGCCTGGGCGGTCGGCTACCTCCCGACCACGATCAACGGAACACCGCAAACCGTGCCAATGTTCCACGATCAGACGCTCCGCTTAAACATGTTCGTCAAGCTGGGGGGACCGGGCTGAGGGTAAAGGTGAGCAATCGCTTTTCGAAACAGCCGCTTATGATCGGCGGCGCCCATGTGGCGTTGCGGGTTTCGGCGGACGGCGCTGCGCACGGGCCAGACATCGTGCCAGAAACGGACCATGTGCTGACGTTTGATGGTGCCAGGACAATGAAGCTGGAGCCCGCCAACGAGACCACGCGGCAAGCCGTGAACAAGTGGATTCGGGAAACCCGCCGGTTCGATGCGGTGCTGGACTTCGAGAAAGTCGTTCAGGACCCGCAGAACCCATTGCGCATCCGAAAGGAGTTGACCGGTGATTATGTGCATCCCAATACCCAAGGCTACCGGCTCATGGCCGAAGCGGTGGCTCTCGATCTGTTTGAGCAGCCGAGTCCAAGCCGTTGGAAGCATCGGCAGCCGATCATTTTTCGGCCGGATGGAATTATTGCCAACGACACCATCCGAAATTACCGACATGGAGGAATTCAGGCAAAAGGCCAAAGTCGTTTTCTTCAGCTTCGGCAGCCTCGAGCCTGGGGCTCCGGCGGACAAGACGGCCGCCGACGCGCTCAAGCAGGCTGGTGTCAAGAGCTACTTTTACGAATCCACGGGATCAACACACGAATGGCAGACTTGGCGGCGGAGCTTTAATGAATTCGCGCGCTTGCTTTTCCAGGATTAGCCATTTCAATGAGCGCTTGATGAAGACAAGCAGCCGCACCAGCCTGAGCAGAGAACAATCAGAAACGTCACGCGCGACCAATGGAAGGAAATCGCCGGCTGCTTGAACGTGAACATTAAACTGAATTAACAGCGCCTCCACCAACCGACGGACAAACACCATGAAATTCCTCCTCCTCACTTCCGCAATTATTCCCCTAGCCTTGCCCGCGTGGGCGCTAGACGGCCAGGTTGGAATCCACGATCCCTCCACAGTCGTCCAATGTGACGGCAAGTACTATGTTTATGGCACCGGCGGCAACCCGCTGGTTTCCGATGACGGCTGGACCTGGCGCCGCGGCGTCACTCCCTTGCGCACCGGCGCGGCCCCCGACGTCATCCACATCGGCGACCGCTACTTCATGTACATTTCCGGCGTCACCATGATCTCGAGCAAGACCCTCGATCCGGAGTCCCCCGACTACAAGTGGGAAGAGGGCGGGAGCATAGCTGGGTACGAAGGGGACGGCGACTTCGTCAACCCCATTGACCCCGGGGCGTTCCTTGACCCCATCGACGGACGGCTCTGGCTCACCTATGGCTCGTACGTTGGCCCGATCCGCCTGGTGGAGCTTGACCCAAAAACCGGCAAACGGGTGGACAACAAGTTCTATAACCTCGCCATCAATTGTGAGGCGTCGGACATGATTTATCACGACGGGTGGTATTATTTGCTGGCCACCCACCAAAGTTGCTGCCAGGGCGCCAACTCCGGCTATAACATCCGCATGGGCCGCTCCCGGAGCGTGTACGGTCCCTACTTGGACAATATGGGGGTGGATATGATCCAGGCGGGCGGCAAGCTCTTGATTACTTCCGGCGGCCGTATCATTGGCCCAGGCCACTTCGGCCTGATGAATCTGGGTGATGGTGTCCAAAAATTCTCGATGCACTGGGAAGCCGATCTGGACCGTGGCGGCGCCAGCGTGCTGGATATCCGCCCGCTGCTGTGGAAAGACGGCTGGCCCGTGGCGGGCGAGAACATGAAAGACGGCACCTATGATATCGAGTCGGCGCGCACGGGCACGTCGCTCGAGCTCGCCGTCGAAGGAGTGCCCGTCGGAGGCGGTCGCAACCGCGGAGGCGGCGGTGGCGGATTTGGCGGGCGAGGCGGACGCGGCGGCGCACGTGGTGGCCCAGGCGCACCGGGTGCGCCGGGCGACACCAACGCCGCCGGTGGCCCTCCCGCATTCGGTGGCCCCGCAGGCCCCTTAGGGACGAACGCGCCCGGCGGACGCGGTGGTCGCGGCGGGTTCGGCGGATTTGGTGGTCAGGGCGGCGTGATCGCGCCGCAGGATGTCGCGCAGGTCTCGACGAATTGGCCCACGGGCGACATTGACCTCCGCATGGCTAATTACATGTGTCAAGCGCAGCAGAAGTGGGCCATTACCTCGGTCACCAATGCCGGCGGCTACCCTGGCTCGCCCTATTTCAAGATCACCATCGCGGGTACGGACCGAGCGCTTGCTGCCACTGAAGACGGGGAATTGGTTTCCTTGCCGACTTTCACCGGAGGGCCCGAACAACTGTGGCGGTTTGACGAACTCGCCGACGGTACCTGGCGCATTATGCCCAAGGTCGTACCCAACTCCAAAGAAGCGCTGGCCCTCTCGGCCGCAGGCAGCAGTTTTGCCACGCTGGCCAAGTTCAATCCTGACAGCGACAGGCAACGCTGGAATATTAAGGCCCCCTGACGCCCGGTCCAGAACTCGAAATCCACCGACCCCAATCACAAAACAACCTAATCCCATCTTATGACCTCATTTCGCAATACGCCCGTTCTGGTGCTCGCTGTCCTGGTCTGCCCGGCGCTGCTGGCCGTGCCCGGGGTGCATTTTGGTCCCTCCCCCAGCGTTGCCCCCACCGGTCCATCCGACTTCGTGGTGCATGCCGGTTCCGGCGTAAAAGCTACCGATGCCGCCGGCTTCCTCCAGCGCTGGTTGATTCTGGACCCGATTCCCGCCAACGGAGTGAACCAAAACGCCGTCCAGGCCGCGGTCAAGAAGGAATACTTTCCCAACCAGCTCACAGTCATCCCGCACGACGGCGACAAGGTGACCGTCAACGGCGCGGACCTGACCTGGCACGCGCTGGACACGAAGTTTTACAATCTCAGCCTCTACCACTTCGGGCTCATGTTCAACAAGTCCACGGCCAACGTCCTGATGTGGGGGGTCACCATCGTCAACAGTCCGGAGGAGATGCGCAACACGCGCCTGGCCATCGGTTCCAACGACGCGTCGGTCTGGTGGGTCAACGGCCAGGAGGTCATCGGCATCTACGGCGACCGCCTGACCATCATTGACGACGGCGTCTCCAAAAAACTCACCCTCAAAAAAGGACCCAATGTTGTCCGTTGCGCCATCCACAACCAGAGTGGCAACACCGACTTCTGCGCCCGGTTTCTCGACGCAAACGACCAGCCGATCACAAACCTCACCGTGAATTTGAGTGAGATTGTTCCCTGAGCGGTCGGGCCGGGTAGGACACCTTTTGTAGCTCAACGCCATCTGGTGGAACACTAGTGAGGTCACATTAAAGTTACTTGCGTAATTCTAACGCACAGGGAGCGTAGGCGTCTCGCCCGCTTCCGTCGGTGTGACGCTGACGGAATTCCGAAGCTTGCTTCCGTGATACCGGCCGAGAAAAGACCATGTAATTCTTTCCAATTTCCCGGCTGCTATGATTAAACTCCGCCCACCACCACGACCCTTAAGCCACAAAACGAACGTGCAACCACATTCTCGCAATCTAAATATCGTGTCACAGTTTATTACGGATGACGGCGGGCTGAGGACTGCCCGCCCTGCCATCAACCGAAACAGGGCGCGCGCTGGACTGGCTGGGTTCGCCGTTACGGCCCTTGCGCTCATGACCTGCGTTTACGGGAATCTGCTTCGCGCCCAATCGCTTTTCACGCAGAAGCCCGATGAACCCGCCGCTGTCGTCGTCACGGATGAAGTTTACAAGGTGAAAGGGGATGGCATTGCCGACGACACCGACGGCCTCCAACAGGCCATGAGCCGGGGGCGCAGCGGCATCGTATTGATCCCCGAAGGTCGTTATCGCCTCACCAAGACCCTCTACGTCATGACGGGCACACGCGTCTTTGGTTATGGCAAGAACCGCCCGGTCTTCGTGCTGGCGCCGAATACCCCCGGCTTCCAGGAACCAGGCCGCGGCTGGCCCTTTGGCGACGGCAAATACATGGTCCACTTTGCCCAGAGCAGAGAGGCGGATGGAACGGTCATTGACGCCAGCGAACTGGATTTCAACAGCGCGATGTGCAACATAGACTTTGAGGTGGGCGAGGGCAACCCCAGCGCCGTGTGCGTGCGTTTCCATGTCGCGCAGCACAGTTATCTGAGCTACTTGAACTTCAAGCTGGGCACGGCGCTGGCCGCGTTGGAGGACATCGGCAATCAGGCCTCCAACCTGCGTATCACCGGCGGCCAGTATGGCATTATCTCTACGCGTACCAGCCCGAACTGGCAATTCCTGCTGCTGGACTCCATTTTTGAAAATCAGACCGTCGCCGGTGTCAAGACAAAGGACGTGGGGTTTTCGCTGATCCGCTGCAACTTCAGCCACATGCCCGTGGCCATCCAGATTCCCGAGGGCGAGACCGATCAGATCTACGGCCGCGACCTGCGCTTTGAGAACATCACCAAGGCAGGTGTCAAGTTCGGTGACGCGAAGCACTTCAAGCATCAGGTTACGCTGGTGAACACGGCGTGTGCGGATGTGCCCCAGTTCCTCGGCAACGCCCTCGAAAAGTTCAAGGCCCCGGGCAAGTACTACGTCGTGGATCGCCTCTGTGCCGGGCTGGAAATCGGGCCCGATGGGCGGGAGGTCGGCATCGTTACCCGGCACACCCAACGCGCGCTGCGGTCGTCCGCCCCCGTTGTGCCCTCCGATATCCCGCTGCTGCCGCCGATGGATCAGTGGTTCACGGTCCACAGCGGCACCGATGTGCAGGCCGCGATCAAAGAGCATCGCGTGCTATATTTCCCAATGGGCTACTACCGGACCAACGCCCCCTTGCTGCTCAATCCAGACACCGTGTTGATCGGCCTTCATTGCACGAGAACCACGGTCAGCGCCATCGTCTCGCCCAAGGGCGGGTCGAACCTCGTTAGCGGCCTTGGATTTAGCAGCGTCGGGCAGTCGCCCAATATACTCTGGATGTCCGGCGAAGAGTCGGTGATGGATGACATCGCCTTCGGCGGCGGCGGTGGTTTTGGCCGCGGCGGCGGCGGCCGGGGCGCTGGTGGCGGCGGCCAGCCCCCAACCTACCTGCTGGTCACCAACGGCGGCGGCGGCGTTATCCGCAACGTCTGGGTGGAAGGCGGCGGCCTCCCCACCGGAGTGCGGGTCGAGGACACGTCCACCCCCGGCCGGATCTATCAACTCTCCAACGAACACCACAATCGCGTGGAGGTGGTCTTCCACAATGTGCGGAACTGGGAGGTCAATTGCTTGCAGACCGAGGAGGAAACGGGCAACCAAAACACCTATTCGCTCGATATTCGGGACTGCCAAAACCTCCTGTTCGCCAATACCTACCTGTATCGCGTGTCGCGCACGAGCCAGCCGAAGCCCTACGCGGCGCTTGTCCGCAACTCGGACAACATTGTATTTGACAATATCCACATCTTCAGCCAGACGCGGCTGTCGTTTGACAATGCCGTTCTGGAAGAAGGCAGCGGCGTCACCATCCGCGCCGACAACTTCACGCACGCGGTTGTGGGCAAGGCGATGAAGAAGGGCACCCCGTTGCCGCTGCCCGCCGCCTTCGCCAAGGATGCCAAACTGGAGGCACTGGCAAGCGGGTTCAGCAACGCCACCAGCCTCGCGGCCGATGACGCCGGGCACCTTTACTTCACTGACGCCGTCGGCGGCAAGATTCTCCGCTGGAACGAGGCTGACAAGCAGGCGGATGTGCTGGCGACAGTTCCCGGCCCAAACCAGCCCCAGGTCATCGGATTTGTCAAACCGTCCACGCTGTTGTTCGCGGCTTTTGCCCCCGGAGCCCGGCAGGTCGGCGCCATCGGCACCGTCAACATTATTTCTGGCCAGTTGGAGCGGCTCACCGAAGCCGCGGAGATGAAACCCGGCACCTGCCTCCTGCTCCCGGTCGGTCTTCATCACCGCCTGGACATCATGCAGGAGTACATGCAGCACCGCGGCTACCGCTATCGCCAAGGCAGCAACACGTCCATCATCAGTGTGGTTACGAACGAGGCCCGAGGCTATTTCTACGCCACCAACTCCAACGTGGCCCTCATGGCCGGCGGCACCGGACGGCCATTGACGCAAAGCTCCCAGATGGCCGTCGTGGAGCCCGGCCGGCACTTCTACTTGACATCAGAAGACGACAGCCGCACCTGGGTTGCCACCCTTGGCAAGGCTTACCAGCTCACCGCCAAACTCTTCGCCGACCGCGGGGGCAACGCCGTCGTGACCGATGCTGCCGGCAACGTGTACATCGCCGACGGCAATGTTTACATCTACGACAAGAGAGGCAAGCAGATCGGCACGCTGGAAACACCGGAGCGCGCGTCCGGCCTGGCGTTCGGCGGACCGGACAGACGCACGTTGTTCATCGGTGCCCGGACATCGCTTTATTCCATCCGGACCAAGGCCCCGGGAATCTGAAGCCTGATCCCGCGCCCGCTCGTTCTGATCGCTGTCCGGATGAGATGCGTCGGTGTTCGGCAAGCCCCGGGAATCACGGCTTGGTGGCATGACCCGCGGCAGGTGCGGTTGCCGGGCCAGTAGCGTCGGGCTTTACATAAAGTTCTTTTGGTTCGGTGGCAACATAGCCCATCACACTCAGCATCTTCCCGGCGTAACGCCTGCCGAATTCCCTCAACCCCATCGGAGTGAAATGCAGATGATCGGGATTGCAGGGCAGACCGGCCGAAGAAATGACACAGGAATTGGGAAGTGTTTCCGGCAGTGTCTTGAGGATTTCATTGAAGGCGGCTTTTTGTCCCTGATGGTCGGCATTGACCACTTCACCCGCCAGCAGCACGACGTTCTCGGGCTTGAGATCCAGATCCTTGCATCGTGGTCGGGAGCGTCCCATCAATTCTTCGGTATGGGTTGGGCGCTGGCATTGGCGCCGTTTGCCGGGGTAAAGCGAACCTCCTCCGCCGCCAGATATTCTCCTGTCCGCGGCCCGCGGAAGCAGACGCAGGCGATTTCCGGCGCTTTGACGGTCAGTTCAAAGCTCGGGACCGGGTCTGCGGGCGAGGTCCGTGCGGGCACGGCGGCGACTGAAGCCTGGTCCACCAACTTGCCTCCCGTGTCGAAGGCTTCCAGGCGCGCCGCGCAACCGGTCGAACCCCAGAGGACCAGCGTCACGGATGACACCGCTGTGGGAAACTGCGCTTTGACCGGTATCGGGTCGTCGGCCATCGCGTTGAGGATTCCCTTCTTCTCCGTCTTCAAATGAGGAAAAAACATCACCCGCGGAACGGCGGTGCTGCGGGCCGCTGCATGGGCCGGAGTGAAGACCACGCCGTTGTTCGTGTAGGCGGGAACAGGTTTGCCAATGGTTTCGTTCTCAAAATGAAGGACCACTTCCTGCCCGTGAACAGACCGAATGGCGGCCAACGTAACAAGGAAAAGGGCGAGGCGCAGGCCGTGTGGGTCCGGCCTGATTCGCAGGGCTGTGAAAGGCGGCTTCACGCGGTTTCCAGGCCGCGCATGGTCCGGGTGGACAAAGCGAATTTCGTTTCTTCAATACCCGTACGTTGCATCATGGTGACAAACAAATTGGGCATGGGATAATCCTGTCCTTGATCAAACCGGAGATGTTGGCCGTGTTTGAATCCGCCCCCGGCGAAAAGCAGGGGCAGATTGTTCGTCGAATGCGCGTTGGCGTCGCCCAGATTCGATCCGTAAAGAATCATCGTGTGGTCCAAGAGCGTGGCGTCCCCTTCCTTCGTGGACTTGAGATCATGTAACAGCCCGGCCAGAAGCTTCATGTGCCACTCGTCCAGAATTTTTAACTGGGCGAGTTTGTCCGGGGCCTGGCCGTGGTGGGAAAGGTTGCGATAGCCGTCGGTGAGGGTCTTGAATCTTTCAGCCGGATGCAGGAGTTATGTTTGCGAGGGTCAAGCTGAAATAGCTGAATAAGGGGAAGGAGGCCGTGCGTTTATATTACGAGGATTTCGTCTTATGTGACGCAGAAGGGCGCAAGTATAGAGGTGTGACCGGTCTCAACGGTCATGGCGTGTTAGCGGCGGCCTGAAAATGCGGTGAAAACGCCGGCTTGAAAATGCGGATGGATTTTTCAGATGTGGGCCCAACGGCACGCGAATAGCCTGCTCCGGGCAAAACCTTCATCCCAACGGAGGGTGTTACGAAATTCGGAGCAAGTGCTTATGATGGAGGTAGATACTTCCAAAAAATGATTCTTCGAGGTTCATAATGGGTAGAGATCGAGTTTTCCGCAGAAGAACAGGATGCGAATCCGGTAGTTCCGAAAGTTGCGGAAGCCTCGCGCGTTGGATTTGATGCTTTGGATTTTCGAGTTCAATCCTTCGGTCACCGCGTTGGTGATGTGATGCTTTAAATACGTCAACAAGTTTTCCAGGTGGCGCTTGAGCATGTGCGCCACTTCTACCACCGGCTGGAGCCGGCTCCGGCTCACCCAGCCAAACCAATCCTTGAAGAATCTCCGCGCCCAGCCTTCCTCCTGATAGTCCCAGAACTTGGTGAACAGTTCCTTGGCCGCCCAGGCCCGCGCCACTTTCAAATGCAAATCTTTCAGCGCGCCAAATTCCGATCTTTGCTCCGGGCTGAAGTTCTCCGGGTTATACAGCCACAGTTGCCGGGTGCCTTTGAGCGTTTCATCCCCTTGGGCCATCAGTTCCTTGTGCTCCTGGCGGCGCACTTGGTCCACCGCCTTGCCCAGATAGCTGCTGATGTGATACTTGTCATGCACAATGTCGGCGTCGGGCACCTCCTTTTCAATCGTCCGGATGAACGGCTCCCACATGTCCACCGCCACCGCTTCCACCGCTTGTTTTTGCTCCGGCGTCAGCGCCTGCCACAACTCCTCGGCCGCCTCGGCCGTCCGATCCTCCACCACGTCAATGACCCGCGACTGCTCCAAATCGGTCAACAGCGTGACGTAGGACTGCCCGCGCCCAAAACTCTTCTCCTCCATCCCCAGGTGTTTCATCGAATCCAGTTGCCGCCGCTCCAGACCCCGCTCCACCGCCCGGCCCATCATCTCGTGCGCCGTCTCCCAGCCGATCCCCAGCAACTCGCACGCCTGGCTGACGCTGGCGCTGGCCAGGAGCACCTCCACTGCAAATCGCTCGAAAAGCAGCGTGAAGCGGGGCAATCCGAACGCGGCGTCCGCGCCCGAATCAAGGTGGCAAATTGCATCGTGTCCAAATGCCGCCACGTCCGCTCCGGCGCGCTGTCGTGGATCGAACAGGCCACCCCGCATTCCGGGCACTTGGCCGACTGGCCCCATTGCCACCCCAACTCGATCTCCACCTTCTTCTCCGCCAATTTCAATTCCACCGTTTTGACTTCCCACGGGCTGCCAATGCCTGGAAGTAATGCGTAATGTTTTTGTAATTCAGTGTCCATGCTCATGCCGGCCACCCTCGCAGAAACCGGCCTTTCCTTCCAACCAAAAACCTCCGACCGGCGGAGCGGAGCGGCAGCGTAGCGCAGTCCGGCGCGAAGCGGTGTGGTCCCAGGTCCGCCCCAGTCAACCAAGGAAAGCCAGCGGCCCGCCAACCGTTTCCATCCTAAAAGCTCTTCTCTTTTCTTCCAATTCCTCCCATTTTTTCCTCTGTGTTAGCCACGGAAAACCTCGAATATCCCTATTGTCCGCGCTCGGGCTATGAATCGCGCATGGTGGGAGGTGTCTTTCAAGGGGCCAACAGATCGGACTTCAGCGACTCGGCGAGATTGTTCACTGTCACCATGCACCCCCCCTCGGGCGCATTCACGCCGGTGAGCATCACCAACGCGGCGGCGTTTCGCTATGTCCGCCATCTCTCGCCTGACGGAGGCTTTGGCAATGTGGCCGAGTTGGAGTTTTATGGCTATCTCTCGCCCACGGTGGGCTCGCTCATCCATCGTTATCGTTTTCTCGAAACCGGCGGCACCAACGTCGCCGATGCCGTGGGTGGTCCTGTGTGGACCGGAATTCTGCCCGACGGCGGCGTGCTGTCCAACGGCCAACTGGCGCTTTCGTCCGCTTCCCGGCAATACGTCAATCTGCCCCCCGGCATCCTCGGTTCCTTGAGCAACATCACCGTCCTGGCTTGGGTTAACCTGGCCACAAGCTCCGACTGGAACCGGATTTTCGACTTCGGCAACAATACCACAACTTACATGTTCCTGACCCCGCAAGCTGGAAGCGGCGGCGCCTTGCGGTTTGTCATCACCACCAACGGCTCCAGCGCCGCCGCGCAGCAAATCGACGGCAACACGGCCTTGACCACCGGGGTGTGGCATCAGCTCGCGGTAACCCTGTCGTCCGGCGTCGGCATTATTTACTTGGATGGCGTTGCGGTGGGCACAAACAGCGCCATGACGATTAACCCCGCGAGCCTCGGCCTCACGGCCAACAACTACATCGGCAAGGCGCAGATTGCGGATCCTTACCTGGACGGTTCGATCGAGGAGTTCCGCATCTACAACGTCGGCCTCTCTTCGGCCGAAATCGCCGCAACCGCTGCGCTGGGCCCAGCCCAACTGCTGAACACCAACAGCCCGCAAATGGCTGTGGCGCTGCTGGGAACGAACTTGGCAGTTTCGTGGCCGCTGGCAGATGCGGGCTTCACTCTGCAGTCAAACACAAACTTGGCAACTGGCGTCTAAACAAACGTCACATCGCTCGTGCCGCAAATCGTCGGCGCCCAGTGGCAGATTGCCTTGCCGCCGCCCACCAACTCCGTCCCGACGTTTTACCGGCTGGCGAAATAACTCCGCCTCTATCAGGTTGGGCGGGCTGTCCGCGTGGATGCATCTCCATATTTTAAGCTAAGCAGGACAACCCAGTTACCTCATGTTTACCGCGATACTATCGGCTCTTCTTCCCGCCAGTGGCAAGCATTTTGTATAAGCTGGGGTCGTATTCTTCGAGGCCGGTAATGCCATAGAGGTGGTTGGCGGAAATCCACGGGAGCCAGAAGCGGTGGCCGCCGACGCCACGGCCGGAACCGCCCGGCCCCATGCGCCAACCTTCCTGCTGCCAACCGATGCCCCTCATGTCATACTGGCGGCCGGGAAGAGCAACCATTGACTTGGTGTCGTGAAGGAGAATGCGCGCGACGTCGAGGTAGTGAGGGTCTTTGGTGAGGTTGTAGAGTTTGGCGTAGGCAGGCACAGCCCAGTCGAGGTACTCGTCGGCGCTGCCGGCGACACGGGCGGTGATGCCCTGGACCCCGATGGTCGAGACACCCTTTTTCCAGTGGAGTTGCGTGTCGTCGGCGTCCAACGGCATGGGCAGGTTCCAGATCCAGATCCAGCTTTCGGCGTAGTCGGCCGCGGCCTTGGCGCGTTCGAGCCATTGGGGCGCCTTGGTGGAATCATAGAGACTGATGTAGGCTTCTATACTGAGCATCCCGGCCTCCTTGTCCGTGATGTTCGGATTGTCGCTGGCGCCGCCGACGAAGAGTCCGCGGGTTCCCCAGTTGGCCCAAACATACTCGGCCGCGCGGAACGCCGCCTGCCGATACTTAGGGTCGCCCGTTTCCTCGCTCATAATGACCAAAAGAGGCACCGGGCTGTAGCTGGTGGTTCCCGAGGGTTCCTCGATATCGCTGCTGCCGGGTTTCCACCGGCGCGGGAAGGAACCATCCGCGCGTTGCTGCTGGATGAGCCAATCCACGTAGGTCTTGACCCAGGTGAACCATTCGGGATGCTGGCGACCGAGGGCGCGCTCGCGGCCGTAGGCGCGCATCAGCACGCGCATGTCTTCGGTGGCATTGCGCAGCCAGGGGGCGACCCAGACGTGGTCCCAAGGTTTCCCGGTGGAGAGATCGTAGCCGGTGGCCTGAAGCGGGATGGTGTTCAGCGCAAGGATCATGGAGGAGATGATGGACAGCCCGATTTGGCGCATTTTTTGTCCGCGCTCGGACGGGTCGCGATCGCCTTCGCGCAACAACTGGTCGGCGCACTCGATGTTTTTCGAGACGAAGCCCATCGCGATCATCGTGTAATTCCATTGCACTTCGTTGGTGGGTGTGGTGGAGACGGCGAAGGGAATGCCGGTGCGGCCGTTCGTGGTGGCGGCCTGGGCGGCCAGATGGTCAATCAAAACGCGGCGCATCTGTTCGACGTCGATGTAGTTGACGGCGGGTTTCAGAGTGGTCCAGGCCCATCGCCATGTGTCGCGCGTTACGTCGCGGAAGGTTTCATTTTGCCCGAAGCGAAAACTGACCTGGTAAGTGTGTGCCGCGCCTTGGCTAATCGGGTGGTAGCGGCGAATCCACCTGGAAACAGGTGGCCCGCCGGGGCCACCGCCGTAGCTGCTGGTCGTGCCGGGAAAGCAGAAACCGAATTCGATGGGGCCGTCGTTCGTTTGCCAGGCACCCAGTGCGCCGAATTGAAAACGCGGGTCGATCATCACGGATTTGGAGAGTCTGGTTTCTTCGACGGTCGAGTCACCGTGCGGTGATGGATCGAGGACGGCGACAGAGGTGCCGTTGTTAAAGGAGAGCGCGAACAGAGGCGCGGGGAGGATGTCTTCGCGCATGACAAAGCGGTGGGCGGCGTAGTTGAGCGTGCCGCCGGGCGAGCGGTCGCCATCGTAGGTGGGGTCGCCATAGAGCGCGCCGGGGGCGAGGAAATTGACATCGGACCACCCAGTCGAAGGCTCCACTGTGAGGATGATGGAGGAGTCGAAACCGCCCGGCGCATTGCCGACGACGTCCACTTTTCTTTGAACCGAGACGACTGCGCCGCTCAGTGTCCAGCGGTCCTGGACGCGAAAGACGACATTGTCGGCGGAGGCGATTTCGGCCAGGGCATTGATGGCGCCGGCTGATTTCCTGACTGACTTGTATCCGGCGGCGAGTTGGCGGATGTCGTGATCTGAGCGGTAGATTTCGAGTTTGGCGGGTTTGGATTGTTGGATGAGCGGGGCTGGCCTGCCGGTGATTTGGATGCCCCAGTCGCCGTCGGCCGCGCAGACGAATGAGATTGTTGCGCCGGTTTGGAGGCGGCCGAGGTCAACGCGGCCGGCTGATTGGGCGGTGAAGGCGGCCAGGAGCAGACCGAGCAGTAGGAGTTTGCCGAAATGGTTTCCGGGTTTTGGAGGCATGGCATGATACAAGCAGAGCGTGATGGTGATAGTCAACGGGGATTTCGGATTGCGGATTTACCCCCAGGGCTGCTCTAAAGTCTAGCAACCTCGCCGGTCAAGTAACGGATGACCAGATTTACGCGGCGGCCCATTTTCTCCAGGAAAGCCGGACAGGTGCTGTCGCGGGCTTTGTGCTGGTGGCGA
>JBEKVM010000174.1:0-19295 GCA_049513975.1 Verrucomicrobiota bacterium | reverse complement strand
CGAAAATCGCTTTGGTGGCTTCCCTCGGAGAGGCGTGGCGAGACTGACGGTTGGTGATTTTTGACCACTCATATACCACGTTGATTTGCAATGATTTACGCCTTAACTAAGCGCCATTCGGGTCTGACCCCCGCCGGCAGCCTCCCGCAGGCGAACAGAAGGCAACCAAGTCAGGATAAATGTGTTATTGACAATGTTTGGGGCTTATCCCGTTTCCAGTTTGCTTTTGCACTGGAGCGGCGGTCTGCGACCGCCGCCGTTCACTTTGGCAACAGTGCAGTTACGAACGGGAAGAGGTATTACTCGAGATGAATGATGCCCCGTTGCAGGGCGGTGGTGGCGGCCTGGGTGCGGTCGTTGACCTTCAGCTTGGTCAGTATATGGCCGACGTGCAGCTTGACCGTCACCTCGGCAATGGACAAGTCCGAGGCGATTTCCTTGTTGCTCTTGCCCTTGACGATCAGCCGCAGAACCTCAATCTCCCGCGCCGTCAGGTCCGGGTGCGTCATCCGTTCCGCCAGCCGCGCCCCCACCGCCGGCGAGATGGACCGTTCGCCCGCATTCACCGCGCGGATGGTGTCTATCAACTCGTTGCGCGCCGCGGTCTTGAGCAGGTAGGTGCGCGCTCCGGCCTGGAGCGAGCGATAGATGTCCTCCTCCCCGTCGTGCATCGAGAGCATGATGACGGCCGCCCCGGGAAATTCCTTGCAGATCGCCTCGGTCGCCTCCACCCCGCCCATGCCCGGCAGTTTTAAATCCATCAAAACGATGTCCGGCTGGTGCTGGCGGTAGGCCGCCACCGCTTGCTCGCCCGTCGAGGCCTCGCTCGTGACAGCCATGTCGGCTTCGACGTTGATCGAGCCGCTCAACCCCATCCGCACCACGAAATGGTCGTCCACCACCATCACGCAGATCTTCTTTTTCGCTCCGGCTGTCATATAACTCATCGCCTCAGGCGGCGGGCAATTGGAACTGACGCTCCGGCCCGGCGGCGGCCACCGCCTCCCCCTTTTCCGTGAACTCGACCAGGATTTCCGTGCCCTGCCCGGGCACGCTGAACATGGAGAAGCGGCCCCCCATCTTTTCCGCCCGTTCGCTCATGTCCAGCAATCCGAAATGGCCCCCATAAATCACCGCCCGGTTATTCGTGTCGAAGCCCACACCGTCATCCTGCACCCGCAAACAGACTTTGCCGGGGTCATAAGCCAGATGCACCGTGATCCGCCCGGCCTGGGCGTGCTTGAGCGCGTTGCCCAGCGCTTCCTGCGCGATGCGCAGCAGATTGTTCTCCACCGGCGCCGCCAATTTGCGCGGCACCCCGGATGTCTCCGCCGCAATCGGCACCAGCGAACTGACCGACATCAGTTTGGTCACTTCCCGCAAGGCCGCGCCCAGGTTGCTGTTCTCCAGCAGGTGCGACCGCAAATCCCACACCGAGCGCCGCGCTTCAAAGAGGCTGCGCCGGCTCATGGTCCGCGCCAGTTGCAGCATCTGCCGCGCCACCCCAGGCGCGGTGTCGAATTGGTCCGCCACCGTTTCCAGTTGGATCGTGATGGCCACCAGTTCCTGCTCCAGCGTGTCGTGAAATTCCCGCGCGATGCGCGTCCGCTCTTCCAGCACCGCCTCCCGCTGCAATTTCTGTTGGATGATCGCCGTCTGGTGCCGCACCCGCCGGTTGAGCACGAATACCCAGGCGAAGCCTGCCAGCAAAATCACCGTCATGATTCCCAGCATCCACAGCAGGCGCGACAGCGTCCACCAGGGCGGGTTCCGCATCACCTCCACGTCGTCGGCAGAGCGCAGCAACAACTGAAACGATTCCGGGTGGGTAGAGATGGACGGATTCCAGTTTTCCATCGGCTGCGGCAGGCAAACACCGGTCAACTCCAATTCACTCCCGATCTGCAAGTCGTTGAAGCGGGGGGTCCAATTGGCCGTGTCCAGCCGCGCGCTCAAAATCACATTTTCCGCCTCCAGCACCAGCACCTGCTCATCGCCCCGTTGCGCCCGGTTCATCAGCCGGCCCCGCAACCGGACCAACCCTCCGTCATAGTCGTCGGACATCACCTGATTGATCGTCGCGTTGATGGGCTGGGGGGGCGCGCCATGGCCCAGCCGCTGCACCACCGCGTCCTCCAGCACGGGCACATACTGGCCGACGGCGGGAAACCCGGTCACCGCCACCACATCGCCTGGAATAAAAAGGTTGGTCTGGTGCGTTTTGACCGTCAGACCCTCCCCCTTCTCCTGGATGAACAGCGAGGATGCTTTTTGCTCCGTCACCACCCCTTGCACTCGCACCCGCCGGCCATAGTAACCCTCCGATTTGAACTGGAAAAGTTTGCTCAGTGGAACTTCCACCGTCCTTCCCGCCGCCGGGGTTTCCACGGTAATATCATCGGAACTCGTCACGCTCAGAAAAGGGGCGCGTATTTGACGGCGGTTGTTGAAACTGGTGCGGCAGACCCCTCGCACCCGCACCGTCGCGGCAATGAGCTTCTCCGCCTCGGCCGCATCGCATCGCGTCACCAGCGCGCTCAGCCGCTGTCCATCGCTCAGCAGATCTATCAGCATGTGTTCCCGCACCGACGGCACGATGGACCGTACCACGCCGCGCAGTTCCACCCATTGGCTGTCTTCCGTGCCGGAGGCAACTTGTTCATAAGTGACGCGGTCGGGGTCTGGCAGCGCCGCCCGGCCCAGCACCTGGATCCGCTCGGCCAGCACCACCGGCACAAAATCTCCCGGCCCGCTCCGGCCCTCGATCTCCACTTCGTCCCCCGCCTTGAAATTGTTGGTTCCCTCCCCCAGCTTGACGAATATCCCCCCGGTGGCGTCGTGGATGAACATTCCCCAGTCGTACGTCGCCTCGCAAAAAGTCACCACCCCGCGCAGATGCGCCGGGTACCGTTTGGCCGCCTGCTCCGGCGTCACTTCCCGAATCTGCCGCACCGTAGTCAGCGTCGGCAGTTCCGGCGTCTCCCCCGCCGCCGCCCTTCTTGCCGCGACGGCGAGAACGAGGCTGGGCAGCAGCAAAACCCACAAGGAGAAAGGACTTTGGGCCGCTTCAAGGTATTTAGCTTTCACCCGGCCATCATGCCAGAATGTCGCGCAAACTTCAATCCGGCGATGGGCCTCCAATCGGAATAAGACGGTGCCAGCCATTGTTCTGAGAAGTCTCGACTAATTGGCGCTCCCGTCAATCCGACACTCCGGTTAAAAAATACCTATACTTTAGTGCTATGACGCACTACGACCAATTCAGGCGTGACATTTCCGGGGCGAAAGCTGAAAATTACGCCATTCCATGAGAATCATGCGTCTTTTGCCTTCGCTTCCGAATCCAAAGGCGCGCAGCAAACATCCAAATAAACTCAGCATCCTATGAAAATCTGTCGAAACATATTATCAAGACTCGTTGTCGGGGCCGCCGCTTTGGCCCTGGCAGGTTCGGCTTCTCGAACCCAGGCGGCAACCATCATCAGCAACACCTTCACCTTCACCTTTGACAACGGCGGCGCAACGTCCCCTTTCAACAGCACCTGGATATATTGGTACAACTCTCCCGGCGGCAATAGCCCCATTTTGTGTGACCCGACAACGGACGCCTCCAACCCCATCGCCGGCGCCAACACCTCCGGTTCCGGCTCGCTCATGGTTGTCAGTCCTCTGGCCGGCTATACGCAAAACGTCTTTTTTGGAACGTTCGCCAGCAACAAATATAATGCTTATGATTTCAGCGTCGAGGCCAATATGCTTCTCTACAGCAATATCTCCTTCGATATTCTCGTGGCCTCCAACACTCCGTTAAGCGGCGCTGGCAACTTTGGCAGTATCGGCGTTGGCATCATCAACTCCACCAGTTACGGGTACCAGCAGTTTGGCTCCGTGACCATCCCGGCCAGCGCTTCCAACTCGTGGTTTCATGCCTCCGTGCTGGTTGATAAGGCGCAAGACAACCTGACCACAGTCCCCGGCATTGCCCTGGATATCAACTCCTACGGCGGCTATCCGCTCTTCACCATCACCAACTGGATTGACAATATCTCTGCCAATGCCCCGCCGGCCCCGCCGCCCCCGCCGCCCACCTTGTCCCCGCCTCAACCCGCCGTCGTTGGCTTGAACTGTATTTTCACCACGGGCGGCCCCAATGGCGCCAACAACCGCTACCAAGTGGCCACGCCAAGCGATTCCGGCTATTCCTGGGTCGGATCTCCCAGCGTGACCTATTCCTGGACCATCACGGCGTTCCCCACCAATACCGCGTACTCCACCCAGCAGCACTTTTTCATCGTCAACGGTGAGCCGGGCCAATACGACCAGGCCGCCGACTATAATCTGGCCGATTGCATCTTCCTCACCGTTCAGGCCGATAACCATGGCGGCGGCGTTTGCAACTTCCGCTATAAAACCAACGAAGCTGGCGGCAATGGAATGCTCTTTAACACCCTGTCTCCCACCAACGCCGCCAATACCAACTTCTGGCCGGTTATGCCTATCGCCAGCCTCGATAACCCCAGTGCCATTCTCGGCACCTGGAGCCTGACCTTCGCCAATACCACCAATGTCACCATCACCGCCCCGGGCGGCCTCTCCACCAACTTTAACATGGACCCAGTCTCCGCCGCCCTCTTTGTCGATCCGGTGACCCTCTTGCTGGGCGCCCAGCCCAATGGCAACAACTACGGCAGCGAGGTTGTGCTCGGCAACTTCTCCGTCACTGGCAACGCCGCTCCCTTCAGCGATGACTTTTTGACCGACACCAGCCTCAACCCAACCTACTGGAAGAACCTCTCCAATGATACTAACGGTTTGGTGGAGGTGCCGCCTGGTTCGAAGTTTTGGGTCGGTTGGTCTCTGCCCGCCACCGGCTTTGGCCTGCAGGTGGCCCCTCAATTATTGTCCAGCAACATCCAGTGGGTCTCCCTGGCTTCCCTGCTGACGATTAGAGACAATGGCCAGTTGATGTCCTTGATCGCCACCAACAACCTGCCGGGCACCAATCAAAATTATTTCACCGTCGTCGAACATGTCTTTACCCAACTGCAAGTCTTGCTGCCCGGCGAAACCAACGCCCCCAACACCCCGACCGGAAAAACTGGAACGCCCAACCCAGTCAGTCTGTCCACTGACAATGGTCTCATCAACTGTACCGTCCTGGCGGTGGACAACCACTGGAACCCGATCCCGGGTGTCGCCGACACTATCAATATTACCGACAGTGGCGGCGGGGTGGATCCCAACAACGCGGCCCTGGTCAACGGATCGGGCGTGTTTACCGTGTACTACACGTCAACAGCAAGCGGCGTTACCATCACGGCCACGGATGTGACCACCCCCGCCATCTTGCCAAACACCAGTTCCCAGTTTAATGTAGTACCATGAGGGTGCCTCTCCTTTCGGCGGGCGCCGGTTCCTTCCGGCGCCCGCTCCGACATACCCGCGGATTCACCCTCATTGAACTGCTGGTCGTCATCGCCATCATCGCGATTCTGGCCGCCCTGCTTCTCCCGGCCTTGGCTCTTGCCAAACAGCATGCCCTCTCCACCCAGTGCATGAACAACTCCCGCCAGATTATGCTCGGATGGCACATGTACGCCGACGATAACCAGGACCTCCTCGCCCCCAACGATTATCCGTTCGAGACCTGCTATTTTACCGATCCCAACAAAAATGAATTGAAGAATTGGGTTTGCGGCACCATGGAACAGCCCATTGACGCCGTCATGCTCAGCGAACTCACCGACCCGGTCGGCACCGCCCTGTCCTGGTATGTTTCCAACCCCCAGGTTTACCATTGTCCCGCCGACACCTACATTGACCCCAATTCCCACAAAGTCCATGTCCGCAGCATCTCCATGAATTCCGCCGTTGGCTCGGTTTGGTTCGGCTACTATGCCGGCGGACTGCCCCTCGGCTCCGCCATCCAGGGCGGATGGCTCACGGGCGCCAGCTATAACTCCGGCCAGACCACTTGGTTGACCTATGGCAAACTGTCCTCCTTCACTCAACCGGGCCCCGCCAACACCTGGGCCATCATGGACGAAAACCCCTACTCCATCAACGACGCCTCCCTGGCGGTATCCGCCGTCGCGGTGCCCGGCGCCACCTATCTCATTGATTATCCCGCCAGCAATCATAATAAGGCTTCCGGCATGTCTTTTGCCGACGGCCATTCCATCATTCACAGGTGGCTGGATCCCCGCACTTACAGCCCGGAAAATCTAGTAGGCCCCGGCGACAAAATTCTTCACAAGCCGATGCTTGCAGAGGAGCGAGTACATGCGTCTCCATATACCCATCGCGCGCGCTTCCCCTCTCTCTCCCCGCTCGCGGGGAGAGAGCCGGAGAGAGGGGTTCCTTAATCGTCGAACTCCTGCCGCGAAGAATTTTGTCCTGCGCCCTCCTAATCTTAATCTTAATCTTTGCTTTTTCCGCAGTTTGAATTATAAACTAGAATGACCTTTCGCCTCCTCCTGGCAGCGTGCAGCCTGATCTTCCTGCAAAAGGTTGCCGCCCAGGCTCCTCTGCCGGTTTATACCGACAACCTTGTCAACGCCTACCAGGATTGGAGTTGGGCCGCCGACAACTTGCAAAACACCTCGCCGGTTCATTCCGGCACCGCTTCCATCAGTGTCAGCGGCACCAACTGGCAGGCCCTTTGGCTCTACCACAGTGACTTCGACACCTCCCTTTACACCAATATCAGCTTCTGGATCAACGGCGGCGCGGGCGGCGGGCAAGTCATCCAGGTGTTCGGCGTGCTCAACGGAAACGGCCAGGCCGCCTTTAAGCTGCCGGCCTTGGCGCGCAATACCTGGGTGCAATACGCCATTCCCTTCTCCGCCTTGGGCATCTCCAACCAGACCAATTGCAATGGGTTCTGGTTCCAATTCACCTCCTCCGGCGCCACCAATACTTTTTATCTGGATGCCGTCCAATTGGGCCCCGCGCCCGCCCCGCCCATCACCCACGTCCGCGTCAACGCCGCCAACTCCATTCGCACCGCCGACCCCCGATGGTTCGGCATCAACACCGCCATTTGGGACGGCAATTTCGACACCTCCGAAACCGTTTCCGAACTCAACGAAGCCGGCTTTCAGATGCTGCGCTTTCCCGGCGGTTCGGATTCCGACCAGTATGATTGGGCCTCCAACAAATCGGGCACCAACACCTGGCAATGGCAAACCTCCTTTGCCAGTTTCGCCCACGTCGCCACCAACATCGGCGCCAACGTCATCATCACCGCCAACTATGGCACCGGCACACCCGCCCAAGCCGCCGCCTGGGTCAGGAACTCCAATGTCACCAACCATTACGGATTCAAATACTGG
Organism: Verrucomicrobiota bacterium; assembly: GCA_049513975.1. Classification (GTDB taxonomy): domain Bacteria; phylum Verrucomicrobiota; class Verrucomicrobiia; order Limisphaerales; family Palsa-1400; genus JBEKOF01. Next base: position 11,961 of record JBEKVM010000174.1, on the reverse strand, counting down.
GAAATCGGCAACGAACTTTACGGCACCTGGGAGACCGACAGCAACACTTACCCACACGATCCCTACACCTACGCCACCCGCGCCCAATCCTACATCCAGCAAATGAAAGCCGCCGATCCCACCATCAAGGTCGGCGTGGTCGTCGCCACCGGCGAGGACAATTCCTCCAACGGCTACACCAATCACCCGGCCACCAACTCCGCCACCGGCCAGGTCCATTACGGCTGGACCCCGGTGCTGCTTAGCACCCTCCAACATCTGGGCGTGACCCCCGACTTCGCCATCTATCATTGGTATCCCGAATACACCGGAACTGAAAGCGATCCGTTCCTCCTGCAAGGCACCGGCAACTGGATCGGCGATGCCGCCGATTTGCGCGGCCAGATCACCCACTATTTCGGCCCGGGCGGCGCCAACATCGAGTTGCTCTGCACCGAAAACAACAGCAATGCCGGCAACCAGGGCAAACAATCCGTCAGCCTGGTCAACGGCCTTTATTACGCCGACAGCCTGGGCCAACTGATGAAGACCGAGTTCAATTCCTTTATCTGGTGGGACCTGCGCAACGGCATTGACACCAGCGGCAACATGGACCCCACCTTGTACGGATGGCGCAACTACGGCGACATCGGCACCATTAACGGCTCGGGCGCCGTCTTGAGCAACCGCTATCCCCACTTCTTCACCGCCAAGCTCATGCCACACTTCATCCGCGCCGGCGACACCGTGCTCAGCGCCTCCAGCGATTTCGCCCTGGTTTCCGCTTACGCCGCCCGGCGGACCAACGGCTCCCTCACCCTGCTTGCCATCAACAAAGACTCCCTTTCCAATTTCACCATCAACATCGTATTGAGCAATTACCTTCCCGCCGGGACGGCCGCGCTCTCCTCTTACGGCATGCCGCAGGACAACGCGGCCCAAACCGGCCTCGGCTCATGCGACATCGCCCAAACCTTTCTTTCCGGCGTCAGTACGAATTTCAACTGCACGCTGGCCCCTTATTCCGTCACCGTGTTTGCCTTTGTTCCGGCCGCTCCTTCACTGTCGGCGTGGCCTTCGCGCTCCGCCGCCCGTCAATTCATCCTCCAACTGGCCGGTCAGCCGGGTGTTCCCTACGTCCTGCAAAACTCCGCCGACCTGTCCGTCTGGAATTCCGTCGCCACCAACACCCTGGTCGGCGGCGTGCTCAACCTCACCAACTCCGTTCCCTTGGGCACGCCCCGCCAATTCTGGCGCGCCGCCTGGCTCCCCTGAACTGCCCTTAGGGGTCAAACCATACTTTTGCCCAATTTGGCTTGACGGGCCGGCCCCGAGGAGGCAGGATTGGCCGATGCCGCGCCAATTGAGAATCGAGTATGCCGGGGCCATTTACCATGTCCTGAGCAGGGGAGATCGCAAGAAGGCCATCTTCCGGGATGATGTGGACCGCCAGGATTTCCTCAAGACCCTCGCCGAAGCGTGCCAGAAGACCGGTTTTCAGGTCCACGCCTACTGCCTGATGAACAACCATTTTCATCTGGTGGTGGAGACGCCGCGGGCGAATCTGGTGGCGGGAATGCGCTGGTGGCTCAGCACCTACACCATCCGCCTGAACCACCGCCACAAACTTTGCGGGCACGTCTTCAGCGGGCGCTACAAGGCCCTGCTGGTGGATGGCAGCGGCGACGGATATTTGCGGACGGTCTGCGACTACACCCACCTCAATCCGGTGCGGGCGAAATTGCTCGCGCCATCGAGTCGTCTGCTGGAATACCCCTGGAGCAGCTTCGGATATTATCTGGCGGACCGGAAATTCCGGCCCAAGTGGTTGCGCGTGGACCGGTTGTTGGGGGAGCATGGTCTGGCCGGGGACACGGCGGCGGCCCGCCGGGAGTTTGAGCGCCGCATGGAAGCCCGGCGGGCGGAGGAAGGCGACGCCGCGGAGTGGAAGGGATTGCGGCGGGGATGGTGTTTGGGAACGGGCCAATTCAAGCGGGCGCTGCTGCAACGGATGCGCGGTCTGCTGGGGCCGAATCATTCCGGGGCCTTGCGGCGGGAGAGCGAGCTGGCGCGGGCGGAGGAGTTGGTGGCGCAAGAACTGAAGCGGCTGGGGTGGCAGGAACAGGATTTGAAGCAGAGGCCCAAGAGCGACGCGGCCAAAGTCGCGCTGGCGGCGCGACTGCGGCAGGAGACGGTCCTGACCATTGGGCAAATCGCCCGGCGGCTGCAAATGGGAAGCCGGAACACGTTGAACAACCATCTTTATGAGTGGAGGAAGACAAATGAAGTCTTTCCAGTCGTGCTGGGAAGGTCCGAAAATCGCTTTGGTGGCTTCCCTCGGAGAGGCGTGGCGAGACTGACGGTTGGTGATTTTTGACCACTCATATACCACGTTGATTTGCAATGATTTATGCCTTAACTAAGCGCCATTCGGGTCAAACAATAGCTTTGTCCCGTTGCAATCGGAAGCTCATTGTCATCAAGGACTTATAAACGACAAACAGTTACTCACCTGGGCAACAAATAGCGCTGGGTGTGCCACCTGTTTCAACGGTGGCGAACGGGGTTCACAATACTTGCCTGCCCTGCCTCAGTCGGGAGGAGTATTGAATTCTCATTCTGAACGGCTCAACACATCCTCCGCCAAAACGCTGCGGCGGGGACAATAGCGGCACCCAGATCCAGTGCCGTCCAAGTCAACCAGGCGAATTCCGGTGCTGATCACCGCCGCCTCCCCGCCAAGCGAGTTAAATCCGGCGCGAAAAGTTCACTTCGCCATCGCCACCCGCACGGACGCTGCCGGCGGCGTGGACATCCTTTCGTAAAGGGCGAATTTGCTCAAGACCTCCTCTTGCGCCGCCGCAAGAATGGCTTTGCTCTCCTCCGGGTCCTGGCTGGCAATGGCTTGGAAACGCCGTTCCGTCGCCCAAAATTTCCCCAGGGGAATCTTGGGCGCCGCCGAATCCAGTCTTAATCCCGGTTCGCCCGCCGCCACCCGCCGCGGATCGAAGCGATAGAGCGGCCAGAACCCGGTTTCCACCGCCAGTTTTTGCTGGTCCAGGCTCTGCCCCAGCTCGTAACCATGCTCGATGCAGGGACAGTAGGCGATGACTAGGGACGTGCCGGGGTAGGACTCCGCCTCCTCAAAGGCCTTCACCGTCTGTGAATCCTTCGAGCCAAACGCCACTTGGGCCACGTAGGCGCTGCCGTAGGCCATCGCCAGCAGACCGAGGTCCTTTCTCCCTGTGCGCTTGCCCGCCGAGGCAAACCGCGCCGCCGCGCCCCGCGGCGTCGCCTTGGACTGTTGTCCGCCCGTGTTGGAGTAAACCTCAGTGTCAAGCACAAGAATGTTCACCTTCGCGTTCATGGCGATGACATGGTCCAGCCCGCCAAAACCGATGTCATAGGCCCACCCGTCGCCCCCCACAATCCAGACCGATTTCTTCACGAGCGCGTCCGCCAGCGCATGCAGGCTGGAGGCTTCCGGCGCCGACAATTGCTGCAGACGCAGCCGCAATTCCACCACCCGCTCCCGCTGCGCCGCAATCTCCGCTTCCGTGTCTTGTTTGGCTCCCAGCAGCGCCTCCACCAGTTCCCCGCCCAGTTGCGGCTCCAGCTTGCGCGTCAGCTCCCGAGCAAATTCTGTCTGCTTGTCCAGCGCCACCCGGTGCCCAAATCCATATTCCGCGTTGTCCTCAAAAAGCGAATTCGACCACGCCGGACCGCGCTTCGCCGCGTTTACCGTATAAGGCGTCGTGGGCAGATTGCCGCCATAAATTGACGAACACCCCGTCGCGTTGGCCACGATCAGCCGGTCCCCGCTCATTTGCGTGAGCAGTTTGACATACGGCGTTTCCCCGCAGCCCGAACACGCCCCGGAATACTCGAAGAGCGGCTCCCGGAATTGGCTCCCTTTGACATCCATCGCCAGCCGCGTGCGGTCCGGCGATGGCAGCTTCAGGAAAAATTCATAGTTGGCCTTCTCCTGCTCCCGCAACGCCGGCATCGGCCTCATGTTGATCGCTTTGTGCTTCGGATCGGTTTTTCCTTTCACCGGGCAGACCACCACGCACAGCGTGCAACCCGTGCAATCTTCCGGCGACACCTGCAGCGAATACAGCGAATCCTTCCATTCTTGCGAGCGAAATCCGGTGGATTTGAATTGCGCCGGCGCATTGGCCAAATGGCTCGCCGGATAAAACTTCGCCCGGATGGCCGCGTGCGGACACACCAGCACGCACTTGTTGCATTGGATGCATATCCCCGTGTCCCACACCGGTATTTCCAGCGCGATCGCCCGCTTTTCCCAGCGCGTCGTTCCGGAAGGCCAGGTCCCGTCCACCGGAAACGCGCTCACCGGCAGCAAATCCCCCTTGTTCGCCAGCATCAGCGCCGTCACCCGCTGCACAAAATCCGGCGCTTCCGCCGGCACGATCGGCGACTGATGCCGCTCCGCCCCAACCGTCTCCGGTATCTTGACTTCGTGCAACGCCGCCAGCGTTTGGTCCACCGCCGCGAAGTTTTGGTCCACCACCGCCTGCCCCTTGCGCGCGTAAGTCTTGCGTATGGATTTCTTGATCTGGGCTATCGCCTCCTCCCGCGGCAGGACATTGGAGATGGCGAAGAAACACGTCTGCATGATGGTATTGATGCGCCCGCCCATTCCGGCCGCCTTGGCCACGGGGTAGGCGTCAATCACAAAACATTTCAGTTTCCTGGCGATGATTTCCCGCTGCACCTCCACCGAAAAATGCTCCCACACCGCCTCCGGGCCGTGCGGCGAGTTGAGCAGCAGCGTCGCCCCTTCGCTCGCGTATTCCACCACGTTGTATCGCTCCAAAAACGCCCATTGATGGCACGCCACAAAGTCCGCCCGTTTCAGCAGGTAGGGCGAATGGATCGGGTTCGGCCCAAAGCGCAGATGCGAAATGGTCACCGCCCCGGATTTCTTCGAGTCATAGACGAAATAGCCCTGCGCATACAGCTCCGTCTCCTCGCCGATGATCTTGATCGAGTTCTTGTTCGCCCCCACCGTGCCGTCCGCGCCCAATCCGAAAAACACCGCCCGCACTTCCTCCTTCGGTTCAATCTCAAACTCCGCGTCAAACGCCAGCGAGGTATGCGTGACATCATCCACAATCCCCGCCGTAAAATGATTCTTCGGCGCCCGCAACTTCAGTTCGTCAAACACCGCCTTGACCATCGCCGGGGAAAATTCCTTCGAGGACAGCCCGTAACGCCCGCCCACCACCAGCGGCTCGCTGTCAAAGGACGCCAGCCCTTTGTCGCACGCTTCCCGCAACGCCGTCACCGTGTCCACATACAGCGGTTCCCCCACCGCCCCCGGTTCCTTGGTGCGGTCCAGCACGGCGATGCGCCGCGTGCTGGCGGGCAGCGCCCCGATAAAAGCCTCCACCGAAAACGGCCGGTAAAGCCGCACTCTCAAAACCCCGGTCTTTTCCCCGCGCTGATTGAGCCACTGCGCCGTCTGTTCCGCCGTTTCGCCCCCCGAACCCATGATCACCACCACCCGCTCCGCCTGCGGATGCCCGGTGTAATCGAACAGCCGGTACTGCCGCCCCGTTATCCCGCCGAACCGGTTCATCACCTCCTGCACGATCCCCGCCGTCCGGTCGTAATACGCATTGCACGCTTCCCGCGCCTGAAAAAATACATCCGGATTCTGCGCCGTGCCCCGGATGCACGGCCGGTCCGGCGACAGGCCATGATTGCGAAACGCCTGGAGCGACTGGTTGTATTCGTCCATCATCTCCCGCAGTTGTTCGTCGGTCAGCACGCGGATTTTGGCCACTTCATGCGAGGTGCGGAAGCCGTCAAAAAAATGGAGAAACGGCACCCGCGATTCCAGCGTGGCCGCATGGCCGATGCACGCCAGGTCTTGCGCCTCCTGCACCGAGCCGGACGACAGCAGCGCAAAGCCCGTTTGCCGGCACGCCATCACGTCGGAATGATCCCCGAAAATGGACAGGCAATGCGTGGCCAGTGTGCGCGCCGTCACATGCATGCAGAAGGGCAGCAGTTCCCCGGCGATCTTATACATGTTGGGTATCATCAACAGCAGGCCCTGCGACGCCGTGAACGTCGTGCTCAGCGACCCCACTTGCACCATCCCGTGCAGCGCCCCGGCCGCACCCGCTTCCGACTGCATTTCCACCAGCCGCGGCACCGTGCCGTAGAGGTTGGGCCGGCCCGCCGCCGACCATTGATCGCACCATTCCGCCATGGGCGACGAGGGTGTGATCGGGTAAATGGCGACCGTTTCCGTCAAACGATACGCCACCGACGCCGCCGCTTCGTTGCCGTCCAGCGTGGCGAACGGGATGGTGGATGTTTTCTGTGTTTCTGTTGATGTTTTCATAATCGAATGGCTGTAGAGTTTAGAACAAAGGGCAATTTCCCCAGCAACCAGCCGGGCGCGCAACCCAGGGCGATGACCAGCCCGGCCAGCAGCGCGATGGACAACAGCGCGGCATAAGGCGGGCAAAAAGGTTTGCTGTCGGCGGGTACCTCGGCGGTGTAGATCTGTTTCAACACTTGCAGATAGTAATAGAGCGAAATCGCGCTGGCCGCAACTGCTATGATGACCAGCCAAAGCATCGCCAAATCCGGCTTGCCCCCCGCCGTCGTCCCTCCCAGGGCCGCCGTAAAAACGTAAAACTTGCCGAAGAATCCCGCCAGCGGGGGAATCCCGGCCAGCGACAGCATAAACACGAACATGCAGCCCGCCAGCAGCGGCGACCGCCGGCCCAGTCCCGCCCAGTCCCCCAGCCGGTCCCGCCCGCCGTTGTTTTCAACCACCGCCACCACCGCAAACGCCCCCAGCACCGTCAGCGCGTAGGTGATGACATAAAAAAACAGCGCCGGCAGCATCTGCTGCCGGTTGCCAAAAAAAGCCAGCAGCGCATAGCCCGCGTGGGCAATGGCCGAATAGGCCAGCAACCGCTTCACACTGCTCTGCACCAGCGCCGCGATGTTGCCCGCCACCATCGAAACCACCGCCAGCACCGCCAGCACCGGCATCCAGCCCGCCTCAAAACCTTCCCACCCGGCGCTGCCATGCATCGGCCCGAATCCTTCCACGATGATTCTGGCCAGCACAAAAAAACTCGCCACTTTCGAGCCCGATGCGATGAAACAGGCGATCGGCGCCGGCGCTCCCTCATACACATCCGGCGCCCAGAAATGAAACGGCGCCGCCGCCACTTTGAAGGCGAACCCCGCCAGCGTCATCACCAGCCCCGCATAATACACCGGCTCCAGCGGCGGGGTTTTCAGTTTCTCCGCTATTCTTTCCGCCAGCGATCCCAGTTGCAGGTCCCCCGTCATCCCATAAAGCAGGCTGATCCCAAAGAGCGTGAACGCCGCCGCCACGCTCCCGAAGAGAAAGTACTTCAACGCCCCTTCCGCCGACGCCGCACTGGTCTTGTTAAACGCCGTCAGCACATACAGCGGTAGGCTGAGCATTTCCAGCGCGATGAAGATCATCAAAAGATTTTCCGAACTGATCAGCAGCATCATGCCGGCGGCGGCAATGAGGAGCAGCGCAAAATACTCCCCCAGGTGCCGCGTGAACCGCGCCCCAAACGACAAAACCGCCACCACCACCGTCATGGCCAGCAGCGCCATTTTCAAAAACTGCGTCAAGGGTGTCAGGGCCAGCATTTCCGCCCCCTTCGCCTCCGGCCCCAGCGCCAGCCAGATCATCGCCGCCACGCATCCCAGGCAGGCCGTCCCGCCAACCGCCGCCGCGCGCAACGCCGGGGTTTTGCGCCGCACCATCCCAAAATCCACGACCAGCGCTGCCAACGCGGTCACAATCACAATTTCTTCGGGTACCAGCGGAATCATCCACTCCAAAGACAGGCTCATGGCGCGCCTCCTTTCCAGAGCGGTTGGAACAGCGGCGAACGTAGCGTCGGCGTTATCAGGTTCAGGAGCAAGCCGGGCCACAAGCCGATCAGGACAGTGGTTCCCAACAGCAGGTACGCTCCCGCCTTTTCCGCCACGGTAATGGGTTCGATCTGCACCGCCGCACCCTTCGCCTCGTTCTCCGCGAAAAACGTCTTGATCCAAATCCGCACCATGAAGGCGATGCCAACCACAACCCCGACTCCCGCAAGAATTGTCAGCCGCGGAAAGACCCCCCACGCCCCCGCCAGCACCTGCAATTCGGCGATAAACCCGCTGAAACCCGGCAGGCCCATGGACGCCGCCCCCGCAATTACAAACGTCACCGCCGCAAACGGCGCCAGCACGCTCAGGTTCATCGGCTGTAGTTCGCTTAATTCGCGGGTATGCGTGCGGTCGTAAATCATTCGGCCTACCACCGCAAAAAGAAGACCCGCGATAATGCCGTGGGAAAACATTTGCAGCACCGCCCCGCTCAGCCCGATTTGCGTCAGCGTCATCAGGCCCAGCAACACAAAGCCCATGTGGCTCACGCTCGAATAGCCAATCACAAATTTCAGGTCCCGTTGCACCAGCGCCACCGAACCGCCATAAACAATGCCGATCACCGCCAGCAGCGCGATCCCATTTTGCCAGAACCGCAGCCCCTCCGGAAAAAGCGTCATGGCCACGCGCAACGCCCCGTAGGCCCCCAGTTTCATCACCACCCCGGCCAGCAGCATCGAGGCCGCCGTCGGCGCCGCCACGTGCCCGGTCGGCGCCCAGGTGTGGAAAGGCCAGAGGCCGGCTAGGACCGCAAACCCGACAAATACCAGCAGGAAAGCCCAGTGTTGAAATGCCACCGGATACGACTGTTTTGCCAGCACCACCAAATCAAACGAGTGCGCCCCGGAGACGACGTAGGCGGCAATCAATCCCACCAGCACCATCGCGCTGCCCGCTAACGAATAAAGCGCCAGCTTCATCGCCCCGTATTCCCGGCGCGTGGACCCCCACACCGCAATAAGGAAGTATTTCGGGATGATGGCGATTTCGTAAAAGACGAACAGCAGAAAGAGATCAAAGCTCAGAAAAACCCCATAAACGCCCGCGATCAGCGCCAAATACAGCGCGAAAAATTCCCGCGTCCGCCTCTCTATATTCCACGAAAATAGCACCCCCGCCACCGCCGCAATTCCTGTCAGCAACACCAGCGTGACGCTGACCCCGTCCGCCCCCAGGTGAAAATTGATGCCCAGCTCCGTAATCCACGGCATATTGACAAGGTCCACCAGCCCGCCCGCCGGAGTGTGGGCCTCGTATTGCGCCGCGCCGCCCAGAGCCAACGCCAATCCCGCCAGGGCCGTCAGCAGCGCCGTGATCCGCGCCGCCCGCCGGCTCTCCGGCGGCAGCAGCGCCAGCGCCGCCGCGCCCAGGAATGATATATATATGGTCCAGGCCAGCATGGTTCAAAATAGTTTCAACATGGCCAGCGCCGCCGGATTGGCCACGCTGATCAGTATTTGTGGACATATCCCCAGCACAAAAATCAGCGCGATCACCGGCGCCAGCGTCAACTTCTCGCCCTTCGTCAGGTCCTTCCAGCCCGCCCAGCGATTCTGCAACGGCCCGTTGAACACCCGCTGCAATATGGTGAGCAGAAATATCGCCGTGATCAGCAGTCCCAGGGTCGAGATCGCCGCCGCCCAACCCGCCAGCGGCAGTGTCCCTTTGAAAATCAGAAACTCGCTCACAAATCCGTTCAGGCCCGGCAATCCCAGCGACGCGAACAGGGTGATGCCCATCAACCCGCAAAAAACCGGCGCCGCTTTGCACAGGCCCCCAAAATCGTCCAGCCCGCGCAGCCCGCCGCTCCGCTCCTCGATCAGCCCGACAAAATAAAACAGGGCCGAGGCCGTCAGACCGTGATTGAACATTTGCAGCATGACCCCGTTGAGGGCGGCGGCTTTGTCCGTGGCCGATCCCGCCGCATCGCCGCTCAGTTGCACCACCGCAAATATTCCCAGCAGGCAGTAACCCACGTGATTGATCGACGAATAAGCCACCATCCGTTTCAAATCCCGCTGGGCCAGCGCCGCCGCCGCCGAAAACACGATCGTCACCACCGCCAGAATCAGCAGCGGCGTTTGCATCGCCCTCATCTGCGCCGGAAACAGCGGCAGCAATATCCGTAAAAATCCATACACACCCATTTTCGACATCGCCCCGGTCAGCAGCATGGCCGTGCCGGTGGGCGCTTCGGCGTAGGCCGACGGCAGCCAGGTATGGAAGGGCATGAGCGGCGCTTTCACCGCGAAACCAAGAAACACCCCGGCGAATACCAGCCAGGTCAGCGTTTCTTTGGAGTGGAAAAACGCGCCGCCCAGCTTGGCCAGCTTGTCTTGCAGTTCGCCGTTCCGGGCCAGTTCCGCCAGCTTTTCAAAGTCAAACACTCCCGTCGCCGCGAAAATGGCCAGGAACCCCAGCAGCATCGCCACGCTCCCCGCCAGCGTGTAAATGAAGAATTGGTTCGCCGCCCGCGTGCGCCGCGGGCCGCCCCACATTTTGATCAGGAAATACGCCGGAATCAGGCCCAGTTCCCAATAGATAAACCAGTGGAAAAAGTTCAGCGCCGTAAATGTGCCGAACAAGCCCGCCTCCAAAAACAGGATCAGCGCAAAATATAGCTTCGCATTCTGCTCGATTTTCCACGACGCCAGCATGGCAAACGGAACCAGCAGCGCCGACAGGCCCACCAGCAATAGCCCCAATCCGTCTATGCCCAGGTGATACTCAATTCCCTGGTAGCCATTCCCCGGCGACGGCACCCACGGCAGGCTCTCGGCGAATTGCCAGCCCGTCTGTCCGGGGTCGAACGCGGCCCACAGCAGCGCCGCCACCCCCAGCGCCAGCAGGCTGGCCGCCAAGCCAATGCGCCGCGCCACTTTTGCTGGTCCGGGCGCCAGCAGCGCCGCCCCCCCGCCCAGCAGCGGGATCAACGTCAAAATGCTCAAGAGTGGAAAACTGTTCATCTGTGCCCTCCTCTCATATCCCGCGCCAGCGTCTTGGAGTGCGGAACGCCAGTTCCGCTTTGACATTGCGTGCGAACAGTGACTGGCCCCATCTCCATCCGCGCCCCCCTGCTGCGCGCCAGCGTCTTGGAGTGCGGAACGCCAGTTCCGCTTTGGCATTGCGTGCGAACAGTGACTGGCCCCGTCTCCATCCGCGCCCCCCTGCCGCGCGCCAGCGTCTTGGAGTGCGGAACGCCAGTTCCGCTTTCCGCCCCAGGCAACTGCATTTCTGTCTTGGCAACTTCCCGCCAAAGTTCCACCTTCCCGCCATGTCCGAGAGCGAAATCCCCTGGCCGCATGCCCCCGCGCATCGGTTGTCCGTATCCGGAACCTATTTCGTCACGGCTGCGACTTACCTCAAAGCACACCACTTTCGCGGGGCCGACAGGCTGCGGGTGCTTCACCGGGGCTTGCTCAGGCTCGCTCAGGAGTTCGGCTGGCAACTCGAAGCTTGGGCCGTCTTCTCCAATCACTACCATTTCGTGGGTCATTCCCCAGTCGGGCAGGCGACTGCGGGAAACCTCTCTGAGATGCTGGGGCGGCTTCACGCCAAAAGCGCCGGCTGGATCAACTGCCTCGACCATGCGGACGGTCGGCAGGTCTGGCACAACTTCTGGGATACCCGGCTCACCCACCAGAAGTCCTACCTGGCGCGGCTGAACTACGTGCATCAGAACCCCGTCAAGCATGGTTTGGTGCTCCTGGCAAACCAATATCCCTGGTGCTCTGCGCGCTGGTTCGAGCGAACCGCTTCCGCCGCCAAGGTCAAGAGCCTCTACCGGTTCAAAATCGAAGCAGTTCATGTGACGGATGATTTCGAACCGGACAAGGATTGGTAATCGGCAAGCCCGATGAAAAAGAGCGGCGCTGTCGCGCCGCTCTCCAAGACCTGTCGGTCTTTCAGGCGCGCCGGCTGAACGCGCCAGCGTCTTGGAGTGCGGAACGCCAGTTCCGCTTTGGCATTGCGTGCGAACAGTGACTGGCCCCATCTCCATCCGCGCCC
>JBEKVM010000173.1:0-9770 GCA_049513975.1 Verrucomicrobiota bacterium | reverse complement strand
CCCATCAGGGCGTCGGCGGGATTGAAGTCCAGGCTCAAGACGACGCTGACATTCTGGCCGGCAATGGTGAAGTTGGTTTGCGCCCGGCCCGTCAAGTCGAAGGACCCGCTGAACGAATTGGACCCGCCGTCCAGCAGCAGTTTGGCGGTGAAGGCTCCCGCGCTGTTGCTCGCGATGGTGGCGGTGATAAAGCCCGAGCTGGCTTCGGTCACGCCGCTGGCCGGATGGAACAGTCCGTGATAGACACCCGCCACCGCCAGGAACGGGTTGGTCACAAAGTTGGCCGCCAGCACCAGATTGGATTGCATGGTGAAGCGGAGCACGGGAGTGTTGGAGACAAAATCTTCACTGCCGCTGGCAACCCAGTTGGAGAAAAGCCAATTATGGCCTTGCGCCGCCGTCAGGGTGTAGTTGGTGCCGATGGCCAGCAGTTTGCCATTGTCAACGGGGGTTATGCCGCCCAGGCCGTTTGTTTGGACGGTGAGCGTGGCAGTGGGCACGTACAGAAACCCGACCTTGTTGGTGGCCGAGCGGTTGCCGCTGGTATCCTCCGCGCAGGCCCGAATTACGTTTGTGCCGGGTGAAAGTGTCGGGTTGGCCGTCCAATTGGTCCAGGTGTTGGTGGAGTTGGCCGGTGTCCAACTGCCGCCGTTGTGTTGGAAGAACACATTGGCCACTTGCACATTGTCGCTGGCCGTGCCCTTGACGGTGAACGTGCTGTTGCTCCATCGCTGGTTGAGCGTGGGGGAGATGATGGCGATGCCGGGCGGCTCTACGTCCACAAAGTTGGCGATGAGGTTCAAATTCGACGCCATCAGGAAGGTCAGCTTCGCATTGTTGGTGAGGACGCTCCACGGCAAATTCGTTCCCCCCGTCCAATTGGTGAATTTAAAGCCCGTAGCCGCCGTGGCCGTCATGAAGTAGTTTGACCCAATCGCCAGCGACCGGCCGTTGTAATCGGGGCTGACGGTGCCTCTGCCATTGGTCTGCACGACCAGCGGAGCCGTCACCACATAGAAAAAGCTGACGCTATTGGTGGGAGTGGACAGGTGGCCGCTGGTGTCCACGGCGTAGGCGCGGACTGTATTGGTTCCCGGGGCCAACGTCACATTGGCCCTCCAATTGGTCCAGTCGTTGGTGGTGGTGGCCGGTGTCCAACTGCCGCCATCCAGTTGATAATAGACGCCCGCTACGGCCACATTGTCCACGGCTTTGCCGGTGATCTGGAACAGGCTGTTGCTCCACCGCTGCCCGGGCGTCGGCGCCGTGATCGAATTGGTCGGTTTCTGCACATCCACGAAGTTGGCCGTGAAGCTCAGGTTCGTCGCCATGATGAACGTCAGTTTGGTGCTGTTGCTCGCCATGCTCCCCGTCCAACCGTTGAAGGCAAATCCCGCCGCCGCCTTTGCGGTGAGGGTGTAGGGGAAGGCAAGATCCAGCAGTTGCCCGTTGCTCGCGCTCGCCACGTTGGTCGTGCCGGAAATGGAGATGGTGCCGCGGCCATTGGTGGAGAGAGTCAAGGCGGTGGGCACATCGTAATCGAACACACGCGACGCCAGCGCGGACATAATGCCGCTCGTGTTGAACGCCTCAAGGGTCACCAGGTTCGTTCCGGGAATCAGATCGGTGACGGCTGCGGTCCAGTTGGTCCACTGGTTCGTGGTGGTCGCCAACTCCCAGGCGCTGCCGCCGTTGGCATTCGCCAAACTGTATTGGACCGATGCGACCGCCACCTTGTCGTGCGACGTGCCTTTCACCAGGACCGACGAGTTGGTCACGGCCGCCCCGTTGGCCGGGGAAGTGAAGGCCACCGTCGGTGCGTTTGTGTCCAGGGAAAAAGTGAAGTTGAAAACGGCGCCGCCGGACTGCCCGCCATAGCCGTCCAGCGCGATGTAATACTGCGTCCCCACCTCCGCCGCCGTGGGGACAGTGAATTGCAGCGAGGCCAGGCCGGCGTACGTGACCCCGCGAACGCCGCCATTATTAGAACAGACACAGGTGAGGTTGCTGACCGTGATGTTGGCGGGCGAGGCGGCGGTATAAACGGCCAGGACCGTGTCAAAACTGCTGCCCGTCGTGTTGATGCTGACCGTGCCGATGGCCGGGGCGGTCCAGGTCCACCACACGGAGTGGCCGCCCGCGTTGCCGGCATGGTTGGCTTCGCCGGGTTCCTTCGACGCGTAGGTCGTGGTGACGTCCTCGGCGTATGCGTCCGTCAATATCGGGGTCGCGTTTGCAAAATCATCGTTGGGCGGAATATTCGCCGTCGTTGCCGCCAGCAGGCTGACATCAGTCAGGTTAAAGGACGTGAGATAGCCGTAGTTTGCATCGGTCGTCACAGCGAAATAAACCTCCACGGTTTGTCCGGCGTAAGACGAAAGGGTGTTCGATCCCGGGTAGGTGATAAAATTGTTCGTGGCGCCAACCCAGGCATTTGTGAATTCGCTGGTCGCATAACCCAGTTGTTCCAGAACAATGAAGTTGGTGTCCATGATGTCAATCGTCAGCGTGTCGTCTCCGTTGGGATCAGTGCTCACGATTTCGTAATACAGGCTCAACCTGGCCGCGATGAGGTTGGTGGGAAAAGTGACGGTTTGATAAGCGCTCTGCGTCGCCCCACTGTAGTTTCCCATGGACAGATAGCCGTTGCCGACCGCGATTCCCGATCCCGTCAACACCCACGGCGCATAGCTTGCCGATGCAAACCCGCCATTTTGAATCAACTGGGTTTGGGCCAAAGCCGCCGGCAATAAAGCCAGCAGCAATATCGCCGGGATAAAAACTCGACTCCTCATGTCGGACATTATTCGCACATTTCCCCCGGTCTGGCTATCAGCAATTGGGGGGAATCGGCGGTCTTTTAGCCGGATTTGAAAACGATTTTTGCCTTGGCGGCGGGATGAGCCGGCTGGGTGAACTTGTCCATCAAGCTGGGAGCCGGCGCCGGCGCGGGGGAAGCCTCCGGTTTGGGGGCGGCGGCCGGCCGCAGGGCGGAGTGGAGGGCGGTTTCAACCAGTTGCGTGCAATGGATTCTGACCGGAGGCAATGGCCCCAGGCCGGGCGCCAGTTGTTCGGGTGACATGGCCAGAACTTCCTCCGCCGTCTTGCCGCGAATCAGTTCGGTCGCCAGACTGGCCACGGCGATGGCGGTTTCGCAGCCAAAACTTTGAAAAGTCGCGCGGTCAATCACCTTTTTGCCCGACTCCTCCTTGAATTTTATCCACATCCGGATCAGGTCGCCACAGGCCGCGCTGCCGGCCGTGCCGATGGCGTCGGCCCCTTCCAGTTCGCCAAGGTTTTGCGGATCGCGCGCAGCGGCTTCGATCCGTTTTTGCAGCTCATCGGGGGTGTTCATGTCGCGTGCTCCAGTTCGTAACGCGGCACCGCCGGGTCCGCTTCGCTGGACCAGGCGTCAATGCCGCCGCGCAGGCAGCGCACTTGCGCAAACCCGTGCCCCAGGAAATAGGCCGCGGCGTCCAGGCTCTGCCGTCCGCAATGATCGTAAATGACCACCAGTTCCGCGCGCGGCCAGTGGCCCAGAATTTCCTGCAAGACCGGTTGCGAAAACAAAACCGCCCCTTCGATGCGCACGGCCTCAAATTCTTCGCGGGTCCTGATGTCCACCAATCGCACCGGGCCTTTTTGCCGGAGCGCGGCCAGATCGCGCGGCGCGATTTGCAGTTCCTGGTCCTGCTCGTGGCTGGTGGCAATGTGCTGCAGGACCTCCGGGACGTTTAAATTGTTCCGCCCGCAGAGCGCGGCCAGCGTTTCCTCCGGCTGAAAGCCGCAACTGGCGCAGCCGCCGATGTGATAGCGCCGGAACAAGGCGCGCTGCGCCCCGGGAAAAACCTCCAGGACGCGCTGCATCATGCTTTGCGGGGTGATGGAATCGTTCATGCGCCGAAAAATTGCCGGATCTTTTCCAATACTTCCACCAGCCGGTCCACTTCCTGCCGCGTGTTGTAAAAATAGAAACTGGCGCGGGCGGTGGAATCAATGCCCAGCCTCTTCATTAGCGGCTGGTTGCAGTGGTGCCCGCCGCGCAAGGCCACGCCATACTGGTCGGCGACGGTGACGACGTCGTGCGCGTGGATTTTGTCCAGCAGAAAACTGACCACCCCGGCGCGGCCGGTTTTCGGGCCGAAGAGGCGCAGGCCCTTGAGCCGCGTCAGCCGCTCCACCGCGTAGGCGGCCAGTTCCTGGTCGTGCTCGAAAATGTGGTCGCGTCCAAGGGCATCCAGATAGTCCATGGCGGCATGAAGACCGACCGCCCCGGCGAAATCCGGCGTGCCGGCCTCGAATTTATGGGGCACGGTGTTCCAGGTGCTGTGGAAAAAATCAACGCTGGCAATCATGTCGCCCCCGCCCTGGAACGGCGGCATTTCCTTGAGCAGCTCGCCCCGGCCATAAAGGACGCCGATGCCGGTGGGACCGCAGATTTTGTGGGCGGAAAATGCCAGAAAATCGCAGCCGATTTCCTGCACGTCCAGGGGAAGATGCCCGGCGCTTTGGGCGGCGTCCACCAGGGTGACAATGCCGCGCTGGCGGGCGCGGGCGCAAAGTTCGGCCGCGGGATTGATCGTGCCGAGCGTGTTCGAGATATGGGTGAACGCAAAGAGCTTCACTTTTTTCCCCAGCGCCGCATCCAGCCCGCCCAAATCCAAAAGTCCCTCCTCGCCGGTGACCGGCAGATAGGCCAGACTGGCGCCCGTTCTCTCCGCCAGCAACTGCCAGGGGACGATATTGCTGTGATGTTCCATTTCCGTGAGCAGGATGGTGTCGCCGGCCTGAAGATTTTTGACGCCCCAGGTGTAGGCCACCAGGTTGATGCCTTCGGTGGTGCCGCGCGTGAAAATAATCTCGGCGGGCTGGCGCGCGTTGAGGAAGCGGGCGGTCCGCGCGCGGGCGCCTTCGTATGCCTCGGTGGAGCGCCGGCTCAATTCATGAATGCCGCGATGCACATTGGCGTTGTCGTGCTCGTAAAACCGGCTCAGCGCGTTGATGACGGCGCGCGGCTTTTGCGCGGTGGCGGCGTTGTCAAAATAGACCAGCGGATGGCCGTGGACCATCTGGTCAAGAATGGGGAAATCCGCTCTGGCTCGTTCCACGGGCATGGCCTTACATCATGCCAAGCTGGAGCTTGGCCGCTTCCGAGAGCATCTCGCGGTTCCAGGGCGGGTCCCACACCAGAAAGACCCCGGCTTCCTTCACCCCGGGCAGGGCCAGCACCTTGCCTTCCACGTCCTGCTGCAATACCGGGCCCATGCCGCAGCCCGGCGCCGTCAGCGTCATTTTTATCTCCACACGGTGGCCGCCTTCGGGCAGCGGGAGAATTTGCAAATCATACACCAGGCCCAGTTCGACAATGTTGACCGGAATCTCCGGATCATAACAGGTGCGCAAGACCTCATAAACCTGGTCTTCGCTCAATTTGCCCGGCTCGGCGGCGGTGGTGGAAACCGGCGACTCCTTCCCCAGGGCGTCGGCGTCCGCGCCGGCGATGCGCGCCATGTTGCCATGCACGATCACCGTATAACTGCCGCCCAGGTCCTGCACAATGACGACCGGCACGCCGGCTTGGATGGTGATCCCCGTTCCGGCGGGAATCAGCACCGCCGCACAATCCCGCTTCATGGTGATTTCTTCCTGCACTGGTACCGGCAATGTACCCAGTCACCTTGGAAAAACAAGTAAAAAGGGTTCCTCGCTGTTTTCAGTGAAATGAAAAACGACTCTTGGAGCGTCATCATTGGCTTTGCCAATCCCAACGGGATTGAATCTTGCAGCCCAGGGTTGCGACTTGCCGCGCCGTAGCGCAGCGAAGGCGGAGGAACGAGCTACCCTGGGTCAGTTCATAGAACAATCCCAACCCTGCAACGGTTGAATCTGTTTCCTAAGTCGTTAAGGTTCAACCCTTTGAGGGTTGTAGGACTCCAACGCAGTTACCCTAAAAAGGGTGTTCGGAATGATCGCAAATCAAGCGCGAGCTGGTTGACAACAGGTTGGAACTGTTGGAAGGTATGCCCGGTATGAGCAAAGTCATCACGCCACATTTCGAGGAACTGATTGATCGGTTTGTTGCCAGCGGGCGCTTCAACAATAAATCCGAGGTCATCCGGGCCGGCCTGCGTCTGCTGGAGGACCATGAAGCCAAAGCCTCGGCGGCAAGCCAGGAGGATTTGAGCCGCGTTATCCAGGCCGCCCTGACCGATCCGCGTCCCCTGATTCCGGCAACCCGTCTTCTCCGGCGCCGCCGGTGGCAATGAAGCCGTTGCCGGTTTTTTCCGCGAGAGTTACATGAGATGGATGTTCTGGTACTTGGAACATGAAACATTTGGTTAATCCGCGGAAGATTGAGGCCATCAACTTGGTCGCAATGCGCGCGGGTTATCGCCCGATCCGCATTCACACGCCGGAAGAAGTGATGATGATATGAAAGTTTACCAGGAATCCAAAGTCTTGCACGAAGTGCGCCGAATTAAAGAGGAAATTGCAAAAGAGGCGACGAGGGTGGGCCATGAGAAGTTTTACCTGTCGTTGAACGGGACGGCGGCAAGGCTGATGGCAAAGCATCGCACGACCAAACGCAAGGCAACGTGCCGCTGACCCGGGAAGACCGTTACGGTTTTTCGGTGGAAACGATGGCTTCCCCGTTCAGCCCGGCCAGCATGGCGTGCCACGACAATATGGCGCATTTGACGCGCATCGGAAATTGATGCACGCCTTTCAAGGCGTACAGGCTTCCCATCGCCTCCTCGTCCCCCTGACCGGTGACCAGCATCTTCTGGAATTCCGTGAAACAACTTCGCGCCTCCGCCACGGTTTTGCCTTTGAGCCGTTCCGTCATCATCGAGGCCGAGGCCTTGGAAATCGCGCAGCCCGACCCCTGAAAGCTCACGTCGCGGATGACGTCCTTGTCCAGCTTGAGAAACACCGTGAAGTGATCGCCGCAGAGCGGATTGTCCCCTTCGGCCCGGCGGTTGGCGTCCGGGATCGCGCGGAAATTGCGCGGGTTCTTGTCGTGATACAGAACCTCCTCCTGGTAAAGATCTTTCAAGTTGTCGCTCATGGCGCAGTCTGGCGGTTGATTATGAAAGCTTGCTGCCTGGTTTTCGGGAGTTTTTGTCCAACCACCCGTTTCCATCGGTCAATCCTAACCGCGAAGATCTGCTTTGTCCATGCGGCTTTTTACAATGCCCAAAGGATTCCACAGCGCGCGATAATGTATCAATTTGAAATTCTTCGCTGTCGCAATGCGTCAGTGACGGCAGGGACACCGTCGGAGTGCGCCCGTCCCCGGGCGCAGCAATGTCCGGACTTCCGCCGCGCCCGGCAAATCCCGGCGCTGGTCTTTCGCGAGCGCGGCCGAGGTTTCACCCTCTCCTGGAGGAGAGGGCCGGCCTGCCCGCCGTAGCCTTGGCGAAGGAGGGGGTGAGGTCGAGTTTTTCGGTAGTGTATCAGTTTGAAATTCTTCGCTGTCGCAATGCGTCAGTGACGGCGGGAACACCGTCGGAGTGCGCCCGTCCCCGGGCGCAGCAACGCTCGGACTTCCGCCGCACCCGGCAAATCCCGAAGCCGCCGTGTCTGTGCCTGATGCTGCGCCCGAGGACGGGGAACGGCCGTTAGTTAGTGTATAAAACTTTGGCTTACAACGACATGCGATAGCCCCGCTAGGGGCGACATCTTTGTAGAACCCAGAGCAATCTCCTTCATCCTTCATCCTTCAACCTTTCCCGTTAGGAGCGACATCATCTGCGTCCCTTTCAAATCGCGCTTCGTAACATTCTGTCCCAAAGCATTTTACAAAATTGCTTTCTTACTTCATTTTTCATTTTGCATTTCCCTCTCCGTTGCCTCAGTTGCCTCCTGTTGATCTCCCCTTCTTCATTCTGCCAAGTGTTTCAGGAAGTTAAATCTTTTCAAATTAAGGCACTACCCAGCGCGCTTGCGCGTTGAACGAAAAAAGGGTAATGTCTTATCGTGACTGCCACATTGTCCAAAAGCCAGTTATGGCGTACCAGATTGTTGCTGACTGAAAGTGTAATCATTTCCGACGCCTTAAATAATGGCTTTCCTCCATTGCAGATCGTTTGACTTTAGCCGATATGCGCATCATTTTTCTTATCTCCTTTTCGGTGAAGAATGTCTTGAAAAATGGGTGGCTAAAAGGTTTGTAGTAGTTGGGAGTCCCCATAATTCCATCAGTTATGCTTTCCGGACTTATTTCCCATTCTCGTTTTGCCTCTCTTAATGTTTTTATCAATTCAATCCACTGGGAGTCTGGCATCAGCGCGAGTTTGTGCCGAGGGTTGTCCTTAGTAAATGCGCTCCTGTTAATTATCATGTCCAAAACCCTTGACCCGTGGTATTGATTTGTCTCATACACCGTTTCGCTTCCTTGTCGAGACAGATACGCAAGCAAATCCGCCGCTTGGCAAGGGATGCCCCTTTCCTCTTTCATTTTTACAGCAGCATATTCACCGATCCGCTGATCTTTCTCCTGCCATGATTTGATTACCGTATTCAGAACCGCAATCCACTCCTCATTCTTGTTGTCATCGAAGAAAAAACTAGCCCTGCCGGTAAAATTGGGCCGGTGGGCGTCCAAGCTGCTGATGAAATCTTTAAAGAATTGGTGAAAAATTATTGCGTAGATTTCTGGGCGGGTTTTTCCAACCGCAAGATACTTCTCTGAAGTGTTGCCGCCGAAAGGCACGGCTGTACGGCTGGCAACAATCGCCATATCGTGAATGAAATCATCCACCATTTGATCCGACCATCCATAAAATTGCCTCTTTTTCTCCGATCTTAATTTTGGATGCAACTCTCTAAAATGGAAATAAGGGGCGTGATGTTTTTTTAGAGCTTCCACCCATTCAACCCGAAACCTCCCCCATGAATCCACGGTATCCATAAATCCATAAACCCCAGGGGCGGGTTCTTTGCCTCCAGGCTGGATTCCTTGTGTTCCCGTCTCATCGGCATAAACGACTATTTGCACAAACAGCTTTCCAGAAAACAGGGATGCCCATTCTCTAAATCTTCGCCCCGATTCGTTGGCGATTGACTTTTCATATCCATCTAATATGGCACTCATAATACTACCATTTTGCGAGGGGTGTCGAGAAAACAGGGCTTTTTTGATGCGTCAAGTCTAAAGTGGTCAGAATGCGCTTTGCATTGGAATCCCTGTCAAGACCATCTTGCATATTGAAATTTACGGCGCGGCCCCGGTACATCGTGCAGTGCATGCATGCAGTGCAGTGCATGCAGTGCATGCAGGTGTCAGTCCTCACTTTTTAAACTTTTTGCGGTTGATGGGAGTGCCGGTGGATGACCCGCAAATTGCGCCTGGAGTACTTGGGCAGATCGTGCCAGTGTCAGTCCTGAGTGAGGACTGACGCCGGCACAGTGGAGACCAAAACTACCCTTTTTCAGCCTCTAATCCATTATCGCGGCGGTCAGGCCTTGTCCTTGAACCGTTCTGTCAACATCAGGTTGAGGTGGGCCCGCACCGCTTCCAGCGGGATGCGCTCCACCACGTCGCTGGCGAAGGCCCGCACCATGATTTGCCGGGCCTGCTCCAGCCCAATCCCCCGCGAACGCAGATAAAAAATCGCCTCCTCGTCCATTTGCCCGACCGTGGCGCCGTGGGTGCATTTGACATCGTCGGCAAAAATTTCCAATTGGGGTTTGGTGTCAATCACCGCGTCGTCGGAGAGCAGCAGGTTGCGGTTGGTTTGTTTGGCGTTCGTTTTTTGCGCGTCCTG
>JBEKVM010000172.1:0-13501 GCA_049513975.1 Verrucomicrobiota bacterium | reverse complement strand
ATTAGTTTGGCGCGTTGGCCGTCGCGCAGACGGAAATGAAGCTGCTCGCGAATGTGATGGGGCAGCCGGGAGATTTTGCCGTGGGGGGTGTCGTTCATGGGTTGGAATTAGTGGGATTTACTCGGAAATAGTCGGAAATAGTGGGAGGGGATGGAGGGTGGATTTGGGACGGATTGGTCGGATCGGACTGATCGGACGAGGTGGACAGGGTGGACGACGTGGACGGCGTGGACAAGCTGGCTGGCTTGGGAGAGGGCGGCTTGCTGGAGGAGCCAGGCGGGATGGGAACGCTGTTTCCATGCGGAGAGGTTTCGTTGGCGAGGTTTCGTTGGCTGATGGGACGGGCGGCAAATTCGACGGCCATTATTTGTTGGACCTCTGCGGTAGCGTTCAGCCACGCCAGGATTAGTTTGGCGCGTTGGCCGTCGCGCAGACGGAAATAGTGGAGGGGATGGAGGGTGGATCTCGGACGGATTGGTCGGATCGGACTGATCGGACGAGGTGGACAGGGTGGACGGCGTGGACGGCGTGGACAAGCTGGCGGTTTTCATATTATTTGGGCGAAGATGCGGTTGGGGTCGGTGGCGGTGGCGGCGGCTTCGAGGGCGAGAGCGGCGGCCCAAAAGCGGTCGGCATGGCTGTTTTGGCGGCGCTCGCCCTCAAAACGGATGTTGCCGGCGGAGGTGACGGTCTTGCGGATGGAACGGAGATCGGCGGCGAGCAGGCGGTCATCCGGGATGCGGATGCTCCTGTCCTCGAAGGCGCAACGGAGTTTGCAGGCGAGTTTTTCTTTCAGGCCGGCGGTGAAGGTGAGGCCTTCGACCCGGTAGCGATTGAATTTCTTTTTGGCGCGCTCGACGAATTGGCAGCCGAGACCGCTCTGGTCAATGCAGGCCCGCCTGACTGATGGCAGGGCCAAGAGAGGATAAAGCACGGCCTCCTGGGACTCGAAGGATTGTTTTTCGAGGCAGATTATTTTGCGGGTGAAGAAGGTGTGGGAAGATTTTTCGGCGACCCAGATGACGGTGAGGTCGCGGAAACGGCCGATGTCAACGCCCACGTAAAGCGAGGATGGAGGATGGAGGATGGAGGATGGACAGGGAGTGGTGGACTGAGTGGACGAGGTGGACTGAGTGGACGGCAGGGACGGGATGGACATTTCCCAGGGTTCGCCGGGTTTGTAGAGGCAGGTGGCGATGAGGTCGTAGCTGAGGAAGGCGGAATCGTCGTCGCCGGGCTGGCAGAGGAATTCCTGCTGCCAGGTTTCTTCGTCGGGACAGCCGTCGCGAAGGGATTGAAGGAAATCGTCGTCGGACCAGTTGAGGCGGTCATCGTCCGGATTGGCCAAGCGCCATTTGGATTTAAGTCTTTGGAGCAGGCCCTGCTGGAGGGCGTCGGGCATGGTGACGGTGTGGAGGCTGAAAAGTTTGGGGTTGCCCTTGTGTTTGATTTCATTGACGAGCTGGTTGAAGAAGTTGCCGGTGCCGCGATGGGTGGAGATGATGTCCATGCCGCCGCCCCAGATATTACCGGGAAAGCCGACGCCGAAGAGCTGGCGGTTGGCGGGGTTGAGGGCGAATTCATCAAAGACGCGGTGGCCGCGTTTGCCGGCCTGGGCGTCGGGGCTGGAACTGAGGCTGTAAATGGAGCGTCCGTTGTCGAAGGGCAGAACGTGGGCGGAAGTTTTCAGCTCGCGATCCAGGACGCGCTGGCAGAGGTCGCCACAGGGGGCGTGGAGGGTTTGCGCCCAGCGGGCGCAATCGGCGGCGAAGAGTTGGGCCTGGAGATCGTCGCGGCTGCTGACCCAGGCGTCGGAGCGGCTGGCTCGCTCGCCGGTCTTGACGACGAGGTCGTAGGCGGTGGCGAGGGTGATGCCGATTTGACGGGATTTTTCGATGAGACGCTTGCGGGAGGGGTCTCGGATCCACCGGGTTTGGTAGGGGAGGAAGAAAGGCGTCATGGAGGGATTAGAAGAGGTTCAGAGCTTTGGCGGTTTTCTCGATGGTTTCTTTGGTGAAGCCGCCGTCGTCGCGCAAGCTCCTGGGCACGGGGTTGGTTTTGGTTTTTTGGGCGGCGAGGTGGTCCTGGTGTTTTAGGGAGGCGAGAGCGTGCCATTGGCGCTGGATTTGAAGCCATTCGGCGTAATGATCGCCGCGGCGCAGGGGGACCAGAAGCGGGGAAAACTTGTTGACGTGTTGGAAGAGAGCGGCGGGATCGGTTTCGGGGGAAGGAGGGGATTGCGGATTGCGGATTGCGGATTGCGGATTTGGTTCCGCGCCGCGTGAGGGCACGCGGCCTACAGGGGAGTCATTGCTTTTGGGCTGGGGCGGTTGCAGCCAGGCGACGGTCAGACTGGCGGCGACGGAGAGGGCCAATTGATCAGTGATGGAGGCGGCGCCGGCCTGCCTGAGTTGGGCGGTCTGGGCTGACAAGGCCTGGATGGCTTGGAGGGTGGCCTGGTGGCGGCGGTCAGCAGGGCAGCCGCTTTGTAGCATGCCGGGTCGGTCGGGTTGGTTGACAGGTTTGCCGGCCGATGAGGCGGGGGTGAGGAGGGCGGGTGGACGTGTGATTTTCATAAGATTGTTGAATGTGCGCGACGCGGGAGGCGGCAGGAAATGCGGAAGGAAATGAGGCTGAATGGCCCCCCGGCTGCGACCTTGACTGTCCCTCCGTTTCTCACAACACCGCCATGATACCATAGGTTCTAACTTTTGCGGAAAAAAAAGTGAAATAAAAGTCTTGCAAAATTCAATTTTTTGCGAAATGCTTTGAGGACAGGGGGTTGCACAGGCGGGCGCGCAGGGTTTTTGGGGGTGTTTTCTGACGCCGGCTTCACCAAAACGAGGGGCATTTTCTGAGATTGTGCGCAACCCGTTTAATTACAATGAGTTGGAATCAACCGCGGATTTCACGGATTTCACGGATTATTAAAGGTTTCAACTGTCAACTCTACAACGCTGCTTCTTGGCGCGCCCAGAGATCGGCGGCCAGGATGAGGGGCAGGTCCGGATGTTGGACCACGGTGTGGCGGGACATCACGCGGGCGACTAACTCGCTGATCTGCGGAAAAGTAATGCGGCGGTGGATGAAAGCGTCCACGGCGACTTCGTTGGCGGCGTTCAAAACGGCGGGGAGGGTGCCGCCAATTTCGCCGGCCTGGCGCGCCAGCTTGAGCGCGGGAAAGCGGTCGGGGTCGGGCGGCTCAAAGGTCAGTTGGCCCAGCGCGGCCAGGTCCGTCTGCACGCGGTTGCTCAAAACGCGGTCGGGATAGGTCAGGGCATATTGAATGGGCAGGCACATGTCCGGGGTGGACAACTGGGCGAGGATGGAACCGTCCACGAACTCGACGAGGGAATGCACCACGCTCTGGGGATGAACGACCACTTGCACCCGGCCGATCTCGATGTCGAAGAGCCAGCGGGCTTCGATCATTTCCAGGCCCTTGTTGAAAAGGGTGGCGGAATCAATCGTGATCTTGCGGCCCATCACCCACTTGGGATGCTGCAAGGCGCGCTCGACGGTGATGGCGGGAAATTCGTCGCCGGGGGTGGCGCGGAAGGGACCGCCCGAGGCGGTCAGCCAAAGGGCGCGCACCGAGGCGGGAGGCTTGCCGTCGAGGCATTGGAAAATGGCCGAGTGTTCGCTGTCCACCGCCAGGACGCGCACGCCATGTTGGCGGGCTTCGCGCATGACGATCTCGCCGGCCATGACGAGGATTTCCTTGGAGGCGACCGCAATGTCCTTGCCCGCGCGGATGGCCGCCAGCGCGGGCTGCAGACCGGCCGTGCCGACAATCGCGATCAGGACAATGTCCGCCCCCGGCAGGGTGGCGAGTTTGAGCAGGCCATCGTCGCCGGAAAAAACTTTGGCCGAAGCGCCGAGGGTGGTCTGCAAGGCGGCGGCCTTGGCGGGATCGCCGATGGAAACGGCCTGCGGACGATGTTGGCGGGTTTGCTTGAGGAGCAACTCGACATTGTTGCCCGCCGCCAGGCCGAGGAGGCGGATGTGGCCGGGCAAATCCTCCGCCACCTTGATGGTGCTGGCGCCGATGGAGCCGGTGGAGCCGAGCAAAACGACGTTTTTCATCAGGTGAGAATGTGGCGCAAATACAAATACATCAACGGGGCATTGAAGAGCAAACTGTCGAGCAAGTCGAGGATTCCTCCAATGCCGGGGAAAAGACGGCCCGAATCCTTCAAGCCGGCCTCGCGCTTGAAAAGGGATTCGATCAAATCACCCACCACGGCGGAGAGGCCCAACATGACCCCCAGAATGACGGCGTGGCCCAGGGTCATTCCCGCCAGATGCCTGCCCGCCAGGGAGGCAAACAGCACGCTGGCGGCGGTGGAGGCAAGGAGCGCGCCGGCAAAGCCCTCCCACGTTTTGCCGGGGCTGATGCGGGGGATCATTTTATGTTTGCCAATGAGCGATCCCACCGCGTAAGCGCCGCAATCGCTGGACTTGGTCACCACCACAAAATAGAGCAGGTAATAATGGCCCTCGACGGGGGGAGGGAAGAAATTGATTTTTTGGATGAAGTTCAGCAGCCACGGGACGTACATCAGCCCGAAGAGGGTGGTGGCAATGGCGACGATTCCGGTGGTGGTGTGACGGGAAAGAAATTGGCGGATGCATAATCCCAAGACGAAGAGGATGAAGAAACTGCTTTCAAAATCGTTGACGCGCGAGGGGCCGGCGGAAAGGCCGAATTCGCCGGAACAATCCACGAAGGTGGCCGCGAGCAGGAGCAGGCCGCCGAAGACGCCCCAGCCGGCGTAACATTGATGCCCCAATTTGCCGACCATCCCGTAAAACTCCGCCAGACCCGCCGCCGCGAGAAACATCAGGATGAGGAGGAAAAAAAAATCGGACACCATCTTGTAGGGCGAAAAGAGGGCGACCAGCACGATGGTCCAAAGGACCACGAAACTGCTTAAGCGCCGAAAGAAGATGGCCGCCTTGGTGGGCGGGGTGGGCGGCGGTGGCGCGGGTTCAGGCATCAGCGGAGAAAATTAACGAACCGGCGCGAGGTGTCCAGCGTGGAGTTGGACACGCAAGCCGGCGTTTCTCAGATGGACTCTGCCAGTTCCTTCCGCGTCAAGCCGAGTCGAAAAAGAGACCGAAGCAACAAGTCGGATGAAACGGTGGGGTCCGCTTTTTCCATTTTCGCCAGACGCGATTGGCTGGTTTCGAGGCGGGCCGCAACCTCCACCTGGGTGAGGTGCAGCCTTTGCCGCATTTCGCGCAGCAACCGGCTCAAGGCGCGGCGCAGCTCAATGTATTCGACATCGGCGTCTGACAAATCAAGGAACTCCTTGGCGGAGCCTTCGACCCATCCATTTTTCAACTTTTTCATTGTTTGCTCACTTCGTAAAACCTCAACCGCCGCCGGCAATTCTCGACAACTTTCTGCGGGGTCTGGCTCGTCTTCTTCTCAAACACTTCCAAAATCACGATGGCATCAGGGTCCGATCGATAGATCAGACGCCACGTTTTGTTCCTGTCGTTGACACGTAATTCGTGGCACCGGAAACCGAGGTCCGGCATGGGCCGGGAGTGCGGCATGGAGGGCTGCTCGCCATCTTGCAGTTCACGCAACAACATGCCCATTTCCCTCCGTGCCTCCACGCTCATCGGCGGCGTTTTCACTTCGCCATGCAGCCATCGCAATGGTTTTCCGCTCATGCTTATAACTGACAATATGTCAGAACAGGCATATCGTCAACTCGCTTTTAGACGAGCCTTTCGGACGACCCCCTGGCGACGGTTCCTACGGCGCAAGTCATGGACCATCAAGGCTTTTCGAATGACGCGGCTTCTTTGCTGTGACCGATCTTTTTATGCGGATGGGAATATGGCATGGTTTGCGCATGAAACCGGAAACCGTTGAAATTCCGACGCCCATGCTCTCCTCGGTGGAAACGCTCGACGAGTTACAGGATTGGCTTACGGCGCAGAATCCCAAAATGATCGCTGAATTGCGCGCCGCCCGCCGCGAAGACCGGGCCGGTAAATTCAAGCCGTGGAAGCCACGCCACCTGCCATGCCCTGGCAAGTCGAAAATCTCCGCTCACACCTGACCGAAGCGGCGGTGGCGGCGGGTGTATTCTTCCAGCGCCTCAAAAAACTGGGCTTTGCGAAAATCGGGCCAGAGGGTGGGCGTCACCACCAGTTCGGCGTAGGAAATCTGCCACAACAAGAAATTGCTGATGCGCATCTCGCCGCTGGTGCGGATGAGCAGGTCGGGATCGGGATAATGGCGGGTGTAGAGATGCTGGGAAAACAAGGACTCGTTGATTTCGGCGGGGTCCAACTGGCCCTCCTTGATTTTCTGGCCGATGCCGCGCACGGCCTCGACGATCTCGGTGCGGCCGCCGTAACTCAAGGCCAGGATGAGGGTCAGGCCGTTGTTGCGGGCCAAGGCGGCCTGGGTTTTCTTCAACTGCTCCTGGACAAATTCCGGCAGGCGGTAAATCTGGCCAATAACGTCAAGTCGAACGTTGTTTTTGTTGAGTTCGCCGATCTCATTTTTCAGAAACCGCGCGAGGTATTGCATGAGGGTGTCCACTTCGTCCTTGGGCCGGTTCCAGTTTTCCACGGAGAAGGCGTAGAGGGTGAGTTGCTTGACGCCGGCTTCCCCGGCGGCGCGCACCACGGCGCGGACCGACTCGACGCCGTGGCGATGGCCTTCCACGCGGGGCAGATGGCGTTGCTTGGCCCAGCGCCCGTTGCCGTCCATGATGATGGCGACATGGCCGGGGATGGTGGCCTTGGCCTGCGCGCTAAGATGAGGTGGCCCGCCTGCCATAAGCAACATTCAGACAAAAATGGTCTGTTCCCGCGCCGGGCCGACCGAAACGATGCGCAGGCGCGCGCCCGTCAAGTCCGCCAGGGCCTTCAAATAACCCCGCGCCCGCCGGGGCAGCTCCTTCCAGGCGCGGCAGTGGGTGGTCGGCGTGCCCCAGCCGGGCAATTCCGCATAAACCGGTTGGCACTGGGCCATCAACTCAACGTCCGCCGGCATGTAGTCCAGCCGCGCCGGTCCGGCGCGATAGGCGATGCAGACCTTGATGGTTTCCACCGTGTCCAATCCGTCGAGGTTGGTCACGGCCAGTTCGTCAATGCCGTTGATGATGGTCGCGTAATGGCTGGCCACCGCGTCAAACCATCCGCAACGCCTGGCCCGTCCGGTGGTCGCGCCGAATTCGCGCCCCATGCCGTGCAACAAGTCGGCGATTTCCGCGGACTCCGTCGGGAGCGGCCCCTCGCCCACGCGCGTGGTGTAAGCCTTCATCACGCCGACGACCCTTTCCATGCGGTGCGGGGCGACGCCCGAGCCGGTGCAGGCCCCGCCCGCCGTGGTGTTGGAGGAAGTGACGAAGGGATAAGTGCCGTGGTCAATATCCAGGAAGGTCCCTTGCGCGCCCTCAAAAAGGATCTCGGCGTTGCGCCGCGTGGCCTCGTGCAACAGGACCACGGTGTTGGTGACAAAGGGTCGCAAGCGGTCCCCGGCGGCGCGGTAGTCGGCGTGGACCTTGGCGAAGGAAAGGGGCCTGGCCCCAAAGGCGCGCAAGATCTCGTTGTTCTCCTTGATCTTGAAGCGGAGCAGGGCCGCGAAACGCTCCGGGTTGATGAGATCAATCATGCGCAGGCCGGTGCGGGCCGCCTTGTCGCCGTAGGCCGGGCCGATGCCGCGTTTGGTCGTGCCGATTTTATTTTTGCCCTTGAGCGTTTCGCGCTGCGAATCCAGTTCGCGATGATAAGGCAGGACCAGGTGGGCGGACTCGCTCACGCAGAGGTTTTTGACGCGCACCCCCAGTTTTTTCAATTCGTCCATTTCCGCCACGAGGCTCACCGGGTCCACCACCACGCCGTTGCCGATCACGCAAATTTTTCCCGGGCGGAGGATGCCGGAGGGAATGAGGTGGAGGACGTACTTCTTTTTGCCGATGAAGACGGTGTGGCCGGCGTTGTTGCCGCCCTGGGTGCGAACCACGATGTCCGCCTTCTCGGTCAGCACATCAATGATCTTGCCTTTGCCCTCATCGCCCCATTGGGCGCCGACTAGAATCGTATTTGCCATAATTTGCTTACATGCTCCAACCAAGCGTCCAAGGTCTTTGGCGCCGCGACAATAAAAATCCCCGAAATGTAAATTCGGGGCGTGTCACGAGTATTTACAGGCAGAGTGTAGAGACCCGCCGCCGCAAGTTCAACACTTAAAATGCAACGGCGGCTGATTTCATGCCGGCGGCGGGGGCAGGCGGAGGGCCGCATCCAGAGGCTGAATATCGGGCAGCCCCCTGGCGGCGGCGTTGCCGCCCAGTTTCAAGAGCTTTTCGCCGCTAGGTCGAACCATGCGGTCATAACTGCCCACGGCGGCGTCGTAAGCTTGATTGGCCTTTTCCAATCCGTCCCGAATTCTCTCAAAATGCTCCATAAACTTCACCACGCGGCTGAACAACTCCTGCGCCGTGTCGGCAATCTCGCGGGCGTTTTCGCTCTGGGCGTGCTGCTGCCAGCTCACGCTCACGGCCCGCAACAGGCCGATGAGGGAGGCCGGCGTGGCCAGCATGATCTGGCGTTGCGCCGCCCAGACAATCAAATCGCGGTCCCCCTCCAGCGCGGCGCTGAAGAGCGATTCGGCCGGCAAAAACAACACCACGTAATCCAGCGCGTTGGGAAACTGGCGCGGGTAATCGCGCGCGGCCAGGTCCCGGATGGTGTTCTTCAACTTGGCGGCATGGGCGGCCAGGGCCGCGCCGCGCTGGAGCGGGTCGGCGGTGTCAATGGCCTTGAGAAAATCCAAATCCGGGACCTTTGAGTCAACAATAATTATCCGGTCGCCCGGCAGATGCACCGTCAGGTCCGGCTTGCTGTCGCCTGACTGGGTTTGCTCGTTGAAATCGCAATGGGCGCTCATCCCGGCCGCCTCGACGACGCGCCGCAGGGTTTCCTCGCCCCAGCGCCCGCGGGCCTGGTTGGAACTGAGGACCAGGCGCAGTTGCAGGGTTTCACTGGAAAGCGCCTGGCTGTTTTGGGCCAGTCCTTCGATTTGTTTCTTGACTTCCCCCAGCGCGGCGGCCTGGGCGGTTTCGCTTTGTTGGAGGCGTTTCTGGTAGGTTTCCAACTGCTCCTTCAGCGGCTGCACCAGGGTGGCGATGGCTTGCTGGCGCTGCCCCAGGTCCCCCTTGGCGGACTCCTGGAATTGGGCCAGCTTCTCACTGGCCAGTTGCAAGAACTGCGGCGCGTTTTGCTTGAGCGCGTCCGCGCTCAGCGCTTTGAACGCTTCGCGCAAATCCAAGAGCGCCTTGTCCTGCCCCTCCTTGGCCGAGCGCAGATTCTGTGCGTAAAGGTCGCGGGTTTCCGTCAGCAACCGTTCCGCCGCCTCGCGCTTTGCCTCCGTGGCGGCCGCCGCCGCATTGGATTGGTTAAGTTGCAGGCGCGCCTCGCCCAGTTCCTTTTCCCGCTGCTCCACCTGCTGCCGCAGTTCCTCCTCCAGGCGGTTGTCCGCCGGCAAACCGGACCGCCGTCCGAAAAGAAATCCAGCGAACCCAAACAGCAGCCCGCCCGCCGCCAGACCGATAAAGAAATAGACAACAGGGTTCATTCACTTGCTTCACCCGTAATGGGCGACCACTTCGATCTCGACCCTGGCCCCGCGCGGCAAGGCGGCCACCTGGACGGTGGAACGCGCCGGGAAATCCGCCGTGAAATAGCGGGCATAAACCTCGTTCATGGCGGTGAAATCCGCCAGGTCGGTCAGGAAGACCGTCGTCTTGACAACGTGCCTGAAATCCAGCTTCTGGTCCTGCAGGATGATTTTGACATTCTCCAAAACCCGTTCCGTTTGCGCCCGCACGTCGGGGCCGATAATCTGGCCCGATTCGGGAGCCACCGGGATCTGCCCCGCGCAAAAAAGAAAATCCCCCGCGCGCACGCCGTGGCTATAGGGGCCGATGGCCGCCGCGCCGGCGGCGGGTTTCACGATTATTTTTTTCATGCGAGTGGTGTACCGCCTTTGTCCAGCCCGGTCAATCCTGCGATGAGCGGGGGGGCGCAGGACAGAATTCTTCGCGGCAGGAGTTCGACGATTAAGGGAACCCCTCTCTCCGGCTCTCTCCCCGCGAGCGGGGAGATTAAGGGAACCCCTCTCTCCGGCTCTCTCCCCGCGAGCGGGGAGAGAGAGGGGAAGCGCGCGCGATGGGTATATGGAGACGCATATACTCGCTCCTCTGCAAGCATCGGCTTGTGAAGAATTCTGTCCTGCACCCTGAGCGGGGGCCCCCTGTGCCACCCATGCGGTGAGAAATATGGTTGGAGGGCAATGCGTCAATCATGGGTGGTAGGACGGGCAGTCCCCTGCCCGCCGCACGACGGCAGCGCGACCTTGGTTCCCCTGCCAATGTCCGACGGCGGGCAGCGGAGTGCCCGCCCTACCATTCCCCAGGCACTCAAAACTGGCCGGTGAAGGTTTTTCGCTGGCTATCGGCGGCGGGACGGCTAGATTCCGCGCGTGTTCGCCGTTGTGGCCAGGCCCGGTTTTGCCGCGCGCGTTTTCCGCGGCGCGGGGTTGGCGCTTTGCTGGATGTTGTGGCACGGCGCGGCGGTCCAGGCGGAGGATTTGTCGCTGACCAATCTGGTCGCCCGGGGGGAAGTTCTCAGCCAGCAGCATGAGAGCCGGGCGGCGCTGCAAGTTTATCTTCGGGCGGAGAAGTTGTTTCCCAACAATGCGGAGGTCCAGATCAAAATGGCGGAAGTGTATTGCGACTTGATGCATCTGGCCAAATCCAAGACGGAGCAGAAAGCGCTGGCCGCCCAGGCGCTGGCTTGCGGGCGGAAGGCGGCGGCGGACGACGCCCAAAGCGCCAAAGCCCACCTCTGCGTCGCGGTCTGCTATGCCAAGAATTTTCCCTGGCTGGACAATCAAACGAAAGTCAACTATTCGCGGCAGATCAAGGCGGAGGCGGAAAAGGCCATTGGGCTGGACCCGAAATTCGACCTGTCCTATCACATGCTGGGACGGTGGAATTGCGAAGTGGCCAATATGAACCTGTTTCTGACGGGGTTGGTGAAACTGGTTTATGGGGGCCTGCCAAAAGCGAGCAACGAAATGGCCATCGAGAATTTTAAGAAGGCCATTGATCTGGCCCCCAACCGGATCATCCATCACCTGCAACTGGCGCATGTCTATCACATCGTCGGCCAGAAGAAATTGATGACCGCGAAATTGAAGGCGTGCGCGACCTTTGCGCCGTTCGACCTGGACGACAGTGATGCGCAACGCATCGCGGCTAAAGTATTGGAGACGGGGAAATGGCCGGCGGAGTTTTGAGCGGGGCGGGGTTATTGATTTAGACGCAGGACACAATTCTTCAAATGGGGCGGCCGCGCCTGGGTCCAGGCCAAAGCGGAACTGGCGTTCCGCACTCCAAGACGCTTCGCGTTCAGGGCGCACGGCCGAGTTGCCGACAGGTCAAGGAGTGCGGGCGCGCCAGCGCCGGTTTTGCGCTTGCGCCTGCCGATTTTTGCTTGATTCGGCGGCGCAGTTGAGCGAATGTTCCTTGGATGAAACGCTTGACAAAACAAGCGAGAGGAGGGTTCACGCGACGGGATTTGGTGGTGGTAATCCTGGTGCTGGTCTTGCTGGGCGCCATGCTTGTTCCTGCCGTCCAAAAGGCGAGGCAGAAGTCCTGGCGTATCCGGTGCTTGAACAACCTGAAAGAGATTGGCACTGCTGACCGCCTTTCGACGGGCGACCTTCTGCCAAAATCCAACGCAGGCCCCTATTGCTGGAAATACTACGCGGGCATGACCAACGCGCCTAGCCTCGACCCGAAACTTCTCGTTTGCCCCAGCGACGAACGGCGGCCCGCCACAGACTTGAAAACAGATTTTAAGGATAACACCCACCTCTCGTACTTTGTGGGAGTGGACGCCAGCGACGTTAATCCGCAGGACATAGTGGGTGGTGATCGCAATCTCGGCCCCGGCACTGTCCCCGATCCCAATTACGGCTATTCGCCTACCAACGGACAAGGCAACGATGTCGTCCTCTTCACCAACACCCCTGTCTCCTGGTCCTTGAAGATGCATTCGCACGGGAATTCAGCAGGTTCTGGAAATATTTTGCTGGGCGATGGGAGCTGGCAACAGATGTCGTCGGTAAGTTTCAGCAAGAACTGGCTGATTAATGCGCAGACGGGGACCAATTTCCCGGGGACCAATGGAATCCGGCTGGTGTTTCCGTGAGCCGGGGGCCATGCGGTTGACAAGGTGAGCTTAAACAGGAGAGAAAGGCGTTTGCCCGCAGATGACGCAGATGCACGCAGATAAAAAGAACCTTGCAACGCAAAGCCGCCAAGGCGCCAAGACGCCAAGAGGAAAAATGTCTTTGCGTCTTCGCGCCCTTGCGACTTTGCGTTGAAAATCCCGCCGCCATCCGTGGTGGGAGCTTCGAGAAAACCGTGAAAGTGGCACAAAAAGTGGCACAAATTCAGTCAGACGATTAACGGATATTGCTGGACGTTTCCGCGCTTGAAGCTGAGGCAACCAATTACGGCCAATCAATTTAAAATCAGCCCTTCGTTCTTCGCTATTCCGGTGGCGGCCTCAACCAGTTCAGTGAAGATGGACCGGGAGTAAATATTGGCCCGGCCATGAATCGCCTTGAGCGACGGGACTATTTTCCATAGCTGCCGATGAATGCTGGCGACTGCTTTCGCGTCTGGATTTCCTCGCGGTTTGCCCAAATGCGACAAGACGCAGGAAATGACGCCCCTGACCGCCCCATTATGGATTCCGGGGTCAATCCCGTTCACATCGCTCAAGGTTTTCTGCAACCGATGCCGCTTTGCTTCCAGCAAAACGAATTTGTGAGACTTTTCGAGGCGTGACAGAGCGAAGGCAATCCCAAGTTCAAAAGGCATGTTGAATCGCACAGGCAGTTCCACCCGGCTCAAGTCATGGATGGAAACCGGACACTGGCGCATCAGCCCAAAAATGCGGGCCAGCCTGCCGTCGCCTTGCTCTGGGACCTCCAGCACAGAACGCGGCGTGCGTCCCAGTGCCGCGAGGGCGCTGACCAGGGCGACAAAGAGCGGCTCATAATCTTGGTCGAACGGAACGTTTAGGAAGACGCCTCGCCGGTTGGCTTCCCCGATGACCATAACCAAACAGTCCGTTGCTGACAAAATCGCCGCGTATCTCCACCATGAGATCACGCTGGCCCAGTTGGTGGATTGGGCGGAGCGCGCCTTGATGGACGGCGAATTCGCCGAACACGATGTGGCCACTCTTTCACACGTCGTCTCCCGTCTCGGAGTCGCGGATGTGCGCGCGTTTGGACTGGCGTGGGATGATTGCGATGAGCTTCTCCGCAAATTGGGTTTTGTGCCCCGCGCGGAAGTGGTGGCCGGGTAGATTCAATCCCATCCTCCATCCTCCACCCGTGCCTCTGAACATTCACTATCCGCTTTCCATGAACCCTCACCTCACCCTA
>JBEKVM010000171.1:0-9908 GCA_049513975.1 Verrucomicrobiota bacterium | reverse complement strand
TTTGCTGGGCGTTTGACGTTGGAGCTTGGCCTGAGAGGCGCTCGCTTGTAAAGCTCGCGCTGCCAGGCTTGCAGAAAGCGCAGTGTTTTCATCGAAATACAATTGATTTTGGTCAGCTTGACTGGGGCCGGCGGAGGGGGGTCACGATGTACCAGGGCCACGCCGAATCTTTAAAAATCTTTCCAGAAGGCAAAAGCTCATTTTTGGGCGGGCCCGGAAAGGCAGGGCGGGCACTCCGCTGCCCGCCGTCGGGCATTGGCAGAATGCACGTCGCAGTGCTGTCGTGCGGCGGGCAGGGGACTGCCCGCCCTACCACCCAGGATTGGCGGATTACAAAGGGCGGCAAAAAACTCCATTCCGGGCGGGTTGGCCCCGGCAGGGCGGGACTCCCTGCCCGCCATAGCCTCGGCGACAGGGAGAGTCGCGCCCTGACTCGATTCCGCGGAACAGGGCCGCGTCATGTCATTCCTCCCATCCCTCCAATGCGTCCCACTCTTGGCAAATCGAACCCAGTGCTGCTTTTTGTCCAGTGCCCCGCGCCTCCCATCGCCCAAATCCCTGCCGGCCGACAAAGCCGGCGCAGATTTGCTCTTCCAGGTCCTCAGCAAGCGTTACGAGCGGGCTTCCATCCTGTTGACCACCAACCAACCGTATAAACGCTGGCCCAAAATCTTCAACAACGACAGCACCCTGACCAGCGCCGTGCTCGACCGACTCCTGCACCACGCTGAAACCGTGATCGTCGAAGGGATCATGCCGCGCGCCGAATTATGCCGTGCGGAAGCCCCATCTCCCCTCTGAACGCGAGGGTCACCGCGCGGCATAATTTTGAGTCGTCACGACCGATGTAGTCTGTCGGGATGATTCCATCATTTCTTAAACTCGAAACGATTCAAGGTCTCCAATCGGGACCCCTCTATCCGTATGCCAAGGTCCATCTCGCATGGCTTCAGGCACAAAACTATAAAACCAGAACAGCCCACGAGCATCTCCGGCTCTTCGCCCGTCTAAACGGGTGGATCGTCCGCAAGGGCCTCCGGCTTCGCGACCTGCATGAAAACACACTTGAGGGCTTTTTGCAGCGTCGGCGGTGTCCTCGTAAAAGCTGGTCTGGAGCCGGTTTCGCCTTTCGTCGCCTCCTGGCCCTCCTTCGGGAAGCCGGCGCGACTCCGCCCGCGAAAGTGGTGCGTCCCACACCTGCACAACGCTTGGTGAACGCTTACCGCCGCTACTTGCTGGAAGAACGAGGCTGCACAACCAAAACCACGGCGGATTACTCACGACACGCGGACCGATTTCTCCTGCAAAAGTTTAATGCCGGGCGCTTCAAGCCGTCCATGATAAGGGCGGGAGACGTAATCTGGTTTGTTCAACGCAATACGCTTTCACATAGTCAGGTGCATTCCAAACAGGTCGTCACAAGCTTGCGGTCATTTTTGGGCTACTTGCACTACACAGGCCGGATACCGAGGGATTTGACAGCGATTGTACCGACGGTGCCGCACTGGCGGCTAACGGGTCTGCCCAAGCACTTGCCTGCCGAGGCGGTGCAACAGGTGCTCGATCGATGCGACCAAGGCACCGCCATCGGCAAACGCAATTACGCCATTCTGTTACTATTGGCAACGCTCGGTCTTCGCGCCGGAGAGGTCATTGCGCTTCGGTTGGAGGACATTGATTGGCAGAACGCCCATCTTTTGATCCGTTCCAGAAAGGGCCCCGGCTTGGCTCGTCTGCCTCTTCCGGCTGATGTGGGCAAGGCCCTTGCTCGATACTTAAAGGACGGACGTCCTCCATGCAGCTGTCGGCAGGTCTTCATTCGCTCCGAAGCGCCATATACAGCTCTTTCGAACTCGGCCGTTCTCTCCGTTTTGGTCGGAAGAGCCATTGATAAAGCGGGGGTGGCGTCTTCGCGGAAGGGAGCACACGTTTTTCGCCACAGCCTGGCCACTGCCATGCTCGGACGCGGGGCTTCGCTCACGGAGATTGGGCAGGTCCTTCGGCATCATGATCCCGATTCAACCGGGATCTACGCCAAAGTAGATCTGAAAGCGTTGCGCCCTTTGGCTCTGCCGTGGCCGGGAGGTGTCCGATGAAAACGCTCAGACAGGCTGTCAACGATTACTTCGAGTTGCGGCATGGCCTGGGTTTTAAGCTCCAATGTCAGGAGATCTGGGTACGGCAGTTCGTCAAGTTCCTGATGGGCAAAAAAACCACCCGCATCACCAGCAATTTAGCTCTCCAATTTGCCGCGCAAGAACCTGGTTTGACTCCCAAGACATACGCGTGCCGACTTTCCGCAGTGCGTGGATTTGCGCGCTACCGATTGGCGGATGACCCAACAACGGAGATTGCTCCGGCTGGTCTGCTGCCTTTCGCCCCCGGGCGAGCGCGCCCGTATCTTTACTCGCAAGCCGAAACGCGAAAGATTCTGGATGCTGCCAGGAACCACCCG
Source organism: Verrucomicrobiota bacterium (assembly GCA_049513975.1). Taxonomy (GTDB): domain Bacteria; phylum Verrucomicrobiota; class Verrucomicrobiia; order Limisphaerales; family Palsa-1400; genus JBEKOF01. Next base: position 7,453 of record JBEKVM010000171.1, on the reverse strand, counting down.
TCGCCGCGCCGATTACAGGCGAGGACGTATTATTGTGTTTTGGGATTATTAGCCGTGTCCGGCATGCGCATTGGCGAAGTGCTCAATCTCACGCCCGCAGACGTGGACTGGGCAGAGGGCCTTTTGACCATACGCAACGCCAAATATGGCAAATCACGATTGATCCCCTTGCATCGCTCGACGATCAAGGTGCTGAAAACTTATGTGAAGCACCGAGATCGGTACTTTGCCCAGCGCCCGCACCTAACAACGCGTTATTTATTCCCCACTAGTCGCGGCACCCATTTGTCTGTCTCACAGATGAATCGCGTCTTTGTGTTGCTCTTGCAGCGCCTCGGACTGCGGGCGCCGGGAGCGAGCAGGGGCCCTCGCCTTCACGATTATCGCCACCGGTTTGCCGTAGAGACTCTGTTGCGCTGGTATCGCCGCGGCGCATCGGTGGAACAATGCCTGCCGGTGCTCTCCACCTATCTCGGGCATACGCACGTCACTGGCACTTACTGGTATCTGAGTTGTACGCCTGCGCTGATGGCTGCGGTTGGTCATCGCCTCGAACAGCGATGGAAAGGAGTGCAATGAGAACAAACGCAGAACTGGCTCCGTTGCTGGAAGGCTTTTTCACCAAGCGCCTGGTCGCTCAACGCCAGGTCAGCCCTTGCACCATAGCGAGCTACCGTGATACGTTTCGCCTGTTGTTGACTTTTGCCCAAGAACGGCTGCGACACGCCCCCTCCACGCTGAGTCTGGAAGCCCTCCATGCTCCATTCATTGGTGAGTTCCTTGATCATCTGGAAAAAACACGTTCGAATGGTGCTCGTAGCCGAAATCTACGACTGGCGGCCATTCGCTCCTTCTTTCGCTACGCGGCTTTGGAAGCCCCGCAGCACGCCGGCCTCATTCAACGGGTGCTGGCGATACCATCCAAACGTTTTGCTCGACCACTCATTGATTTCCTCACTCCGCCTGAGATTCAGGCAATACTCTCGGCAACCGATCGACGGACTTGGATCGGAGAGCGTGATCACGCCCTGCTGCTGACCGCAGTGCAGACTGGCCTCCGACTCTCGGAGATTACCGGTCTCCGTCACCAAGACGTTTCCATCGGACCGGGCGCGCATGTTCGCTGTGTCGGCAAAGGACGGAAGCAACGATCCACGCCTTTGATCAAAGCGACGGCGAATGTTTTGAAGGCCTGGATCCAGCGGGAGGGGCAAGATGACTCCAAGTTCCTCTTCCCAAGCTCTGGTGGCGGGCGAATGAGTTCCGATGCCGTGCAGCGTCTGGTCCATAAATACGCCAACGCCGCCAAGGAATCCTGCCCATCCCTCGCCAAAAAGAAAATAACGCCCCATGTACTGCGCCACACCGCCGCAATGGAATTGCTCCTGGCAGGCGTTGATCGATCTTTGATCGCAATCTGGCTGGGGCACGAATCGCTCGAAACTACCCAGATCTACCTGGATGCAAACCTGGCTTTGAAGGAGGAAATATTGGCCAAAACCAGACCAATTCAGAGCACTCCAGGTCGCTACAGGCCAGACGACCGCCTTTTAGGCTTCCTCAAAAACCTTTGAAGGAGCGTTGGAATTATGCCGCGCGGTGACCCTCGCGTTCAGAGGGGAGATGGGCTTCCGCACGGCATAATTCGGCGCGCGGCATGAAGCCTTTTACGCCGCGCGCGGCGTAAAGGTGAAGAGCTACCGCATGAAGGATCAGATCGAAAAACCCTGATTTTTTCGTTAGGCGGACAATCCATGCTTTTGTATCCACTCCCGAGTCCAACCATAGATTTTAACATGATGAATTAAGTGAACACCGTCTGCCATGCTCCGCTCTGAAAGCTCTGAGCCAGCCCAAGCGTCCGTCATCAAATGGTCATGGTCGCAGATGTCCTCGTCAATCTTCTGGCGAATGTGCGTGAGCGAGCGAATCAGATGATCCAAACCTCTCGCGTCAGCATGAATGAACAATTGATCGCCATCTTTATCCGTGGCGAAGCTCAGGACATGGTTTGGGTTGGGCATAACGTGCGAAGGTGCTCTAACTTTTATGTGACAAACGGATTGGTATATCGAAACCGGTCTTCTGAGCGAATCCGAAAGTCGCAAGTGTTTATATCCAATTACGAGCGCCTCCTTTCATTGGAGTGGTCTTAATATCAGGTTCCTCGACATCATCCATTACATGCCGCTGCCGCGTTTGGTTTTGGTCTGTTCGTTTTGGTCCATTCCTGCCTCCATCCGGCGTCAGGGAGCGAATAGTTCACCTAACGAATCCAATACGGCGGTCGCCGTGCTGCGCTCCAATTTGCCAAGACGTTTGACCAGGCGCGTTTTGTCCACCGCGCGAATCTGGTCAATGGCGATTTCGCCCGCCTTGCCTTGAAACACAACCTGAAGGCGCGTCGGCCAGCCACGATGCACCGTCGTCATCGGGGCGATGATGACCGTCGCCAGAGCGCGGTTGAGTTCATCCGGGGAAACAATGACACACGGCCGGGTCTTCGCAGTTTCGGCTCCGGTCGCCGGGTCCAACGCAACCAGAAAGATGGCAAAGCGTTCGATCACCATTGCCAGTCCTTCAAATCAAACTGGTTAGTCAACTCGCGGAAGGAAGTGAGGTTGTCGGACGGCGGAGGAGAACGGCGGAAGGCCCTGGCCCAACCCGCCCGCGCCTTGCGCCGGGGACGGAGGAGCAGGCCATTCTTGGAAGGTTGAACCTCCAAGGCATACGGCCAACAGTTGACGGCCACTTCCAACGTCGCAGTTTTCATGTATTTATTGTCACACCGCCTAACGACAGAGTCAATCCCCGTCATCACTCCACCACTTCGTTCTTTTTTCCCATTTATACTTCATCCTTCATCCTTTATCCTTTCCTCGGATGAACCCGGATGAAAGTGCATTGCTCGCGCCGCTGAAAAAGTTTTTCGGCTTCACTTCCTTTCGCCCGCTCCAGCGCGAAATCATTGGCGACACCCTCGCCGGACGCGATGTTTTCGCCCTCCTCCCCACCGGCGGCGGCAAATCGCTCTGCTTCCAATTGGCCGCCCTCCTCCGGCCCGGCCTGACCGTCGTCGTTTCGCCCTTGATCGCCCTGATGAAAGACCAGGTGGACGCCCTCCAGGCCGCCGGCATTGCCGCCACCTTCCTCAATTCCTCCCTCGCCGCCGGCGAGTCCCGACCCCGGCTGCGCGGCCTGCATCAAGGCCAATACCGCCTGCTCTACGCCGCCCCCGAACGGCTTATGCTCCCCGGCTTCCTGGACGACCTTCAGCGTTGGAACGTCAATTTGATCGCGGTGGACGAGGCCCATTGCATCAGCGAATGGGGCCATGATTTCCGGCCCGAATACCGGCAGCTCTCCCAATTGCGCCCGCTCTTTCCCGGCGTGCCGATGATGGCGCTGACCGCCACCGCCACCGCCCGCGTGCGCGAGGATATTGTCGAGCAACTGCATTTGCGCGAGCCAAGCCGCTTCGTCGCCAGCTTCAACCGGCCCAATCTGACCTATCGCGTCGTCATGAAGGCCAAACCCTCCCGGCAAGTCCTTGACTTCCTCCGCTCCCGCCCGCGCGACAGCGGAATTATTTATTGTCAGAGCCGCAATAGGGCCGACGCCCTCGCCGCCCAGCTCAATGAAAACAACATTCCCGCCCGCCCCTACCACGCCGGATTGACCCGGGGCGAGCGCACGGAGCACCAGGAACTTTTCCTGCGCGACGAAGCGCGCGTCATCTGCGCCACCATTGCTTTCGGCATGGGCATCAACAAACCCAACGTCCGCTTCGTCATCCATTACGATCTGCCCAAAAACATCGAGGGCTACTACCAGGAAACCGGCCGCGCCGGGCGCGACGGCCTTCCCGCCGAGTGCCTCCTGCTTTTCAGCGCCGGCGACGCCATCAAGCAGCAACGGTTCATCGAGGAAAAACCGCCGGACGAACAGCGGGTGGCCCGCGAGCAATTGCAGCAAATCATCCATTACGCGGATTCCTCCGCCTGCCGCCGCGGCGAACTGTTGCGCTACTTCGGCGAAACTTTTCCGGGCGACAACTGCGGCGGCTGCGACAACTGCCTGCTGCCGCGCGCCACCTTCGACGGCACCCAGGCCGCCCTCAAATTTCTCTCCTGCGTTTATCGCGTCGCGCAAAAAAGCGGCTTCGGCGTCGGCTTGAACCATATCGTCGAGGTCCTGACCGGCGCGGACACCGACAAAATCCGCCGCTGGCGGCACGAGACCCTTTCGACTTACGGCATTGGCGGGGAGCACAGCCGCGCCGAATGGCTGGCCATCGGGCGGGAATTGATCCGGCTGGGCTACGTGCGCCAGGCGGCGGAGAAATTCAGCATTCTGGAACTGACCGCCGAGGGCCGCGCCGCCCTGCGCGACCGCCGACCGATAGTATTGACAAAGCCCGTGACCGCCCCCGCCGCGCCCGAAAAGCGCGCCCGCGCCGGGGAGATCGCCTGCGACGAGGCCCTGTTCGAGCAACTGCGCCGCCTGCGCAAGCGCCTGGCCGACGAGCGCAACCTCCCCGCCTACATCGTGTTTTCCGACGTGGCCCTGCGGCAGATGGCGCGCTACTACCCCGCGAGCGACGGCGAATTCATGCGCATCAGCGGCGTGGGCGAGAAAAAGCTGGCCGAATACGGCGCCGCCTTCCTCGGGGAAATCGCCGCCTACCTGCAAACCTACCCCCGCCAAATCTTCGCCGACGATTCCTTCACCGCTCCGCCTTACGTTAGCACCGTTTCGAAAATGCGGTGAACTCCCCGATAAGAAAATGAAGCTGAATCGCACAGGTGCCGCCCGGTGGGACTGGATTTTTTATGTTTCAAGAAACCAGCCGGCCGTTGTATATTGAGGGCGAGTTTTATGAAGGTTTTTCGTCCATTGATGCACGCCACAGTGCTTCTTCTCGTTTCGGCCGGCATCGTCGGCGCACGCCCTGTTCGGTTGTTTTCTTATCAAGAACTCCTCGACAAGTCTGACCTCATCGTCATCGCCAAGCCCGTCTCGACCCAGGAAAAGGCAGATCAAGCGGTTTCTCCGCCTATGTGGCCCGAATCTTTCGTTGGGTTGTCCACAGAGTTTGACGTGAGCCTTGTCGTTAAGGGCGACAATAGCTTGAAGAAGATTGTCCTGCATCACTATAGGTTCGCGAAGCCCGAGGACGATGATCCGGTTGACGGCCTCCATCTTGTCTCGTTCGACCCGGCGAAAAAGAAATCCTATCTCTTGTTTTTGAAGAAGGAAGCGGATGGTCGCTTTGCACCGATCAACGGCCAGCAAGACCCCGGGCTGTGCGCCGTTATGCCTGCGGACAACATTGATCTGATTGTCATCGCCAAGCCGGTTTCGGCTAAGAAACCAGTGGACAAGACGACATTGTTTAACACGCCGCCGCGCATACCTCTGGTGGGATACCAGACTGAGTTCACGGTGCAAGAGGTGCTGAAAGGCGACAAATCGGTGAAGAAATTTGTGTTGCATCATTACGAGCGCAGCGGTGAAAACATGGCCTCAATGGGAATAGATTTCAAGCCGGACCCTGCTCAGTCGTATCTGTTGTTCTTAAAGAAAGAAGCGGATGGACGTTTCGCCCCGATCACCAGCGGCGGTGGGGAGACGACAGCGTTGGATTTTCCTGTTGCCAGGCTTGGAACCGCGCGGCAATGAAGCAGTCGGATCGCTGCAGAGAATAGAGGCGCAAACTGCGCGATCAGGCCACGCAACAAAGTTGTTGGTTGACTTGTCGATAGCTTTTTCATTGAGGTTTCCCCCCCCCCGTTTCTGAACCCCGTTCAGTGCCGCCATGCTTTCATTTTGCATTCTGCATTCTGCATTTTCACAGAAACGAATCCGCCAGCCGGGCGACACCCTGCACCGTGCGCGCCGCCAGCGGACGCCCGCGCCACGCCCCGGCGTCGAGCTGCGCGCTGTGCGCCAGGTAATCGTCCTGAATGCGGTGCAGCGCCGCCACCGTTCCCGCGTCGTAAAACAACAGGCTGATCTCCTCATTGAGCGCGAAGGAGCGGATGTCAATGTTGGCCGAGCCGACCAGGGCCACGTCGTTGTCAATAGTAAGATTCTTGGCGTGGAGAAAACGCGGCGCAAAAAGATGAATCTTCACCCCGGCCTCCAGCAGTTCATCGTAAAAGGAGCGCTGCGCCAGTTGCGTCAGGCGCTGGTTGGCGTGTTCGGACACCACCAAATGGACGGCCACGCCGCGCCGCGCCGCCGCCCGCATCCCTTCCAGGAACGGCTCGTCCGGCACGAAGTAGGGCGTCGTCAAAACCACCCGCTCCCGCGCCTCGTAGAGGAGCGCGATCAACAATTCCTGCGCATTTTCCCGGCCGTATCCCGGTCCGCTCGGCAGCGCCTGCGCGATGGATTCACCCGTCTGCGCCGGCTCGGGAAAAATCTCCATGCCATCGAGCACCGTGGTGGTTTCCTGATAGTAATCCGCCAAAAAAACCGCCTGCAACTGCCAGACCACCGGCCCCGCCAGCCGCGCCACCAGTTCCTCGTTGGGGAACCCCTTCACAAATTTTCCGTCGCAAATATTCTGCGATCCGCTGTAGCCGATGCCGCCGTCAATGACCGCTATTTTCCTGTGGTTGCGCAAATCAAAGCGCGCCGCGTTGCGCCGGAAAAGACCCGCCGGCAAAAGCGCCGTCACTTCCACCCCGTCGCGCCGCATCTTCGGCGCCAGCCGGCGCAAGGCCCGCTTCGACCCCACCGCGTCCAGCAACACCCGGCACTTCACGCCGCGCGCCGCCGCGCGGGCCAGCGCCTCCGCCATCCGCCGCCCCGTCTCATCGTCCTCGTAAATATAACACAACAAGTGGACATGATGGCGCGCCGCCTCAATGTCCGCGATCAGCCGCTGGATCGAGCCTTGGTAATCGTTGAGCAACTCCACCTTGTTGCCTTGGAGCGGTTCAAAATCGCCCAGCCGCGCCGCCAGCGCCGCCAGCGGCGAGATATTGGGCGGCAGGCTGGGCAAGGAGTGGCCCCGGGCCAGAAACTGCTCCTGCACGAGGCGGATTTTTTTCGAGGCGCCCTCCTGCCGGGCCAGGCGGTCCTTGGGCAAATAAATGCGCCCCACCAGCGCGTAGAAAATGACGCCGGGCCACGGCAGCAAAAAAATGAACAACAACCAGGCGCGCGCCGCCGCGGCCGTGCGCTGCCGGGGGACATAGACCAGCATCGTGAGCCGGATGGCCCACTCGCTGATCAGGTAGATAACGCTCCAATGCATCAAGGGATTAACTTAACCGGATTTGCTGACCCTTTCAATAACAGTGATGTCAACCGCGAATGCGGGGGCGCATCTTGACACTGCTACCGGGGTCAGGCGCAAGAAGGCTACAGGAGTGCGCCCGTCCTCGGGCGCAGCAGCGTGGCAAACACGGCGTGGCGGTGATTTTCCTGCGCACTCAAAAAA
>JBEKVM010000170.1:0-10042 GCA_049513975.1 Verrucomicrobiota bacterium | reverse complement strand
ATTTACGAAACAGATACAACCCTTGCAGGGTTGTGATTTCTGCCTGTTTTCACCCAGGGTAGCTCGTTCCTCGCGACCCTGGGCTGAAAGCTTCAATCCCGTTGGGATTGAAAAACCAATGGCACCGCCCCAAACTTCTCTCGGCATTCCACCGAAAACGTCGAGGAACCGATTAATGCCCTTAACATAAATATTACCACTGCTCCAATTATGACACTTCGGAACCATGTTCTAGTGGATATTCTTGGAAAACATGTCCACGATCTGTTTGGTTTTCAGGTCGTTCTCCGGTATCTTGGGCGCCGCTTTGCCAGCGTTGCTGGCCGCGAAACCCAACCACTCGCGCCTGGAAGGCGGGGAGGATAACACCGTCAGCCCGTGGTTTGCCCCGGACACGGCAACCGCCGGCGAGGAAATCGCCGAAGGGCACGGACTTTTTTGGGATGGGCTTTTGTCAGGGAAACGGGTGCGCCATGACTATGGCGACGCCGCGCAGAGGACGTTTCTCACCGTTCCCAATAACTCATGGAAGGAATAGGGTTTGAGCAGCATCGCGGTGGGTTGGATGCACGGGTATCGGGTGAATTCCTCCTTTGGCAATGTGCTTGTGGCCATGATGACAGGCAGCGTCGTGCCGGCGGCATGGAGCTTCTTGAGCAGATCAACCCCCGTGACCTTGGGCATGGAGTTGTCCGTGATTATCAGGTCGTAGCGTTTGGCCTGGAGGGCCTCCCAAGCCACGGCCCCATCTTCGGCGGCGTCAACCTGGTAGCCGGAGCGAACCAGCGCGTCGGTGACTGGCAGGCGGATGGAGATATCGTCTTCCACCACGAGAATGCGGTGGGGCAGGCCAGGCTGGGCTGGCCCTGGAGCGCGGGCAGGCACCCGATCAGGCCAGAGTCGGTTGACCTCTCCATTGCGAAGCAAAAGCTTTTGGAGGCCGCCGCTGGCGCCATCCGCTTGGCGCAGCACCTCTCTGACCTTTGTCAACATCTCCACGACGGTATAAGGTTTGAGCAAAAAGGCGCTGATTTCGAGCTGCGGATGGCGCTTAAGTTCCTCGGTGGGAATTGTCCCGGTCGCCATGATGACCCTAACGGTCGAGCCTTGGCCGCGGAACCTGCTGATCATCTCCACGCCCGTGACCTTGGGCATGAAGTTGGCGGTGATGAGCAGGTCGTAGTGTTTGGCCGCCAGCGCCTCGCAGCCGGCTGCGCCATCCGCGGCCCCGTCCACCTCGTAGCCGGATTGAATGAGGACTTCGGTCACAAGCTGGCGGTTGAAAATATCGTCATCCACCACGAGAATGCGCCCGACCGGCCTGGTTTGGCGTGGCAGGGGTGCGGCGGCCCGGTCTCCCGACTGTGAGATTGGATAATTTTGCATATAGCTGGATATAATCCTGGCTGTAATGCGCATGCCATACGGTGTTTTCCCCATGTCAGACTTGCTGGGCTCCGCCGGATATTGCCGGTCAATTGGCAGGTTGGTTGGCGAAGCAAAGCCCTTCTAAAGGCGGGGCTGGCATCCGCCACTACTTCGGCGGACGGCACAATGAGGGAGCCGCGGTGCGCGCCTGGCAACGCCATCCAGAGTTGGGACGGCTGCGCCGGGCGATGGAGGTGCTGCGCCGACGCACCCTGCCAGAAGGACTCTTGGGCCAGGCCATAGCCTTGCGCTCACCGGTCCACCACGCCAAGTGGCGAAATGAAACCAGACCCCAAACAACACTTTCGCTGCCTCATGACAGTGGCCGGCTGGAGCCAGCCCGAGCGGCCGGCCGCTTGCTCAAGATGACGCCGTCAGCCGTCAGCCAGATCATGCGAGGGAATTCACCCGTGAAGCCGAGTCCGACAGCGTTGCGGTTTCTGGAGGTTTTGGTCGAATCAACGGGAGGTGCCGCATTTAATCATGGGGCGGCAATTTCCTTGGAATTTAATTCGAGTGTTTATTGAAATGTAAACGACTGTCCCGCAGCAACTTCTGAATTAAACATTGAATTTCCAGGCGTAATACCGTTTCCAGTTTGCTTTTGCACTGTAGCGGCGGTCTGCGACCGCCGCCAATCGCCTTGGCAATAGTGCAGTTACGAGCTGGAAACGGTATAATTTAATTCCATTATTGCCGGCATAAATAAGGATGGTCCCGGAAATTCGATTAAATCTGCAACCCATTGCAGAACAAATGTTTACAATTAAACTCAATAGTCAAATAACCGCCCGGATTTTATTCTTTATTCCACGGTGTTTTGCGCCGTCCTGGCCGCCAATCAAAGCCAGCACCGCCCCATCATGCTTGTTTCAAACTGGGCGCGGTCTGCTTCCAAAACTGCGTCTCTGTTTCCACAAGTGTCGTCAATTCTGCCGCCACGCTGTTGCCTCCAGCTTGGCCCGCAGCGCCAATCCCTGGCTTTTTAGTACTTAAACGTGAACTGGAAAAGTCCATTTCACCCTGAACCAAGACATTTCCCGCGAGCGGGCTGGGTTCAGACTTGACGTTTCCATGCAAGTATTTGCTAATGCAGCGCGATGAAAAGACCCATTCAACGGGTGCCCGCTTTGATTGGTCTGCTGGCCGCCGCCGCAGGAGTTCAGGGGGGAACTTTCTCGGACAATTTTGCCAACGGTCTGAACCCCGCTTATTGGGGCGTCATTCAGACGACGCCGGGACTCTATTCGGAAAGTGTTTCGCAAGGCAACATTGACCTGGCCAAGACGTCGGAGAACACACCCGGCGGATTGCAGGCGATATATATCCGGCTGAATTTCGCGTCGTTCGGCGCCTTGATCACGAACGATTTCTCCACGCAAGTCAACTTCTCCAATGCGGTGGTGCCTGGCCCCGGGCTGGACCAAGTGGAACTGCACACCTATTATCAGGACGGGTCGATTTACTACGATTCGTACGACAATTCGAGCGGGCTTAACGCCCATGTCTGGGACGGCTCCTCCGTGCAGGGATTGATGCCCTTGTCCACCAACGGCGGGACTTTCAGCATCAGCCGGACAGGAGGGACGGTGACGGGCTATTTCAACGGCACGCCGCTCCACTCAGAGACGCGCTCGGCGCCGTTGATTGCGATTGATTTCATCTTGCAGAACAACATCGGTTCGGACGACGCGACTTCGGCGGCGTTTAACAGTTTTTCGTTCACGTCGTCATCGGTGACGGTCACGCCGCCCGTGGCCGGGGCGTTTTATCCGGTCAGCCTCAGCAATTCGGCCAATTTCACCTGGGCTGGGGTAAGCACGGTTCCCGGCGAGCCGACGGCCATCCGCCTGCCGGGAGCGCCCACCGGCCCGGTGGTGCTGGCGGGCATCCCGTTCAACATCGCCTCCAACGCGGCAGGCAACCAGGCATGGCACGGCGACATTGCCGCGGCCGGCGGCCCTGGGGTGGTGAGCGTCACCAGCAGCGTGAATGTTTACGCGGTGACCAATGTTTATTCGCTGATCAATACCTGGGAAGGGCAGCCTGGCCCGACGGCTTACGCGTGGTTTGTGTTCACCGGCTCGGCTGGCACGGTTTATACCAATTATCTGGTGGGTGGCGAAAACATCCGGGATTACGACGGCGCCAACTGGGAAAACCTCATCAGCGCGGCCACGACCACCAACGTATTTGACTGTCTGAGCGACAATTGGGGGACGCCGGGGCGGCTGGACATGCAGCAAATCACGCTCCCGGCGGCGTTCGCCACCCAGACGCTGGTGTCTATTCAACTGGTGGACAACGGCGGGCCTGGCTTTCAGCGGGTGGTCCTGGACGGGTTGACGGTGCAATCGGCGCAGCCACCGCTCTCCATCACAGGCAACGGCAGCGGGGTGACGGTGTCTTGGCCGGCGCTTACAGGAGCAACCCTGCAAACTAACGCGAGCGTGAATTCGGGCAATTGGGCGGCCTACGGAGGACCGGTCACGACCGCGGGCATCACCAATAGCGCCACCATCGCGCCTGCGTCGGGGGATTTGTTTTTCCGCCTGCGTTTGCCCTAACAGCCCGTTAAAAAAAGGCTCCAGTCCCGCCGCGTGAGGGCACGCGGCCTGCATTTCCCTCGCAAAGCCTGCATCTGTTGTAGGCCCGGTGGCCTCACCGGGCCTTTTTTAACGGGTGCTAACTGAGGAGTGAAACGTTCTCCGGTATGTCACGCGGCCCGTTTGCATTTTTCTTTGGCTAAATGCAGGGATAAGTCAATAATGGCCCCGGAATTCGATTAAATGCCTTCCAGCCGGATGGCGGCAAGCCGTTGCCAATCACGGTAAAACTGGAAAAGACAAAACCCGCTCAGCCACCGCCACGGCCGCAACCGTCCGCAGCTCATTCCCCAAAGGCGCCCATATCGGGAGCGCGGCAAACACAGTGGCTTGTCAACCATTGAGCATCCCTGGCATTGTCACGTCCATCAGAACCAATGCGGGTTGAAGATTCTGGGCCAGGTCGAGTGCCTCAAGGCCGTTCTTCGCCTCGCCCACCACTTCCAGATCGTTTTCGAGTTCCAGAATCTTTCTAAATTCTTCGCGCACTGCCTGGTTATCGTCCGCCAGCAGGACAGTGATTGGTTTCATGGATATCGTTGGGCCTTAAACATTGGCGCTCCTATCGTCAAGGTGCGTCAGTTGCCTCAGTTCCTCTGTGGGGTGAACGCCCCATAGCGGTCGCGCATTTTTTTCTGTACATTAACATGAACATGAAAACCGAGAAGAAACGCATCTTGGCTGTGGACGACAAAGCCAGCAGTACCCGGCTGGTAAAGCTTTATCTGGAACGCACCAACGATTACGTGGTCAGGGAGGAAAATGACCCCAGGACCGCGCTATCTGCGGCAGAGGAATTTCAGCCTCACTTAATCCTGCTGGATGTGAAGATGCCGGGTCTGGACGGCTGGGATTTGGCTGGTTGTTTTCGGGCGAGTCCCAAATTGAAAGCCGTGCCGATTGTGTTTCTCACCGCGGCCGTCACGAAAGGAGAAGTTAAGGCGAGTGGGGGGGGGTTCTGGGGGTATCCTTTTCTGGCCAAGCCGTTCGTCCTCAAGGAAATGGTCGCGTGTCTCAAGCATCATTTGGGCGGATGAGCGCCGCTGGTGCCTTGGGTTTCAACCTGGGGCCATGGTCGAGGCGTCCTTGAGCGTCAATGTTAGTCAGCATCATGATTATGGAAAAACTATCACCTAAATTGAGTTGTCCGAGTTGCAAAGGAACAAGGTTAGTCCCTCGCAAGTTCTTGGACACTAGCGGGATCGTCCCAGATTGGTTGCTTCCCAAAAGCAGGGAGGCAAACTATTTCACGATGTATTTTATTTGTCGCGATTGCGGATATTTGGGGCTGTGTGTCAGCGAGAAAGAGCGAGCCGAATTAGATGCGAAAGCCAAGGATGCCTGACTTTTGCTCCAACGAACGCACCGATTGCGCCTTGGGTTTCAACCTGGGCGCCAGGGGCGGGGCGTCATTGATCGGCAACTTTAGGCATCATAAACCCGAGCGCCTCGGGCCGCTGGGGCTCCGCCGCTTGCTCGGCCCGCCACCGACTCAATGCCGTGCTTCCCCCGCCATCAGGCTGGCACGGCATTATTTGGATTCCAGAACCACTGTGATCTCCTGGGCTGAATCCCGGCTCATTTGGAACTGCTGGTTTGCCTTTGCTCCGCCCAGTTCGACCGCAACCCCGTAGGTGCCCCGAAAGCCGCGGAATGCGTATCGGCCGGCAACATCGGCGACACCCGAAAGACGGGTTTGCCATTCTTCGTGAATCAGGCGGTGGAGTTGCTCATACACCGGTTTGGGAGTCCTGTCTTTGCGCAGCATCCCGCCTCCAGGGCGCCCTCACCGCTCTGATTGGGGCCAGCGAACCACAAGATCTGCAATGCTTCCGCATGCGTGAGTATCTGCAAGCCGTGGCGCGCAAGGCCCAATTGGACTTTGTCCCGCTCTTCGAAAGCCCTCTCCATGGGGAGAGTCGGAGCAACGGGATGTAAGGCCTCTCCCCCCGCTCGTTCCTCGCGGGGGGAGAGGAAACAGTGCCTTGCCTGTTTCCACTGGCACCAAGTCCGGCGTGGGGTGAATACCCCATAGCGACCGAGGGGTCGTCTGGCTTATTCTGTCACCCATGAATTCAATAGACCCTCTAATACCAGCACCCCAGCCCCCTTCGGACGAAGATGCCACCCAAACCATGACTCGTCAGGACTGGCGGATTAAGAATAATTACCCGGACCAGTCGGGCCACAGCACACGGACTGAGCGGGCGGAAACGCGGACCGAACAAGCCGAGACACGGACGGAACAGGCCAATGCCCGGACGGAACAGGCCGACGTGCGGACGGAGCAAGCCAATACCCGCACGGAACAGGCGGAGGCGCGGACCGAACAAGCCAACACGCGGACGAAACAAGCAGAAATGCGGGCCAAAGAGGCGGAGGCACGGAACGCAGGGACCATAGAAAAGACAGCAACAAAAACTGAGAAAAAACGCATCCTGGCTGTGGACGACCGGGCCAGTAATACCCGGCTGGTGAAGCTTTATCTGGAACGGACCAACGAGTACGTGGTCCGGGAGGAAAATGACCCCAAGGCCGCGCTTGCCGCGGCGGAGGAATTTCAGCCTCACTTGATCCTGCTGGATGTGATGATGCCGGGCTTGGATGGCGGGGATTTGGCCGCTTGTTTTCAGGCCAATCCCAAATTGAAAGCCGTGCCGATTGTGTTTCTGACCGCGGCCGTCACAAAAGAAGAAGTGAAGGCGCGTGGCGGGCGGATCGGGGGGCATCCCTTTCTGGCCAAGCCGGTCGTCCTCACGGAAATGGTCGCCTGCCTGAAACAGCATTTGGTCGGATGACGCGTCAAGAAAAAAACAGGCCAGGCCAGTGTGCGGGCGGAGCGGCCTGCCCCGGCGCCAATGGCGGCCCAAGTGAATGCCAGGCACGGCCAATCGCGGCTTAAGAACCGAACAAATATGGAGCCAACAGCTACCCTCCAAAACGATACTGCCGCGGTGGAAATCGTCAGCGAAGTCCCGCACGAAGAGGCTCTCCTCAAAGCGGGGGCTTTGCAGAACGCGATTTTCAACAGCGCCAACTTTTCCAGCATCGCCACCGATGCCAAGGGCGTCATTCAAATCTTTAATGTCGGCGCTGAACGCATGCTGGGCTACGCCGCCGGCGACGTGCTGAACAAGATTACCCCGGCCGATATTTCTGATCCGCAGGAAGTGGTCGCGCGCGCCAAAGCGTTGAGCGTCGAACTGGCCACCACCATCACCCCCGGCTTCGAGGCCCTCGTGTTCAAGGCTTCACGCGGCATCGAGGACATCTACGAATTGACCTACATCCGCAAGGACGGCAGCCGTTTTCCGGCCATCGTCTCGGTCACCGCCTTGCGCGACGAGGAGGGTGGCATCATCGGCTATCTTCTGATCGGCACCGACAATACCGCGCGCAAACAGGCCGAACAGGCTCTGCGCAAGGCGGGGGCTTTGCAGAACGCGATTTTCAACAGCGCCAACTTTTCCAGCATCGCCACCGACGCGAAGGGCGTCATTCAAATCTTTAATGTCGGCGCTGAACGCATGCTGGGCTATGCCGCCGGCGATGTTGTGAACAAGATTACCCCGGCCGATATTTCTGATCCGCAAGAAGTCATCGCGCGCGCCAAAGCGTTGAGCGTCGAACTGGCCACCACCATCACCCCCGGCTTCGAGGCCCTCGTCTTCAAGGCCTCACGCGGCATCGAGGACATCTATGAATTGACCTACATCCGCAAGGACGGCAGCCGGTTCCCGGCCATTGTCTCCGTCACCGCCTTGCGCGACGAGGAGGGAGGCATCATCGGCTATCTGTTGATCGGCACCGACAATACCGCCCGCAAGAAGGCCGAAGAGGCTCTGCGCAAGGCGGGAGCTTTGCAGAACGCAATCTTCAACAGCGCCAACTTTTCCAGCATCGCCACGGACGAGAAAGGCGTCATCCAGATTTTTAATGTCGGGGCCGAGCGCATGCTGGGCTACGCCGCCGGGGATGTCCTGAACAAGATCACTCCGGCCGATATTTCTGATCCGCAGGAAGTGATCGCGCGCGCCGTGGCCTTGAGCGCCGAACTGGCCACGACGATTACACCGGGCTTCCAAGCCTTGGTGTTCAAGGCTTCACGCGGCATCGAGGACATCTACGAATTGACCTACATCCGCAAGGACGGCAGCCGCTTTCCGGCCATCGTCTCGGTCACCGCGCTGCGCGACGAGCAAGGCGGCATCATCGGCTATCTGTTGATCGGCACCGACAACACCGCGCGCAAGCAGGTCGAAGAAGAGCGCAAGAGGCTCGATCAGCGTTTGCGCGATCAGCAGTTCTACACCCGCTCTCTCATCGAATCCAACATCGACGCGCTGATGACGACCGATCCGCTCGGCATTATCACCGACGTCAACAAGCAGATGGAGGCGCTCACCGGCTGCACGCGCGACGAGTTGATTGGCGCGCCGTTCAAGAACTACTTCACCGAGCCGGAGCGGGCCGAAGCGGCCATCAAGTTGGTGCTGAACGAAAAGAAAGTCACCAACTACGAACTGACCGCCAGCGCCAGAGACGGCAAGAAAACAGTCGTGTCCTACAACGCGACCACCTTTTACGACCGGGACCGCAGGCTGCAAGGCATGTGCGCCGTCGCGCGGGACGTGACCGAACGCAAACGTTTCGAGCAGGCGCTCCAGGAATCGAACGTGGAACTGGAGAGCGCCAAGTCCGCGGCGGAGAAAGCCAACCTCGCCAAATCAGATTTCCTTTCCAGCATGAGCCATGAACTGCGCAGCCCCCTCAATGCGATCCTCGGCTTCGCACAACTGATGGAGTCCGCCGCCCCATCGCCGACGGCCTCGCAGTCCGAAAGCATCGCCCAGATTCTGCAGGCCGGATGGCATCTCCTCAAGCTGATCAACGAAATCCTCGATCTCGCGGTGATCGAGTCCGGGAAGGTGTCGCTCTCGCCGGAATCGGTCTCATTGGCCGAGCTTATGTCTGAATGCCGGGCGATGATGGAGCCACAAGCGCAAGAGCATGGCATCAGCATGACCTTTCCCCAGTTCGATGATGAGCACCCGTGCTTTGTCAGGGCCGATCGGACCCGATTGAAACAAATCATCATCAACCTGCTTTCCAACGCGATCAAATACAACAAGGAGCGGGGAACAGTGGCGGTGGACTGCACCGCGAGCGCCCCGGAGCGTGTTCGCATCAGCGTCGCGGATACCGGCGCGGGATTGCCCCCGGAAAAGCTGGCGCAATTATTCCAGCCGTTCAACCGGCTCGGCCAGGAAGCCGGCGGAGTGGCCGGCACGGGCATTGGCCTGGTGGTGACAAAACGATTGGCTGAATTGATGGAGGGCGTCCTGGGCGTGGAAAGCACCGTCGGAGTGGGAAGTGTGTTCTGGTGCGAACTAATCTCGGCTGCGGCACCCCACCTTGACATCCAAAGCGACGAAATCGAGGTTTCTGTCCCACGGCCATTGCCGGTCGGCGCGCCGCAACGCACCGTGCTCTACGTCGAGGACAACCCGGCGAACATGAAACTGGTCGAGCAACTCATCGCGCGTTCCCCGGAAATTCAGCTCTTGACCGCGGTAAACGGAATTCTCGGCATCGAGATCGCCCGCGCGGCTCAGCCGCAGGTGATCCTGATGGATATCAACCTCCCTGGGCTAAGCGGTATCGAGGCCTTGAAAATCCTCCGCAATGACCCGGCGACAGCGCATATTCCCATCGTTGCCCTCAGCGCCAATGCCATGCCTCGCGACATCGCGATGGGCCTGGAGTTGGGCTTTTTCCGTTATCTGACCAAACCCATTAAAGTCAAAGAGTTCATGGAGACGCTGAACATGGCGCTGGAGTTTGCGGAAAGAACGGCAGGCCAGGCACAAGACGCAGAACAAATGGCCTAACAGCCCGTTAAAAAAGGGCGATTTTTCGTTGCCGGTTCATGAAGGCGAATGCACCGACCGCCACGACGGTTATCAGCCCCAGCGCAGCAATATCCCAAAGCAAGCTGTTGGGCCGCA
>JBEKVM010000169.1:0-10065 GCA_049513975.1 Verrucomicrobiota bacterium | reverse complement strand
GGCGCGCAAGTCCGTGTCTTTGAAGTAGGAATTGCCAGCATCAATGATGAGATCGCCCTTGTCCAGATGCGGCAACAAGTCCTTGATGACCGAATCCACTGGAGCGCCGGCGGGCACCAGCAACATCACCGCGCGCGGGCGGCGGAGCAAAGCGAGGAACTCTTTGATGTCTGCCGCCCCGCGGGCATCACGCTGCTGGGCTTCCCGGCGCAGGGCCTCGACCTTGGCCTGGTCCTTGTCATAGCCCGCCACCGAAAAACCATGGTCCGCCATGTTCAGCACCAAATTGCGCCCCATCACACCCAAACCCACCATGCCGATTTCGGACAGTTGTTGTGGTTGCTGATTTGTCATAGTTTTCCTTGGTCAGACTGCCGGGGTCGTTGCTTTCATCTGTTCAGAATATCCGAGATGGGTTTCCTGCGGTGTTGCTGGAGCCGCCGCGAATCGGAGAGCGAAGAAAACATTGGTCATGACGGGAATCACCCGAATCAGTGCCTTCGCGACCACGGCGTTGATGGCGCCGATGGGCACCGCCAATGCCGAATGCAGTTCCACCCGCCTCGCGGAGCGAAAATCCGCTGAACAATCGGCCAGTTCGATTTTGAGTTTCAATTTTTAGACGCTCGCGTGGCGGAGCCACACGATCAAACAGCAACTTTATGATATATCGTATCACGATTTATTGCAACCGAATTCTATGATGACGGCGGGTTACACCCCACACGGCCGACACCTGATCTGGACACACTTGGGATGAAGCTCATGTGGACTTGCAGTCCCAAAATCGTCCCGACGCTGGTCAAAACCATGTCGCAACCCGGTCACAGCGACTTCTGGGAGAACCAGGCGCTCGTTTATTACGTTCCTCACTCGGAGGAAGTTCGGCGTGCCCTTGTCGAGGCAGCAATGGAGCGAGGATTAGCGGGAGGCACGGCGTTTGTGCTTGGGCAATATGGCTGCACCTCTGTAGAAATGGAGCCGTTGATTCGGCGCTCACTAGCGCCAGACAGCCCACAGACATGGGCTGCGGGCGCGGGTGCAGCGCAGCAGTACGCCGCCGATGCCTTCACTTCCAGGCTGAGCGCCATTGCAACCGATCCAAAGGCCAATGGCAGAGATCAGACTATCTACGCGCTGGCGGCCAATCGGACCGACGAATCTGTCAAAACGCTGAAATCGCTTCAAAAAGACGATGACGAGAAAATCCGGACGACGACCAAAAGGGCGATTCGAACCGCGTATTTGTATCGGGGCATCTGGCGCGGGACGCCACTCAGGCCGGAGGATTTTGATGAAACGTTCCGGCAACCCGGACCACCCTGATGAAACCGCTTCGGATTCCTCCACGCACGGATATTTCGTGAATGAGTTTAGACCGCCTGGAGGCGTGAAACGAGCTCTACTCTTTGCAAAAGCAACCATCGGCAGCAGGGCTGGGGCAGGAATTTCATGCGCAGGAAGTCGTTACCAGCCCATTACCCCTTCCGGTGGTACTCAATGGCAACGCTACGGCTGTCCAGTTCAATGACCGAATAGCCCCAGGGCAAGTAGCGGCTGGGTCCCTGACGTTCGGGATGCTCGACTCGCCAGGCGATGACCTCCCACCCATCCCCGGATTTTAAGACCTCCCAGTCGGCCCGGTCGGCCCAATCCTCCTTTTGCTCCAACAACCGTTGCGCCGCCGCGATCTGGTCACGGTAGTGGCCCTGCGGATCATCGGGGTGTTCCATGCGGGCGGTTTTACCGCCGCATCCGGTGAGCAACGAGAAAAAAAGGGCGATAATCCAGTTTCTGGCCATCCCCGTCATATCGGCAGTACGCCGTTCCGCTGAAATGATATGGCGATAAAACTCGCTTCATCGAAAGCAAAGCCGCAGGATGGGCCATGAACAAAACCACCTCTCCCCGCCTCGTTCGCCAACCACCTTTGGCCGCCGGTCAACTCTGGCGCATGGCGGAAGGGGATCTTCAGGTGGGCATGGTTGGCAAATTGCTGGTGCATTACAAATTGGGCAAGCCCAACGCCGTCCGCGTCCCCAATTCGTGCAATTGCATAAAGACCATTGAGAAATATCTGAAAACCAAGAAGGCCGTCCTGGTTTAGTCCCCCCTTTATGCGCTTAAGGCTTGCTTGCTTGCTCCCTGCTCTGGCGCTGGCCGTGACCGTTGGCGTTAGCGCGTCGCAAGCCGCTTCCGGCAACCCTTACGCCCGCTGGCAAAACGGGCCGGTACACGACGAGAGCTTTTTCCCCATTGCCGTCTGGCTGCAACCGCCCGCCAAGGCGCGGCAGTATCTGGACGCCGGGTTCAACACTTACGTCGGCCTCTGGGAAGGGCCGACCGAGGAACAACTCGCCGTCCTGAAGCAGGCTGGGATGAAGGTCATTTGTGAGCAGAACGCGGTTTCGCTGAAGCACCTCAACGATCCCACCATCATCGGCTGGATGCATGGCGACGAGCCGGACAACGCGCAGGAACTGGGTGCCGGCAAGGGCTACGGGCCACCAATTCCGCCAGCTACGATCATCGCCGAATACCAGCGTATTCGCGCGGCGGATGCGACGCGGCCTGTCATGGTGAACCTGGGCCAGGGCGTGGCCTGGGACGATTACATCGGGCGCGGCGTGCGCCGAAATCACCCCGAGGACTACGCCGAATACGTCAAAGCCAGCGACATCGCGTCCTTCGACATCTACCCGGTGGTGCATGACAGCCCGGCGGTGGCGGGCAAACTCTGGTTCGTTCCGCAAGGAGTTGAGCGGCTGGTCCAATGGGCCGGTCCGGATGGCATCGTTTGGAACTGCATCGAATGCACGCGCATTCAAAACGCGGACCATAAAGCCACGCCGCACCAGGTTCGCTGCGAGGTCTGGATGTCGCTCATTCACGGTTCGCGTGGGCTGATCTATTTCGTTCATGAATGGGAACCGCGTTTCAACGAATCCGCCCTGCTGGGCGATCCAGAAATGCTCGCCGCAGTGACAGCGCTCAACCGGCAGATCGCCCGTCTGGCGCCGGTTTTGAACAGTCCCACGGTCACAAACGTGGTGGTGGTGATGTCGGAGCATCACGAGGTACCCATTGCAGCGATGGCCAAACGGACCGGCGATGCGCTGTATCTTTTCACTGCCGGGATGCGCGATGGTAAAACCACGGCGTCGTTTATTTTGCGCGGCCTGACAGGCGAACCAAAGGTGGAAGTGCTCGACGAGAACCGCACGATCAACCTGCAGAACGGTGTTTTTCGCGACGATTTCCAGCCGTGGGACGCGCATGTTTACAGGATCGCGCCCGCGCCCGGTCATTGACCAAGGTTGGGGACATCGAGCTTTCCAGCGTGTGCGGCAGGAAAGAAGAATGGGATCCACCAAGATTGCGGTCCAAGGCCAACCAACTTTTCATCCCGCTCCGGAGGAATTTGCAGGCGTGGTCGGGCAGCGATTTTCTCGGTTCGTTCGCCGAAATCCGGCACACCGGATTCCTCTTTATTGTTTCAAGTCATCTGCCACACCGTGGTGCGCATGAAATCGAAACAAGAACATACAGAAGCCGCAAAATCGGCGAGTTCACCGATTGAGGTGCAGCTCAAATTCACCCTCCCGGCCTGCCGGGCCGAATTTGAAGACATGTTGGACGGCCAGAAATGGAAACAATTGGTTGCGGACCTTCGGGCGACGGTCACGCACTGGCAACTCACGACTGAGAACGAGGAGCATCGAAGCGCTTATAAAGGAGTTTGTCTTCAACTGCGGGACTACATGGCGGACGCGGGATTGACGCTGGCCGATCCCAAAATCGTGGAAGCAGAGCGGCAGAAAAGGTCAATGAGATACAGCGAAGCTTTCGCGAAAACATGCAAGGAAGCGAACAAGAATTGGGGCATAAGCAACGAGAATGAACATGTCGAATGACACCGGTTGGTGTCCCCCTTTGAAATGTGAAAATGACAAAACAACAGATTGTCGCCGTGTCGCGTGAGCAGGGCTTTTCCGGGGGCAGGTGCATGCCGGGGTCTGAAAATGGTTATCGGAAGTGTCAGCCTTTGCACTTTGTCTTCTTTAACGCAAATTCTATCGCGTCGAGGAAAGATCTGG
This sequence comes from Verrucomicrobiota bacterium, assembly GCA_049513975.1. Lineage (GTDB taxonomy): Bacteria > Verrucomicrobiota > Verrucomicrobiia > Limisphaerales > Palsa-1400 > JBEKOF01. Next base: position 5,968 of record JBEKVM010000169.1, on the reverse strand, counting down.
CTCCGCGAGGGGAATGGGTGCATCGGGTACATCCGGGCCATCAGGCCTCTCCCTGAGCAGAGGGTAGGGGCTGCCTTGCTTCAAATCGTGGCGTGGAAGAGCGGATGGCGACCCTTGACATTTGATCCTCCGCCACGAGCCGCTCTTCAATACCGCTACGCGAAGCAAACATTCGATCTGAGCGAGAAATTTCGCGAATTAGAAACCAACCGAAAATAAGAAAGTAATAAACCTATGAAAACATTGTTCAAAGCCACCGATGAGGCGATCGCGAACAACCTGCTCCTCCACCCAGACCAGATCGGGTCGGCGACCGATGAAGACATGGCTGCGCTGGAAAACTATGTACTTAGGAAGCAGTGGAAATCTCTTTATCGACGTAACCGGCGACTGTACCTCATTATGGGGTGCCGTGCGAGCTATCTGCAATTGCCCCTTGCCATCTTGTTGCGACCGCTACAGGCCATGGTCGTAAAGCAGGAGCGAACCCGAATGGGGTGGTCGCGGAACCAGCTTGCGAAACGTTGCCGGCTGACCGTCTCCGTAATCAGAAGTGTGGAAAGAAGCGGCGCCGCTAAGTTAACCCTGCCAGGGATATGGCGCCTGTCGTCTGTGCTTGATCTCTACCGGCAGTGGTCAGATGGGAATACTGGAGGAACAACATGAGACGCTCTTTATTCAAGGACCACAACCGCACGTGAATAATTCGGACTCAATTTCCGTTCGCGTCCTTACCGTGACAGACCTGCATCAATCGCGGACGCTTTACAGCGGTCTTGTTGGCGCGGTAAGGCGGCACAGGCCGGATGTGGTGGCGATCGTCGGCGACGCCTTGGAGGCCTTTTCAGCAGGAGGCAAACGCAGGCTCTCGGTTGACGAGTCCGCCCAAACACTTGCAGATCTTCCGACTGAACACATTCTGTTTACGAGGGGGAACCATGAAGACAGCAATTGGTCGGATTTCGCATACGCGTGGCCGCACGAACGACGCAGATTGGTGGGCCTGTATGGGACGGCTTGCACAGTCGGCCCGCTGCGTATCGTCGGATTTCCTTGCATGACTGGATCAGAAGATACGTGGTGCGAGCATTTGTCGGCCAATGGTGACACAATGATGCTTTACGCCGCTAAACATCGACATCCGCTGGCGAGCGATACAGAAACATGGCTTCCAGGGCTAATGCGTCAGTGCGGTCCGTCCGCGAGGACGCTGTGGTTGATGCACGAGTGTCCAATGGGGCTACCTCTTGCAAATCCACGCGTTTTCAATCCAGCTTGGACGCAGGCAGTAAAGCGGTATCTACCGCGTGTGACGGTCAGCGGACATGACCACGACACGCCGCTGGAAAATGGTGTGTGGCACGCACGGCTGGGTGGGGCCATGTGCATCAACGTCGGCCAGGCAGAAACAGTCCTGCATTATGCCGTGCTGGATTTCGAATTTTATCAGTCGGTCCCGTCCCTGCCAGCGAGGATCACCGTGCGGGCATTCCCCTCGGGCGAGGAGGTCGTTGTATGAGAGGTTCAAAAACACTATCTCTGCGTTTGCACGTCCTTTGTGACCTTCACCTGGAATTCGGCTTGATCTAAATTCCGGCCACCAACGCCGACGTGATCATTTTAGCCGGTGACACGCATGTGGGGACCAAAGGAGCCACCTGGGCACTGTAGCAATTCCCAACAACGCCGATCATCTATTTAATGGGGACCCGCCCTTTACGCGAGGCGTAAAGGCAAATGTTGGTTAGTGCGAACTCAACGCCTCGTGAATGGTTTTTACCGGCAGGAACAATTCGAGTTCGTTGGATGGCATCGAAACAAAACCAAATTGCTCATAGTAGCGTTTGGCGTCTTGATCTTTCGCATCCACGAAAAGACCAATCCCGCCTGCCGTGTTGAAAATCTCGATAAACTTCCCCATTGCCGCCACCAGCAATGATTTCCCGATGCCTTGACGCTGGCACGCTTTGGCAACGGCCAACCGGCCCAACCGGACACCCGACACATCACGCGGCAGTTTTTTCACCTCTCCCGGCGTAAGCGTTTCTGATTTTATCTGGCAAATGTTGAGCGAGAAAAAGCCGAGAATGGGTTTTGGCGCGCCAGCATCCTCATCCACCAAAACAAATGTCCGCGAGATTCCCCGCTCCGCGTGTTGCCTCGCTGTTTGCTTGAGAAACAGATTGAGGGGTTCACTCCCGCAGTCGAATCCGTCCCGGTCGTGAGACCTCGCCAGCGGTTCGATTTTATGCACGCACCGTGCCCTTGAACGTTTTTACGGCGTCCTTCAAACGCTTGTTTGGTTTTGGAGGATTGTCCATCAGGGCAAACACCTTATGCGCGTCTTTCTGTGAAAGACGAATGACCGACTCACGCTCAATCACACGTTGCGCTTCCACATAGGCGGTTTGCACCACGAATTGATTGACCGTCGCGCCCAAAAGTTCAGCCGCCTGTTCCAGCGTGTCTCGCACGCTGTCAGATACGCGCGCCGTAATCCTCTTGCGAGGCTCATCCATTACATGTTCCATTCCTATATGGTGCCACTTTGGCACCGCCTTGTCAATGGCGTTTCTGCGCAGCCTCTGCCAGCGGATACGGGAGAAGAATCAAAGTGGAAGAAGGAAGAAGATTTTTCAGCGAATCCTTCAAAGAAAATCCACTGGGAGAAGATCCCATTCTCAACCGCCCGTTTTGCATCCATTCGATTTCGCCCTTGGCAGATCGCTGCAACACAGGCTTCAATTGCCGAAGCGGTGGCTGAATTCGTCGGGAAGGATGGTTAAATTTGAGACATTCTCAACTGGGCAACCCTCTTCTACCCAGATCTGGAGGGCGAGCCCCGCGCTTTCCTCGGCGTAGTCCGGGCTGCGGATGTCATTCTCCTTTGTGGCTCAGAAGCAGTGCAGCCACTTCCCTGTGGCCGGGGTCCGCCGCCGCGTGCAACGGTGTCCAGCCGTTCACCGCATCGTACAATCCGAGACTTTCGAGGATTCATGGCTCGCAACCGTCAGCCGGACCGCTTAACATGGCACGGTCAAATGAGTTTGAGCGAAACAACACGGAAGGTGCTCGGCCTGGTCGAGGAGCGCTCCGGCATTCCCTTTCATGTGGAGCCGGACCCAAACCTGCCAGGAACGCTTTTGGCCAAAGTGGTGATGGCGCGGGACAACCTGCCCCTGCACCGTGTCTTCTACCGGCCAATTTCTGCCGTCCCGCCGGATTACCTGATCTGCCAGCAGGCCGGGTTTATTCTGCGATTCTTCGCGGCCCCGGCCGGCCAACGTTTTGATTTTGCGGCCTCCGATGCCGGAACGAAAGCGGTCGAGGATCTGGTGAAGGCGCATCCAGTGGCGAAGATGCTCCCGCCTCACGCGCTGCCGCAATTGATCACGATGCTTCGCGATGGCCTGTTGAGCCACCTGAGGTCAATTCCACTTGGGATGCGCGTGGATCGTTGGCTGGCTGCCGACTTTCCCGATCTGCTCCCCCTGCAAAAACAGTCCGTTTTGCGGCAACTGGAGGATTCCGCCGCGACACTTGCGCCGAAGCACCGTCAAACCTCGCCAAAGCTGATTTTCGATGCGACGGAATCGATCAGCGCGGCGTTCGCGGCATTTTGGGCCGGACGATTACACCAGCCGCAGATGGTCTTGCCTTTCAAGTCGGCGGGTTTTTTGCGGTTGGGAGAGAGTTTGTTCGGTATTTGGGAGAACACGCCCGACGACGCAATAAATGACCGGCTAATCGTGGACAAATGGGCCGAAAAACTTGGGATCGCGGGTTGGCAGCAATGGGTGCCATACTCAGCGCCAAAATAGAATATGGCTGCGCTCTCTTTCTCCATCGCGACGTCTGCTTTTGACCCGGCCTTGGTGCCGGCGGATGCACGGCATCCTGGCACTCCTCCCTTTCGCGAGGCGGTAAACGTGTTTCTTCAGAATGAATTCAAAGATTTCGGCGGAACGGCGACAATCCGCGTGGACGATCGCAACATTTCCGTGGTTTGGGACCCCGAGGCAAAACAACTGAATCCGCTGGTGCCGATTGTCCAGAAGCTCCAACAGGGGAAGCAGGCGGAGGGCATCCAGCTGCTGGAATTGCTCCTCAGTAGCCGTCAGGATGATCCGGGCGTTCTCTATAATTTGGGCGTTGCGCTAAGCGATTTTGGCCGCTTGGAGCGGGCTGAAAAATGCCTGCGGCGTTTGGCGCGGATTTCTCCGGCCAGCGGAACGCCGGCGGCGGGCGGGAACGGAAGGAGGATCGCGAGCGGGCGCCGGCGCGGTCAGAAATCGTGTTGACGGCTTCGGCCGGGCGAAGGAATTTATTCGGCGGCGCGAACGTGCTGGGTTTCCACGTCCACTTCCTGCGGCATGGGAATCACCTTGCCCGCGGCCTTTTCGTGCGCCGCTTCGTAATCTTCCAGGGGCGGAATGATCACTTTCGCCTTTTTCGCATAAGCGCGGGCCACCGCTTTGGAACCGTGTCCCAGACCGGATTGCGCGTGGCGTTCGGGATAGCCACAGGTGGCGGCGCGCTCCGCCCAGCTGTAACGGTAGGAGTGGAGCGTGATCCCTTCGATATCCAGCCCCTGGCAGCGCTGCTTGAATTCGGTGGCGCGGTATTTTTCACGAATGGTAATCAGATACGGGAAGAGCGGACCCGACTTCGGCCGCCGTGCCAGGACGGCAGCCGTTTTCGGCCCGAAGCGTTGCAGCGCTTCCTTGGCGTTTTTCTTCCGGCGATAAAACACCGTGCGATCCTTCCAGTCGACATCCTCGGCGTGAAGCGAGGCGACATCGGTCTGGGAGCCGCCCAACTGCCAGAGCAATTCGTAATAATCGCGGCGCTCGAGATTTTTCTCCCGCGCGATGATCCGCGAATGCTCGTCCTGTGTGACGCTGCGCTTTTCGGCGTAAACGACCTTGGGCCACTGCTTCTTGGGAAGAATGGGCCAGGGCAGCCAGCCCATTCCCACGGCGTAATTGTGCATGCGGCGCAGGAACACATTGGTCGAGACCGTGCCGTCGTTGAGCGCCTTCATCAGTTGATCGCTCCAGGTTTGCACCAGCGGGAGTTTCCAGAGTGGTGAGAGCGCCTGGTCCTTCTCCACCGTCTCCCAGCGTTCCCGGGTGTGCTTGGTTTTCTCTTCGATGATGGCGCGGATGACATCGCGCCAGGTCCGTTTCGCCAGGAGGGGATCGGAGGCCGCCATGTAGGCGCGGGCAATTTGCATGTTGACCATGCCCATCTGCGCCGCTTCGTTTTTGGCGTTCAGAATGCGGCCGGCTTCGACTTTGTCATCGGTGTGCAGGCTCTCCTGCTTCCCCGTGGCATTGTCGTCGCAATAGTAAACCCCGTTTCGCCGATAAAGTCGGAAGCTCTGTTTCATGACCGGCTCCAGTCGGGAAAAAGTTTAGAGCCAGCCGAAACGGAACGGTTAGCAAGTTCAAGGACAGTGCAACGGCAGTACGAAGACAGTTCGAGGCAGTTTGAGGCCCCTGGGGCGGTTTGCTGGCATTTTTGCTGGCATTTGGAATTTGCAAAGTCCCAACTGCTTGGAGGAGAGCAGGTTGGAGATGGAGGCGGGGGGCGGAATTGAGCTTAAATAGGTCGATTTCCAAGCAAATATTGCCCATTCTTACGAGTTTGTCAACCACTATCCCGGCACTATTTCTGACTATCCTTTCACTCTACTTTGTTAGCCATTTTGTTAGCCATCAAGCCAATCTCGCAAAGGCGTTGAAAACCGATTCTCAGCCATTCTGCCACTTTGCCGCGGTGATGCGCCGGCTGACCATTGCTCCAGACTCCCGGCCCGCCCGACGGCAGAGCAGGCAGCGTGGCAATCGTGTTCGGCCTAGAAGCTGCTTATAGTTGACGGATGCCCCTGCCACGCCATTGGTGGAAAACTGTCACCCCAGCGTCATTATCGTAACACGATTGTAACTTGTACTTTTGCGTACTT
>JBEKVM010000168.1:0-10456 GCA_049513975.1 Verrucomicrobiota bacterium | reverse complement strand
CCTTCACGCTCGCATCCGTCGGAATGGTCGAGCCGGGGTTGCAGCCCAGATTCGCCCCCGCCGGCGCCGTAATCACCGGCGGCGTCGTGTCCACCGTCCAGGTGTAAACCACCGTCGCCGTCCCGCTGTTGCCGCAAGTGTCCGTCGCCGTAATCGTATAGGTCCGGGTCGTCACGCAGCCGCTGGTCACGTCCGCATGCGTCACCCCAAAGCTCGCCACCGCCGTCCCGCACGCCGTGCTCACCGTCACTCCGTTGGTCGCCGTGCTGTCGCCCGGAACCGCCGGATTGCAGCCCAGGTTGCCGCCAGAAGGCACATTGTTGAGCGTCAGCGCCGTCGTGTTCACCGTCCAGGTGTAAGTCACATGCGCCACGGCGTGGTTGTTGCAGGCATCCGTCGCCGTGATGGTAAAATACCGCGTCGTCACACAACCGCTGGTCGAGTCCGTGTAGGTCACAACGATTGTCGGCGTCCCGCCGCAATTATCCGTAGCGCTCACGAACCCCTGCACATACGACACCGTGGGCAGCGTGTTCGGATTAGGATTGCAGCCCAGGTCCACCACGCCCGTCGTTGGCAAGCCCGGAATCGAAATCGTAATCACCGGGGGCGTCGTGTCCTCCGTCCAAGTGTAGGTCGCGGTAACCGTAGCCGTTTCGCTGCAGGTGTCGGTGGCGATGGCAGTGAATACGGTTGTGGTCAGGCATTCCGGAGTGGTGGAGCTTGTATGCGTGACGTTAAGTGAGGTAATTGAAGAACTCGACACGTTGACCACCGCGGTCGCTTGCACGCTGGCGTCCGTCGGCGTGGTGGGGGGATTGCAGCCCAAATCGCCGCCGGGCGGGAGGGAAACGGACAGATGAATCGGGACTTCGAGGAGGAGTAATTGGTCGGTAGTAGGGTCGGTGACATAAATGACCCCATAGACATCGCCGCATTGGGGGACCCAATTATTGATGAGGACGGCATTTGAGGCCGCGTTCAAAAGAGTATAGACCGCATTGGGGTGATAACTCGGATAGCCGCATACCCCATCCGGAATTGGGGTGGTTAAAGGAGTGCCGCATTCGTTAAAGCCAACGCCACTGCCGACCAAAGTGTTAATCGCAGCCTGTATGTCCCAGTAGAAAGCATTGGATCCGCCATAGGTGTGGTTATTGAGGATATAGTTGACCATCTGCCAAGTCGCCGGTGGAACCACGGTGAACGGGTGGCCTAGAGGCAGCAGGTAGGTGTTCAGGAGCGGGTCGCAGGTGGAGTAAAGCGTCCCGGTATAAATGGAGCCAGGCACCGTGATATAGGGAGGATCGATAAAATCCCACTGGTCAACACACCAGGTGGGATAAAGGCCGTAAGGAATCGGCGGGTTCGGGTAATTGGTGTGGTTCACGGTGTTTGTGACATCAACGAGGAAATAGCTGATCAACTGCTGCTGAAGAGTAACAGCAGGGTCGCTGCTGTAATGGGTGTTGTAACCGGGATAGATCGTGATAAAGGAAGTCAGTTGGCTTCCCCCAGGAAAGGTAATGGGGCATTCCTGGCCGCAAGCCGGCTGTACCAAGACGCCGCCCAACGACAAAGAGGCCGCCACGAAAGACCATAAACCAACGCAATTGAAAAACAAGGATTTCATTGTCATTAAGTGAAAAAGGCGCGCGCCGAGGCGCGCGCCGTATTAAAAACACATACACTCCCCGCTTGCTGCTCAGATTCAATGAAAGCAAGTAACCGCTCACCCAGTCTCACCTGGACAACCCACTTGCCGCGTGGCTCAATCTAAAGCCGGGTCTAGCGACGGAAAAACCTGCGTGCCCACATCAGGCCGCCGACACCCATGGTTAACAATGCGGCCGTAGTTCCGCCATCCGGGGCATTGCCTCCGGGAGGCGGCGGGCCACTTGCTAACAAACTCTGAGCCGTGACGCCCAAGGCGACCAACACAAGTAACAGCATTGACTTTCTCATAAGGGTATTTGGTTTGATTTAGTTTAGTTAAATGACTGACTGGGAGCGCTCGGAACGGAATTGGTGGAGGGAGCAGGCGGTGGCGTCGGAGGGGGTGGCGGGCCTCCGGCAAGCAATTTGACTGCGCCAACGCTCACCAGGACCAACAACACCAACAAACACACATTCTTCATAAGATAACTGCTTCCTTCCGTGTTCTGTTTCAATGCTCCAATTGCTCTATTGACGTGACTCATATACAGCGACATAATCTTTTGAAGCTAGACACATGCCAAAAAGTGTTCCGCGCCTGATTTTTAATCTGAATTTCATAAGTTGCTTGTTTAAAATGTGTTATATACACACTCAAGACCCGTTTCCAGCCGCGTTTTTGGCCTGTTTTGGAGCCAAGCGTAATGAATTCCGACAAAAAAGCGACAACATTATTGTTTACACATTGTGTAAGTAGCAGAATATCAGCTAGAAGCGCATCATTTCTGCCCCAGATTGGAGGATGTCGGTTTTCTTAACAGAATTACAGTTGCGTTCGAGATTCCCGGCCTTTGAAAACAGATGCGGCGGGATTTGTAAAGCGCAGCCAATACTTGTTTGAACGCGTCCTGGCTGCCGCCAAACGCCCGGCTGGATGGCTTCGGAAGGGCTGTCATCATCGAAATCCAGGCCGTCGCCGTTGCGCCCCAGAGCAAAACCGGGAGGCGATTCGTCCGGCAACCCGGGAGTCTCCCGGAAAAAGAGGCAAAAAACGAGTCCCGGCCACCCTCTCAGGTTTGCCGGGACTGATGCTCAAAAGCTGGTTTTTGGCGATTCGCTCAGACAGCCTGTTGACGGCGACGGCAGCCGGCCACGGCGCATAAACCAAGGAGGGTCGCAGCCGTAGCCCACAGGCCGACCGGCTGGTCAGGAACCTTGTCGTTGGGGGTGATCTCGTCGGTAATGGTGGTGTTAAGGACAGGCACGAAAGGAGGTGCGTTTCCGGGAGTAACGTTTGGATTTGTTATATCCACGACGGCCGTGTTATCCAGGTTGAAGTAGCTGGGAACTTGCTCGAAACCGAAGGAGATGGTGGTGCTGGTGCCGGTCGCGACCTCGTTAAAGCCCAATACGTTCCACCCAAACGTGCCGGAAGGCTGAACGTCCCATACCTGTGTGCCACCCCAATCCACGAACGCCTCCGAGTAAGGGCCGCCACTATTGTCCAAGGCGAAACTGATATTATATTTGTCGCCCACGGCGGTACTGATGGTCTGGGAGATGATATTATAGCTGCCTACCGCGCCAAAGAAGGCGGAATAGGACCCCGACGAGGGTGTCGTGGCAAAGCTGGTGCTGACGCCTTCAAAGGCGGTGCTCCCGGAAAGGGTCCACCCGGTAAAATCTCCAGTTTCGAAGCCTGGATTCGCCAGAAGGTTTTGCCCCTGCACAGATTGACTGACGAGCAAGCTAACCATCCCCGCACAGGCGATCCCGCTCATTATTCCTAATTTCATTTACTGTTTCCTTTTATCGGTATGCTCAACATACGATATCAGTGTCCGACACATTATAGCAGGGCGCGTACCACATAAGCGCCGTCGGGCTGCAAGATAAAATCAATCACATAAGTGGTTTAAAATCAAGTTGTTATGATCCTGCGAATTGGCTTTCAATATTTCGGTCTGCCATGAATTCCGCCCTGAATGTAACCATTCCCGACAGTAATTTGGCGTTTTTTACACATAAGCCGCTAACCTGCAACCTCTTGCATACGAAAATCGAAATTGTCGGGAATCATTACGGAAACATAGTGGGATTTCGTGGGATTTCGTGGGATTTCGGGCTGATTACAGGCCCATTTCGGACAATGGCGCAGCCGGAGCATAGGGTCGAGGAAGCGGATGGGAAGGGATTTCAACCGGATCCAGATGGCGATGCCGAGCATGATGCGGGCGGCTTTACCGCTTTGGCTGAGACTTAGATGGTTACTGAACTTGGGCGCGAAGGAACCAGTTGGATGCACCGGGATAAACTGAGTTGGTGACGGTGAAGGTCCCGGTGGTGTTGGTGGCGGAGTTGGGGGGATTATCTATTGACCAAGCCGCCAAATTGGTCGAAACGAACCAGGTGATGGTTTCGCCAGCGGCCAGGCCGGAGAGCGTGACCAGAAGATTCGTGGCATAGGCCGGCTGTTGACCGGTAAACCGGGGCATGCTGGGGGTGTTGGAGATGGACAACTGAAAATCATCCACGCCGAGAGTGCCGGTGATGGTCGTGGCGGACCCGGAGGAGAGGGAGGCGGCGGTGACGTAGCCGAACTGAATGGTCCCGCCGTTGGTGGTGAAGTCCGGGTTGAGCGGCCCCGCCGAACCCACCCGGGTGAAGGCGGTGGCGAACTGGAGCGACTGTTCCTTGACCTGATTCCAGGAACCCGCGGTGCCTTGGAGCTGGTTGGTGTAGTAGATGTTGGTTTGCAGCAAGAGGTTGGTTTGCAGCAAGAGCAGCCCGACGGAAACCACCGCCGGTCCACCGGAGACGGAGTTGCTGGCGGCAATGCCAAAGGCGTTAATGGCATTGATGGCGCCGCTGATGGAGGGGCTGTAAGAGATGTTGCTGGAGATATTGCCGATGATGATTCCCTGGTTGGTGGCGGCGCCATTGTAGAGAAAACTGAAGGAATTGGAGCGGTAAGCTCCTCCCCCAAGCCCGCCCGTGAGCACCTCGCCCGCCTTGAAGGTGGCGGTTTGGCCGGCGGTGGCATCCTGAATTTTTACGGGCGTCCAGGAGTAAGTGGTGAAATCGCCGTCGTTGAACCCCGCTCCGGCATGGAGGCGGGGGCAAATGGACAAAGCAAGAGTTAGTGCAACCGGCAGAAGGGCACGACAAGTGGTCATTGGTCTTTTTGGATCGTGGCGTTGCCACGAATGTTTATTTGTTTATTTTTTCTGTTCCAAGTCTCGCGGTCCGGGCCTACATTAGCACAGAACGGGCGGAGCGCAAATTTATTTGACAATTACTCCCGCGGGATGCCCAACTTGTCCATCAGGTCGTAAAGGGTGGGCCGTCCCACGCCCAGTTCGACGGCGGCGGGAGCAATCCTTCCCCCATGCTTGCGCAAGGCGTTTTGAATCATCTCTTTTTCCAGGTGCTCCCGGGCCTCTTTGAGGGTGGCGCCCCTGGAGCCCGGGGTGGCGGCCGGCAATTCCAGGTCGCGCACGGTCAGGCGTTTACCTTCGGCCATGATGACGGCGCGGCGGATGCAATTCTCCAACTGGCGGACATTGCCTGGCCAGGGGTTGCGGCTCAAGGCGCGCATGGATTCCGGGTCGAAGGCCAAACCGGCTTTGCCGGCCTGCGTGGCAAAGAGGTGGAGAAAGTATTGGGCGAGCAGCCGGATGTCGTCATCGCGTTCGCGGAGCGGGGGCAGGGCAATTTTGACGACGGCGAGGCGATAAAACAAATCCTCGCGGAAAGTTCCGTCCACCAGGCCTTTTTTGAGGTCGGCATTGGTGGCGGTGATGATGCGGGCATCAATGGGGATGGGCTGGCGGCCGCCGACGCGCTCGATGAACTGCTCCTGGAGGAAGCGGAGAAGTTTGACCTGGAGGGGGAGGGGTATTTCGCCGATTTCGTCCAGGAAGAGGGTGCCGCCGATGGCGGTTTCAAAGCGTCCTTTGCGCTGGGCGTGGGCGCCGGTGAAGGAGCCTTTTTCGTGTCCGAACAATTCGCTTTCCAAAAGGGTTTCGGGGATGGCGCTGCAGTTGATGGCGACAAAGGGCCCCTTTTTGCGGGCGCTGCACTGGTGGATGGCTTGGGCGGCCATTTCCTTGCCGGTGCCGCTCTCGCCCAATAAAAGGACGGGGGCGTCGGTGGTGGCGACCTTGCGGATGGTGTCAAAGAGGGTGCGCATGGCGGCGCTGGTGCCGAGCATGCCCTCGAAGACGTCCGGGCGCGCCTGGCGGTGCATTTCGCGGATCTCCACTTCCAGTTGGGCCACATGGAAGACGCGTTTGAGGAGAATTTTCAACTCCTCCATTTCCACGGGCTTGGCCATGAAATCGTAGGCCCCTCCTCCGATGGCGCGCAAACCGATGCCCTTTTCGCCCTGCCCGGTGATGACGATGATTTTGGCGAGGCTCTCCAGGGCGGTCAACTCCGCCAGCGTGGCCAGGCCCTCCTCGGGGTCGGCGGGACGCGGCGGCAGGCCCAAATCCAGGAGCACGACCAAGGGGCGGGCGGCCGCGAAAGCTTCCACCGCGCCGGCCCGGTCCCCGGCCAGGAGGATGTCATAGTCGTTGGCCAGCGCCCATTTCATCTGGGTGCGTATTTCCTCGTCGTCGTCAACAATTAGCAATTTCGGATTCATCCGCTGTTTTCCCGGACTGGCAACAGCACCCGGAAGGTGGTGCCTTTGTTCAATTGGCTCTCAACTTCGACCCTGCCGCCGTGGGCCTCAACAATCATCTTACTCTGAAACATGCCGATGCCAAAGCCTTCTTTTTTGGTGGTTTGAAAGGGCCGGAACAAGGAGCCGCTGACAAACTCCGGCGCCATGCCGCAGCCGTTGTCCGCCACCGTCAGCACGGCCCAGCCCTGGCTCCGGCCGGTTTCGACGCGGATTTGACCGTTGGGGGTGACGGCTTCGGCGGCGTTGAGGACGAGGTTGGTCACCACTTTGTGGATTTGTTCAGGGTCAAAAAGAAATTTTGGGACGGGGCCGAGCTGGGAGGCCAGTTGAATGGAGGCGGAGCCGTTCCAACTGGCCAGGAATTTGGAAACCAAATCATTGAGATCGGAAAGCTCGGGGTGGATCTGCAGATCGTGGCGCAGCACACTGAGGCGGCCGATCAAATTGTTGATGTGCTGCCCGGATTTGGCGATGCCGCGCAAAGCATCCTCGCGGAAGGCGGGATTATCAAAATGGACGGGCAGATTTTTCAACATCAAATTGAGGGTGGAGGCGGTGTTTTTCAAGTCATGCACGAAGAAGGCGGACATGGTTTGGAAGGCCTCCAGTTCCTTGGCCTGCAAAAGCTTCTGGGAGAGCTGGGAATTGAGCAGGCTGGCCGCGATCTGGTCGCCCACGCATTTGAGCAGGTCATAATCCTGGAGAGAAAAGAGGGCCCCGCCCACCCGGTCCCCCAGCAGCATCAGGCCCCGGAGTTCGCCGACCGCGATCATGGGCACGCAAACCCGGCTGCCGCCTTCCTCAAACTCCGAAGGATGGCAACGCCGCAAGGTGACGGCCCAATTCTCATCCGAGTACTCCATATCCACCGGTTCCAGGCGATGGCGCATGGCCTGGATCAACTCGGCGGCCTCCTCGCGGCTGGGCTGAAGTTTCTGCGCCATCGGCGCGGGGACGGAGGTGGAAGCGGCCCATTCCAGGTTTTCGCCTTTTTCATCCAGCACCCAGATGCTGACGGAAAGGGCCTGGAAAAGATCGGCGACCAGCTTGACGGAGGCCAGGCACAATTCTTTTTGGGTGACGCGGCTGGTGGTGCCTTCGGTGAAACGCCTCCAGACGGTGCGGTAGTCATAAAGGGGCCGTTGCAAATAGCGGCTGATCAGGCGCCGGACATGCAGTCGCACCCGGTCGGAGAGCAGCAGGACCGCCACCCCCACCAGGGCCACCAGGATCAAGAAGGCCTTGAGCGGGAAGGATCCGGTCAAATTGAGCCACTGCACCACCTTGGCCAGGACTCCCACGATGAGCAAATAAAGGCCCGCGACCAAGGCGGTGACGGATCTGTGGAGATTGGCATGGGAAGGATAAACAGCCACCTGGAAGGACCCGCGGAAGAGCGAACGCAACATCAGCAGACAGCCCAGGAGCAAGGCCGCGGCGTTGACGGTCGCGGCTGAACTTTGCGGCCCGGTCACGGAAATCAAGTCGCCGTTGACCGGAATTTTAATCGGAAGCACCAGGGCTTGGCTGGCGGTATAAACCCGCACGGCAAAGAGGAGACCCAAGCCCAGCAGCATGAATTTGATCCGCCATCGCATCGTCCCAACCGACGCCCAAAAGGTCCTTTCCAGTTGCATCAGGATCACAACCGCAGTCAATAAGCACATCAAAAGGGAGACCCAGCCGGGGAAGGTCACTTGGAACAGCGCTTGAGTTGAGCCGGCAAAGGGAACCCGCCCGGTCACCAGCCGGGCGTGGCCACAGATGGCCGGGACAATTGGGATGAGGAAGGCCGCCGCCAAGGCCACCTGCCATCGGCCCAGGAATTCCCGATAATTCCCCCGCGCGTAAGTGAGGCTGAAAAAAAGCCACGTTCCCGGCAGCAGCGACATGGCCAGCAAGGCCCAATTCTCCCAACGCGCCCCCTCCATCGGGAAAGCGGTCATCAGCCCGGAAAAGACGCTTTCACAGGAGAGCAAGGCCATGCCGGCCACAAAAGACCAGGCCGCCAGGGAGCGCCGCTCGCGGAAGGCGGCGATCAACGCGATGGCGCCCGCCAAAAAGGCGGCGGCGTAATCGAGTATGGCGACATTCATCAGTTTATGGAAGCCGGCTCGGGCATCGGGTCAGTTTACTATACAGGCGAATAGTAGGCCCGGAAGGCGGAGCCAGCAAAGGAAAAAAAGAGGCCCCGTGAGCGTGGGGAAATGAAAAATGCAAAATGAAAAAGTCGGGATGGCGGTGGTCCGTGAAATACTGAAACCTCAGCGGGTTGGTAAAGTATCGAAGTGATGGGCTGACAGGCACGGCGGTTAAAAAAATAGCACGATTTGGCACGATTAGACACGATGGAGCACGAATGGAACTGCTAAGTTTTATGTGTAAATGGTTCATGGAAAGGCACTTGAGTTGATTTGTCGCGATAAGGCGCAAAAGGCGCAGAAAAAGCTGTGGTTTGGGTGCGGGGATCGAAAGTACATTGATTTGGTAATGTATTGGTATGCTCCCGGAGTGGTGGAGTGAAGAAGAACCACGGATAAACACTGATGAACGCGGATGGGGTGTTGGATTGCCGGTGTGCTGGCGTCGGCGCGGGTGAACAGACGCAATTAAAACGAAGGGGGATGGAAGCTGAGGATGGCGAATGCAGCGCGGGGAGAATCCCGTCCTCGCCCCGCCGCCGTCCGATGCCACTGTTGCCTTTCCCCTTCTCACTATGCGAATTTTAGCATATAGATGAGAGCTGTCAACGGAAAAACGGGAAGAAGAATGGAGTGATGGAGTGGCGGGGGGTGGAGCGTTGGATTCACGCAAAAACGCCAAGGCGAGGCAAAACCGCAACCAAAGAATTTGAACCGCGGATTCCACGGATTCCACGGAAAAAAAAGACCTTTCACCGCAAAGACGCCAAGCCGGAACAAACCCTTTGCGCCATCGCGGCGTTGCGGCTTTGCGTTAATAATGCCGCCGCCATCCCGGCCACACCGAGGGCAAAATCATGCGAGGCAAAATCATGGGGGTAATGTTTCCAATGGCACGGTGACCCCTCCTGCCAAGCTCCTTGCTGGCGCCTCATTGGGAGGTGATGCGATAGAAGCGGCCGGGACTGCCCGGCTGAAATGGTTCGCTGAAATAATACGAGCCGTTGGTGAGGGTGAGGCTTTGCAACGGAGTCCAAACCGGGCCGGCCAGACTTGTACTGGCTTCCACCACGATGGGGATGTTGGTTGTGCCGGTAATGTTGAACCCGAATTGATTGTTCCGCACGCCAAAGCTGCCGTCGCCCGTTTGGATCAGCGGGTTCCAGAGGACGGCGGGACAACCATCGAAGGAATTGCTCCAGCCGGTCGTGGCCGGCAAATAATAGACCGTCCCGGTGAGGGGAGGTCCGATATTAGGCCCATTGGGTGGACTAATGGTCGGAGCATTGCCCTGGAAATAGAGGTTGGTGGAGTGGAGGCATCCTCGGAACGCGTCAGCCGCGAAATTGGTGACGCTGCCGGGGATTGTCACGTTGCTCAGGTCACCGCAGTCGCCAAACGCCTCGGATCCAAGGCTGGTCACGCTGCCCGGAATCGTGACGTTCGGCAAGGCGGCGCAACTTCCAAATACAGAATTGCCAATGCGGGTGAGGCTGGTGGGGATGGTGAGATTGGTCAGGCTGTTGCAGCCTGCGAACGCAGAATCCCCGACATTGGTGACGCTGCCTGGAATCGCGACGCTGGTCAGGCTAATGCACCCAGAGAACGCCGAATCCCCGATGCTCAGGAGGCCGTTGGCGAAGGTGGCGTTTGTCAGCCTGTAGCAGTTCCCGAACACAGAATCCCCCATGTTGGTGACACTGCCGGGGAGCACAATGGTGGGCAAGGAGATGCACCAGAAGAACGCGCTCCCCCCAATGCTGGTGACAGTGCTGGGGAGCGTGACGCTGGTCAGGCTGGTGCAGGATTCGAACGCATTGCTCCCGATGCTGAGGACGCCGTTGGCGAAGCTGGCGTTTGTCAGCCTGTAGCAGAGCTCAAACGCTAAATCCCCGATATTGGTGACGCTGCCGGGAATCGCGATGCCGGTCAGGTTGGTAAGACCCTCGAACGCCCCGTTTCCGATGCT
>JBEKVM010000167.1:0-13399 GCA_049513975.1 Verrucomicrobiota bacterium | reverse complement strand
AAGACTACCCTAAAATACTCCATGCGTCCCCTGTTACGCTAAAAACCCATCTTTTAGGAGGAAATATCTGGACATCAATAACTTACAATTTATTTGGAAACACCCTCTGCAAGGGTTGAATCGATTGCATCATATCTGCGCTGCAACCCGCCTTCGATGGGCTTGTCTAAAGAAGCTGATTGACGCACAAACGGAAAATAGAAATTCTTCATCTGCGTTAATCTGCGTAATCTGCGGGCAAACGCCTTTCTGCCTGGATTTGCTGCGGTGAAACTGCGGCGTGTCATGTGCCGTTACCGTTCGGCGAAAACGCCCCGGTGGAGCGGAAACTTCTGCGCAAGCGAGCTTACTGTGGTCCCGGGATTTTACGGCCAAGCTCTTTTGCAACGTCGCGTTCCGGCTTGAACACCTGCCATAAGCCTCCCTGATACGGTGGTGGCGGCATTGTCCCCAATGTTGCGAGGGCAGCCGGGGGGCAATCTTGGCGTCACGGGAACGATCAGCGGGGAAATCCCATTCGCCCCGGTCATGCCATTTATCATTTAGCATTTATCCTTTATCATTTCCTCCCGAACCGCGGGCGCGCGCCGCCAGATCCTCCGCGCTCATGATAATATCGCGGTAGCTGCCGCCGGCGGGTATCATGGGAAACACGTTCTCCTCCCCTTCCACGATCACGTCCACCAGATACGGTTCGCCGGGGTTGGCCAGCATCCGGGCAAACGCCGCCGGCAATTCGGCTTTTTGCTTGACGCGTTCGGCGCGGACGCGATAGCCGGCGGCGATGGTCACAAAGTC
Organism: Verrucomicrobiota bacterium; assembly: GCA_049513975.1. GTDB lineage: Bacteria > Verrucomicrobiota > Verrucomicrobiia > Limisphaerales > Palsa-1400 > JBEKOF01. Next base: position 12,601 of record JBEKVM010000167.1, on the reverse strand, counting down.
GGGATAAACATCATCTTCGCCCTCTGCTTTCACCGCCGTGGCCGGGTCCGCCATGGCCGAGCCGGAACGATGCCCCCCATAAATCATGTCCTGCCACTGGCGCACCATGCCCAGCCATTGGTTGTTGATCACCACCACCTTGACGCCAAGGCCGAACCGGCGGCAGGTGGCCAGTTCATGCACCGTCATGTTGAGCGACCCGTCGCCGTCAATATCAATCACCATCCGGTCCGGGCAACCCACCTTGGCCCCGATGGCGGCGGGCAGCCCGTAGCCCATCGTCCCAAACCCGGAGCTGCTCAGAAACGAACGCGTCCGTTTGGAATGGTAGTGTTGCATGGCCCACATCTGGTGCTGGCCCACCCCCAGCGTGATGATGGCCTCGCCGCCCGTCAAATCGCTCAGCAGCCGGATGGCGTGCTGCGGTTTGATATTCTGCGAAACGGGAACTTGAAAGGGGTGTTGCTCGCGCAACGCCGCCAGATGCTTCCGCCACTCGCTGTAATCGCCGCCGCTGGCCCGGCCGGCCAGTTGCGCCAGGGCCACCGCCACATTCGCGCAGATGGGCAGGGTCACCGTCTTGTTCTTGTTCAGTTCGTCGCGATCTATGTCAATATGAATTATTTTGCCGTGCTTGATGAATTCGCGGACATTTCCCGTCACGCGGTCGTCGAAGCGCACGCCCGCCGCGATCACCAAATCCGCCTCGTTGACGGCGATGTTCGCATATTTGCTGCCGTGCATGCCCAGGCAATGCAGGGCCAGCGGATGTTGCGGCGGAAACGCGCCCCACGCCATGAGGGTGGTGGTCACGGGGCACTGGAGCCGTTCGGCCAACTGCAACAAAGCCGCCGCGCTGCCCGAAGAGACGATGCCGCCCCCGGCGTAAATGACCGGACGCCTGGCTTCCTCCAGCATCCGGCAGCAGTCGCCCAGTTGATCCTCGGTCAGCCCGCCTATCTCCGGCTCCGGCGCTTCGATGATGGCCGGAATGCGGGGCGGCGTGTAATTGCCCTCGGCGTCGCGCGGATACTGTTGCTGAATGTCCTTGGGAATATCAATCAACACCGGGCCAGGCCGATTGCCGCCCGCCAGGGCGAAGGCCTCGCGCACCACTTCGGGAATGTCCGTCACCTTTTTCACCAGGTAATTCTTTTTGGTGATCGGCTTGGTCACGCTCACGATGTCCACCTCCTGAAAGGCGTTCTTGCCCAGCAGATGCGAGGGCACATTGCCGGTGATGGCCACGATGGGCGTGGAATCACTATGGGCATCGCCAATGCCCGTCACCAGGTTGGTGGCTCCCGGTCCCGAGGTCGCCAGGCAGACCCCAACCCTGCCGGTGGCGCGGGCATAACCCTCCGCCGCATGGGCCGCGCCCTGCTCGTGTTCGGTGCGGATGCAACGGATGTCGAATTCGCGCAGCACGTCGAAGATTTCCAGGTTCGCCCCGCCGGGATAGCCGAAAAGCGTATCCACGCCCTCGGCGCGCAGGGCCTTGGCCAGCAACTGGGCCCCGCGCAACGCGCCCGCACGCTGGGCCGGCTTGATGTCGGACAGCTTCCCGCCCGAAACGGTGTCCACGTTCTGGTAGGTGACATTATCTTCCTTGTGCAGGCTGTCGCTCATAAAAAATTGCCCAAACCGGATTCCAGTTTTCCTCATCGGGCGCCAAAGACGGAACCAACGGCGGCGGCAAGGTTTTCAACCGCACCTTAGCGGCTGCACCCCTCCGCGGGCAATTCTTTTTGAGTGTCAAAGGATGCGAGCAAAGGAATTGCACCGCGGATTTCGCCGATTCCACGGATAAAAAAGAGCTTTCATCGCCAAGAGGCCAGGACCCGGCGCGGCAACCCGCACCCAAAAGGAATTGGCCGCAAAAGAGCGCAAAAAGCGCAAAGAAAATGAATTGCAGGTTAAGGGAATTTTTGCCCGCAGATTCACGCCGATTCACGCAGATGCGGAATGAAAAACCATTTGAACAGGAGAACGCAGAGGGCACAGAGTTTTCTCTCCGTTGCCTCCGCGCCCTCCTGTTAAAACCGGGGGAATTTTTGCCCGCAGATTCACGCCGATTCACGCAGATGCGGAATGAAAAACCATTTGAACAGGAGAACGCAGAGGGGAATTTTTGCCCGCAGATTCACGCCGATTCACGCAGATGCGGAATGAAAAACCATTTGAACAGGAGAACGCAGAGGGCACAGAGTTTTCTCTCCGTTGCCTCCGCGCCCTCCTGTTAAAAAAAGGGGGGGGGGATTTTTGCCTGTAGATGACGCCGATTGACGCGGATGGAAGCAGAGAAGCGAGAATGGCGTGGGGAGGATGGAGGATGGAGGCCACCGAACGCTACGCTCTCCGTGACCAGACGGGCTGCCCGCTTGCCGGACTCCATAAAGCCGCAACCAAAAGGAATTGAACGCAAAGGCGCAAAGATTCAAGGGCGCAAAGATTTTTAGATTTCAGGATTTCAGTTTTCAGCTTTTGCCTTTGTTGCGCCTTCGCGCCCTTGCGCCTTTGCGTTAAAAACCGGTGTCATCCGGCCAGGCATGTCAATCATAAATGCGGCATTACCAGGAACCGGTTCCTTTGCGACCCCTTTGTGGCTTAACCGCGAAATACGCGGCATACGCGAAACAGGCGGATTTGCGTTGGCTCCAGAAACGGGGCGGCACACTTTTACCACGGATGGCACGGATTTCACGGATCAGACTTGGGCAACCGCGCCGTCGCGCCGTTCCAATGCGGGCTGAATCACCCGGCCAGTGACCCGTTCACTTTTATGCCACGGTGCCGGAGAGGTTCCTTGCTCGCAGGGCTTAAATCGCTTTGAGCTTCTCTCCCAGGTTGTGTTTGAGATTCCATTTCTTGGTGGTGTCGAGCGCCAGTTCTAGGCAGATGAAGAATTTCTCCTTGTGTTTTTTGAAATAATCCACGGTTTCCGGTTCGAGCTTCGCGTCGAGGCAGACTAGGCTTTGCTTGTGGGCATCTTTGGCGAGGAAGACTTCATTCCTTTTGAAGTCGGGCTGGCGGGTGAGGGTGTAATCCAGCATGAAACCGTTTTTGAGCAGCACTTCGTCCAGCACCTTGTCCTTGTCGAACTGGAGGTGGAACGTAGCTTCCTTGTCGCGGATGTATTGCTTGAGCAATTCGATGTTCTCCGCCTCGGTCTTGGCCGGGTCGGGCGCGAACTCCACTCGCGGGAAAGCAGACTTGGTAAGCGTGAACACTTTGAAACCAAGCGAGTCGGCAAACTGGCGCTGCGGGTCGTTGGGCAACAAACCTTGGGCCTCGGTCTTGAATTTTTCCACGACGCGCTTGGCGCGCTCGATGCTGATGTCGCTGATGCGCTTGAAACCGGCTTTATGGGCCGGACTGTCTTCCTCCGTGAGTTCGGGCAACTGCACGAGCATAAACTGGCGATTGCCGCTATCGACTTTGTTCTGCGCCATCACCGCTTGAGCTGTCGTCCCGCTCCCGGCGAAGAAATCCAAGATGATGCCGTCCTTCTCGGTGCCAATTGAGATAAATCTTCGTATAAGTTCCACAGGCTTCGGAAACGGAAATAGTTTCCCGCCAAAAAGCTCCTCAAACTCAGCAGTCCCCCTTCTTGTCGAAATATCCTTGTCCATCTGTAGCGAGCGAATCACCTTCCCCAAGTGTCTTGTCTTCTGAACAACCCTGAATTCACCATCCTCCGTTTTATATCCCACTATTTCACCATTTAGGTGCTGCCGAGCCAAGTCTTTGCCCCACCGCCAAACTCGTTGAATTGAATCCTTTCTTGAAACAACAGGGAGCACCTTTACCCAGCCCTCTTGCGCGTCCAACCCAATCTCATAAAAATCGTCCCCAATCTTGCTCGATGGATTAAGATAAAATGGATAGAATAAATTTGGCCTTGTCTTGGGATTAAAAGCCACGTTTCCATTGTAAAGCGGATAAATGTTGAACCGGCCTGTTTCATCCTTGTATTTAAATTCTTTGTCTTCGTCGAGTAACCAATTTGTTTTTGTAGCATCTATCGTTTTTGCATAGAATAAAACGTATTCATGCATCTTAGCAATGTGCCCATAGTCAATCGCACTGGGCGACGCATTCACGACGAATAGACCAATAAAATTCTCCTCCCCAAACACCTCATCCAGCACGCGGCGCAAATTATGGAGCTCGTTGTCGTCTATCGAAACAAGAATGATGCCCTCTGGTTTAAGTAAATAGCGGGCGACGAGCAGGCGACTCTGCATCATAGACAGCCAGTTGGAGTGGAAGCGTCCGTCGCTCTCGGTATTCGAGTCCACTTTCACACCGTTCTCCGTCACTCCAGTTTGTTCCCAATAGGGTTTTTGGCCTTCGGCATAGTTGTCGGAATAAATGAAGTCCTTGCCGGTGTTATATGGCGGGTCAATATAGATACAGTTGATGCGCTCGCGGTAGGCGCTCGTGAGGAGCTTGAGCACTTCCAGATTTTCGCCCTCGATGATCATGTTGCCGCCGGCCTTTTCGGGGATCACGGAGCGGGCGGGGTCAAAAATGAGCGCGGCACGGCTGGGTGTGAATGCTTCGCGTTTGGATTTGGTTTTGCCATACCAGCGGAAGTCGTAGCGCTCCGTTTCGCTCACGAGCGCAGGGTCAACAACTTTCCTTAATTCGTCAACATTCAGCCTGCCATCGTTGGAGAAGAGGTCGGGGAAAAGATTCTTGAGGGCGGCGAGTCGTTCCGCGTTGTGGTCGGGTGACAGTGGCAGATGGTCGTTGAGGGATTCGCTCATGTCGTGGGAACTTTGGGTTTGAAATCGGCGCGATAATCTTTGACCGGCGCGACATAAGGCAGGTACTCAAGTTTGGCCTCAATGCCGAGGGCTGCAAAGTGTTTGATGGCGCACTGGATTTTCAGGCGTTCGCTTTCGGTGAGTGCCTTCGTGTCATCAAGGTTATTGGTGCTCTTCGTTTCGATGACAAAATAATACTCGGCTTCTGCCTTGGTGGTAAGGTTTTTGCGCTTCAACACCAGCCCGAAGTCGGGGCAATACATTCCAATCGGCGTGGGGATTTCGTAGGCTGCCGGGAGCTTGAGGAAGCAAACCACCTCGTTGTCATTGTCGGCGGCCTGGCTGAAGGAACGCTCTGGAGCACTCTCGAAGGCCACGCCGTCGTAAACGCCGCGCTGGGTCGTCGGTTCGATGGGCAGCCAAGTTTCGATGATCGGTTCAAGCATGGTGAGCGGGAGGCTTGCGGTGGTCGCGTGGTAACTCAACGAGCGGAACATTTCGTCCAGCTCAATGGCGCGGATGAGAATGTTGGCCTGGGCCAGAAACTTGGGCGGATTTTTGGCTATGGGGCCGAAGTTCTCCAGACCGGCGACAATTCTTTCGGCGGTCCGATACGACAAGGCCGTGTTCTCGCTGATTTCTTCAATGAGATCGAGGGGCGTGAAGCTGGCATGGAGTTTTTCGGTCTCGCGACCAATCTCATCGCTGGAAAGGCCGGTCAGGGCAATGCTCTTGATCCTCGTGAGGACGATTTCCGCCTCGTAATCGCTGACCAAAAGCGTGTTGAGAGCTTCGATGGCGCGATTGACGATCTGATCCTCGCGGAAGAGGACGGTGTAATCCGTTTTACGCGCAAGCTTTTCCCAAAAGGCGCGGAACGATTTGCTTGCGTAAAGCCCGGTGCGGTTAATTTTATTTTTCGCGTCGCGGCCTTTGTGTTTCTTCCGGAGGACGCCGCCGGCGTCGGCAGTGCCATAGACCTCCCTGATCTGGTCCTGGTACTGTGCTGCAAAGGTCTCATAGGTTTCGTTCGGGACGACGGTGAGGAGGTTAATTTCCTCGCCCTCCTTCGTGCCTTCGGGGTCGTAAATGCGCTGGCCGAGCTGGTTACGGCAAATGCGGAGGCCGCGTCCGAGTTCCTGCCGCTTCTTGATGTCGCTGTAAGATTGGTTGAGGGTGGCGATATTGAAGATGTTAGGGTTGTCCCACCCGACGCCGAGTGCGGAATGGGAAAAAATGAATTCGATGGGGTCTTCAAACGACAGAAGCTGTTCCTTCTCGCGGAGGATGCGGTCGAAAATCTCCTTGTTCTTAAGCATGGAGTTTTCGCTGTCGGTGTATTCCTCGCTGGCGGTCTTGGCGAAATAGTAGCCTTGCACGGCGTCAACCTGGCCGGGCGTCGGTTCTGCGCCGTGAACTTCGCGATGGATTGCGGCGTATTCCTCGCGGAAGAGCTTCTTGATGATGCCATCGTCCTTTACGTAGTTATCCACGCGATCAATGAAGATAAGCGAGAGACATTTAATACCTTTGGGCGCGAGAACTTTCTTTTTCTCGAAATGGCGGCGGATGAGCCATTGAAGCTGCTGGCGGAATAACCCGGTGAAATCGGCGGCTCGCTCTTGTTGGATGAGTTCGATGCCGTTGGAAAATTTCAGGTGGAATTTCCGGTCGTGCAGGCTTTTCCAGATGCGCTCAATGGTGTAATCCCGGTAGGAAATGTTGCCGGATTTGTCGGCCAAGTTGTCGCCGGCCTTAAGCCAGTTGGTTTCTTTCCATTTGAACCCGTCGCCATTTTTTCGCCAAACGTTGAGCTTGGCCTTGGGATTTGAGCCGCCGTTTGTCTGGACGTTGACAAGTTCGATCTTGAGCGTGGCTTCGTCGTTTTTTTCGGCCACGGAGAGAACTTCAATTTTCTTAACCATGCCATTCTTGTAGGCGTCGAATGGCGTCAGGCGGAAAAGGAGATTTTTGACGACCTTGTGAGTGGCTGAGTAGCGGAACTTGGCGAGCGGGTTCAGGGTAGCAGTTCGTGCAACCGCGGCGTCCGTGTCCATTCCTTCCTGTGGCTCGTCCATGATAATGACGGGCTGGCACTTGCCCAGCGCTTCCAAATAGGTCATGCCGAGAAAGGAGTCGTCCCGGCCTTCCTGATTGATGATGCGGTCTTCGGCGGTGATGGATTGAATGGTCATCACCATGATTTGCGGCTGAGTGTCTTCGATGAAGCTGCGGAGGCGGAAAAGCTTGCTGCTGTCATATTCGAAGCAGGCGGGCGTAAATCCGTAGCGGTTTGCAAGCTGGTGCTCGAAAGCCTCGAAAGTTGCCAGCACACCTTCCTTGATAGCGATGGACGGAACGAGGATAATGAACTTGGTCAGGCGGTAACGTTGATGAAGTTCATAGATGGTGCGGAAATAAACGAGCGTCTTGCCCGTGCCTGTCTCCATCTCGATGCAAATGTCGTTGTCCGGGGAGAATTTTGCATCGGCTTCCGCGACGCCATTTTCGGCAATGATGCGCCTTTTGTTTTCCTCGATCTGTGAGGGCGTAAGGTCGCTGAAGTTGGCTTGGATGCCGAAGAGATTTGAATTGTCAAAGGAATTGCGCACCTGGCCGTCCAAGACCGCCACAACCGCAGCGATGGCGCGGCGCTGATATTCCAAGTCTTCAAGTTGCAGTTCCATGAGCCTGACGATGATTCTATGCGAAGATTGGCGACCGGTCACTAATTTTCAATTGCGGAAGGGGTCAAACAATAGCTCTGTCCCATTTAGGGTCGAAGATCCTCGAAATCAAGGACGTATAAACGGCGCGAAACGGCTCGGGCAGCTTCGCACACCATGACGCTCGCTCGCGGACGACTGGAACATGCGCTTTGTTTTGCCTCTTCAGGGCATAATGTGTTTTGGGATGGGTGACTCGGGCGGCGTCGCAACGCTCCTTGCCCTGGACGAGAGCATTTTCATGAAAACTGTAGCCGGACGGAAGCCGACCGAAAGGCCTCCTCTCCCCGGCCCTCTCCTCCTGAGGAGGAGAGGGAGGAGCTTCGTTCTGGCTACATCATTTTTTAATCCGCTCTATCTGCTTTCGCCCCGTTGGGGCTGCGGTTTCTCCCCGGAGGAGGCCAAAGGGCAGCAGCAGATCCCGTGGTTTTCACCCTTTATTGACGGACGGACAATCAGTGCGGCAACAGTTCCTGAACCATTTGTTGATCCAGTTGCCCGCGGGCCAGCTTGACTGCTTCCAGAAAGGCCTGCAGGGCGCGCCCGGCCTCCGCAACGCCCGGCTTGCGGTGCAGCAGCGGGTGGTCAATCCAGGCCATGACCGTCTGCCAATCGGCCGGCACTTTCACCGTCACCAGGCCGGGAGACAGGCTGGGCGCTTTCTTCCAGGGCCAAAAGGCCCAGCCGCAGATTTCCGGGTGTTCCCCGAACATCCTGGCCGTCGAGCCGATCATTTTGTAATTGTTCTCGCCAAACTCGCCCGCCCACAGGGGAACATTCTGCCGTTTGGCCAGGGTTTCATAGGTTCTCAACCGCTGGCTCCGGTTGTCTCCGAACCAGGTGTAAATATGGAAGCTGTAGGCCATGTTCCCATCCAACGGCTTGTCAAACATGGAAAAATCGCTGGCCAGGCTGCCGCCTTCGATAAAGATCAAATGCTGCCGGTCCTCGGCCCGGACCGCCGCAACCAGTTGGCGGCAAAGCTCCAGCCACGAACCGCCCTTGGGCGGGCTGGGTTCATTGATGAGGTCGAACCCGGCAAGGCAGGTCCGGGTTTTGTAGCGCCGGGCCAGGGCGCCCCACAGCGCGGCGGTTTGACGTTGCGGCTCGGCGGATTGCCAGAGGGAAAGGCCCGCGCCGCCCGGATCGGCCATAAAAAGGCCGCTCTGTCCGCCGGGAGCGGCATGGAGATCAATCACGGCGTAAAGATGGTATTTGTCACACCAGTCAAGCAGCCGGTCGAGCAGTTGCCATCCGGCTTCCTGGTAAACGGCTTTAGGCGCGCCGCCATCGAGCAGGCGCCAGTTGACCGGCACCCGCACCGAGTTGAACCCCAGCTCCGCTATTTTGCGCAAATCCTCCTCCGCGATGAAGTTGGAATAGATGCCGCGCCGAAAGGCCTGGGTGGCCTCGAATCCCACCAGCGTGTTCAACTTCTTCAAGATGTCAGTCTCAGAAACGAACCCCTCCCCGAAAATCCATCCCTCCCAGAGCAGCCAGCCACCCAGATTAACCCCGCGCAAAATCACCGCGTTGCCCCGGGCATCCACCAGTTGCCCGCCGATGGCGTGGAGCATCGGATTGGCGGCAGCGCCGGACGCCGGAGCTTCGGCGGCGCCACTGCAATTTCCGGCAAAGAACAAGCCGGAGGTGAAGAGGAGGGACGCCAAGGCGCGGGTAAAGTAATTGGGGTCACATCTAAACATTCTACATTCTCTCGATCCAAATGTAGAATGTTTAGATGTGACCCCAATGCGCTTTGGGATGCCGATGATCATGGGGGGGAAGTTGGTGGTTTGTTTTTAGGTTCAACGGCGCGGACGCCCTCTCCGGGCCACCCCGGTCCTGATCGCGGCCTCGGTGACGGCGGCGGCGACGCGCTGCACCACCTCGCGATTGAAGACGCTGGGGACGATGTATTCCGGACTTAATTGGCGGCGGGTGATGCATCCGGCGATGGCGTGGGCCGCGGCCAGCTTCATCGCTTCGTTGATGCGGCGGGCGCGCACGTTCAAGGCGCCCCGGAAGATGCCGGGAAAGGCCAGCACGTTGTTGATCTGATTGGGATAGTCGCTCCGGCCGGTGGCCACAATCCAGGCCGTGGCGGCGGCCTGCTCGGGCATGATTTCCGGGGTGGGATTGGCCAGGGCAAAAACGATGGGCTTGGCGACCATGAGCCGCAAGGCCTTGGGCGCAATCAATCCCGGCCCGGAGACGCCGATCAGAACATCGGCTTTGCGCAGGGCATCCTGGACACTCCCGCTCAAGCCGCGGGGATTGGTGGCGGCGGCGAGTTGGGTCTTGGCTTTATTTAAATCGGTGCGGGCGCGGCCGTTGAGAATTCCCTTGCGGTCACAAACGACGATGTCTTTGACGCCGGCGTGGAGCAACATGGTGGCGATGGCGGTGCCGGCCGCGCCCGCTCCGAGAATGACGATGCGCAGGGCGGCGAGCTGGCGGCCGGCCAGGCGGGAGGCGTTCAAGAGCGCCGCCAGCACCACGACGGCGGTGCCGTGCTGGTCGTCGTGAAAAACGGGAATGTCCAGCCGTTCCTGCAAACGCTGCTCGATTTCAAAACAGCGCGGCGCGGAGATGTCTTCCAGGTTGATGCCGCCAAAGCCCACCGAGAAATTGGCCACCGTCTGGATGATTTCCGCGGTGTCCTGGGTGCGCAGGCAGATGGGGTAGGCGTCAATGCCGGCAAATTCCTTGAACAACATGGCCTTGCCTTCCATGACGGGCATGGCGGCTTCTGGGCCGATGTTGCCCAGGCCCAGGACGGCCGAGCCGTCGCTGACCACGGCGACGGAATTGCCTTTGATGGTGAGCGGCCAGACTTTGGCGTGCTGTTCGGCAATGGCAGCACAGACGCGGGCCACGCCCGGGGTGTAAGCCATCGAGAGCGTGTCGCGCGTGGTCAGCGGCACTTTGTTCTGGATGGAAATTTTTCCGCCCAGATGGAGGAGAAAAACCTGGTCGGAAACGTTGGCGACGATGACTTCCTTGATTTTGTGGATGGCCTGGACGATGGCCTGGATGTGGTCATGGTCGCGCGCCCGCACCGTGATGTCGCGCGTCATGCGCTTGGCGTCGGGGTTGACGATGTCCACCGCGCCGAGGTCGCCGCCGTGGCGGCCGATGGTTTGGGTGAGCTTGGCGAACATGCCGATGCGGTTGGGATAGGTCAGCCGCATGACGAAGCTGTAGCTGGCGGAGGGAGTTGTTGTGGCGGAGGTCATAAAGGTAAATCCTGGTCAGTTGGATTCTTGCCGCTTCCCGCCAACTGTCAAGGGCCGCCGCGAGAAATGCAGAATGTTCTAAATGCAGAATGCAAAATGCAAAATGCAGAATGCAATCGAATCACGGTTCAAAGTCCTGCTTCGCCGAGGCTTCCACCTCCGCCGGGCCTACGGACAAGACGGAGGACAGGGAGTCCCGCCCTGGCATCTGGCTTGGGGGTCACCTGCGAAGGGCGGTCAGGTAGCGGTCAATCGCGCTGGCGGCTTTGCGGGCGTCGCGCATGACCTCGACCATCGTAATCGGCCAGCGCGCGATGGCGCCAGCGGCAAAGACGCCGGGCATATTGGTCATCTGGGCGTCATCCACCAGCAGGCAGCCGTGTTCGCCCACCGCCAGTTCGGCCAGTTCGTCGCACTCGGGCAGGCGGGGCGGCGCGAAGCCATGCGCCACCAGCACCACCTCCGCCGGAACTTCAAATTTGGTCCCCGGCAGCGGCTGCGCCTGGGGGCGGCCGGAGGAGTCGGGCGCGCCAAGCCCGGTGCGCACGCAAAGCACGTGCGTCACTTCGCCGTCCAGATTGCCGGCGAGCGCCTCCGCCTGGCTCTGGAACATGAAGCGCGCGCCCTCTTCGAGCGCGTTTTCAAATTCTTTTGGATCGGCCGGCATGTTCTCGCGGTCCCGCCGGTAAAGGCACAAGGCATCGCGCGCTCCGGCGCGGAGGGCGACGCGCAACGCATCCATCGCGGTATCCCCTCCGCCGAGCACCACCACCCGCCGGCCCTGGACGCTGACTGGCAGGGCGTGCAAGGCGGCGTCGGAGGTGTGGTGCAGAATGAAAGGATAAGCCTGGCAGACGCCGCGCAATTGCGCGCCGGGAATGTCCAATGGCACCTCTTCCGTGCGGCCCAGCGCAAAGAACACGGCGTCGTAGTTGCGCCGCAGCTCGCGCAGCGTCACATCCCGACCGCAGAGGACGCCCATGCGGAACTCGACGCCCCGTTCGTGCAACGATTCCACCCGCCGCCGGATCACCGCCTTGTCCACCTTGAACCCGGCCAGCCCGTTGACCAGCCGGCCGCCCGGCGCCTGCGCGCTGTCCAGGATGGTGACGGCGTAGCCCAGCCGGGAAAGGGCGTCCGCGCCGACCAGGCCGCACAGCCCCGAACCCAGGACGACGACGCGCCGGCCATTGGCGGGGGCGGGAGGCGGCTCTTTGACGCCGTGCTTCCAGCCGTAATCGAGGAGGAAACGGGAAATGGCGCCGATGGGGACGGGATCGGATGGCTTGACCAGGACGCAAGCCGCCTCGCACATGCGGTTTTCCACGCAGATATGCGCGACGAATTCCGGCAGGCTTTGGGTAGTGAAAAGCAACTCGGCCGCTTCCCGGAACTGGCCGTCGGCAGTGAGGGCGAGCAATGCCGGAATGGGAATTTCCAGCGGGCAGGCGGCCACGCAGTTGGGGTTGGGGCACTGCACACAGCGGCTGGCCTGCAGGCTGGCGGTGCTTTCGTCGTAGGGCTGGAAGACCTGGTTGAAATCAGACAGCCGGTCCCGCACCGGGCGCTTGGGCGGTTCAACCCGATCCAATTGGCGCCAGGCGTATTTGCCGCTGACGCCCGACTGACCACCTGCATCTGCGTTCATAGGATTAATATGACTTATGTTATGATATAGTTAGATAAGTGATGCTAACATATTGGCCGCGATATGCAAGCAATGTTTTTACGGCAAGGTTTTTGGGGCGCATCTTGACACTGCTACCGGGGTCAGGCGCAAGAAGGCTACAGGAGTGCGCCCGTCCTCGGGCGCAGCAGCGTGGCAAACACGGCGTGGCGGTGATTTTCCTGCGCACTCAAAAAA
>JBEKVM010000166.1:0-10528 GCA_049513975.1 Verrucomicrobiota bacterium | reverse complement strand
TCTCCGAGGGAAGCTACCAAAGCGATTTTCGGACCTTCCCAGCACGACTGGAAAGCGGGTCATTTAAAACTCTATAAATCAACATGTTAGGAAGCAGATTCCTTATCTAAGCGCCATTCGGGCCAGTCACGGCTCGACGGAGTCTCGTCCTACCGGCGCGGAGTGGAAGCAATGGTGAATGGTGAAGGCTGAAGGCTGAATGGCAGCGCGGGCCGGTGGAGCGGTTCACTTGCTTCGCGTCTGGCCAACGAAGCCGTTGTGCGCCTGCGGAGAATCGGCGGATTGCAGGGTTAACAGCCCGTTAAAAAAGAGGTTCCAGTCCCGCCGCGTGAGGGCACGCGGCCTACATTTCCCTCGCAAAGCATGCATCTGTTGCAACGGAGCGCGGGCCGGTGGAGCGGTTCGCCGGGCTGGACTGGAATGGAGCGGAGTGGAACTGGCTTCCGGCGACTCATCGGCGGTCGCCTTCATGAAAAACGTTGGAGGCTTGATTTCCGCCTGGGAGCAGCCATGCTCGGTTGAAACGATAAGCTCGGCAATTTGGCAGTGCCTTTATGAGGAAGCGAACGCAAATGAAAATGGATGCGGGATCGCCCAACGACGGGCTGACTGGACAAAAAAATAGGGCAACCCTTTCGGATCACCCAATCGCAATTGCGAGAAGTTGTATTACATATCGGCCTTTTGGCCCTGAAAATCAAGCCCTATTTTAATAATTTTTGACCCCCTTTCACAGCCTTATGTCCGAATCCAACCCACCGCCCCAGCCCAAAAAGCGCTGCACCATTTACGTGGATGCGTTCAACTGGTATTTTGGCATATTCCAGCACCATCCGGCTTGGAAATGGCTGAATGTTCAGTCGTTTTTTGAGGCATTGCGGCTGGACGAAGATGTTGTCGCCGTCAAATTTTTCACGGCGCTGGTCGAGCCCCTAAAGCATGTCAGTACCCGGCGTGACCGCCAGAAACGATATCTGAAGGCGCTCGGCACGCTGCCCAAGGTGAAAATCATTCTGGGCAAATATCAGGAACGCACTGTCACCTGCCGGGCTCGTGATTGTGTGCGCCGTCTTGAATACCAGGTGCCGGAGGAAAAAAAGACGGACGTGAACATGGCGGTCAATCTGCTGGAAGACGCCTTTCGGGGGCTGACCGACTCGATGGTGATTGTGTCCGGCGACTCGGACCTTGAACCCGCCGTGGAATGGGTACGCCGGAATTATCCGCGCGTAAAAATCACCGTGTACATTCCGGTTTTGGAGGATGAGCGCGACGAGCGCCGCAACCACAATTATCACCGCATGGGAGTGACTTGCAAACCGCTTCCGCTGACAGACATCCCACGCCATTTATTGCCGACCACGGTTCGGGTGAACGAAAATGAAACGATCACTCGTCCTGATGAATGGGTTTGAATTGCGCCGGGGCCCTGATGCGCGGAATGGAACAATTGTGAATGGTGAAGGGTGAATGGGGAAGCGGGAATAGTGAATTGTGAATAGTGAATGGTGAAGGCGGAAGGGGGAAGGGAAGCGCGGATGGCGGATGGCGGAAGGATGAAGGCGGAAGGATGAATTGCAGGGTTAACAGCCCGTTAAAAAGAGGTTCCAGTCCCGCCGCGTGAGGGCACGCGGCCTACATTTCCCTCGCAAAGCATGCATCTGTTGCAGGCCCGGTGCCCTCACCGGGCCTTTTTTAACGGGCTGCTACGGCAACAAGACGGCGCGGCAAGCATGGAGGCGCGGGCCGGTGCGGGACGAAATTCTTCGTGTCAGGAGTTCGACGAGTATGGGAACCCCTCTCTCCGGCTCTCTCCCCGCAAGCGGGGAGAGAGAGGGGGAGAGGTTCACCGGCTTCGCGGCTGGCCAAGGAACCCGTTCTGCGGCTGCGGAGAATCGGCGGGTTGCAGGGTTAACAGCCCGTTAAAAAAAGGCTCCAGTCCCGCCGCGTGAGGGCACGCGGCCTACAGACGCAGCGTTACAGGCTTGCAGGCCGCGTGCCCTCACGCGGCGCACAGTTGCGCGCTTCCGCCGGGGTGGAAAATATGCGGGTTAAGATGGAGCCAATCTAAGGCTTGCGCCCGCTGGGCAAAGGGTGTTTGCTCAGGCGCATGGATTGCCGGGAAGCGTTCGTCGCTTTGAACATGATTAAAGAACTCGGTCCGGTGCGCGTCCGGCAGTTGCTCGAACGCTTCGGCGATTCCACCGCCATTCTCCACGCCAGCCGCTCCGAATTGCAGCGGGTCCACGGCATCGGACCGGAACTTTCCGAGGGCATCGCCAACTGGGAGAAGGATGTGGATCTGAGCGGGGAACTCAAACGCATCGAGCAATCCGGCTGCCACATCGTCCTCCAGTCCGACGAGAATTATCCGCCGCTGCTCAAGCAGATTTACGATCCGCCCGTCCTCCTCTATGTCCTGGGCAGCCTGACGGCGCGGGACAAGAACGCGGTGGCCATGGTCGGTTCGCGCATGACGACGCATTACGGCATCGAGATGGCGCGCAAGATCGCCTACCAACTGGCTTACACCGGGGTGACGGTGGTGAGCGGCGGGGCGCGCGGCATTGACACGGCGGCGCACCAGGGGGCTTTGAGCGCGAAGGGACGCACCATCGCGGTGCTGGGCACGGGGATCAATTTGGTTTTCCCGGCGGAAAACGGGGAGCTGTTCGGGCGCATCGCGGCGCAGGGGGCGCTGATCACCCAGTTTCCCTTCAACCGCAAGGCGGACAAGCAGAGTTTTCCCATTCGCAACCGCATCGTGGCGGGAATGACTTTTGGCACGGTGGTGGTGGAGGCCAATTTGACCAGCGGCGCGCTCATCACGGCGGGGATGGCGGTGGATTATGGCCGCCAGGTTTTTGCCGTGCCCGGCCGGGTGGATTCGCCGCGCAGCAAAGGCTGTCACGACCTGATCAAGAAAGGGGCCAAACTTTGCGAAGGGGTGGAGGACATTCTGAGCGAATTTGAATATATGTTCCCCGCCAGCAACCGGCCCTCCCTGGTGCATGATGCCGCCAGTCTGCCGGCCATGACCCTGAGCGAGACGGAACAAACCGTCTATGATTTGGTGGACAAGGAGGAGAGCACCATTGACGACATCATCCGCCGGAGCGGGATGCCCTCGTCGTCGGTTTCGGTGGCGCTGCTGCAACTGGAGATGAAGCGGCTGATCAAGCAACTGCCCGGCAAACTTTTTGTGAGGAACAATTAAAGCAGGAACCGGGATTCCCAAACCATGAAAATTCCTTCAACCAAATGACAGCATCCTCCACTGGCACCCCTGTGACGGCAAGCAAGGCCGGCTACAATCGGTTTCTGCTGCTCGTTGCGGGCCTGGGCGGCCTGCTCTACGGCATTGACGTCGGCATTATCGCCGGGGCGCTGCCGTATCTTGAAGCGACGTTCAAGGACGCGGCGACGGGGCAACTGCTTGACGCCGGACATCTGTCACTGATCGTCGCGGCGGTGTTGCTGGGCAGCGTGATTTCGACCTTGTTCGCCGGCCTGTTGGCGGATTGGTTGGGGCGCAAGAAGATGATGATTTTGAGCGGGCTGTTATTTGTCGTCAGCATTCCCGTCATTTCGCTCGCTCACAGCTATGACTTGCTGATGGCAGGAAGATTGTTGCAAGGCATCAGCGGCGGTTTTATCGGCGTCGTCATCCCGCTTTATCTGGCGGAATGTCTGGGAGCGTCCAGCCGCGGCAAAGGCACCGGCATTTTTCAATGGCTGTTGACGCTGGGCATTGTCGCGGCGGCGGGCATCGGTTTGTATTTCAGCGCGCGGGTGGACAACGTCGCCCGGCTCGGCGACGCGGACAAATTATTCGCGTTCAAGGACACGGCGTGGCGCAGCATCTTCTGGGTGTCGCTGCCGCCGGGAGTTTTGTTCGTCGTTGGCAGCTTGATGGTGGCGGAATCGCCGCGCTGGCTGTTCCGCCGCGGGCGAAAAGACGCCGCCCGCGCCGCGCTGCTTCATTCCCGCACGGAGGCTCAAGCCGAAATTGAGTTGCAGGAAATGGAAGAAACTGCCGCCGCCGAAAAAGCCAGGGTTTCCTCCTCCGGCGAAAAAATCCGGGAATCGCTCCTGCGCCGCAAATATGTCATTCCTTTTGTGCTGGCTTGCGTCATCCTGGCGTGCAACCAGGCCACGGGCATCAATTCCATCATCGGCTACAACACGACGATTCTCATTCAAGCCGGACTGGACGACAAGCCGGCGCACCTGTGCAATTTCTTTTTTACGCTCATCAATTTCTTGGCGACCATCGGCGCGGTGGTCCTGGTGGACCGCAAAGGCCGGAAATTCCTGCTGTCCCTTGGCACCTCCGGCATCATCATTTCGCTGGTCCTGGCCGGTCTGTTGTTCCGTCAGACCGAAAAAATGTGTGTGGATGTGAAAGACCTCGTGCAATCGCAGGTCACAACCAATCAGACGCTCGCCCTCAGTTTCAATTCCGGGACCGCCGCAAACCTGCTGGCGGGGAAGAATTTTGGCAGCCGGCCTTCCACGCTGGTGGTGATTTATTCCTACGGCGATTTCCACGGCGCGACCACCGCCGTGCGCTCCGATGATTTGGCGGGCAAGCCGGTGGAAGTGTCGCGCAACAGCGTCGTGCCGGCCAAAAAGTTCGAGGCAATCATCAAGCATCCTTTTTCCAATTATGACGCGGCAACGAAGGCGCCTCTGAAAATTGATCATGCGTTCATCACGCCTCTGTCAAGTGAAACCAATGGCTGGCTGACGGCGGTTCTGCTCTTCATTTTCGTCGCCTTTTTCGCCGTTGGCCCGGGGGTCTGCGTTTGGCTGGCGCTCTCCGAGTTGATGCCTACGCGCATTCGTTCCAACGGCATGGGTATTGCGTTGTTCTTGAACACTGCCGTTTCGTGGGCCATTGCGGCAGTTTTCCTGCCTACGGTCGGCGCGCACGGCTACGCGACCGTGTTCTTCGCCTTCGCAGGTTTCACGGTGGTCTATTTCATCACCGCCACGTTCTTCCTGCCGGAGACCAAAGGCAAGACGCTGGAGGAAATCGAGGAGCATTTTGAACGCAGTTAACCCGGCAGAATTTATGAAGCATATTATTCCAACTCTCCTTCTTTCTTCCCTGGCCCTGGTGCTGGCGGTTTCCTGCCGCAGCAACCAAGCCCGCCCTGTTCCCGCCGCGCCTGCCGGTGTGGCGACGGACGCGGGCATCGCCATCATTCCCGCGCCCCAAAAATTGGAGCGCCGCGCCGGGGTGTTCCAACTCGTCCCGGCCACGCGGATTGCGGCCGACCCCGCTTCGCTCCCAACCGCGCAGTGGCTGGCGGAGCGTCTGCGGAGGGCGACGGGGTATCCGGTCCCGGTCGCCGGCAGCACGAAGGGGAAGGCCGCCGCCGGAGAAGTATTATTGACAACGCAGGGCGCCGCCGCCGCCCTGGGACCGGAGGGATACGCCCTGACGGTCGCGCCCGGCTCGGTGGTGATCCGCGCGCCCGCGCCGGCCGGCGTTTTTTATGGGATGCAATCGTTTTTGGAACTGCTCCCGCCGGAGATTTTCGCGCCGGCGACGGTGACGAACACGGCCTGGCAGGCGCCCTGCGTCGAAATCCAGGACCAGCCGCGTTTTCCTTGGCGCGGATTGATGCTGGATGTCAGCCGCCACTTTTACAACAAGACCGAGGTCGAAGGCCTGCTGGACTTGCTGGCGCTGCACAAAATCAACACCTTCCACTGGCATTTGGTGGACGATCAGGGCTGGCGGATTGAAATTAAAAAATACCCCAAGCTCACGCAGATGGGCGCCTGGCGCGATGGCGTCGGCTTCGGGTTGAACAGCGCCGTGACGACCAATTACGGCCCGGACGGGCGCTACGGCGGATTTTACACGCAGGATGACATTCGGGAGGTGGTGGCTTACGCGCAGGCGCGCCATATCACCATCGTCCCGGAAATAGAAATGCCGGGGCATTCCACCGCCGCGCTCTCCGCCTACCCGCAGTTCACTTGCAAGGGCGGCCCGTTGAACATTGAAACGGCGGGCGGTGTTTTTCATGGCGTCTATTGCGCGGGCAACGACGAGACTTTTGCCTTTCTCCAGGACGTGCTCACGGAGGTCTTCGCCTTGTTTCCAGGCAAATATATTCACATCGGCGGCGACGAGGTGCCAAAGCAGGATTGGAAGAATTGTGCGAAATGCCAGGCGCGCATCAAGGCGGAAGGATTAAAGGACGAAAACGAATTGCAAAGCTATTTCATCCGCCGCATCGAGAAATTCATCAATGCCAACGGGCGCACCCTGATCGGCTGGAGCGAAATCCGCGAAGGCGGCCTGGCCAAAAACGCCGCCTTGATGGACTGGATCGGCGGCGCGGTCGAGGGGGCCGAGGAGGGCCACGATGTCGTCATGTCCCCCAACAACGATTGTTACCTGGACCATTACCAATCCAGCGTCCAAGGCCGCGGCGTCCCGCTTTCCGAACCGCGCGCCATTGGCGGCTTTCTGCCGCTCAAGAACGTTTACGCCTATGAGCCAATTCCGGCGAAGTTGCCCGCCGAGTTTCAAAATCACATCCTCGGCTTGCAGGGCAATCTTTGGACCGAATACATCCCGACCGTGCGGCAGATGCAGTACATGATCTTCCCCCGTGAGTGCGCCATTGCCGAAGTCGGATGGTCGCCCAAGGCGTCCCGCGATTGGGAGGGTTTCACACGGCGCTTGCAAGCTGACGAGCGCCGCCTCGCCCTCCTCCAGGTGACTTGCCGCCCCGAACCGCCCGCGCCGCCGGCCAATTCGCCTCCCGCCTACGGGCCGGCGCCCAGCCCGCGGCAACTGGCCTGGGAAGACCTGGAAGTTTGCGGGTTCCTTCATTTCGGCATGAACACTTTCACCGGCAATGAATGGGGTTACGGCGACGAAAAGGAATCCACTTTCAACCCCGCCGATTTCGACGCCGGCCAGATCGTGCGCACCGCCGTCGCCGGCGGTTTGAAGGAACTTGTTCTGGTCTGCAAACACCACGACGGCTTTTGCCTGTGGCCGTCGCAATACACGGAACACTCTGTCAAGAATAGTCCGTGGAGAAATGGGCATGGCGACGTGGTCAAGGAAGTTTCCGACGCCTGCCGCCAATACGGCCTTCGCTTTGGCGTCTATCTTTCCCCCTGGGACCGCAACCACAAGGACTACGGCCAGCCGGAGTACATCGTTTACTATCGCAACCAATTGCGCGAGTTGCTGGGCAATTACGGCCCGATCTCCGAAATCTGGTTTGACGGCGCCAATGGCGGCGACGGCTATTACGGCGGGGCGAGAGAGAGGCGCACCATTAACGCCAACCGCTATTACGACTGGACCAACACCTGGCAGATCGTCCGCGAACTCCAGCCCAACGCCTGCATGTTCAGCGACGGCGGCCCGGACATCCGATGGGTGGGCAACGAAAACGGCACGGCCGGCGTGACTTGCTGGGCCACGCTCAATCGCCGCGACTTCGCCCCCGGCCAGTCCGACACGGGCCGGCTGAACCGCGGGGACCGTCCCGGCGCCGACTGGCTCCCGGCCGAGTGCGATGTCTCCATCCGTCCGGGCTGGTTCTATCATGCCTCCGAGGACCGTAGCGTGAAAACGCCGCAACAACTGGTCAACCTCTACTTTGCCTCGGTCGGCCGCGGCGCCTCCCTTCTCCTGAACCTGCCGCCGGACCGGCGCGGCCAAATTGCCGGGGCGGACGCGCGCTCGCTCCAGGAGTTTCATCGTATAATTGACAATATCTTCTCCAACAACCTGGCCCTCGACGCGAAGATCACCGCCTCCAGCACCCGCGGCAACGACGCCGGCTTCACCGCGGAAAATGTGCTGCGCGGCCTGCCGGGCCGATATTGGGCCGCGGAGGACGGCGTCACCAACGCGGAATTGGTCCTGCAATGGCCCAAGGCGGTCACCTTCAGCGTGGTGCGGCTGCGGGAATATATTCCGCTGGGCCAGCGCGTGGAAACTTATTCGCTGGACCAATGGCAGGGCGGGGCCTGGGTTGAATTTGCCACCGGCACCAGCATCGGCCATTGCCGCCTGGTGCGCCACGAGCCGGTCACGACCGACAAAGTCAGGCTCCGCATCCTCAACTCCCCCGTCTGCCCGGCCCTTGCCGAATTCGGAGTGTTTTCCGAAGCCCAATGAAGTTGAAGCTCTGTAGCGGCGGTCTATGACCGCCGCAAATCAAAAACCCTTAAGATTGGCTGGCGCCGCAAACAGTTCTGCGGTTTTCATGAACCCTTGGCGCGCCAGCGGCGTACGGCCAGCGCCAGCCCTCCCGTGACGATGAGCGCCAGCGTGCTGGGTTCGGGCACGGCGTTTGGGGAAAAAGTGATGTCGTCAAGAAGCAGGCTCGGATCGGCTGTGTTATACAACTGGGTGAATTCTAATTGGCCTGTTTGGCCGGCGTAAGGCGAGATATCGGCACCGTACAGGGTGTAAGGTTGCCCAGACGGGCCTTGCCCGGTGGAAAGCACTACCGGAGACAAGCTGTTTCCGTTAAAAGTAACCGAAAATCTTCCAACATACAACTGCCACGCCTTAAATTGCAGCGATTCGGCGTTTGCAGGCACGGTGCCGGTTTGGGCGATGGAGGCGTTATCGAAAGTCGTGACGTTATTGGGATCGTTTCCCGATTGAATGAAAACCGAGTACTGACCATCAATAATTCCGAATGTATATCCAGAAGTTTCCTGCCAGTTCGGTCCAAGAATATCAACGGTCGCGGTGCTATTGTAGGCATAATTGTGAAGGACCTGAGATTGTTCGGTGTTTCCGAGATACGCCGTCCAGCCGGGGAGTGCCGAAGAAACCGCCACCTCGCCGCCGTATTGACCCGCCGGAATAACTGGCAAATTCGCCGCCTCGAAATTGAGGTTTTGGAAATTTGCTTGTGAGAGTGCGCTTATCTGGCTCGAACAGCAGAGCAAGAATAGTACTAGGCTTTTAGGTTTTCTGGATTTCATAGTAAGGGTTATCTTTTTACAAACGGGTCCCCAACGACCTGCAGAAATGGCGTGCCGTAACCATAAAACGAGTTCCACGCACAACAGGCGAAGCCCTTGCCAGCCGCCCACAGCCCGAAATACAGATAGGGATCATTCTCAGCCCTGCCGGGTTCATCAACGTGGCAGACGGCCCCGATTGGCGTATGTGAGTAATCTGTACCGCCAAAAGCATTGCTAGAGTACCATTCCAGAAAATTTCCCTGTCCAGTGTATTCTCGGATGCCATTAAATGACTCATCGGTTTGAATCAAATACCAACCGCTATTGCCAACGAAGGTGACCGTCCCATCAATCGGATAGGTATAGGGAAAGCCCGCATGAATTCCGGCCGAGTAATAGCCAACAACATTTGTGCCGCGGGTGATGTTGGTGTTGTATTCATAAACTATGGACGCTGATGGAAGTGCCGCCAAGACTCCGCTCGTGGCCTCATAGCCGAGAGAGTTCGTGTTGAGAGGCGAGTTTGTTTGTCCTATTATGGAGTCGTCAAAGTACCAATTCCTATCGCCGTATCCGGAGGTGCTCGCGCTGATGAAAAGCTGGCCAGCCGAATAATTGGAGCCGAAATACGCAAGCTTGTCAATGTAGGCAGTGCAGTCGGAGGCGCCATTCGCCCCGTTCATGTTGATGCCCGTAACAAACGGAAGCCAAGAACGTGGATAGTTGGTGAAAAAGTCGGTGCTCATGTCCACTTGTACGCTCAAATTGCCCGTAGCTGTGTGGAGTCGGGATGGGAAATCCTGAAAGAGAATGACGTATTGCGGCCGCTTTGTTGGATTCACGGTGAGCCAGTTGAGGATCGGCGGCACAAATATATTTGTGTAATCGGAGCCGGCGATTATCTCATTTGTTGGGCAATTGAACCCAAGCCGATTGGCCTTGCCCACCATCGGACGATTAGTCAGATAATAAGCGCAGACGTTGGAACTGAGTGAGATGTTGGTGCTGTTGTAAATCAGCAGCAGGTCTTGCGCGACGTTGATCTGGTATTGCACGTATGGGTTGAAGATCGCCGCCATGTTGTGGTCGCCGCCAGCGGCAATCATCTTGACGTTGATCGGCGTTCCGGTGATGGTTACGATATCCGGTGGGCCAGAAGTGTTGGTGGAGGTGACGATGGTGGTCTGAATTTCATTCGGGACGTTGATCTGTCCGCTGCTGTTGTCCCCCCAGGCCACAAAAGTGCCGTCATTCTTCAAGGCCAGACTGTGCGCCCAACCCGCCGCGATAGCCATGACGTTGCTCAACCCCGCCGGCACGCTGGTTTGGCCGGAACCGTTGTAGCCCCACGCCACCACGGTCCCGTTTGATTTCAAGGCCAAACTGTGTTCGCCGCCCGCCGCGATGGCCACCACGTTGGACATGAAGGGGTCAGTCCCGAATGGCGCTTAGATAAGACGTAGTTGTTTGAGTGACAACGGCTTGTGTCGGTTCGGGCCGGGCGTGTGTTCAAGCAGGATGCGGTGGGAGAGGCGACGCATTTTTTGCAGGATTTGCT
>JBEKVM010000165.1:0-10687 GCA_049513975.1 Verrucomicrobiota bacterium | reverse complement strand
GTGAGGGTTCATCCTACTCCTGATTTTAATCCTAATCCCGCGAACCAGCCCCTGCTCGACACACCTCCGTGGAACAATTCGTGTCCGTCTGCTGTCCCCTCTCCGCTCCCATCCGATGGGAGTGGAGAGGGTTAGGGTGAGGTGAGGGTTCATCCTACTCCTGATTTTAATCCTAATCCCGCGAACCAGCCCCTGCTCGACACACCTCCGTGGAACAATTCGTCTCCCTCTGCTGTCCCCTCTCCGCTCCCATCCGATGGGAGGGGAGAGGGTTAGGGTGAGGTGAGGGCTCCTGGAAAGGAGGCTCGCGGTTGCAGATTGCGCAAGGTGGGGCATGATGTTGGCCATGGCGGCCAATTATTTGACAACGAATGCGGCGGGCATTTGCCTGGCGGTGAAACTTCAGCCGCGCGCCGCCAGGAATGAGATCGGGCCTCCTTTGGGCAACGAGATCAAGATCAAGGTGACGGCCCCGCCCGTGGAAGGAGCCGCCAACGAGGCCCTGATCCGTTTTCTGGCGGAGACCCTGGGCTGCCCGCGGTCGGCGGTGCAAATTGTTCGCGGCCAGACTTCACGGCACAAGACGGTGGCGATTGCCGGGTTGGGCGCGGCCGAAGCGCTGGCCAGGCTGAAGGTTTAAAGTTTATGAAAAAACCGGCCGGCGGTGGCGGCGGTGGCCGCGCTCAGTTCTTCGAGGGAACATTTTTTTGCCTCGGCGGCGACGCGGGAGATCTCGCTGACGTAGGCCGGCTCGCAACGCTTGCCCCGATACGGCACGGGGGCCAGGAACGGGCAATCGGTTTCCAACATGAATTGATCCAGCGGCGTGGCCGCCAGGCTTTCCCGGACGTTGGCGGCGTTTTTAAAGGTGAGGATTCCCGTGTAACTGACCAGGGAGCCGAGCGCAAGCACCTGGCGCAATCTCTCCACGCTTTCCGAAAAACAATGAAAGACGCCCCGCAGTTTTCCGGCGAAGGGCTGCAATTGCGCCAGTGTCTCGGCAAAGCAATCCCGCTGATGGATGATGCAGTTCAATCCCAATTCCACCGCCACTTCCATTTGCTGTTGGAAAAGTTCGGCTTGTCTGCTTTTGTAATGCGCCAGGTCGCCGCCATCCCGGGGCGGGCGATGATAATCCAGCCCGG
This sequence comes from Verrucomicrobiota bacterium, assembly GCA_049513975.1. Classification (GTDB taxonomy): domain Bacteria; phylum Verrucomicrobiota; class Verrucomicrobiia; order Limisphaerales; family Palsa-1400; genus JBEKOF01. The sequence goes on along the minus strand of JBEKVM010000165.1, from coordinate 9,542 downwards.
TCTCCCCGATGGCCACGACCCTGGGATGGACCGCCAGTTGGCGCAAGGCGGGCCGGATGTCCGGCGGGGCGCTGCTGACATGCGCGGGATGCCAGCCGACGGCGGCGAAAACCGCCGGAAAACGTTCGGCGATGGCCACGGCGCGCCGGCTGCTCTCCAGGTCGGTGCCGATGGAAATGATTTTGGTGATGCCGGCAGCCTGGGCGCGGGCCACCACCTCGGGCAGGTCGGCGGCGAAATCCGGGAAATCGAGGTGCGCGTGCGTGTCGTAAAAAATGGCCGTCATTTGTCCCTCGCAAAATAATTTGCTTTCGCCGGAAAAACAAGGGCTTGCATTGCAACTCAAAATGAGGGAAAAGGAGAACATGCCTGAAACCTGTTTTCATCCCAGCCTGGAGGGCGCCCAGCACGGCGCGAAATCTTTGACCGAGTTTTTGGATTATGCGCGCGCCAGCGGGGCCGCGGGCGCCCAGCCTTCCAACTTCATGCTCGAAAAGGGAAAGCGATTCAAAAGCCCGGAGGAGATCAAGGAGGCCTTTGCCTCCCGCGGCCTGGCCCTGGACGGCATTTCCGCCCACTGCCCTTTTTGGGTTCATACCACCGCCTGGACCAACAGCCCGACGGTGCGCCCCTTCCTGCCGCCGGACGTGGCCCAAAAATCGCCCACCGCCATCGAACAATGGAGCGAGGATTATCTGATGCGCCTGATGAATCTGGCGGCCGCCCTGGGCGTCAAGATCGTCCCGATGTTCTGGGGCGTGGCCTTTGGATGGGAACTGGCCACGGGCTATCCCTGGGGTTTTTGGAAGGGAGCCGATTACGATCTGCTGGCCCGGGGCCGGGAAAGGTTTGTCAAGAAAACGGAGCGGCTGCGCGCCCGCGCCAACAAACTGGGCATTTATCTGGCCCACGAAATCCATCCCGGCACCGCCGCCATGTGCGCGGACGATTTCAACATGCTGGTGCAAATTTGCGACGGCGACCGCTGCCTGGCGGTCAACGCCGACCCGTCGCATTGCTGGGAGGGGGAGGATTGGGAGACGCGGTTCCTGAAGGTGGCGCCGCGCATTTACGCCTGCCACGTCAAGAATATTGTCATCCGCACCGGCCTGCCCCTGCGCATGATGGAGCCGGCCTGGCCCAAGCGCGCCATGCAGTTTGTGGACATCTCCACCGGCGAGTTGAACATGACGCGCTACGTCGAATTGCTGGTCAAGGCCGGTTATCCGCAGCGCTACCGGGCGGTGATGGGAACAAAAACCGCGCCGCTGGTGGTGGAGGCGGAGAGCGCCTACCGCGACCTGGACGCGGCCAGCGCGGACGGCGTGGCCTACGTGCGCGACCGCCTTTGCTTCCCGCTGGCCCAAGGCTCCTTTGAAGAGGGCATGGGCACGGCCAAGGGCTGAACCTCCTACTGCTCGAGCAGCCGGTAGAATTTTGCGGCCACGGCCGGCGAAGGATCGGTCACCTGCAGCGTGCCGCTGGCGTTGGTCACCGTCGTCAGCCCGGTCCAATGGATCAGATCGGTCGAGCTTTGCACTTGGTAAACCTGCGCGGGAAGGCTGTTGATCGTGAACTGGAATTGGTTCACACCCAATTGCAACGGCGCGCTCAGGGAAGGCCGGGTCAGCGTCTGTTGCGGGAGGTAGTCCACAGAAACCCCCTCGCTCCGGAGTTGCAGGACGACCGCCGACGCTGCCGACGCGGAATTCGTATCGAGGAAATTGTGCCTGAGGTCCACGTCATAGAGGTCGGGCGCAGACGGAGCCGTGAGGGGACTAATCGTGGTGAGGAGGTTTTCCGCCAGGTACAACCAGCGCAGCGAGGGAACGGTCGTGATATTGGACAGGTCCGTAATCCGGTTGGTGGAAAGATCCAGCGTCTGCAAATTGGCGAGGCCGCTCAACACGGGAAAGGCGGCCAGTTCGTTTCCAGATAGCACCAGGAAGCCAAGGCCGGGCAATCCGCTGAGCGCGGGAAGGGTCTTCATCTGGTTCAGGCTCAAATTCAGATAGTACAACTGGCCCAGGCCCGAAAGCCCGGAGAGGTTGGTCAGTTGGTTGCCAGTCAAGATGAGATTTTGCAGGCTGCCCAGCCCGGACAGCGTCTGGATGGCCGCCAGCCGGTTGCCGCTCAAGTCCAGCCAGAGCAACGAACTCAAGCCCGAAAGGCTGGAGACGTTGGTAATTTGGTTTTGCGCGAGAAACAAGTTCTGCAGGTTGGTCCACACCGGCGCTGGCGGCAGGGCCGCCAGGTCATTGTCGTTCAGGTTCAGCCATTGCAAGGCCGGCAGTCCCGCCAGGCTGCTGATGTTGGTGAGGCTGTTGTAGGAAAGATCCAGTGTTTGCAGGTTGGTCATCGCGCCCAGTCCGGCGGTGGTTCGCACGTCGTTGGTGGGCAGCACCAGCCACGTCATCCGGGTCAAGCCCGCCAGCGGCGTCAAGTCGGACAGGCCGTTTTTAGACAGGCTCATGCTGTTCAAGTTGGTGTCGTCGGCAAGAGGGCTCAGATCGTGGACCTGGTTCGAGGCCAGATAAAGGTCCGCCAGATTGGTTTTCGCCGCCAGGGGCGTCAGGTTGCTCACCCGGTTGCTTTCCAGGTTCAGCCAGATGAGGTTGGTCGCCCCGCCCAAGGGCGAAATGTCGGCGATGTCATTCACGGCGAAGCTGGTGGATACCAGGTTGGTCATCACCGTCGCGAAGCTCATGTTGCTCAGGCCCAGGCCGGGCACGTAGAAATTTTGGAGGTTCCACGAGTTGGGCAGGTTGTAAATCGGCGTCACCGACGCGGCGGGGATGTAGCTCAGGTCGAGCGTGAAGAGGTTGGTCATGCTCTCCAGAAAAACAAGGTTGGTTACCTGCGTGTTGTCCAGCGCCAGCCAGGAAATTTGCGGCATGTCCGCGAGAAAGTCCACTTGCCGCAGCGGATTGCCGCTGAGGTAGAGCACGTAAAGGAAGGGCATTCCATCAAGGACATCCGCGCTGGCGATCTGGTTTCCCCCGGCGTAGAGCCAGTTGAGGTGCGTGATGGCCGCCGCGGGACTGAGGTCCGTGACCAGGTTCTGGGAGACATCCAGTTGGAACAGCGCCTGCAACCCGGACACGAAGGAAATATCGGTGAGATTGTTTCCGTGGACGTCCAGGTCCGTCAGGTTGGTCAGGCCCGCCAGAACGGCGATGTTCGTGCTCTGGTTGTTCTCCATGAGCAGGGTGGTGAGGGTGGCCAGCAGGTTGGTCACCGGCGAGACATCGGTGAACTCATTGCCGTCAATTTGCAGGTTCCAAATGTTCGTCAGCCCGGCCAGGAAAACCAGGTTGCTGATCCCGCAGTTGTTCAGGCGCAATTCTTGCAGCGCAGTCAGGCCGCCGAACAGGTTGGCGTTGGTGATCGGATTGTCGCTCAGGTCCAGGTAATTCAGGTTGGTGGCCAGATCAAGCCCTTCCACGTTGGCGATGCCTTGATTCTCCAGCGTCAGGTTGGTCAGTCCCGCCAGATCCGACTGCAAAATCCGGCCCGACGGAATTCCAATGGCGGCGCGAACCGCCGCCTCCAGCGCCGGGTTGGCGAAAATCACCGCCAGGTCAGCACCCAATTGCGCAGGGTCGCTGTAGATTATCTCGCCGGGGTTGTCATCGGAAACGACGACATAGTAAGCGCCGATGTCCGCGGCGCCCACGTTGGTGATCGTGACCGTGGCTGTGAGCGTGCCGCTAATCCGGCCATCGGACGTGTCCGTCATGGGATTGTCGTTGAAATACCATTGGTAGTAAAGGTCGGGCGAATTGGTGGCTAGGGCCACCACGGTGAACACCGCCGTGTCGCCAGAAGTCAGGCTCAAGTCCGAGGGCTGGCTGCTGATGATGGGCGAGGGATTTTGCGGAAGATAAGTCAGGTTCACGCTGCGGCTGAGCAGAGTGTTGACAACGTTCGAGGCCGGCGCGCCCGCCTCCAGGTAAAGGGTGTTGTAGCTCACGTCCACCGTTTGCAGATTGACCAGGTTGGTGAGGGGATTGATGTTGGCGATCAGGTTGTTGTCCAACTCCAGGCTGGTGAGATTGGTCAGGCCGTCCAACGCAGCCAGGCGGTATATATCGTTGCCGCCGAGGTTGAGCGCGCTCAATTCAAACAAGCCGGCCAGCGGGGCGAGGTTCGTCACCCCATCGCCCTGCGCGGAAAAATTGTTGAGGTTGGTCAAACCGGCCAGCGGAGTCAGGTCGAGCGGGACCGTGTTGAACGGGAGAAAGAGTGTTTGCAGGTTGAACAGTCCGGCCAGCGGCGCGAGATTGGTGATGGCATTGGCTCCGAATGGCAAGTAGGTAAGGTTGGTCAATCCCGCCAACGGCGAGAGGTCGGAAATTTGGCAGCTATACAAAGACAGCGTTTGCAAATTGAACAGACCCGCCAACGGCGACAGGTTGGTGATGACATTCGCGCTCAAAACCAGGGAGTTGAGATTGGTCAATCCGGCCAGGGCTGAAACGTTCGTGAGGCTGTTGTAATCGGCGCTCAAGGATTGCAGGGCGGTCAAACCCGCCAGGGGTGACAGATCGGCAATGGCGTTTTGGCCGGCGTCCAGGTTCGTCAGATGGGTCAACCCGGCCAGCGGCGACAGGTTGGTGATGATATTGAGCCGGACCACCAGCGCGGCGAGGTTGGTGGCATCGGCCAGCGCGGCGAGGTTGGTGAACAAATTGGCCTGCACGTCCAGATACGTCAGGTTGGTCTTCCCCGCCAGCGGGGACATGTCGGAAATCGTGTTGCCCGTGATCTCCAAATGTTGCAGCCGCCACAGCCCGGAGAGGAACGACATGTTGGTGAGCAAATTATTGTTCATGGCCAGCCAGTTCAAGCTCGTCACCCCCGCCAGCAAGCTGGCATTGGTCGGCGCATTGTAGTCCACGTCCAGGCTCGTCAGATTGGGCATTTCCAGAAACGGGGCGAAATTGCTCACGCCGCTGTCGCCATACAGGCTGATGTTTTGGAGCAGCGGAAAATTGGTGAAAAAATCAATGTTGGTCAGGCCGTCCAATCCCAGGTCCAGATTGGTGAGGTTGACCAGGGGGGCCAGGGCCGCGGGGTTGGTCATGGCCGCATCCGAATAGAAGCTCAGGAACTGCAAATTCGTCAGCCCGCCCAGCGGGCTGGCATCCGCAATATTATTCCCCGTAAGATACGTGGCCTTGAGTTGGTGCAAATTGGTCAGGAACGAGATGTTCGTCAGGCCGGCGAAATAAAAATCAAGCTCGGTCAGATTCGTCAAACCGACAATCCCGGTAAAATTGGTCACCGGATCCTGGTCCAACGACAAAAAAGTCAGATTGGTGGCATACTCCAATCCCTCGGTGTCCTGGATGTTGTAAAACCCGGCTCCCAGCCGGGTGAGATTCTGCAGTTGCGCCGCCGTGTAGGGCGGCGGCAACGGATAAAGGGCATTGGCTAGGGCCGCCTGCAGATTCGGATCAGGGATGTTGACCGTCTGGGCGCGAACGGCTCGCGCGCCCAACAGGAGCCAGATCGTCAAAAGTGGGAGCAAGACGCGCAGACGTGCCCGGATGCGGGCGGCTTCTAGTTTCATGCTGGTTCTCAGATTTGTTTTGCGTTCTACATTCCATTCCAACCGGCGTGACCTGCGACCCGGGTTTTCTGCGACCAAACAAAGCCAACACGCCGACAACCACCCTTCATCTTATCATTCCAAGTCATCCCCTGTCAACTTGGAAGGCGCTTCGGCAGTGTCCTAATTTGAAATACTTTGGATTTTAAATAAAGTTGGCACGGTTCTTGAATTTGAAAACTAAAATCCATCAATTGGAGGATTTGGGCGGTGTTTTAATTTGGAAGCTCGGCAATTTTTGAATGCGGCCAAAAAGGGGAGTTCCGCAATCTTGTCTGCATGGCGGGTAAAGAAACTTCAAAATATGGTCTGATCGCTTGGCAACAATGGTCGAAAATAAACTCTTTTCCCAGCTTAAACAATCCTTCTTTTTCGGCGTCATCAATCGTTTCTCGTAATGCGCCTTTAAGCTCCTTGCTGGGCATCAAGAATTGGCCCGCAAATTCATCTGCGTGAAATTCCATCCACTGATATTCAACGACGGGAATTGCCCCAATGAATTTAATCCAATCTTGAATAGACGAAAATTGTAATTTCCCATACACCTCCTCATGTAAGAAAAAATGGCCTAATTCGTGAGCCGCTGAAAATCTTACCCTTGGTTTAAACTGGGGAATTTTGAACGTGCCACTGTTAAACAATATGCCCGTTCTGTCAGGTCTTAAAAATGCGTCTTGCTTCAAATGCTGAATGGGCGCGAACTCAAATTCAAGGTGCAAATCAAATTCAGCAAATGTCAAAACATCAATGGGAACTTTTGCCAAAGAGGCATATTGATTCCGAACCTTATTTGCCGCTTCCTCTAAATCTTTCTTCCGATAAATGGGAGCCTTAAATCGTCTTAATGGATGCAGTTCCATCCCATCAATCTATGCGCTTCTTAGAATTTCGGCAAGTGTTTTTAATTCTTCTTCCGTTGGTTTTTTTCCTGCCGCAGTTCTAAAAAATACCGGCAATCGCTTTACAAGCTCAGCATCGTCGAGCACGTATTTGGGGATTTTTCCAGCATCAATGGCGGCATAATCGAAAATCAAATCCCGTTCTTTGGATGTTTCCGAAACCCCTAAAATCGCAACAATCCGATTGAGGACTGCGGCATCCTGGGGCGGTGGCAGCATCCCGCGTTCGATTTTGCTCCAATTACTTGGGTCGCAATCACTTGCGATACAAAACTCTCGCAGCCCAAGACGTTTTTTAGACCGGATTTGTTTTATAAATTCGCCAAACATAATTTTTCTTTGTGGTAAAACTATACCACACAACCCATTGATGTCAAGGGGTTTATGTATGCCATAGTGTCTTGTTCATAGGCTATTGGCGTTGCATTGAAAGAAAAATGTTGCTTTTGCTGGAAAATAGTGTTTAGTGTGCTTTAACGCTATGACGAGCTTAAATTTAGAACCAGAATTGAACAGTTTAAAAACCAAACTCACCGCTGAGATCGAAAATGATCTTAAACAAGCAGAGTTTTTAAAAAAGAGAGCCGAAAAGAACCAAGCCTTGCTCGCCGCCATTCGGGGATCATTAAACGCTATTTCCCCAGAATCAGCCACCACAGGCTATGGGTCAAAATCAGAAACAATTCAAAATGCGATTAGAGCTTTAAAAGGGCCTTTTACGCAAGACGCCGTGGAAGCGGAAATCCGCCGAATCAACCCATCAATGGAAATCAATCGCAACCGCATCAGAGCAGCATTATGGACTCTTTCTTCAAAGGACAAGAAGATCAGGGTCGTCAGCAAAGGGTCGAGCCTAAAAGCTGCGGTTTATGAAAAAACTGAAGGAATTGAGCCTCCGCCAAGCGGGGCTGTGACCCCGGCACAGCTTGAGGCTTCGGTTAAATCCAAAAGTGGAAGAATTGATGATTTAGCCCTACGGCTGAACACCACTCCCGAAAGCATCAAGAAACTATTAAGCCCGGCAAGCAAGGTTTATGTGGGAAGTGCTGGATGGCTTAAGGTTCAATAATGACTTTGGAGTGGATGTAACCACCTCTATATAAGATTTTTATGAAAACGAACATTGGAGCGCCAGCCGGAAAGATCGTCCGGTGTACAGGCAGCAACGACAGAGCCGAAAGGCTCCCCGGTGACGGGTAAAAAACACCGGGCCGGATGGACACCTCGTATCAAGAGCACCACCCGGCCCGCAAGACCCCAGTTAAGGGACCGTAGTTTAATTGGCAGAACACCGCCCGTTACAAGCAGGAGGTGCGGGTCCGAAACCCGCCGGTTCCATCAATTACTGTGTCACATTTACCATATTCGACGCGGAAAGCAAGCATTTTCTAAAGAAATCCGAGCGGCTTAATCCTGAGCGGCTCACTGCGCCCTTAATCCGGTCGGCTTCGCTGGGCGTGAATCTGGCGGACATGAATACGGACTTGGCATTTTTCGTGCCAACGTTTGGGCGCCCAACTCTTTTTTTCATAATAAATGTGACACAAATATCTTGACCAAATATAATTTATGTGGCACGATAAGTCCAGAAAATAAAAACGACTATGGCAAACAACCTTTCAACCGAAAACAAAACGCAGATTATTTCCATGCTGGCGGAGGATTCCAGCATCCGGGCCATTGAGCGGATTACGGGCGTTCACCGTGATACGGTCATGCGGCTCGGCGTGCGAGTGGGTGAGGCTTGCGCGAAGATTCACGACGAAAAAATGCGCGGTCTTTCCTGCAAGAATATCGAACTGGACGAAGCCTGGGGTTTTATCGCAAAAAAACAGCGCAACGTTTCGGCGTGCGATGTTGGTTTGGGCGATGTCTGGACGTGGATTGCGCTGGACTCTGACAGTAAATTGATTCCCTCGTATCTGGTTGGAAAGCGCGATTCTTACCATGCCGATGCGTTCATGGCGGATTTGGCCGCACGGGTGATTAGACGTGTGCAACTTTCCTCAGACGGCTTGAACGCTTACCCTGACGCGGTGGAGCGCGGTTTTGGGGAAAACGCGGATTATGGGCAGATCGTAAAAACCTATTCGGTATCACATCTGGGTAATTTCAAAGAAGCGGCGCGCCGGTATTCCCCGGCAGAAGTTGTGCTGGTCGAAAAAATGGTCATTGCGGGCGACCCGGACAAATGCCGCATTACGACTTCGCACGTTGAAAAGCAGAATCACACGTTGCGGATGCACGTCCGCAGGTTGACCCGGCTCACGAACGCTTTCAGCAAAAAGCTGGAAAACTTTAAAGCTGCGGTTTCCCTCCACATGGCGTATTACAACTTCTGCAAAACGCACATGGCGATTCGATGCACCCCGGCGATGGAGGCGGGCATCGAAAAGAGCCAATGGACGGTTGCGGAGCTTGTCGAACGTCGTGGCGAATAGAGAATATATCGAAAGGATTCAGAGCGTGATTTTGCACCTTCACGGGTGCAAATCCTCATGGGTTGAATCCGTGACCGTGCATGAGGTCTTTCGCGGCCAAACGGCTTGGATGGGGGATGTGCAGGTTTTCACCCTGTCTGGACACCCCAAAGCCAAGAAAGCCTACGCCTGGAGCCACGCAGACGGCAAAGACGACACCGGGGAACGCTTTGTGACCGTTCTGGAAATCCCGCCAGTGGATTCACCGCAAACGGCGGTCAAAGTGGCGATTGCGGCGGAAATGAGGGGGAAGAAATGAAATGGTATTCCACCGAGCGGTCAAAGTTTTTGATGAAGATTCTCTTCGTAGTTTTCATCCTTTGTGTTCTGTATTGCCTGCTCGCATTCTAACTTTCAAATTCAAATTAAGACACCGCCGGCGCTTTGATCGTATCCGCCCCAATCATTACAGCGGTTTAAATAAAACGGTTCTTCGATGTTTTCAGTGGAATAGAAGGTGTTGTTTCTCAAAGCATTGCACAGGCCTGTTCGTCAATCCCAAAGGGATTGGATCATTTAGCCCAGGGTTGGCCCGATTCCGAGAGGGCC
>JBEKVM010000164.1:0-18184 GCA_049513975.1 Verrucomicrobiota bacterium | reverse complement strand
GCTCCTGCCCGCGGGCGGTTCGTCAACCCGTCAGCAGCTGGCCACGCCTACTCAAAAACACCTCATCGCAAGGACCCATCACCATCACAATCCTTCCGCCATGAATTTCCGAAGGGCATTACCACTAAAACGGGATTTCATCTTCTTCATCGGGTTGTTCCTCTTTGGGGACAAATGCAGCCATTTCAGCGGCGCACGCTTTTGCCCATGAGTCTCCGGCAAAGGCAAATGATTCTACCAAATCGTAAAAGCGTTTATGCCCTTCTTTTAGTTTCCGTCGCATTGACATTTGGAAAAAGGAGTTGGGCTTGTCAATAAAAGTTGGGAGTGATCGGGCCAAGTATTCCAGCGCATAAGCTTCTTTCTTACGATTGCCGGAAAACAATAGGTTATTGACCGCGCTAAATGCTTCCTTCTTAAGGATGAAGAACGGAAACAATCGGGTAGCCCAAGCGCCCAAAGCGCCACCTGTGCATCTTCCCGATGTCAAAAGGAAACCTTCCTTGATTGATTCAATTAGTTTATTCTCAATTCGTATGCGTGCGATTTTCTGAAGTTTAGGCCAATCTTTAGGCTTTAGTAGCTGGATGACACCTATAAGGAAATCGTCTCCAGTCTTTCCTTCAATCGTCATAAGTTCGTCTGAAAGTGCCTCGAAAACTGTGCGTTTTTGGATCTTGTCAAGAGTTTTAAGCAATGCGTAAAAGAAATAAGTAAGCTTAGAGGAGTCCGCATTGTTTTTTGCCTTGAGAGCTTCCACCATCACGTCCATTCGTTTGTTTAGTGGTATATCGCGCACCAAGAGCTTCGCATATTGCTCCGTGGCGACAAAGCTCGCATCCAGCACCCTCGGCATGAATTCTGGTACTGAAAATTGGGCTTTGGCTGTTCCTAGCAGACGGATTAGATAGTCAATAAACACAATGATCGCGTCAGCATCTTGTTTAATGTCAGACAGCTTTTCATGGCTGCGTGGATTCCTTATCGCCTGGTAGATGCCACGAAGTAATGATTCGACGCCCTTTTGGATATTCTTGTCATTTTCGCTTTTCAACTTCGTGACTTTGATTCGGGGGTTCACGCCCCCGAAAGCTTCCCCAATTAGCTGCACTCCGTCTCCTTCGAGATTGGCTTTTTCCCTGATTATTGCGCCCAGGTAATGCACCGCGTCCAAAATTGCCGCGCTGTATTGGCTGTTCTCGTAGTTTTGCCGTATTTCGGCCCAGACTTCTTTTGAAATGACCGTTTCCAAATTCATAATCAAGTAAATTATTGACAATTTCGGCCAGAAAAGGAAGTCGAAAATGGCGGCACCGTTCTCCGACAATCCCAATCTTGAAGGTGGTACCGCTTTTGACCCTTCATAGGGGTCACCCTCACTTTTTAGACTCTCATGCTCATCATTCTTCCGCGCCTACGGTCTCAGCGTGGGTGACTTCTTCGAGGTGTTGTTTCTTTTTCAGGCCGAGATAGACCAGGCCGCCGGCCAGGCTCCAAAAAAGGCTGCCGGCATAGGCGAGCAGGGAGAGGGACAGGGCGGCGGTTTTGGGGACGCCGATTTCGGGAACGGCCAGCATCAGGACGAAGAGATTTTCGCGCACGCCCAAACCGCTTGGGGTGATGGGCAGGGCGGTGATGCAAGAGATCATCGGAAAGGGGTCCCGCATAATCGCATATCCGGCGCCTCAGAGCCTGTGGACTTCCTTCAACTTTGATTTGATGGCCTGTTGGCGTTCCCAGGTCACCGATCCGAGGCAGGAATGGAGGCTCGTCTTGTCCAGAACGAATATGAAATCGCATTGGCAGACCGTTGGGCCGTCAAATCCATCCGCGCCATTCAGACGGACATCGAGTTTTTTGGGGTCGCCTTGCAGCTTGTAACAGGCCAGGCCGTTGACTTGCAAGCGATGCGGATGATCCAACCGTTCCTGGGCGGAGAGGAGGACGAACCAATGATCGCGCGCGAAGCCCGGCGGCCGGCATTTCCAAATCTGCCATTGTTGCAGGTTCATCGTTCCGGTTTTTGCCTGACCTTGCTCATGGCCGATTCGAGCGCCACCCGCTCCTTGTCCGGGCCATAATCATCGGCGAAATAGCCGGCGGGCCGGGGTGACTGGAACCGGTTGGCGACCGTCGGCAGTCCCGCCCGCAAGGCGTGTCGAATGACCACGGCCGGCTTCTCCTTGATCAAGGAAACCACGTGCGACAGCTCGGCTTCCAACTCCACATCCAAATCCACACTTCGACGCATTTGCACCAATTTGCACCGTTTCGGTGCAAAGTCAAGGGTTTTTCATAAAGGGGGCAAATGTTCCTCATTCCTCCGCCGCCACAGTTTCGGCGTGGGTGACCTCTTCAAGATGTTGTCGCTTTTTCAGGCCAAGATAAACCAGGCCGCCGGCCAGGCTCCAAAAAAGGCTGCCGGCGTAGGCGAGGAGGGAGAGGGACAGGGCGGTGGTTTTGGGGACGCCGATTTCGGGAACGGCCAGCATCAGGACGAAGAGATTTTCGCGCACGCCCAAACCACTGGGGGTAATGGGCAGGGCGGAGATGCAAAAGATCATCGGCACGATGACCAGCCAGGCGGCGGAGGAGACGGGCGCGCCCAACCCCACGGACAACAGCATCATTTGCAGCACGCAGGCGGCGTTGACCAGCAGGGAAAGAGCCAGGGTTTTCCGCAAAAATCCCCTGCTTTTGCCAAAGTGACGGCAGGAATCGAGGGAGCGTTCCAGATAATCGCCTTTGGGAAATTTCCGCAGCCAATGGCGGGCGCGGGGAAAGCGTTTGGACAGGCCGCCCCAGAAGGCCACGCCCAGCACCGCGCTGGCCCCGCCGAGCATGAGAAGGATGAGCAAGGCGGGCGCGCCGAGTTGCTCCCGGCGCCAGAGCAGGGCGGCGTTGGGAATCATCATCAGGGCGGCGAAGAAGAGCATGGCCCAGAGGCCGAGCAACCGGTCCACAAACACGGTGACGACCGCCTCGGTTTTCTTGTGGTGCGTTTCGCGCGCGGCGTAAAGGGCCTTGATGACGTCCCCGCCGGTGGAGCCGAGGAGGAAGGCGTTGAAGAATTGGGCGACGAAAGTAATGCCGGTGGCGCGGCCCCAGGGCAGGGGCAGGCCCTGCACCCCCAGCACCAGGCGCCAGCGGGCCACGCCCAGCAGGATTGTCAATAATACGCAGAGCAGGGAACCGGCCAGGGCCAGCGGCTGGACCTGGCTGATGGTCAGCCACAGTTCGTGCGGTCCGACCGTCCACGCCTTGTGCCATTGTGCCAGGCGGCCAAGCTGGTCCCACTCCGGGCCTGCGGAGGCCTTGCCTTCGCTGAGGAAAATGGATTGAAAAATCCAGGCGAGCAGAAAAGCGCACAGCGCCACCCGCCAGCCCACGCGCCAGGCAGTTTTGAGTCCCCTCATTCGTCACCCCAAAGCTGCTTGATATGGGCCACGCCCTGGCGGGCCTCTTCCTCGGTCAGGCTGGGGCTGAACTCGAAGACTTTGATGTGCTGCGGTTTGACCGACGGTTTGAGCGCGGCAAAATCAATCATGCCCCGGCCGGGCGGGCGATGATCGCGGCCGGGAAATTCGACATCATGAATATGAAAGCCGAGCAGGCGCCCGGCCAGGGATTCCAGGTGCATGACGTGGGAAATGAAACCCAGGTTCTCCTTGATCTGGGCGTGGCCGGTGTCGTGCCAGTAGCCGACGCCGGGGCGGTTGAATTCGCGCAGGAGAAAAGCGAAATCGTCTTCCAGGGGGATTTCCTCGAGGGCGGCGCGGTTTTCGATGCCCAATTTGAGGCCGCGCTTCTCGGCTTCCGCGGCCAGACGCCCCAGCATTTCGCCGGCCAGGTCCACCGCCTCGATTTTTTTCTCTTCGCGTTTTTCCAGCAACTCGGCGCAGAGCTTTTCGTATTTGGGCGTTCCCTTTTGGCCGTCCTGGGCCATGCCCACGAGTTTATCGGTGTATTCCTTCATCTCGATGTCCCCCAGGTGCAGGACGACCACCTGGGCGTGGACGCGGGCGGCGGTCTCGATGGTTTTGAGGGTGTGGCGCCAGGCGTTTTCACGCTCGCGTGGGTTGGCGGAGGAAAACTTGTAAAGATTGGGGGCGGCATGATTGACGCCCATGGGCAGGGGACAAAAATTATGCAGCGAGGAGATTTTGATATCGCCGGCGTCCACCGCCTCGAAGATGCCGGGAAGCAAACTGACGCGGATGCCGTGGCTGAGTTCGGCGTGGTCAAAGCCCAGGGAGTGGATTTCGCGCAGGAGGGCGCGTCCATCGGTATGGCGGTGAGAATTCCAGCAAGTGGAAAATGAATACATGACAGAAAGCCGGGCGCAGTCCGGGGGGGCGGCGCCCGGCGGTGAGAATGCCAGACAGGTCACATATCGGCGTAACGGGCGGTCAGCATGGCGGAAAAGCGGGCGGCCTTGGTTTTGCGCCGTTTGCGCTCGCTGGGCTTTTCAAAGTGCCGGTGATTGCGCACTTCCTTGAGTGTGCCTTCCCGGTCTATCTTTTTCTTCAGCCGGCGCAGCGCCTTGTCCACTGGTTCGCCTTTTTTAAGTCTTATTTCGGTCAAAAAATCTCACTTCCTCTCCGCCTTAGCGGCGGGCCGGCATGGCCCGCGCTCTTAAATGGTTGGATACGATGCGCCCACCCGGGGCCGGTGTCAACCGGCAAAAACACGCCTAATCAAAGGCGTGGCCGGCGCAACCCAGCACGTCCCGGACTTTGTGGCGGACCAATTCCTTGACGCGGGCGCGGGCGGGGCCGAGGTATTTGCGCGGGTCAAATTCTTTCGGGTTTTCAAACAGGCATTTGCGGATGGCGGCGGTCATGGCCAGACGCAAATCGGTGTCAATGTTGACTTTGGTGCAACCGACCCGTCGGGCGATTTCGATGTCGGCCTCCGGCACGCCCGCCGTGTCTTCGCCCAGTTTGCCGCCGTATTTGTTGATTTCCTGCACCAGGTCCTTGGGCACGCTGGAAGCGCCGTGCAGGACCAGGGGATAATCGCCCAGGCCGGCGTCGAGCAGGGCCTTTTTGATGGCTTTGAGGCGGTCCAAATCGAGGTGTTGCGCGCCCTTGAATTTATAAGCGCCGTGGGAGTTGCCGATGGCGACGGCCAGGGAATCCACCCCGGTCTGCCGCACGAATTCCACGGCTTCGTCCGGGTGGGTATAAGCGCCGCCCTTGGAATAGCCGCCCCCTTCCTCGCCGGCGTCGTGCTGGGCGCCCACCAGCATGCCCAACTCCCCTTCCACCACACAATTGTGCGGGTGGGCGTATTCGACGACGCGGCGGCAGAGTTCGACATTTCTGGCAAAGGGTTCGTGGCTGCCATCAATCATGACGCTGGTAAAGCCCTCATCAATGCACTCCTTGCACAGCTCGAAGGTGTCGCCGTGATCCAGGTGGACGGCCAGAGGGATGTTGCTGGTGGAGACGGCGGCTTCGATCAACTTTTTCAGATAGACGGCGTTGGCATATTGCCGGGCGCCCCTGGAGATTTGCAGGATGAAGGGGGCCTTTTCCTCCTCGCAGGCTTCGACGATGGCCTGGAGCAGCTCCATATCATTCACATTGAAGGCCCCCAGCGCGTATTTTCCCTTGAGGGCTTTGGCGAATAGATCTTTGGTGTGTGTCAGTGGCATAAATCAGTGGCCGGCGCGTGGTTTTGCGCTCGTTGACAGGGAGTATAGAAAGGGGCGGCGGGAATGTAAAGCCAGGATTGAAGAGGAAGCGGCCTTCCCTGGCCCTCCTCCATTGGATTTGATTTTCAGGCCGATTGCTGGTGGTATCTCTCCATGCAAAAGGATTACGCAGTTTCAGGGCTTTGGCAGCGGGAATTCGACGACACCGGAATGAGGGATTGGGCCGTGGAATTGCGGCAACAGTTGCTCGCGCCAAAAGTGTCGCTGGGGCTGGTGTTTATGACGCCGCAGTTCTTTCCGGTGGCGGCCCAGATTCTGGAATTGATCCGAGTGCATGGCCAGGTGCCGCTGCTGGCGGGCTGTTCCAGCACCGGACTCATTGTCGGCGGACGGGAATGGGAGGAGAAACCCGGGGTGGCGTTGTCGCTTTTTTCATTGCCGGGAGCGCAATTGCGGGCCTGGCGATTCAAGCAGCAGCAGGTGGAGGAGGCCGGCAGCCCCGCTTACTGGCGCTTAAAAACGGGGTTGGCCCCGGACCAGATCAATGGCTGGCTGGTTTTCGCCGACCCGTTTCACCTGGATGCCGAGGCGTTTTTGCGCGGGTGGAATGGCGCGTTTCCGGGCGGGCCGGTCGTGGGCGGGCTGGCCGGCGGGGATTTCACGGAGCAGACCACGCAAGTTTATTTCGATGGCGGTGTATTTCAGGAAGGCGGCGTGGCGCTGGGGGTGGGCGGCGCGGTGGAGTTGTTGAGCCTGGTTTCGCAGGGTTGCACGCCCATTGGCGAGTCGTGGATCATCACCAAGGCGGAGGGCAATTTCATTCACGAAATCGCCAACCGTCCGGCCTATGAAGTTCTGGTCGAGACCTTCGGCAATCTTTCCAGCCGCGAACAATTGCAGGCGCGCGGCAATTTGTTCATCGGCCTGGTGGTCAATGAATATCTGGAGGATTTCCACCGCGGCGATTTCCTGGTGCGCAACATTTTGGGTGCGGACCCCAAATCCGGCAGCCTGGCGGTGGGGGCGTGGCCGCGCCAGGGCCAAACCCTGCAATTCCAACGCCGCGACGCCGCCGCGGCGGACGAGGACATGAAGTCATTGTTGGAGCGCCTGGCCGGGCAGTTGGGCGGGCGGCGCATTTACGGCGGTTGCCTGTGCAGTTGCAACGGGCGGGGACACCGGCTGTTCGGGCAGATGGATCACGACGCCGGTTTGGTGCAGCAAAAAATCGGGCCGTTGGAATTGACGGGCTTTTTCTGCAACGGCGAACTGGGCCCGATTGGCGACAAAACTTTCCTGCACAGCTACACCGCCTCCCTCGGCCTGTTTGCGGAGAAGCGGAATGGATAAGAGCCGGAGTGATGGAGTGGTGGGGATGATGACGGAGCCGTTTCGAGCCGTGTGTAAGTCCTTGATTTCGCGGATCTTCGCCATTCTATGGGACAAAGCTATTGTTTGAACCCTTTTGCGCCAACAACGTCAAGCCGAGACTTTTGCATTTACTGCTGCGGATTGGTTTGGTAGAAGCGGTAGGGGTACAATGGGGCGTTGGTGTCGAGGAACTGCACCAGGCCGTTGCTGTCGGCGGTGTTGGTGCCCAGGTCCTGCCAGTTCACCAGATTGGTGCTGGCCTGGAAATCGAAGTTTTCGCCGGCAGCGCCCACGGCTTGCAACAAAAAGCTCCCGTTGGCCTCCTTCTTCAGAAAGGGGCCCGGCGCGTATTTGATGACAACCATTTCGGTGCCTCCCGCCGCGGTGGTTTCATAGCCGGCGACATAGACGTTGCCATTGGCATCCACCGCAATCGCATTCCCCTCGTCATCCCCATTGCCCGGCCCGTTATACCGTTCCAGCCAGATTTGATTGCCATTGTTGTCATACTTGATCGTCACAATATCGTTGCCAGAGTTTGTCCCAGGCGAGTAGCCGGTCACATAAACATTGTTCCTTTGGTCTAGTGCTATGGCTGTCGCCACATTTGTTGTCGTCGGCGCTTGCGGGTAAAGATTAGTCCACACATAAGCGCCATTTGTGTTAATCTTATACGTGCCGTATGAAGAATCATTATCAAAGTTATCATGAATCTTTCCGGTCACCATAATATTATTGGAGTTGCCGAGAGCCACTCCGCATCCTACATTACCCGTATTGCTTGTTGGACTGCCGACACCCCACAACACATCGCCTGCGCCAGAGTAAGCGTAAGTCTTGTAGGCGCCGAGGTCGGAGTTGAACAGGAAATAAAAATTGCCTACATTATCGAGTTGGGCTTCTGGGATATTAACATAGCCTTGCGTTCCTTGGCCCGCGCTGACCATCCAAAGCGGCGAGCCAAGCGTGTCGTACTTGATTGTCGTTGCATGAACATAATGTGAAAACGGTATATAGGAGTAAAACTCATAGCCGCAAACGTAAATGTCGTTTGAGGAGCTTATGTTGATTGTTTGCGCGCCACACGGGCCGGCTGATTTAAAAGTTTGAGTCCAAAGATTGCTCCCCGCAGAACTGAATTTCATCGTGGTATAATTGCTGGCGACGCCGGTGATGCAAACATTGTTGCTGCTGTCCAGGGCCACACCCGCGCCGTTATACGGCAACGCCCAAAGCTGATTGCCATTGCAATCGTACTTTACCGTAACGGCGCTACCGGTGACCACCGTGTTGCTTTGGTGATCGAGCGAAAGTCCCGTCGGGTGCGCGCCAGTATAGTTGGTGGAGTCATAACGCGCCACCCACACCTGATTGCCATTGGGCGCGTACTTGATCGTCGCGTAGCCAAAATTCCCATTCGTGTTCTGCGAGAAGCCTGTCACGTAGATATTACCGTTGGTGTCCAATGCCATTTTCACGGCTTGATTCGTGCCATTGGTGATGCCGTTGTTGTAGCGGGCTACCCAGGCCTGCTGAATCTGCGCGCTGCAAATGGAATTAACCGCAAACAACCCCAAGAACACCAAACAAGACAATCCAGCCCTGCGATCTCTGTGTTCTTTGCGGTCAAATCCACTCTTTGTTTTTTCTTCACTTTTCATGGCAGTCCTTTCAATTGGATACGTGGGCCGCGGAGGCCGCGGGGTCAAGAAATGGTGGGACGCTCATGGCACCGTTGACATATTGATTCTGGTTCAAAAACCAGTCAAAACTGTAAGGATAACTCACCTGGGTGTGGAAAGTCAGGCCTTTTCCAAGGATGTTCCTGAAAATCTGGGCGTTCTGCAGCGAGGGCGAGGCCACGATGCCCCAAGCGAGGCAAATCCCTCCGTACGTGACATTTCCGAAATCATTGTTCAAAACCACTCCATTCGTGCAGTTCGCCCCGAATAGCACGCCGCAACTTCCCATAGCCAGCGTGTTGCCAAAGATATTGGCCGATTGGCAAACCGAAACAGTCACCGCGCCTCCGGGATGATCGCCGACCTCGTTGAAGGGCGGGAAGACGTTCAAATAATTGCCCGAAAAATTCAGAGTGAACGGTCGGGCATTGGGGCCTGGGGCGGCAGTCCAACATTCCCCGTTCCGGCCGCCATGCACCCAATTGCCAATGAAGCATGTGGCATAATCGTTGCTGGTCCCAGTAAGCCCGGCCTGCTTCGTCCCCCCGGCGCTCAAGGCGCAGGCAGAGTAGCAACTGACGACGGTGCAATATGTGTTTCCAACCACGGCGGTAGGCCCAGCATCAAGCTGAATCCCTTCCAGCGCGTAATTGCCGATCAAATTTCGGCCTATAAAGGCGTTGCCTCCGGATTGCAGCCAAACAAACCCGTCCGGGGCCGAGGTCTGAAAGTTATTCGTGTTCGTGGCGGTTCCAATGTTGTTGTAGGTGTTTTCGACAATTACTATGTTATTGCCGCCGCCCATGATTCCCACCTCCTGTCCAGCGTAGCCGGTTGTATAGGCCGTGGGAATTTCTCCCGGAGGCGTATTGGTTGTGCCGTCGAAAGAATTCGTAAGGTCCCAGGGAATGAAGGTACATTCACGAACGAGACAATTGCTGACGGCCGCATAAAGCCCAAGCGATTGAATGGCATGGAGGAAGACGCAGTTGCTGACGAGAATGTTTTGGGTGTACTGCCAAGGATCTGCCGTGTAGTTACCATAAAACTCAACCAGCGTACCTGTGGCTCTGCCG
This sequence comes from Verrucomicrobiota bacterium, assembly GCA_049513975.1. GTDB lineage: Bacteria > Verrucomicrobiota > Verrucomicrobiia > Limisphaerales > Palsa-1400 > JBEKOF01. Next base: position 8,396 of record JBEKVM010000164.1, on the reverse strand, counting down.
GTCCTGTCATCGTATAGCTGGCCGCGTTCGTACATGTTGGTATTGACTGACAATATGTTGGTAAAAACCAGATGCGGCCGGGCAACAAGGGTCATATCCCGCAGGGTCAAATTGGTGCATAGGGGGTTGTACTGCAAAGCGTTCTGCCCGAAGGAGAAGATCGTCGTTGCGCGATTGTGCGCAATAAGGGTCGTGTTAGAGACGCCGGCGCCGACGCCGGCGCCCTCGATAATTACGTTGTTGGCCACGACCGACATGGCGGAGCTGGCATAAGCCGCCGATACGTCATTCGTGCTCAATTGGGCCACATAATAAGTTCCAGAGGGAATGGAAACGACGCCGCCATTGGAAAATCCATTGATGACATATTGAATCCAATAGGCGTTGTTGGACGACGTGTACCATGAGTCGTCGTCGCTTATGAGATGAGGCACATTGGTCGAAACATTGGTTTGCAACGGACCCGGCCACCAAGGATAAATGGAGATGTAGTTGAATCTGCCTACATGCGAGCCGTCGCTCCCGTTGGCCAAGCATTGTAATGTCATAACGTTGGTGCCGTTGGGTAAATATACCACCGCTGAGACATCCGTCCAGTTTGTTGTCGTGTTCGTCAGTCGGCCTGTACTGTTGGAGATGCCGCCGCTGTTGCTGAGCACCCCGCAACCGTTTGTAAAGTCGCACTGGAAAACGCCGCCAACGTTCGTCCCAATCCCCGCCACCCGCGCTTCCACTGTATAAGTCCCTGGCAAAAGGACGTTTACGGTATATTTCGCCAAAATGCGTAACAGCCTGTAAATCATTGAGTTATAGGTGGGTCTATATAGGCCCGATATACCCTCTCACGATGAACCCCGTGCGATGCCAGCGCCCTGAGAAGCCACGCCCCAACGGCCTTCCGCCGCCCTTCTTGCCATTTATCATTTAGCATTTAGCATTCATAATTTCCTCCTCCGACTCTCTCCTCTGTGTCCTCCCTTTGCTCCTGTTCAAAAGCCTTTGTTCGTTCATGTCCGTATCCGCGCCATCGGCGAAATCAGTGGTCTATGATTTTGCCATGGATGATTTTGCCTTCCGCCGCCCCTCTGCTCTCCGTCCATCCGCGGTTCAATTCTTTTGCTTGCGGTTTTGCGGGTTTTTGCGTCTTGCCCCGTCCTTCCCTTTATAATTCATCATTTCCCCTAAGTACCTAATGCTTAGGGACTTGCAAAAATCTTCCTTTTTCCGCGCTTTTCCGTTGACAATCCGCGCTTAATTGATAAACTTTCACTGTGAATGCAAGGAACGTAGAGTGGAGGAGTCAGAGTCGGATGGTGGCGGTTGGGCCGGCGTCCGTGGGCGTGCGCGTCAGCTTGCCCGCCGTCTTGTCCACCGGCCCCTCCGCGTTGGGCCATGCGAAGGAGGGAGGCCCGGCGAAGGCGGAAGCCTGGCGAAGGAGGCGACACCACAAATTTTCACTTGGTTTCAGCTATTTTCACCTGTTTTCACCTAGTTTCACTTCCCGGCCCCAGGTGGGGACCCCATGCATCCAACAAAATTTCTCCTCAAATTCGCGGATCGCTCCCATTCTGCATTCTTCATTCTGCACCGCCATCACTCCCTTGTCGCGCCACAGCGAAGCGACGGCGGAACCACTCCATTCTGCCGCACTCCAGCAAAGGTCAATAAAGGTCAATAAAGGTCAATAAAGGTTAATAAAGGTTAATAAAGGTTAATAAAGGTTAATAAAGGTAAAAAAATAAGTTTTATGACTCGAAATGGCAAAAAATGGCCAGCCGTCCCCAATTCGCGGATCGCTCCCATTCGGCATTTCTTCATTCTACAGCGCCATCACTCCCTTGTCGCGCCACAGCGAAGCGACGGCGGATGCGGCCATCAAGGAGCCTTCACCATTATCGTTAAAGATCGCGGCCGGTCCGGCCAATCCCATCCAAGCCAATCCGAGTCAATCCGAGTCAATCCGAGTAAAACGGCCTGTGAGAAAAAAAGACCCCGATGGTTTTCGCCCCGCAACAATCCATGACTCCATTACTTTACCATTTCACTCAGCATTCGCGGCCAAGGCGATGAGAAACGCAAGCGGTTCAGGCGGGAACTTCCTCATCGGCCAGCTTGCGGTAGAGGGTGGCCACGCTGACGTTGAGGAGTTGGGCCGCTTTTTCCTTGTCACCCCCGGCCAGGGCCAGGGCGCGGTTGACGTAGCTCAGTTCCTGCTCGCGCAGAAAATCCTTCAGCGGACCCAACGGCTGGGACATGGCATGGCTGGCGCTTTCCTGGGGATTGACGGGCGAGGCCGGCAGGCCGGAGGATCCCTCGGGCGCCGTTTCGGGAATTTCCACCAACTCCTCGCTGTCGTCACTGGGCGCCTGGCGGCGCACGGCCGGGGGCAGGTCGGCCACCCGCACCGTGTCTGCTTCGCACAAGACGCAGGCGCGCTCGATGGCGTTTTCCAATTCGCGCACGTTGCCCGGCCAATCATGGGCGGAGAGCACATCCAGGGCCTTGCGGGTAATTTGAAACAGCTTGCCGGTGCGCGGATTGACCTTGTTGCGCAGGAAGTGGACGGTCAGGACCGGAACGTCTTCGCGGCGCTCGCGCAAATTGGGCAAAGTGATGGGGATGACGTTGAGCCGATAGTAAAGATCCTCGCGAAAAGTGCCGGCCTTGACTCTCTCCTCCAAAGGCTCGTTGGTGGCGGAGAGCACCCGCACGTTGACGCTGGTGGAAATGTTGTCGCCCACGCGCCGGACCTCCCGTTCCTGCAAAACGCGCAGGAGGCGGCTCTGCAAAACCGGCGGCATGGAGCTGATTTCGTCCAGGAAGATGGTGCCGCCGTCGGCCTCCTGGAAAAGCCCCTTCTTATCGTTGATCGCCCCGGTGAAAGCGCCCTTGCAATGGCCGAAAAGTTCCGATTCCAGCAAGTTCTCCGGCAGCGCGCTGCAGTTGATCGGGATGAAGGGGGCGAATTGGCGGCGGCTGTTGAAATGCAGGGCGCGGGCCACCAGTTCCTTGCCGGTCCCGCTTTCGCCCAGGATGAGGATGGTGCTGTCGGTGTCGGCGACGCGTTCGATCATCTTGAAGACCTCCTGCATCTTGGGGGAATTGCCGATCAACTGGTTGAACTGGTATTTTTTCTTGAGCTGCTTCTTGAGGTAAATGTTTTCCGTAATGGCGTCGTTGTAGGTCAGGGCGCGGCGGACGCAGAGGCGGAAATCATCCACCTTGAACGGCTTTTCCAAGTAATCGAACGCGCCTTTTTTCATGGCATCCACCGCCGTCTCGATGGTGGCGTAGGCGGTGATGAGAATGACGGTGGCGGGCGGATTGAGGGCGCGCGCCTTTTGCAGGATTTCCAACCCGTGGGTGCGGGTTTTGTCCAGATACAGGTCGGTGATGACCAGTTCGGGACGCTGCGATTCGAGGGTTTCCATCGCGGCGTTGTAATTGCTGAAGGGAAAAACCTCGTGGCCCTCCCGGCGGAGGAGTTCGGTGACCATCTGGACCATGGTCACTTCATCGTCAATCAGCAGGACTTTAGCCATGGCAAAAATGTATGCAATGCCGGGGCCAGCCGCAAGCGGCATTGCAAGGTTAAAATTTAAGGTTGCCGCTTCAATTTCCACCGCTCCCGTCAAGGCGCCCCGGGCTTTTTTTCTTAATGCTTGCCGGAAACCAGGTCGCTCAGCTTGAAAATGGGCAGGAACATGCAGATCACGATGCCGCCCACCACCACCCCCAAGAACACGATCAGCAACGGTTCGATCAAGGAGGTCAACCCGTCCAGCGTCGTTTTGATTTCCTCATCCAGAAAATCGGCCACCCGTTCCAGCATGTTGTCAATCTTGCCGGTTTGTTCTCCGGCCGTGAGCATGCGGATGATCATGACCGGGAAAACCGGATGCTTGGCCAGGGCGGTGGAAATGCCTTCGCCCCGTTCAATGTCCACCGCCGCCGTTTTCAGCGCGTTTTCCATCACGACGTTGCCGACGGTGTTTTGCACGATGGTCAGCACCTCCAGAATCGGCACGCCGCTGCGCACCAGGGAGGCCATGGTCCGGGCGAAACGCGCCAGGCAGATTTTATGGGCAATGACGCCGAAAATGGGCAGCCGGATGCGCTTGGCGTCCCAATAGGCGCGCCCCGCCGGGGTGCTGATATAATAGAACCATCCGCCGACAATCCCGCCCATCCCCACAAAAATCAAAATGAGGTGGTCCTTCATGAAGTTGCTGACGGTGATGAGGAATTGGGTCGGCGCCGGCAGCTTGCCGCCAAAGCCGGAAAAGACATCCTTGAAGACCGGCACCACCACGACCATGAGGAAAATCGTGATGCCAATGGCCACGATCGTCACCGCCACCGGATACATAAGGGAAGACTTGACCTTCTTGCGCAGGCGGGCGGTGTTTTCCAGGTAGGTGGCCAGGCGGTTGAGGATTTCCGCCAGCAAGCCCCCCTTTTCCCCCGCCCCCACCATGGAATAATAGAGGCGGTTGAACACCTTGGGATGCTTCTGCAATGCCTCCGAAAAACTGTCGCCCCCTTCCACCCGCGTCGTCACATCCTTGATCACGTCCCGCATCACTTTATTGTCCGTCTGGTCGGCCAGAGCCTGGAGGGACTGGACCATGGCCAGACCGGCGTCAATCATGGTGGATAATTGCCGGGTGAAAATCACCAGATCCGACAAGGCCACCTTGCCGCCGCCGGTGCGGCCCTTTTTGCCCAGCTTTTCGCTGATGGAAACCACCAGCATATTGCGGTTTAAGAGCGCGGCGACCGCGTTGGCCTCGCTGGAGGCGTCAATCGAAGCGCGGATTTCCCGGCCCGTCACCGAATCGCGAGCGACATAGCTGAAAGATGGCATAAACTTGTATTGTCACCGCCTGGAGTAGCAACGCCGGGGCCAAAATGCAAGCCTGAATGTGCCTGCGCGCGACAGCGCCAGTCCAACGCGCCGCCGAAAAAATCAGCTTCGGCCTTGAACTTGCGCCGGACTGCTCTAAATTGGCCTCTCTGAATTCGCAAAGCGACCATCCAAAGCATTACTGCGGCGTGTTCGGCATTTACGGCCATCCCAACGCCGCCGAATTGACGTACTACGGCCTCTACGCCCTCCAGCACCGCGGCCAGGAAAGCGCCGGCATCGTCTCCTACGATGGCGGCCGCTTCCACGAATACAAACGCATGGGCCTGGTCTCTCAGATTTTCAACTCCGAGGTGCTCTCCGGCCTGACCGGCTCCCTGGCCATCGGACACACCCGCTATTCCACCACCGGCTCCTCCCACCTGCGCAACACCCAGCCGCTCACCGGCGACAGCAAACGCGGCCAGATCGCCATCGCCCACAACGGCAACCTGACCAACGCCGCCTCCTTGCGCGAGGAACTCGAGGAAAGCCACGGCGCCGTTTTCACCACCAGCGTGGACAGCGAAATCATCATCCACCTTCTTGCCCAGCCCACCATCGGGGGCAACGAGAACAATCTGGTGCAAACCGTCCGCCGCCTGGAAGGCGCCTACTCCCTGGTCATCATGACCGAATCCGAATTGATCGGCGTGCGCGATCCCTTCGGCTTCCGTCCGCTCTGCCTGGGCCGGGCGGGGGAGGCCTGGGTGCTGGCCAGCGAAACCTGCGCGCTCGATTTGATCTCGGCCAAATACGAGCGGGACGTCGAGCCGGGGGAAATCGTTATAATTGACAAAAACGGCCCGCGCAGCATCCAGGCCTTCCCCGAACAGACCGCCCGCGCCTTTTGCATCTTCGAGTATGTGTATTTTGCGCGCCCCGACAGCAACATCGCCCATCGCAACGTCTATAAGGTGCGCGTGGAAATGGGGCGCGAACTGGCCCGCGAACATCCCCTCGCCGCCGACGCGGTGGTGCCCGTGCCCGACAGCGGCAACTGCGCCGCGCTGGGTTACTCGCTGGCTTCCGGCATCCCCTACGAGATGGCGTTTGTGCGCAACCACTACGTGGGCCGCAGTTTTCTCCAACCCTCCCAGCTCATCCGCGACTTCGACGTGCGGGTCAAGCTCAACCTCATCACCGAACTGGTGCGGGGCAAGCGGATCATCGTGGTGGACGACTCCATTGTGCGCGGCACCACCTGCAAAGCCCGTGTCAATAATTTAAAGGAGGCGGGCGCCAGGGAAGTCCATGTCCTGGTCAGTTGTCCGCCCCACATGAACCCCTGCGTCTATGGCATTGATTTTCCGGACCGGAGCAAATTGATGGCCGCCAATTATTCGCTGGACAACATCCGCCGTTACATCAACGCCGATTCGCTCGGTTATTTGTCGGCCGAAGGCATGGTGCGCGCCACCGGCTTGCCCCGGGAATCCTTCTGCATGGCCTGTTACGACGGCCGCTACCCGGTGCCGTACGATCCGCTGGTGGACAAGAACATCATGGAACGCCGCCGGCAGCGCATCGAGGGCCTGGTGCCGGCCCTGGAGAAGGAGCAAAAGCAAATCAAGCTGCTCTAGAAACCAGGCCCCCTATCCTCGCCTAACGCGACGACTGTAATTATCAGGGGAGCACACGCGCCCCCGCGTGTGGTGGCCGGCGCCCTCGCCGACCAAACCTTTGTGTCTTATGGGACACAGTGACTACTTGTCTTCCGGATTCACGAAGCGAAACGTCCCCGCCGCCAGCGCCCCCGCCGCCAACTCGGCCGCCAGGAAAATCCAAATGTTGGCGCCCTTCTCCAAACCCATCACCGTGATGCCCGTTGCCACCGCCGGATAAAACGCCCCGCCGGAAATCCCGCCCACCGCGAACGCCATCGTCATGACCGTGAAGCCGATGGCCAGGCCGTAATTCGAGTTGCCCGCCGTGCTCCTGGCCGTCGCCACATGCAACACCATATAAGCCAGCGCGAACGTCCCGACAAATTCCGCCAGCAACGCTGGCATCGTGCTCAATGCCATGGGCGTCACCGTCGGACTGCCTTTGAGCTAAAGCGCGGCGCACGCCGCGGCAAAATCGCCGGCCATCTGCGCCAGCAGGCAGCCCGGCACGTCCGCCGCCGGACACCGCCCGCGCAGCCACCCCGCCAGCGTCACCGCCGGATTGTAGTGCGCGCCCGACACATGCCCGCCCGCGTACACCATCACCATCAGCGCCGAGCCAATGGCCAGCGGCGCGAAGTCAGTTCCCGGTTTGATGAGGCACATTCCCACCGTGAACACCAGAAAGAACGTGCCAATAAACTCAGTCAGATATTTTTTCATAATTCTTGGGATTCTAATCGTTCGGCAACATCACTGAAAATTAAGACCTGGCCGGACGCCGGGTTTTGTCTTCCCGCGCCCTCTGGCCTGCCGTAATTTCGGGTCAAGTTAATGCAATCAAATGTATTCGCAAGTCCGGTTGCGCCCAAGAGACTTCGCCGTTGCTGAAGGGTTAATTTCAGGTTAGCTTTCTTGCATGAAAACGGTTACGAAACGGGAAGCAGTTCAAGGATTCGACATGATCGGCGGTCTGGCACACGCTGGCGAAACGGTCGTCGTCACCTACGGTGGCAAACCGTGGATCAAACTTGTCCCTGCTCTCACGGCTAAGAAAGGCAAGTCCGCCGCCGCCTTTAAGGCCCGGCTCAACCGCATCTCGCCAAAGCCCATCCCCGGGGCCTCCGAAGTGCTCTCGCGGCTTCGTGGGTGAAAACCTGCTTCGATACTTCCTGTTTGGTGGCGCTTTACGTGCCAAATGACCACACCAGCGCCGCTCTGCGCCACCGTGCGCGCACGGGCCGGCAGCCCATTGTTTTCACACCGCTGCACCGGATCGAGTTGCGGACAACGGTGCGCCAATGCGCCTTCGGCGGCTTGATCAGCCAAGCCGAGGCCCGTCAAATCCTGCGGCACATTGAGGAAGATTTGCACGATGGAACATTAATTCATGAGCCACTGGACTGGACCGAAACGTTGCGTCAGGCCGAAGCGGTGGCGGACCGGTCGGCTTGGACGAAGCGGTGCCGCTCACTTGACCTGTGGCATGTGGCGGTCGCCTTGGAATTTCAAGCCGAGATTTTCGTGACTTTCGACAAAGACCAATTCGCCCTGGCCGAGTCGGAGGGGTTGCAGGTTACAATGCCGTCCTGAAATCGCCCGACCATGCTGGCGGAAGGCAACAAAGGCGTCCACGTCCTGCTGCCCAAGGCGATTTTTCCGCTCGAAAACAAGGCCGGACAATAAAGGGCCGTCATAATAAGTCGGCGAGACTCTGTCGAGCCGTGACTCAATCCCATGAAATCGAGTCAGGGCTCGACAGAGGGCATGTGCTCACCGCATGGGTTACAGAGGGTGATCACCGCATGGGTTACACTTCGCGGTACAAATGCCTTGGAAAAAAAACTCCGATCAGGAGCAACGTTGGGGATTTGTCCAATTAG
>JBEKVM010000163.1:0-10912 GCA_049513975.1 Verrucomicrobiota bacterium | reverse complement strand
TACAAGTTACAATCGTGTTACGATAATGACGCTGGGGTGACAGTTTTCCACCAATGGCGTGGCAGGGGCATCCGTCAACTATAAGCAGCTTCTAGGCCGAACACGATTGGCGCCTCGCGTGCGAGGTTCAGCGCCCTCGCTGAACCCGCTCACCGGGGTCAGCGACGAGGGCGTCGCTGACGGCACGCGAGGGCGCGTGCGCTCCCCAAATTAGGACCCGGCCCATCCTTCTGCGAGCTTGCGCCGCGCCAAATGAATCCGTAAGATGCAGCCCATGAAAACATCCATTGGAAATCCATTTATCCTGGGCGCGCTCATCGCCGGTCTGTGTTTGATCCCGGCGGGCCCCGCGGCGGCGCAGAACTTTACGAACCTGCATAATTTTTCGGCAACCGATCCCGTTACTTTCACCAACTATGACGGAGCTCATCCGGAATCCGCCTTGGTTGTATCGGGCAGCACCCTTTACGGGACGGCGTATTATGGCGGAAATTCGAGCAATGGCACGGTGTTCGCCATCAACACCGATGGCACGGGCTTTGTCACCCTGCATAGTTTTTCGCCGACTGCCCTCAATTCTTCGGATATAGCTACCAATAGCGACGGAGCCTTTCCGTTGGCCGCATTGATCTTGTCGGGCAACACCCTCTATGGGGCGACGGAGCTTGGCGGCATTGCGGGCAGTGGCACGCTATTTAAGGTCAACACCGATGGCACCAGTTTTGCCACCCTCTATAGTTTCACGGCGCTTCCGGTTTATGCGCCTCTGACCAACATCGATGGATGGGATCCGGATGCCACCTTGGTTTTATCTGGCGATACCCTCTACGGAACGGCCTTCAAGGGTGGCACAAATGGCACCGGAACGGTGTTCTCCGTTACAACCAATGGCACGGGTTTCGCGATCCTGTATACTTTCGGTGCAATTCCCGACTCCCAGCCTTTTACCAACAGCGACGGAGCTTGGCCGGTGGGGGGATTGCTTTTATCGGGCAACACCCTCTACGGCATGGCCTATACTGGTGGCACTTCGGGCAACGGCACGCTATTCGCCTTGAACACCGATGGCACGGGTTTTACGACCCTGCATGCCTTCACGGCGCCTTCCGGTTCTCCGCTTCTTACCAACAGCGATGGAGCGGGTCCGTTTTGCAGTTTGGCTTTATCGGGCAACACCCTCTATGGGACGGCAAGCAGGGGTGGCAGTTCGGGCGGTGGCACGGTTTTCGCCATCAGCACCAATGGCACCAGTTTCACGACCCTCCATAGTTTCATGGCCCTTCCCGCTACTGCGCCCTATACGAACAGCGATGGATTTGGTCCGGAGGCCGGATTGATTTTGTCTGGCCGCATACTCTATGGGACGGCTGATGTTGGCGGCAGATCGGGCGATGGCACGGTCTTTGCCGTCAGTACTAATGGCGCCGCATTTGCCACCCTTTATAGTTTTTCGGCGCGCGATCCCGTGACCGGCACCAACAGCGATGGAGCTTATCTGATCCCCGGATTGTTTTTATCCGGCAACACCCTCTATGGGACCGCGTATTTGGGCGGCACTTCGAGCAACGGCACCGTGTTCTCGTTGAGCGCGATCTACCTCCCATTCATGGCCGATCGAACCAACGGCCTGGCTCCGCTCACCGTTGATTTCAGTTCGCCGGATGTTGACAGCTACGGCAATGCCGTCACCGGTTGGAACTGGAGTTTCGGCGATGGCTCAACCAGCACCAATCAGAATCCATCGCACACTTACACCGGGGCCGGCACTTTCTCTCCCAGCCTCCTGGCAACAAACAACAACGGTCTCCCGCTTTCCGGGTCCGGGCCGTCCATCACAGTGTCCCCGCCTGACACCGATGCGTTCACCGCCAATCCCACCAGCGGTTCGGTTCCACTCATCGTGAGCTTCGTTTCGGCGGGCGTTGACTACTACGGCCATGTCATCACCAATTGGAACTGGACGTTTGGCGATGGCTCAACCAGCACCGCGCAGAATCCCTCCCACGCTTACACCAACGCCGGCATTTTCTCCCCTGCTCTCATTGCGACCAACAACCTTGGCGGCACGGTGACCGGCTCCGGTCCCGCCTTTATTACAGTCACCAACGGGCCGGCGTATTCAGGCCTGGTTCTCAACGGCGGCTTTGAAACGGGGGATTTCACCGGGTGGACCGTTTCCGGAGCGGTTTCCAACAATATAGATGTATTTGTTGACAACGGTTCTCAATCTGGAATCAAACCGCTCTCCGGAGGGTATCTGGCGGCCTTGGGTCCGGTCGGTTCGCTCAGTTATCTTTCCCAAACGGTGGCCACCAGCGCGGGAGCGGCCTATTTGCTTTCGTTGTGGCTGGACAGCCCGGATGGCCAGACTCCCAATGAGTTTCTCGTGTCCTGGAATGGCAACACCCTCTTTGATGAAACGAACATCCCCGCCATCGGATGGACCAACCTGCAGTTTTGGGTCGCGGCGACCGCAACGAACACGGTTTTATCATTCGGATTCCGGGATGACCCCGGCTATCTCGGTCTGGATGACGTCAGCGTTGCGCCGGCCTCGTTCGGCATGGGCAGCGTCCAGGTGTCCGGCACTAATTTGGTGCTCGCCGGGACCAATGGGCTGGCCGGCGGGACCTATTATGTGCTGACCAGCACGAACCTCCTCCTGCCGTTGAGCCAGTGGACGCGCGTGGCCACCAATATCTTGAGCACGAGCGGGAATTTCACCACCACCGTCACCAACACCGTGACTTCGGGCGCCGGCCAGCGGTTTTACATTCTCCAGTTGCAATAACCAACCCGTTATTGGGTCGGCGCCAGGCTCGCGGCCAGCCGGTAGAAAACCGTCGCTCCCGGCGTCTGGCCGACCGTGAAGAAACCGCTCCCGTTATTGGTGTTCAGCGCGGGCGTGTTGGTCAGCGTCACCCAGGCGGGATTGCCCAGGGCGCCGGAGGACTGGAGTTGATAAACCCGCCCGCCCTGCCAGGGCGCAAAGGTGACCGTCACATTGGTGGACGGTCCGGGCGCGGCCACAAATTGCAGTTGACTTGAGCTGGAAGTGGGGTCGGTGCCCAGCACGTAATCCGCGTAGTAGGCATAGCCGTTCAGGCCGGTCGCCGCCCCGCTGACATTCCCGCCGAAATAGAAATCAGCCCACCAGGCCGGCACGGTGCCGCTGGCCGGATTGTCCTGGGACACCTCGTAAACCCAGCGCGCCCCATTGGCCACCACGCTGGTCGTGGTGTCGCCGGAGTCGTTGTAAATGGTCAGATTGCCCGAGGCTCCGCTGGCAAAATACATGCCCGTGACCAGCGGCTGCCAACTGCCGCCGTTGATGGTTTGATTGACAGTGGCCGGGACCACGTTCGTCGTGCCAATGGCGATCATCGGGGTGCTGGCCGAGAAAAATCCGGGCTTGGTGGGGTACCAGATGGATATATCGTAAAGGCCCGGCACCGCAATGGTCGGCGTGTAAGTGGCCGAGGCGGTCGGGGACCCGACGGCGACCCCCTGCACATATTCGTAGGTAAAGTCGTTGCTGTTAACTCCCCCGTAAATGCCGACCGCATCCGAGCCAGGGAGAGCCCATCCGCCCCCATAGCTCGCGCCATGCGTGCCAAAGGTCAACGAAGAAGTGGTGGAGAAGGTTCCGTTGGTCGTATATAAGACAGCGGGAGCTCCGTCCATTATTGTGACAATGGATCCGTTGGTCACGTCCGTTGCAGCCATCGCGGCGGTCATGGACCTGGCTTGAAAGACGTAATTGGTGTCCGGTATCAGTCCCGTCAACATGACCACATGGTAGTTGGTGAGCGTTGGATTCAAGAACGATGCGTTGCTGGCCGTGGTCAATCCATAATCCACCTGCGAGGTGGTATTGTAGATGGTGTTCCAGGTGATGAAGACGCCGGTGACTCCCGCCACGACCGTCAGGTTGGAAAACGGCGCCAGCGGGGTAATGGTGGTAACCACCTTGGCGCTGTTGTTGCCGAAACTGCCATCCGGCAGGGTGTCCCCCACCACGGCGGAATTAGTCGCCTTGCCGGCGGAGAGCGCCGTGGCCAGGATGCTCACCGTGGCCGCCTGGCCGTTGGTCATCGCCCCGATGTTGAAGACGATCACATTTTGGTTTGTGCTGTAAGTCATGCCCACGGGCAGGGACACTCCCGCAAAGGCAAGGGCTGCCGGCAGCGTATTGGTCAGCGCCACGCTCGTCGCCCGAACCGGCCCTGAGTTCGTCACCGTCAGGGTATAGGTCACCGTTTGGCCGACCGTGATCGTGCCCGGCGCGCCGGTCATGATCAACGCCACGTCGGGCGCGTCCACCGGGGTCACTACCCGGGCCAGGTTGTTCGCCGGATTGGCATCCGGCACCGCGTTGCTCACCACGGCGGTATTGGTCGCCTGGCCCAGGGCCATCGCGGTGGCCGTGATTATCACCAGGGAGCTCTCGCCAGCGAGCAACGGCTCATTCAAGGTTGCGATAATATCGGTTTGGCCATTAGTGTTTATGTCGGGATTGCTGGTGTAAGCTCCTTTTCGCACGCTCACGCTCACCAATTGCAGGTTTGGCGGCAGGAAATTGGTCACCGTCACCCCGAAGGCCGGCACTGGCCCCAAATTCGTCACTCCCAGCGTGTAAGTGACCGAATCTCCCACGGTCACGAAGGCGGGCGCGCCAGCCATGCCGATCGCCACGTCGGGCGGCACGATTTGAACCTCCGCCGAGCCTACATTATTGGTGATGGTCGGATCAACTATCCCCAGCGCGATGGCCGTGCAGGTGGCCGGGCCGAAACCCAGGAAGGGCGGCGGGAGCGGCACGTTGGCCGTCACTCCAAAGCTGACCACCTGGCCGTTGGTCATCGTTCCGATATTGACCACCACGTCGTTTTCGCCGGCATTCGTGAAATAACTTCCCCCGGGCGGGAGGGTCACGCCGGTCAAAACAAGGTTTGCGGACAACAAGTTGGAAGCATAGACCCCCAGGGCCGTAACCGGCCCTTGATTGCTCACCGTTACTGTGAAAGTAACCGCCGGCAGCCCGTAGCCGATGACGGCGGGCGAATTGGTGATGGACAATTGCAAATCAGCCCCCAGGACTGTTGACACCAGCGACGTGAAGTTGTTGTTGGTCAGCAGATCAATCACTCCCGGGCCCGGCGTGATCGTGGCAGAGTTGGTCGCGCTGCCAATCCCCACCGCCGGCGCCTCAATCCAGATGGTGGCGGTGCCCCCGACCGCCAGCGCCCCCACCGGCCAGAACAGGGTATGGTCGTTGATGACATAGTTCCCCGGGACTCCGTGGTTCGTCGGAAAGGCCTGGACCGCCCTGCCCCCCCTCACCTCGGGCGGCAAATAATCCGTCACGAGGGCCTGGGTGACCGCGCTCGGCCCGGCATTGCTCGCGGTCAGGAAATAAGTGATGACCGACCCAATCCCCAAAACGTTGGTCGTATTGGTCACCACCGAGGTGATGGACACATCGGCCAGACCTTTCAGCACCACCGGCGCCACCGTGATGTCCAAATCGTTGGTTATGCCATTGGGATTGCCGCCCCCGCTTCCGGAATTATCCGCCCACACCGGGTAGAAAGTCCCCCCGTAAAACGCCAGCCCGGTATAATCCCCAAAATCTGTCAGACTGTGGGCATAGGGCGCGCGGTAGCCGTTGGTGGTGAACTTGGGGCTGGTGATATTGACATTTGCCTGGAAAGTCGCTCCCCCATCCAGGCTCACCGTGGCGTACATCATCGCCGAATGGTTGGCAATCCCGTCCGCCGTGCCGGACAAGTTGGTTGTCAACACGATGTTGGTGGTCAAGTTCGTGACGGGCGGAGTCTGGTTCGTGTCAATGTTCGTCGTGATGGTGTTGGGCGGCACCGTGGTGTTCGTGATCGTGATCGCTCCCATGTCCAGGCGGCAATCGTACCAACTCAGCGCCAGCACGCCATCGGTGGGGTCCACCGTCACCCGCGGCAAAAACCGGCTGTTCGTGCTCTCGTCATTGGCCTGCAGTTGCGCGCTCCAGGTCGCCCCATTATCAATCGAAGAATTCAGCAGAATGGCCGTGTCGGCGGGGTTTCCGTCTGTTCCCTGGCCCACACACACCAGGTAAACCCGGCCGTACTGCTGGCTGAGCGGATTGGTATCCCAGGCCAGTCCCGCCGCCGCATTAATCCCCGCGCCATCCGGCGCCGCCGGAAGAGTCGTGGTGTTGCCGCCCACCGCGTTCGTCGCCGCCACCACCGGCGGGCCAAAGGTGTTCGGTCCCAAGCCGTCCGCATCCACGCACACATAATTGGTCGCCGTGCCGGCCGAGTCGAACAGATTTTGATACACCACCATCACCTGCCCCTGCGGGCCGACGGCGATGTCCCCAAAACCGCAGTCATTGGTTGAACCCGGCACTATCTCCGCCGGTCCAAACGTCCCAAACGCATTCGTTCCCGTCACCGCCGCGCCTTGCGCCACCAGCGGGTTAAAAGCCAGGCTGAAATCCTTGTAAAGAACCCAAACACTGCCCAGGGCCGTCCCCGTGCCCACCGCGATTCTCGGCTGAAAGGCATAATCACCCGAGGCAAGATTGGTCAACCCGTTCGCATAATTGGTCATCACGTTAAAATTGGTCCCGCCATTGGTGCTCGCCGCCACATCAATTCCCGACAAGGCGCCGTCCGCATACGCCAAAAACAAATTCCCATACCCGTCCCACGCCACCGCCGGATACGCCCCTACCGGCAGATTGGCCAGCGATACCGCCGACCAAGTGACCCCGCTGTTGACGCTGACCGCGCCATAAAGCCCCGCCTCCACATTCGTGTTCGCCGCGATAAACATTTGCGCCGGATTGAGCGGATTCAAGGCTATGACTCCGTCCGATTCATTCCCCTTCAACTTGGTCACATCAATATTCCCCGCCGCATTGGTCAAAACCAACTGCCCTTGCGCCGCCCCGCTCCAGATTACCGCCAAACCCGCCGCCAAACCCGCCGCCCACCGCCGCGCCCCGCCGCCGCGCCGGCCTCCCCATCCCCGCCAAAAGGCCCCCGCCGGGGCCGATGGAGCCGGCACAAAATTCAAACGATTGTCAGTGGATCTCATAAACTTCCAAAAATCTCCTTTCAGCATAATATGGCGTTCAGCACTTCTATCAGGATCGCGGTCAATTACAACACCAATCTGGAACATATTTCGTCCGATCCCTCCGATCTTCCCCCCCTCCCCGCCTTAGGCCGGCACCATCGGCTGAACCGCCACCCCGCGCCCCGGCGCCGCTTCCGCCCCCGCCGTGGCATGCCGGGCCAGGCACGCCACCAATCCGTCCAGCTTCTCCCGCGAATACTCCCCCATCAGGCAAATCTGAATCCAATTGCGCTGCTTCAGATAATCGCTGTTGCAACTCAGCAGAAAACCCGCCTGTTCCAGCCGCTGCGCCAACTCCAAGCCGCTCTGGCCCGGCGCCGCCGCCAAGGTGATCACCCCCGCCATCGCCTCCGTGTCCGGCGTGATCAGGTTCAAGCCCAGACCCCGCAACCGCCCCCGCAGCCACGCCGAATCTTCCCCCAGTTGCGCATACTTCTTCGGCCAATCCACCCGCCGCAACGCCGCATCCAGCGCCTGCACCAGATTCGACGAATGCGTGAACGCGATCCCCTGGTGCTCCGCGTACCAGCCCAAATCCAAATACCTCGGCAACCGCGTCGAATGGCTGATGGTGTGATTATAAAAAACCATGCACAAGCCCGGATACGCCGCCAGTCCCTTCCCGCTCGCCGCCGAGGCCAGATACACCCCTTCCAAATTCACCGGCCCCATTCCAATCGAACTGATGCAATCCGCGCACAGTTTGATCCTCCGCTTGGCGCAAAGCGACTGCAGCGGCGAAAGCGGATTCAACATCCCCGTCGAAGTCTCCCCGTGGGCAAACCACAGCCAGCCCACCGCCGGCGAGCGCGACAGAAACTGCTGGACCGCCGCCATGTCAAACGCCTCGCCCCACGGCAACTTCAACGTGTCGAACGTCAGCCCAAACCGCCGCGCGTGGTCCACCAGCCGCTCCCCAAACTCCCCGTTGCTCAACACCAGCCCCGGCTTCTCCTGCAACGACAACTGCGCCGCCACCGTGTCATTGGCCAGCGTCCCCGAACCCAGCAGGATTTGCGCCTGCCGCGCCCCCGTCAACTGGCACAGCCGCTGGCGCACCCTCTGAAACTCCGCCACGAAACGATCCGACCGGTGCGATTCCGCCTGCCGCTCAAACGCCTTCCGCACCTCCCGGTGGATGCTCACCGGTCCCGGCAAAAAACTGGCCGGCCCGGGCAAATTCACCGGCATGCTGAAAAATTCCTCCGCCTTCCTCTCAAATCCCTCCAGCGTCAAATACATCGGCTGAAACATCGCCTCCCCCTTCCCCACCAGCGGGCCAAAGGGCACAAACCCCAGATGCCGGTATAGCTTCTGCTGCCGCGTCGTCCCAGAAATGATCGCCATGTTATAGCCCCGCTCCGTCCCATACTGCCACATCAGCGAAATGATCCCCCGGAATACCTGGCTGTTCCGAAAATCCTTCTCCACCGCCAGCAAGCGCACCTCGCAGGGCCGCCGCCCCGCCGGCAAAAAGGAATCCAAATTCGGCAGCTTTTGATCCAGCGAAAAGGGCCGCCGGCCCCGCGCCGCCAGCATCCCCACCACCCGGTTTCCCGCCACGCAAATCAGGTAAGTGTTCTCCTCGTGGAACTTGTCCACCAGCCGCGGCTGCTCCGCCGGTTGATGCTGTGGAATCTCCTCCACAAAAGTCCGGTAATTCAACTCGTGAATCTGTTCAAATTCCCACTCCTCGGTGGCTATCTTGAACTGCAAAGCGCTCGTGCTCATAATTCTTTGACGGATTGATCTGAGGGCGGCCCCACTCCCCGCCGGGACCACCACTCCGCTATTCCTTCCACCACGTTCCGATGATGCGCCATTATGATCAATCCCGCAAGAACGGAAATGCCCCAGATTTGCGTCTCGTCCCCGCCCAGCCACCAACTGGCCCCGGGCAACAACGCAAACGCCGCCAAACTCGCCGCCACCGATCTCCTCGTCAGCGCCAGTCCCCCCACAAAAAAAACCACATAAATCAACGCCAGCCGCCAGTCGTAAATCAACAATCCCGCCAACGAAGTCGAAACCCCCTTGCCGCCGCGGAAACCCAATTGCGCCGGCCAGACATGTCCCGCCACCACCGCCAGCCAGGCCAGCAACGCCACCCGGTCATTGCCCGTCAGCTCCAGCGCCAGCCACACCGCCAGAGCCCCCTTGGCCAGATCCCCCGCCAGCGTCAACAAAAACCCCCTCCGCCCCAGCACCCGCCCCGCGTTGCGCGCCCCCGTGCTCCCGCTCCCCAGCTCCCGGATATCCTGCCCCGTCCCTTTGCGCACCACATAATAGCCCGTCGCAAAACACCCCAAAACATAACTGCCCGCCACCACCCCCAGCACCATCAGGGGCGGCACTCCTGCGCCGAAAAATGTTTCCATCAATGACATTTGCAGTTATTCCGCCGGCATCCTGTCACATCCCGGTGTAATTTTCATCTCCAAAGTTTAAATAATTTAATTTGCCCTCACAACAACGCTGGATTCATGGCCAGCCACAACACACGCGCCGGCGTCCCGTGCAAATGACGCGCCTCCATCCCCGGCGGCCCATATCGTTGCCAGCCCGTTTCCGGCGCCTCCGTTACCGCCAGTTCCAATCGCTCCTCCGCCCGCGCTTCATTCCCGGCCCGCCGCGGCGATGAAGGGCTGCAACTCCTCCATCAATTGGGCGAAGCCTTGCAAGGTCAATTGCTGCGCCCCGTCGCTCCACGCCTCGGCCGGATTCGGATGGACCTCGATCAACAGCCCGTCCGCCCCCATGGCCACCGCCCCTTTGCACATGGCCGCCACCAATTCCGCACGCCCCGCCCCCTGGCTCGGATCAATTATGATCGGGCAATGGGATTCCTGTTTGATGATGGGAATGGCAGACAGGTCCAGGGTGTTGCGCGTATAAGTTTCAAACGTCCGGATGCCCCGTTCGCAGAAAAGCAGATTGGGATTGTTGTTGGACAAAACATATTCGCCCGCCAGCAGCCATTCCTCGATGCGCATGGAAAGACCGCGTTTGAGCAAAACCGGTTTGCCCGTTTTCGCCGCGGCGATGAGCAACTGAAAGTTCTGGCAGTTTCTCGCCCCGATTTGAATGATGTCGGTGTATTCGGCCACCAGGCCGGCGTGCGATTCGGAAAGCATCTCGGTAATGACCGCCAGGCCGGTTTCGCGCCGCGCCTTGGCCAGCAATTTTAGCCCTTTGCGGCCCAGCCCCTGGAATTCATACGGCGAGGTGCGCGGTTTGAAAGCGCCCCCGCGCAGGAACGTCGCGCCGGCCTTCTTGACCGCGTGGGCGGTGGCCATCAATTGCTTCTCATCCTCCACCGAACACGGGCCGGCCATGACCTGGATTTTTTTGGCGCCGATGACCTGGCCGCGCACCGTCATGGTGGAAGTCATCTTGTGCGCCTCGCGGCTGACCAGCTTGTAGCGCTTTTGCACCGGCATGACCCGCTCCACCTGCGGCCAGGAGGCCAGCATTTCCAGGCTTTGGTGCGTCCGCTCGTCCCCGATGGCCCCGACCACGATCCGTTCCACCCCGCGCATGACGTGCGGCCGGTAGCCCAGCTTTCTGATTTCCCGCAGAACTTCCGTCTCGTCCTTCTTCGACAACCCGGGTTTAAGAACAATAATCATAATTTTTCAGAGCGCTATTCTAGCAGCCTGTCGGACTTTGGGCGAAGATTTTTTGAAATGATTTGAACAGGGCGAGGGGCCAAGCAGTCAGTCAATGCAAATATATGGCTGCGCGCTTCGTCGACATTGATTACGACACC
>JBEKVM010000162.1:0-11147 GCA_049513975.1 Verrucomicrobiota bacterium | reverse complement strand
GTGACCTTGCCGATGATTCGCAAACAACTCCAAGCGGCGCTGATTCATCTCTCCGGTAAGTGCCCCTGGTGTCAGACGAAATTCGAAAACTCATCCTGACTACTTAACCGAGTATTACTAATACAGCACAACCAATGCCTGGGCAAACCGCCCTCTTCCCGGTCCATCCGCTGCACGGCTGCCAAACCAAAGCCTCTTCTTCCTGGATGGAGGAGGAGGGTCTTCAGCATCAGACGATGGTCAACTGCACGCTGTTCTCGATGACGCCGGCGCTGATGGCGTAGCGGGTCAGACCCGCGGTGTCGTGGATGTCGAGCTTGCTCATGAGGTTCTCGCGATGCTTCTCGACCGTCTTCATGCTGATGCCCAGTTCCGAGGCGGTTTCCTTGTTGGCCTTGCCTTCCGCTATCAGTTGCAGCACTTCCATCTCGCGCGAAGTCAGTTGCGCCGCCTTCTTGTGGGGCTGTCCGTTACGATCCCGCGATTCCGGATGGAGCCGGTCCTGGCGCCGTGAAATGGAGGGACTGAAAAACGTCTTCCCTTTTTGAATTTCGCGAATGGCCCGGCAGACATCCTGCGAGGAGGTTTGTTTGAGCAGGAATCCCACCGCGCCGGACTCGGTCGCGGTTTGCACGTAGGCGTCATCGCTGTGCGCGGAAAGCATGAGGACTTTGGTGGCGGGGACGGCTTTGAGCACCTGACGGGTGGCTTCCACACCATTGAGCAGGGGCATGGCAATGTCCATCAAGACCACGTCGGGCCGAAGTTTCTTGACCAGGGCGACGGCTTGGCGTCCGTCCTGCGCTTCCCCGACCACCTCCAGGTCGGCATCAAGTTCGAGCATCTTGCGAAATCCCTCGCGCACAATGGTATGGTCTTCAGCGAGCAGAACAGTAATTGGTTTCATAAGTCAGTTTAATTAGCCGCCTTGGCACTTGGCGGCAGGGGAATGAGCACCTCGATTTCCGTGCCGGCGCCGCGAACGGATTTGATCTTGAAGTCGCCGCCCACATAAGTCGCCCGCTCGCGCATGCTCAGCAGACCAAGGCCGCCCATTCCTTTTTGTCTGGCCGCGTGATGCTCCGGGTCGAAGCCGATGCCATCGTCATTGATCGTCAACTGAACGAAGGCGCGCTGCCTCAGGCGCACGGTAACGTGGCGGGCGCGGGCGTGCCTCTCCACATTCTCCAAAGCGTTCTGGAGGATGCGGTAGAGTGCCAACTCCCCTTCGGCGGGCAGCCGGGCGGTCAATGGCTTGCAGGCCAGCTTGAGCGACACGCCCGTCCGATCGGCGAACTCCGTGCAGATGGCGCGCAGGGCGGGGACCAGGCCCAGTTCGTCCAAGACGCTGGACCGCAGATTGCGCGCGATGCGCTGCACTTCTTCGACGGTCTGGCCGAGCATCTGGCTGAGTTTCATCACCTCTCCCCGCGATGCTTTCTCGTGCGCCGGTAGTTTGCTCGCCAGTGCCGCCCAGCGCGGGAGAACCGCACAGAGATTCTGGGTGATGTTGTCGTGCAATTCCAGGGCCACGCGCCCGCGCTCGGCTTCCTGCACTTGCACCACGCGGTGCGTCAAGGCCCGCAGCCGTTCCTCGGTCCGCCGGGATTCCGTCATGTCCGTCACCACCATGCCGATGGCCGCGCGGTTGACACCATTCCTGGCCAGGGGACGAATGGAAATTTGCGCCGGCATTTTCGAACCGTCGCCGGCGTGAAGGAGCACTTGGATTTTAGAGCCTGCTTTGTCGGCCCGTTTCATGAGCGGTCGGAGCGTCGCCCGGTCCGCGGCGGAGAGAAAGCGGCGGAAGGAACTGCCCATCACCTGCTCCAGCGGACATCTGACCATTCTGGCGAAGCACTGGTTGGCGTAAAGGATCATCTTGTCGGCCGTCAGGGTGAGCGCCCCTTCGTTCATGGATTCGATGAGGACGCGGTAGGCGTGCCCGGCTCCTTCCAGCGTGAACACTTGCGGTCCTTGCGTCTCCGTGACCACCACCGCATCCACTTCTCCGCTGCGGATGGCGCGGAGCGCTCCCTCCGCTTCGCCCAGGCGCACGCGCAGTTCGGCGATCTCGTGGGGCGATCCCAAGGCATCGGGAGAAGATCTTTTGGGGCGGGTCGTTTTCAATGCGCGATTTTAACTTTTGCAATCAAGTCCAATTCGACAAACAGCCCGGTGATGTTGGCCAGGTTGCCGATGAACCGGCGCACCGGCAGTGGGATGGCTTTGATGAGCGTCGGGGTGGCGACGATCTGGTTGTCGCGCGCCAAGTGGGGCTGCTGATAGATGTCAATCACTTCCAGGGTGCAGTTGTCTTTCAGTTCCACTTCGCACAACTGACGGACGCGCAGGACGGCTTGGCGCGATCTGGCCGTGGCCCCGGCCACGAACAGCCGCAAGACGTATTTGCCCGCAGGCCGGACGGCCAGGGCCTTCTCCAGGGCCTGCGCCGCGCGGCTGATTTTATTGTTTTTCACGGGTGTTGGTCTCGGTTAATCAGACAAGGCGCACATCCAAGCCGGCCAGCATGCGATCGGTATCCGAGAGGTTGCCAATGACGGTTCGCACGGGCTTGGGCATCTTGCGCACCACCGTGGGAATGGCCAGGATTTGGTCGCCTTTGGCCAACTGCGGCTGTTCCACCAAGTCAATCACCTTGATGTGATAAAGGCCTTTGAGGTGGCTTTCGCAGACCTTCTTCAGGTTCGAGAGCGCCGTCACCGATAGGGCCGTCTGGCCGGACACGTAAAGGCGCAGTTGCCAGAGTTTGTCGGGCCGGCGATGGGAGGCGGTGGCGCGACGGCTGACTGTTTTGGTTTTCATCAATTTCCCCTCCGTTGTCTGGGTTTGCCCGGCGCGCCGGCTGCCACCTTGGCATCCGCCTGGCGCAAGATGCCCGAGGCGGCCCGCTCGGTGGTGAGTAAGCGCGTTTGCGTTCCGACCTGTTCGTCAATGCGCCGCAGTTCCACCGCTTCGGATTCGTAATCGGAGCGCAGCGCGCTGATTTGCCGTTCGATGGCCGTGCGCTTGCGTTCCAGTTCGCGCTTGCGACGGGCCGCTTCCTGGTGGCTGGCCAGCACGGCGGCTTTTTCCAGCGCCCCTTGCGCCGCCCGGGCGGACCCGGTCAACACCCCGCTGGCGCCGATGTAGGCATCCATCAGGTCAATGCCCCGGTCGGATATCAGGAACTCGCGGACCTGGTTGGAGTGGGCCATGCCCCGCGCCTTGAGCACGTAGAGCACGCGATTGCGCTCGCCGTTGCCTTCCACGTCCTGCAACAACAGCCAGGAGTCCATCAGCGAGGACATGGCGGCTTCACTTTGTTGCAGCGCGTGGCCGCCCTGCGTCAGGCTGGTGAACAGGGTCGTGACTTGTCCGGCCTTCAAATAATCCACCAGCCGCGTCACCATCCCCCGGCATTCGGTATCCGTGCCGGCGTCCATCAGGCTGGTAATTGGGTCTATGATGACGACCTGGGGCTGAAATTCGGCGATCTCCTTGAACATGGTGGCCAGGTGCATTTCCAGCCCGTAGAGCGAGGGCCGCGCCGCGTGAAACCGCAGCAGGCCGCGCTTGACCAGCGGGTCCAGGCGCAACCCGATGGAATGCATGTTGCGGATGATCTGGTTGGGTGATTCCTCGAACGAAAAGAACAGGGTGCGCTCCCCGCGCCGGCAGGCGGCTTGGGCAAAGTTGGCGGCCACGATGGTCTTGCCCGTGCCGGGGGTGCCCGTCAACAAAATGCTGCTGCCGCGAAAGAAACCCCGCCCGCCCAGCATCGCGTCCAGCCGGGGGATGCCGGTGGCAATCCGCTCCACCGAGATCTTGTGATTCAGCCCCAGCGACGTGATGGGCAGCACGCTGATGCCTTCGTTGCCGATGAGAAAGGGAAATTCGTTGGTGCCGTGCAGCGCGCCGCGATACTTGACCACCCGCAGATTCCTCGTGGCAATCTGCTCATTGACCCGATGATCGAGCAGGATGACGCAGTCGGATACGTATTCCTCCAGCCCGTGGCGCGTCAGTTGGTCGCGCCCGCGCTCGGCGGTGATCACGGCCGTCACCCCTTTGTCCTTGAGCCAGCGGAAGAGCCGGCGCAGTTCGCTGCGCAAGATAGCCTCGTTGGACAGGCTGGCAAACAGCGCTTCCAGCGTGTCCAGCACCACACGCTTGGCCCCTATGGAATCAATCGCGTGATTGAGCCGCACGAACAGCCCCTCCAAGTCATACTCGCCGCTTTCCTGGACTTCACCGCGCTCGATGTGAACGTAGTCGAGCACAATTTTTTTGCGCCGGACCAGCCCCTCCAAATCAAAACCAAGCGACGCCACGTTGGCCTTCAACTCCGCTTCCGTCTCCTCGAAGGCCATGAAGACGCCCGGCTCGTCGAACTGCACCGCGCCGCGCACGAGGAATTCCGCGGCCAGCAGCGTCTTGCCGCAGCCCGCGCTGCCGCAGACCAGCGTGGGCCGCCCGCGCGGCAGTCCGCCGCGGGTAATTTCGTCCAGACCCTGGATGCCCGTGGGGCACCTGGGCAGACAAACTGCCTTGGAGTTGGAAATTGAGCCGTTGGCTTTTATAGAGCCGTTGGCTTTTATAGAGCCGTTGGCTTTTATAGAGCCGTTGGTTTTAGAGCCGTTGGTTTTAGAGCCGTTGGTTTTCATTCAAGAGCATGTTTAATGCATTATTGCCCGATTTTTTCAGCGCGCCGTTCGGGACGCGGGCGAATGGCATTTCCACCCGGACGGTGGTGCCCTGGCCTCGGGCGGATTCGACGCCAAAGGCGCCGCCGACCATTTCCACCCGCTCCCTCATGCCGAGCACTCCCAGCCGCTTGTCTCCATTGGAGTGCAAGATGCGTTCCACTTGGAAAGATTTGCCATCATCCTTGATTTCCATGCGGGCGACATCGTGCAGTTTCTGAATGTTCACATGCGCCCGGCTGGCCTTGGCATGGCGGGCCACATTGGTCAGCGCTTCCTGGGCGACGCGAAAAAGCACCGTTCGACGGACCATGTCCAACTGTTCCACCTCCGCAAAGGCCGTCAAATGCGTGCGCACGCCGGTCCGCGCGGTGAAGTTTTTCATGAAGGAATGCAGGGCGGGAATCAGTCCCAGATCATCCAGCACCGGCGGCCGCAATTCGCGGGCAAACTGATGCACGACGTCCACCGACTTCTCCACCAACCGTTGCGTGGCAGCGATGTTGCGGGCGACGCTCTTGGTGTTGAGCGCGGCCTCTTTTTTCAAGGCCGCCAGCCGGACATTGATGCCCGTCAGGGTCTGGGCGATGACATCATGCAGTTCCCGGCTGATTCGTTTTCGCTCCTCCTCCTGCGCCGAGAGAATCTGGCGGGACAAGCGCCGCAACTGCTCCTGGAGGCGATCCGACTTTTCCAGCAACTCGGAGTAATGTTGCTCGCTCTTTTTGAGCGCCTCCTCCATCGCCTTGCGCTGGGCGATTTCCTGGCTCAATTCCTGGTTGGACGCGGCCAGTTCCACCGTGCGCCGGCTCAGCATCCCGACGATTTGATTGAGGTGGACGGAGGCCTCCCGCGCGCTGTAATCGGTTTCCTCCAGCGGGGTAATCGCCTCGGTAAAGAAGGCCCCTGCCTGCTTGATAAGCGCGTTGCTTTCGCCTGCCGGGCGGCCTGGCAACACCTGGGTGACCAGGATTTGCTCATGGAGCTTGGCCAGGTCCAGCGTCTCCAGTCCGGCGGCCAACGCCTGCTGGCCTATGCCCCGCGCCGATTGCAGGTCCGCCCCCGGGGGTTGGTTGAGATAGGCCAGCAACCTGGCCTGATAACTTTTGGAAAACTTGCGTCTCATGCATTTCGGAATTCACGGCATGCTTGATTTCTCAATGCCACCCCGCCCATCCAAGACAAGCATCGTGCAGCAGGCTCAATCTGTATATGGGGTAAACACCCTATAGCGCCCGCATCGTTTTGCGGTCACGATTACCCCAGCGTCTGAAATGTATGAAAAATGCGATTGAGCTTCTGGCGCCGCCGGTTCTGTCGGACGAGGCGGCCATGGCCCCGGATAAATCGGGATTCAGTTTGAACATCGCGGGGGTTTGCCAGGACAGCATGACCCGGGAGTGGGCCATGCAAACTTGTCGCCGGGCGACGCAACTGGCGGGAGAGGAGCGCATCCAAAACACCTGGTACAACACCAACTCCCTGAGCGATCCCGGCACCCTTCTGGAGGCCGTTCGTGCCGCCCTCGCGGCCGATGGGAATGTGATCGCAGTCCATGCTGTCCATGAAAGACTTCAGGTGAACAATCGGCCCAGTGACCGGACGATTTGTAGAATATCATGAAACCAACGCCCATCACGGCAATCCACGACCACTCCGGCCGGTTAGAGAAACCTGGGGGCCTTGCCTTGAAAGGAACGCAGGAGCATCCACCATCATGAGCGACCACCACAAACAAACGGAGTTTCTGAAGCAGTGCCTTCGTTACGACGAAGGCGCCAGGCGCCAGGAACTGAAGCAAGACATCACCCGAATTCAGCGCGACGAGCGCTGTGTGCAACGCGCGGCGTGGCTCATGGCCGTCTTGACCGCGCTCGCTACAGCCGGCCTTGCCTATCCGGCGATTTTGCTGGCGAACTTTCCCTACAGCGCGTCGCAATCCATCCTGAAACTTGTTTGCGCTTTGGGTGTGGCATCCCTGATCAGCCTCGTGGCTTTTGTGGTTCTCGGCATGGTTTATCGCAAGATGCTGGACCGGCGGCGGGAGGAATGCCGTCTGTTGGTCACCAGGCTGTTGGAGTCCCGATTGGGCAACCCGGTCACCACGCCCTGGCGGGAACGGCCGGTCGGCGACGGAAGTCGCGGCCCGGCCCAGCCTGCGGCCGGCGGCAATGGTTCTGCAGCAGGGATGGCATCAGCCGCTCAGGGCTGAAACTCCGGTTCCTCTGGCACCGCCTCATTTGGCTCATTCCGTCGCGAGCACGAAGACTCACAGACGCACTGAATATGCACGGCGTCACCATAACCCGGCCCATTGCGGCCACGGATAACTCGGCGGCCGCCTCGGCCCCGCGTGCGGATGCCCTCCGCCTCGAAGCGTCGCCGGCTGCGCCAGCCGATCCCACCGCGGCCAAGGCGACGCCGGGGCAAATGCTCACGATGGGGTTGGGGACGATGGTCTTCCTCTATTTTGGGCGTCCGGTGCTCTTGCCGATCTTCATGGCTTTTGTTGCCGCACTGACGTTGAAACCGCTCATCCGCTGGTTGTCCTACTGCCGCATTCCACCCGCCCTCTCCGCCGCCGTCCTGCTTTGCTTTCTTGTGGCCGGCGTCGGGATTGGATTCTTTGAATTGGGCCGGCCGGCGTTGGCTTGGATGAATGAAGCGCCGCAACACATGACCGACTTGCGGCAGCGGGTTCAGAAAATGTTCCCGCGTCTCGGACGCTTCAGCGAGGCGGCCACCGCCGTGAAAAATCTGGGGGCGACAGAGGCGGAGCAAAAGGCATCGCCCAAGGTGGAGCTGACAACGAGCCGGGTCCCCAGCACCGTCCTTAACTGGAGCGGGACTCTCATGGCGGGAACCGGCGAAACCCTGGTTTTGCTCTATCTGCTGCTGGCGTCCGGCGACTTGTTTTTGCAGAAACTGGTTCGCGTGATGCCCACCTTGCGTGAAAAAAAGCGCGCCGTCGAGATCAGCCATGAGATTCAGCAAAACATTTCCCATTACCTGTTTTCGGTTGCTTTGATTAACATCGGCCTCGCCCTGGCCGTGGGCGGGGGCCTCTATTTCATCGGCGTGCGCAACGCCGCCATGTGGGGAATGCTCGTGGGCATCCTGAATTTTGTTCCCTATTTCGGTCCGAGCGCCGGAATCCTCCTGCTGGCCACGGTGGGCTTCCTCATGTTCGACACCTTGTGGCAGGCCATTCTTCCCGCCGCATGGTATCTGCTGCTGCACATTTTGGAGGCCAACTTCATCACCCCGGTCTTGCTGGGCCGCCGCTTCACCCTCAATCCGGTGGCGATCTTTGTTTCCTTGATCTTCTGGATCTGGCTTTGGGGAGTGCCGGGCGCCTTGTTGTCCGTGCCGATCCTGGTTTCCATCAAAGCCGTCGCCGACCGCCTCCCGGCCATGTCCCCCCTCAGCGAACTGCTCTCCCGATGAGAAGGCGGCCGCGCGGGCGCTGTAATGGGTTCACCCCACAGGCGATTCCCGCAGAAATCTGGTGGCGATTCTTATTGTCTTGTTAGGCGGCGCCATAGTCAGCATCTCGATTGTTGCCTTTGGATGCAGGGTTTAAGTTGAGTATCAATCTTCAGGATGTGTTCCTTAATCCATGTGCTCATAACACCATGCAGGTTCCTGAGCAGCTCCAGCTTGAAGCCTTGGAGCTTGCACAGCCTTTTGTAATCACGAATAAATCCCCGAAACCGTTCGTGCTCCTGCTGGTTCTGCGCATGGGCAGGACAACGGTAACTTTCCATGCACTGCTCCTCACCCTTGAAATGAAAAGTGGCATAACCGTCCAGATACTCCACCAGATTAACCATGAATCCCAACTCTCCCTTCGTCGGATTGGTGGTGTGCAACATTTCATCCAGAAGGTTGATGTTTTCAATCAACAACCGGTGTTGCAGATCTAGCTTTGCAGACCCCGTCTCAAACTCTTTTGTCCAGATTATCATAATCCGCAACATGAAAGCAAGATGGGATCCCACGATTGGCGCAATCAATCTCGCAATATAGCTGCGTCAGCAACCACAACGTGCGCCATAAACCAAACCGCGCAAGATAAATCGGCGTGAATCGCGCGTCGCGGCCGGGAGCGGCAGACCCTTGCCTCTGTGGGCCGAATCGGTCGCGGAAATGGAGGTTCTTTTCCTGCTCGCGCAGGACGGGGGCCTGTGGTACAAAGCCCCCGCATGAACCGCCTTTTATTCGGCGACAATCTGGATTGGCTGCGGAACAGGGAGATTTTTCCCGACGCCAGCGTGGACCTGGTTTATTTGGACCCCCCCTTCAATTCCAACGCCGATTACAACGTGCTTTTCAGAGAAAGTTCCGGCGAGGCCAGCCAGGCCCAGTTCCACGCCTTCACCGACACCTGGAATTGGGCGGACGCCGACGCGACCTACCGCGAGTTTATTGACAATTGCCCGAACACCGCCGTCGTCGAAATGGTGGAGGCGTTGCAGATGTTCCTGCGGCATTCCCCGATGATGGCGTATCTGGCGATGATGGCCCCGCGTTTGGTGGAACTGCATCGCGTCCTCAAACCCACCGGCAGCCTCTATCTCCATTGTGACCCGACCGCCAGCCATTACCTGCGAATGTTGCTCGATGGCATTTTTGGTGCGGAGCATTTCCAGAATGAGCTCGTTTGGAAAAGGACGAGCGCGAGAAGCGATTCACACCGATGGAATCACATTCACGATACAATTCTCTTTTACTCAATGTCGGAGAATTTTACTTGGAACACGCAATATACGCCATATGACGCGGCGTACACCGCCAAGTTTTACCAGCACGTTGAACCAGGGACTGGACGACGTTACGCCTCGGACAATCTCACCGCTGCAGGAACCCGCGAAGGCAGTTCTGGAAAACCCTGGCATGGAATCAACGTCAAACGGAAGGGCATTCATTGGAAATACACTATCCAGGGATTGGAGGCACTGGACAAGGAAGGTCGAATCATCTGGCCGGAAAAGCCAGGAGGTGTGCCCCGTTACAAACGTTATCTCGACGAGATGCCGGGCTTGGCGGTGCAATCAGTTATTACGGACATTCCGCCACTTTCTGCTCAGTCAGCTGAAAAACTCGGTTATCCCACTCAAAAGCCAGTTGCGCTTCTTGAACGCATTGTGGCAGTCAGCAGTAACAAAGGCGACCTCGTTTTTGACCCCTTCTGCGGCTGCGGCACGACCATTCACGCGGCGCAAAAACTCGGCCGGCAATGGATTGGCATTGATGTCACCTACCTGGCCATCAATCTCATCAAACGACGGCTCAAAGACGCTTTCGGCGATGACGTCCACTATGAAGAACGCGGCCAGCCCACCGATTTTGGCAGCGCGAAGGCCCTGGCGGAACTGGACAAGTGGCAGTTCCAGCAATGGGCGCTCTCGCTGATTGACGCCCGTCCGCGCACGGACGGCGGTGGCAAGGGCGCGGATCGCGGCGTGGACGGAATGCTTTATTTTTACGAGAGCAAGGAAAAACGGGAGAAAATCCTGGTGCAGGTGAAAGCCGGGAGCGTGCAGCGCAACGACGTGGCGACGCTGCTCGGCGACGTGAACAATCAGAAATTTGTCGCGGGCATCCTCATCACGCTGGAAAAGCCGTCCAAACCCATGCGCATCGAAGCCGCCGACGCGGGCCGCTACACCTCCAAATGTTGGCATGAAAAGGACTATCCGAAAATCCAGTTACTCACCATCGAAGGCCTCCTGGACAGCACCGAGCGCGTTGACGCCCCGCCCCAACTCAATCCCTTCGCCCAAGCGCAACGCGAGTCCAAACCCGAAAAACAACAGGAAATGCTGTGAGCAAGCGGGATGATCAGAAGGCCGCCAAAATTGGCGCGGCACGCTTTGA
This sequence comes from Verrucomicrobiota bacterium, assembly GCA_049513975.1. Lineage (GTDB taxonomy): Bacteria > Verrucomicrobiota > Verrucomicrobiia > Limisphaerales > Palsa-1400 > JBEKOF01. The sequence goes on along the minus strand of JBEKVM010000162.1, from coordinate 561 downwards.
CTTTGTCATGCCCCTCTTTTAGCGGTGCTCATCTTATACCGTTTCCAGTTTGCTTTTGCACTGTAGCGGCGGTCTGCGACCGCCGCCAATCGCCTTGGCAATAGTGCAGTTACGAACTGGAAACGGTATTACCACTGCGCGGGATCTCGCAACCGGCCCGGAAAATCTCGCGAAGGGAGGTTTCATTTCGGATTTCCCAATTTCCGCCGTGGTTTGCGTGGGGGGATGCGTTCTTCGCCCACACGGATTCCAACCTGACTGCCCAAAAGCGCCTCCAATTTTCGCAAAGATTTCTTCATCTGCCTCATTTCCTCCATCGCCCTTGCGTAGTTGCGCTGCTGGAAGGCCTCACGGATGGTTTCCACGGGATCTTTTGCTTCTTCACGGAGAAGGTCCTCAGCCGTAGTCCCGAGGGCCTTTGCGATCAAGATGAGCCTCGCCCCTCCGGGAATCCGCCCCTGCAAATAGCGCGAGATGTCCTCCTGGCTGCATCCCGCCGCCGACCCCAGTTGCGCCTGCGTCAGGCCCGACCGCTCCAGGGCTTCCCGCAACCGCGCTGAA
>JBEKVM010000161.1:0-11182 GCA_049513975.1 Verrucomicrobiota bacterium | reverse complement strand
CTACGCTCCGGCCTCCCTCCGTCCGCCGCCCCGCGCCTCAAGAAGGAACAAGAACAGAGACAGTCAACAAAGGGACATTCTCTCGTGAGTTAAGAAGGGGACGTTTCTAAAGAGTTTTGACAAACACTTTTTGGCAGGGCGCAATATGCAATGGCGTATTGCGTCAGTGACGGCAGCGACACCGTCGGAGTGCGCCCGTCCCCGGGCGCAGCAACGTCCGGACTTCCGCCGCGCCCGACAAATCCCGAAGCCGCCGTGTCTGTGCCTGGTGCTGCGACCGAGGACGGTCGCACTCCTTCACTGACGCAATATGCAATGGCGAAATCGGCGGTTGCTTCCAGAGCGGAGTTGGGTCATAATCGCGGGCAGGCGGATGGGCCAAGTGCGCTTCACTTTGTTGCATCCACGAGCGAAGGAATGCCATGCGACTCTATTTGATCAATCCCAGCAACCCGCTGGTCAGCAGCGTCAGCGCCAAAGAAAGCCGCTGGAATCGCTACCGGGTGTGGAAACCGCTCAGCCTGATGGTGCTGGCGGGCCTGACTCCACCGGAGTGGGAAGCCGTGATCGTGGATGAGAACCTGGGCGCGCCGGACTACCCGGGCATGCCGCGGCCGGATTTGGTGGGCATCACGGCTTTCACCTCGCAAGCTCCCCGCGCCTATGAGGTGGCGGCTTACTTCCGTGGCTTGGGGGTGCCCGTGGTCATGGGTGGGATTCACGCCACCATGTGCGTGGAGGAAGTTCTGGCGCGGGTGGACTCGGTGGTGACGAGGGAAGCGGAGGGGATCTGGGCGCAAGTTCTGGCGGACGCCCGGCAAGGGGGCCTGAAGCGCCGCTATGATGGAGGGTTTGCGAAGATCAGCGAGTTTGCCCCGGCCCGCCATGATTTGCTGCCGGCCCGATATGCCTTCGGCGCCATTCAGACGACCCGGGGGTGTCCCTTGAACTGCACTTTTTGCAGCGTGACGACGTTCAACGGGGCTCAATACCGGCAGCGTTCCATCCCGGAGGTCGTGAGCGAATTCCAAGCCATCCGGGAGAAACATGTTTTGGTTGTGGACGACAACCTCATCGGCACGCGCCCGGAACACATTGCCCGCGCCAAGAACCTCTTCCGCGCCCTGGCCGACGCGAAGCTGCACAAGCAATGGATTGCCCAGGCCACCATCAACTTCGCGGACGACGAAGAACTTCTGGCGCTGGCGGCGAAGGCCGGATGCCACGGGGTGTTCATCGGCTTTGAGTCGCCGTCGCCGGAAGGTCTTCGGGAACTGGGCAAGAAAATCAATTTGCTCAAGGGCCGGGACTTTGGGGCGTCGGTGCGGCGGATTCACCGGCACGGCATCCTGGTGGTGGGTTCGTTTATCATCGGATTGGACGTAGATGAAGCGGGCATCGGGGAACGGATCGCGGAGGCGGCGAGCCGCTACGGGGTGGACCATCTCAACGCGCTGTTTCTGACGCCGCTGCCCGGCACGCGCCTGTGGGACCAGATGAAATCGGAGGGCCGCATCGCGCGCGCCGCGTTTCCCGAGGACTGGAAATACTACACGCTGACCTTCCCGGTGGCCCGGTACAAGCACTTGACTCTGGAAGGCATCATCCAGGAGATGATCGCCTGCAATCGGAAGTTCTATTACCTGCCGCGCCTGCTGTGGCGGGTGTGGGGCAGCGTGTGGCAACGGCGCAAGCCCCTGGTCAGCCTGGTGGGCAATCTGTCCTACCGCAATAACAGCCGTTTGGACCGCGGGATCTACGCGGACTTTCAGAGACAGTGGCGCGATTTTCCCGGGACAAACCGAATCTAAAATTTAGATGGTGCCAGCGACTGGAATCGAACCAGTGACCTCGGGCTTATGAGTCCCACGCTCTAACCAACTGAGCTACGCTGGCCAGCCGGCGGGTTATAATTCAGGCAGCGGACGGGAACTGTCAAACCCGTTCTTGCCGGGTTTTTGCCGGGGCGCATCTTGACACCACCACCAACGATGGAAAGAACCCCTCTCCCTTGCCCTCTCCCCACTTCGTGGGGCGAGGGAGTTGGCAAATCGCGAGCGCGCGGGGCCAGTGTGCGCGCGCGCTCCTCGGAAGCTTCATGCTGGGGAGGTCACTCCGGCTTGAGGCGCAGGACGGTGAAGGAATGCGGGGGGAAGGTCCATGGGAAAAGGGAGGCGGGCGGATGGAATTGGGATTGGACGGGGGCGATTTTGCGGGGGTCGTCGAAGGAATTGACGTCGCTCAAATTGGCGCCGGCCAGGACGGTGCTGGTGGCGTCGGGACCAATTTTGGCCATGCCGGCGAGGTTGATTCGCGCGGCGATGGCGGCAGTTCCGGGGTTGACGACTTTGAGAATAATTTCATGGGCTTGGCCGTCGCGGGCGGCGCTGGCGTAAAGGCGCTGGATTTGCGAGGGGGGCGATTCGGCGCCGCGCATTTCGACGGGGAGCACGGTGTCGCCCCGGTTGCGGCTGAAGAGTTGTTGGACGTAGTAACTTGGGGTGCCATAGACGCGGAGGCTGTCCACCCAGATGAGGTCGGGGGTCCATTGCCAGGCGTCGGCATTGGCGAAGAGCGGGGCGTAGGAGGCCATGCGGACGACATCGGCGTTGCGTTCCAGGCCGGTGAGGTAGGCGGCTTCGGCCAGGGCGCATTCGAGGTTGTTGCGGTTTTTGGGGCTGACGACATCCACGCTTTGGGCGGCGTACTCGCCCATGAAAACCTTGGGGCCGTTGCGGTCATAATGATCGTAGCGGGCGGTGTTGGTGAAGAACCAGAGGGGATGGTCGTAGCAATGCTCGTCCACAATGTCGGCGCGCAACTCGCGCAGTTTGGGCCAGAGAAAATTGAAGCGGTCATCGGCGGGGGACGGGCCGGCATCAGTGACAAGCATAATTTCCGGGTGCTGCGCCTTGAGCACTTTGGCGAAGGCGGCGTAGCGCTCGATGTATTGCGGCCCCCACTGCTCATTGCCCACGCCCATCATTTTCATGTTGAAGGGCGCGGGATGGCCGAGGGCGGCGCGTTTGGCCCCCCAGAGGCTGCCGGCCGGGCCGTTGGCGAACTCGATCAAGTCCAGGGCGTCCTGAATGTAGGGTTGCAGTTCGGCCAGGGGGACCAGTTCGCCGGAGTTGAACTGGCAGGCCATGCCGCAGTTGAGGATGGGCAGGGGCTGCGCGCCGATGTCCTCGCACAATTGGAAGAATTCAAAAAAGCCAAGGCCGAAGGACTGGAAATAATCCGGGGTGGGCCGGTGCTCGAATTCGTAATTCCAGCGGTTGACCAGCAGCTTGCGGTCGGGCACCGGGAGGATGGTGTTTTTCCATTGGTAACGGCGGTCCAAATAGGAACCTTCGACAATGCAGCCGCCGGGAAAGCGCATGAAGCCGGGCTTGAGATCGGCCAGCATTTGCACCATGTCGGCCCGGAGTCCGCCCGGACGATTTTTCCAGGTGTGGCGGGGAAAGAGGGAAATCATGTCGCAATCCACCGTGCCCTTGCCCTCGAGGATGAGATCGAGGCGGGCCTTGGGATCGGTGGCCTTGGGATGAAGCTCGGCGGCGACTTTCTCCCAGCGCGAAGGGAAGTTGGTCAGCGACACGGAGGCGAGCATGGCGCCATCGCCGCCCACCAGATTTATATTCAAACGGGGCGCGCCGTCCAGCAGGCGGATTTGGGCGGAGAAATCATAAGTCTCGCCCGCCTGGAGGCCGATGCCGCGAAAGCCCTGGTTGGAGATGCCGAAGTGGGCCGTGCCCTCGGAATGGATGCGAACGTAGTGGGGATTGGCGGGATCAAATGCGTCATCGTCGCGGATGGACAACTGGCCCTGGGCGAGGCTGGTGCTGATTTTCATCCAGCCGGTCATGGGGTCGGGGAACTCGAAGGCGCGATTTTTGACCAACTCGGCGAAGAGGCCGCCATCGGCGCCAAAATTGATGTCCTCGAAGAAAATGCCCCACATGGCGGGGTTGATGTCCGCGCCGGGGCGGCCGGTCTGGACGGTGATGGTTGGCGCGGGCGGTGTCGCTGCCGGGGGCGGTGCCGCGACGCAATCGGCGAGGGAAGCGACAAAACCCAGGAGGAAAAGTTTTTTCATAAACGGAATTGTGATTGATTAAGTTGTGTGCATCAAGCTCAGTGATTCCATTCTAAATCCCCGGCAAGAAAACCTTCTTAACCGCGAAATACGCGAAATACACGAAGAGGAATCGGGTTTCGCGTATTGCGCGTTTTTCGCGGTTCCCGCTTTCTTTTGCGTTGGCATGAGGCCATAAAAAATCACCTTGATTTACCTTGATTGGGCTTGATTGGCCTTGATTCTGAAAGGGCTGTTTTGCATGTAACATGTTCATGGAAAGCGACTTGAGTTGATTTGCCGCAAAAAGGCGCAGAACGCACAAAACAAGGCAAAGTTTCAGCGCGGAGCGGGTGTTTTTTATGGCCTCAAAGGAACGCAAGAGGGCGGAAAAGACACCACGCGGCAGACTGCAACCGCATCCGGATTCTCCCGCAGATGGACGCAGATGGACGCAGATGGGAACGTCGAAGTGCCCGGCGGCACTTTGACCGTGCTCAAGCGCAATGGCGTTGGGCGCCCGCCCCCCCTATGGCCTGGAAGTGAAATTAGGTGAAACCAGGTGAAACCAGGTGAAATTAGCTGAAAATCAGGGCTGGTTCTTGTCCGCGAATTCTCGTCACGCGGAGGGGTGATGGCACCGCGAAACAGGCGAATTTCGGGATTGGAATGGCTGGCGTGTGTGCCTGCGGGATCGCGCACCGGGGATTGCTCCCCGCCTTCCGCGACTGCGCCGGGCGCATCCTCCCGGATGCGACGGCGGCCTCTACCTCCGTGTCTCACGCAGACAATTCAACCATAGGTTCTAATTTTTGTCAAGACCGGGACTTGAAGAAAATGCAGAATGAAGAATGCAAAATGAAGAAGCGGGGGACGGGAATGGTGAATTTTGAATGGTGAATGGAGAATTGTAAACGCTGGGGGAAGGCATCCGCCGTCGCCGGGCCTATGGCGGACAGGAAATCATGGAAGGCAAAATCATAAACCGCGGATGACAGCTACGAGACGGATATGCGGAGGCCGTTTGCGCATGGAAAGCGGAAATGCCGAGGGCTGACTCCGGGACGCCTCGACGAGTTTAAAAAGTGAGGACTGACACTTGCGCTTGCGCTTGCGCATACGCAAATGTAGAATGTTTAGATGTGACCCCAATTCACCATTTGCACCATAGGGCATTAGAACTTTGTGGGTTTGGGAGGTATATAATCCCGCGATTCGGCGGGATTATATAGTTTGCAAACGCAGATTGCTTAACATTATAGCGCATACTTAGGTAGCATTTCTAACTGCCGTTTGCGGTTGACGCGCCCCTGGTTAGGTGTCAAGATGTCCTTGCTCAAACATTCAAGATTTATGGGCGAGATTAAAGATGTTATTGACCTAATCACTAAACTTCGCGATGAGATTGGAAACCGCAAAGTTGCGGAGGTTGTTGACCGCATCCAACCACTGCTGATTTCGTTTCAATCGGCGCAGGTTTCGCTCATGGAAAAGCATACTGATCTCTTAACGGAAAAACTTAAACTCACTCAAAAAATCGCCGAGCTTGAGGCTGATGTTGCGAATCTTAAGAGACAGCAATTTGCCAAACCGCGCCGTTTTTCGGATGGTTATCAATTCTTTCCGAGCATTAGTTTGTGGGCCGAGAGCGGTGTAAGCTCCCCGCCATTTCTTTGTTCAAAATGTTTTGCAAAGGAAATCATATCTCCAGTCCAAGACGGGCCTCACGGTTGGAAGTGTCGCACATGCGGTGAATACTTTGCCGACCCACAAAGGCCGCAGCCACCATCGAAACCGATTAGTTTTGGGCCTCGCATTCCAAGGATCAGTGGACTCTGAGCGGTTTTTCATAGGGCTTGTATTCTAGCTAAAACCACTCCGTAAGTCAACACAATTCTTGAGGCCTCATTTTCCCAAGGCGGCAGTGTTGCCGCCGACCGTCCAGCCGCTAGACGGTGCCTATGAAACTCGGATCATGCCTCCAAGACTTGCAAGCCACCTCAAAAGCGCGTCCGCATCTGCTTTTTCCAAATTCAAATGCAGCACCCTTGCATCGTGTTGGGTTCCGACGGCGGCAGAAAAACACACTACGCAATCAACCCCTGGCTCAATATAAGCCACTTGATTCATGTTGATGACTAAACCACTGGGTAATTGGATGAATTTCATGGGGACGATAATGCCATGATGGTACCGGGCGTCAATGGCGCATCCATGCCAGCCGCCAGCACCTCCCGAAGTACGCGGACGAGTTCGCGTTCCGCTGGGACAACCGCCGCATCACAGACGGCGCTCGGTTCGTCAAAGGGATTGAGGGCGTGGAGGGAAAGCGCCTCACCTACCGCCAAGTTGTTTGAATGTCGCGGCTTGCGCGGGTGCAGGATTGTCTTGTAAAGCCCGTCGCAGTCCGCTATGGTTGGGGAAGGAAACGACACCATGAAAAGAAGAAAACAGCCTGCCAAAAAGACGCCGCCTAAGGCACCGCCGATAAGCCTCAGCGGGATTAAGTTCGAGGATGGGCTGCGCATCATGCTCAACACGCCGCCGATGCGCGAGCCAGCAAAGCCGAGGAAGTAAATGTCGCCGCGTCTTAAAATCGCTTCGGCGTCCGTCAAAGTTGGCGGAATCTTAATGATGGCTGTTGGCTTTTATTTTCGAAACATTGAGGAGTATCCATCACTTTTAAAACGGATAGCCCCAGATTATGTTCAAGGCGTGGCCGCCATACATAAAGTGAATTCTGGAGGAACTCTGGTTCCTGGCGACGACGGTTTCGAGGTGCTCTCCAAGTTCTTTTTAGAAAAATTTTCCCAAGCCAACAATAATATGAAGATGCCTGAAGACGTGAAGGTAGAGTCCGTTCAGGAAGGCATGGCTTTAGTTTCACTGGACCAAACAATAGCATCCGATTTTCGTGTTAAATTTTCCACGAAAACCACTCGAATCATTGGAGGAAACGAATACCATTTTTCCGCTAACGAGATATCCAAGTGGCTGGAAAAATCAAAGCGAGACGCACTATTTATTATTGGCAGGTGGATTTTTCTTATTGGTCTGATGGTTGAGGTTGTTTTTTATTCCATCGACATATTTGCTTACGTTGTGGCGCTTCCAAAGAAACCGGCCAAAGCAAAAGCCGTACAGGCAGACCCCAAAAAGGATTAACGCAATTGCCAAAACACCAAGTGTGACCACTAAAGCTGGGTCAGCATCCGCGTTTTGGGCGCAAAATTGCTCAATTAGACTTTTGTAAGCTGGTGACATTCAAGGACTTGCGGATGCAATAAATCTGCGTTTGCAAACTATATAATCCCGCGATTCGGTGTCACCAGTACTGGTGACTGGCGGGGAATGGGGGATGGGGTAAGCTGAGGATGTTGAAGGTGTGAAACGCAGTGGTCCGTGTGTGTGAAATCGGCGTGAGTCTGCGGCGCCGCACCAGCAACGCAAAGATAAAAAACTTTGTTCTCATACACAGAGGCCGGGCGAAAGCCCGGCTTTTTTTGTTGTACGTGGGCAAGGGCGGCCGGGGGAGAGAAGTCACGGACCGAGTTTCGCCCTGGCAAAGGGGAAATGCAGAATGCAGAATGCAGAATGCAAAATGAAAGGCCGGATCACGGCTCGACGGAGTTGCCCTACCGATTTTGAGGATTTTTGCGGCGGTCATAGACCGCCGCTACAATACGATTAAAGTCAGGCTTTGCCGCAGGATTCTTCGATGACGGCGCGGAGGTTGTTTTCGGCGACGTTGACGATGGCCATTTCGCGGGCGGCGCTTTCCTCGGAATCACTGGCGTGGGCGGCGTTGACCATGATGCTCTGGCCGAATTCGCGGCGGACGGAGCCGGGAGGGGCCTTGGAGGGATCGGTGGGGCCGAGCACGTCGCGGATTTTGCGGATGGCGGAGACGCCTTCGTAAATAAGAGCGATGCACTTTTCGGTGCCGGGCTGGTGAAGTTGAGCGGGGTCGCATTCGCCCTGGGTGCGGCCGGACATGAAGCGGACAATGTTGTCGAACTGGTTGTCGCCGAAAATGGGGCCGAGGATGTCGCCGAGTTGTTTTTCCTCGGCGGAGGGGATTTTGAAGGAGAACTCCTTTTCCAAGGCGGTCCTGGCGCGGGAGGCGACGATGTCTTTGAGGCGGGTGCGCAAGACCTCGCGGACGGGCCGGTAGAATTCGGCGGCCTGGGCGACGCTCATGCGGTGGACCTTGATGCCGACAATGTAAAGGCCGGTGCGGGAAAGGAAATCAATGACGTTGCCGGGCCGGCCGGTGGCGAAACGGAAGTTGTCGGGCTTGATGAGGACGAGGGTGCGCTGGGGGATTTCGCCGGGCGGATAGGGAAGGGTGTTGTTGACGATGCCGCCGTCGGTGTCGGAGTAGTGCGCCCAGAGTTTGAGTTTGATGACGGCTTCGTCGGCGCTGGGGGAGGCGAGAACGGCCGGCTCGAAATAGCGGACCTGGTCGTGGTCATCCAAAATCAAATCGCCGTAGGTGTCGCGAATGGTTTCACCGCCGCGTCTGTCGGCGCTGATGTTGCCGATGACGGAGCGGATTTTGCGGACGGCTTCGTCGCCGGCGAAGAGGAGCATCATGACGCGGCGGCGTCTGCCGGATTTGAGATCGGGGCTGAGATTGAGGAGGATGTAATCGCGGATGAGTTCCTGGATGCGGCGGTCTTGCGGATCGGCGGCGGAGACGATGGCTTCGGAATAGCGGCGCACCAATTCGACGGGTGGAGCAAACATGCGCGCGGCCACCAGCTCCAGCCCGGTGCGGGTAATGAGGCGGGCGATAATGCCGCCGGTGCGGGACTTGTGGAGGGTGTAAGGGGTGATGAGGACGTAGGCGAGTTGTTGCGCCATAGGAAATCAACTGGACGGGGTCGTTGGTTTGGCCGGGGCCGGAGCAGGGGCGGCGGCTTTGGCGGGTGAAGGGGAGGCGGGCCCGTCGGCTGATTTCGTGGCGGCGGGAGCGGCGACGGCGGCTTTGCCGCCAAGAATTTTAAACATGACGACGCCGCAGGTCGGGCATTTGCCCTTGATTGCTTTGCGTCCGTTCTTCATGGTTTCTTCGACCGCCTCGGCGATTTCTTTTTTGGCCTTGCATTTAACACAATATCCTTCAGGCATAAAAATGATCTGGGCAGGGGCTTCTGGCGCGATGCCGCAGTGCTTATAGGTTACAAGGTTCAGGCCGAAAGCGTCAACTCGTAAACGGCAGGGTACTGATAACCTTTTGATAGTCAACGAGATAAAACATTGATTGGAGGGTGGAAAAGCGGGGAAAACGGGTCATTCCGAGGCCAAAGGAGGGCCGCCGGGGAGTTGGCCGGCAGCGAGCATTTGACGCAGATGGGTCTTGAGAATTTTTCCGGTGGGGTTGCGCGGGATGCTGGCGAGAATAATAATTTGGCGGGGCACTTTGTAGTCGGCCAGGCGCTCGCGGAGGAATTGGAGCATGGCAGGGATGTTGAGAGTGACGCGGTCGTTGGGAGAAACGAAGGCGAGGGGTTGTTCGCCTTTGCGCGGGTCGGGCAGGCCGATGACGGCGGCTTCGCGCACGCCGGGAAATTGGTAGAGGATTTCTTCGATCTCGCGCGGATAAACATTGCAGCCGTTGACGAGGAGCATGTCTTTTTTGCGATCGGTGATGTAGAAGTAACCGTCGTGGTCGTGGTGGCCGATGTCGCCGGTGAGGAGCCAGCCGCGGCGAAAAGCCTGGGCGGTTTCCCGGGGCTGGTTCCAATAACCGAGCATGACGTTGGGGCCGCGCACACAGATTTCGCCGGTGTGGTTTGGGCCGAGAATGTCGCCGGCTTCGTTTTGGGCGGAGATTTCGACGTTGGCAACGGGGAGGCCGATGGAACCGGCTTTCCAGGGGCCGCGAATGGGATTGAAGGAAACGACGGGGCTGGCTTCGCTGAGGCCGTAGCCTTCGAGGAGGGGAAAGGGGAAGCGGGCGGTGAATTCCTTCAAGATTTCCGCCGGCAGGGGCGCGGCGCCGCTGATGCAGATGCGCAAGGGCAAATCGGCGGGCAGGGTGGCGTTGGCGAAGGTGCGGAAGAATTGGGGGACGGCGGGCAGAAGGGTGGCGCGATGGCGGATGATTTCCTGGATAATACTCTTGGGCGGGTGGAGGGATTTGACGAGGACAATGGAGCCGCCGACGCAGAGCGGGAGGAGAATGCCCACGGTGAGCATGAAGCTGTGGAACATGGGGAGGAGAACGACGAAGCGATCGTCGCCGACGGCTTCAAGGACGAGGCGGCAGCTTTCCAGGTTGGCCAGGAGATTGGCGTGGGAGAGCATCGCGCCCTTGGGATGGCCGGTGGTGCCGGAGGTGTAGATGATGACGGCGAGGTCTGTGGCAGGAAAGCGAGGATGGAGGATGGAGGATGGAGGATGGAGGGGGGCGGCGGTGATTTGTTGGGCGAGCAAGGTTTTCAGGCGGGGATGGGCGGCTTGGAGCGCGGGCAGGCCGTCTTGCGTGGCGGGGTCGGTGATAAGGGTGGCAATGCCGGCGTCGGAGAGGATGAATTGGACTTCGTTGGGTTTGAGGAAGTTGTTGATGGGGACGACGACGGCGCCAGCCTGGAGGATGCCGAAGAGGGCGGGAATGAATTCCGGGCAGTTCTTCAGCCAGATCCCGACGCGATCACCGGGCTGGACGCCGAAATCCCGGGTGAGGCGCGCGGCCACCCACAAGGAGCGCGACCAGAGTTCACCATAAGAAAATTCGGCGTCCCCCCAGAAAAGCGCGGTTTTTTGCAAATCCCGCCGGGCGGAGTCGGAGAAGGCCTGGGCGAGGTTCATTGGGGAGGCCCGGATGGTGGAGGGTGGATTTCCGCCGTCGCTCCGCCGGGCGGAGCGATGGCGGACAAGGCGGATTGAGGATTGGGCGAAAGGCGCATATAGAAGAAATACTAAGCAACCCTTTTGGGCGGGTTGTCAAAGGAAAAAGGGGATGTTCCGCCGGGCCAGGGCGCAGGACAAATATTAGGAACCCCTCTCTCCGGCTCTCTCCCCGCTTCGCGGGGCGAGAGAGGCGACCCACATATATAGGCCCATATATGCCCTGCCTCGGAGAACCGGCGCGCCGAA
>JBEKVM010000160.1:0-11326 GCA_049513975.1 Verrucomicrobiota bacterium | reverse complement strand
CAAGAGGGGCGTTTTGGGAGTGCCAAACCTTCAATTTCATCGGAGCATGGAAAGCGGCGCTGGCGCGCACGCACTCCAAGACCTGCCGGCGCATCGGTCGCGCCCGGTGAACGCGAAGCGTCGTGGAGTGCGGAACGCCAGTTCCGCTTTGGCTGTCCATCCCACCCCTTCCGCCAATTCGTGCCGGCCTTCCGCATTTCCCGCAGCCAAAACCGCGTTCCCGCCAGATTATTTTCACTTTTGCAAATCCGCTTTTTTGGGGGCAAAACGGCTTTTACCGGGTCTTTACAAGGGTTTTTTCGCGGTCACTACCCCCCTTTTTCGGCCTGCATTTTGTACCCACAGTGGGCAGTCCCTTTTCCAAACCTGTGGTTTAATAGTACCATGAACACTAAACTATCAATAGAAAACACTGAAACCAGGGAACAACCCGTTCCCGCCCACAGCCTGTGGGAAAGCCAATTGGTGAGCAAAGCCTTTGGCGCCCCTTTTGAACAGTTGATGCGCGCCCATAACATTCCTTTGGCCGACGCAAAGAAGAAAAAGCCCCGCCCCGCCTCGAAAACCGCTCAAACCGGCCGGGCCTGATTTCAGTTATTTTCACCTGGTTTCACCTGGTTTCACTTGATTTCACCTAATTTCAGTTCGAGGGAGGGGGGGGCCTGCTCCGCACAGCCAGACCCGCCTCCCGCCACGTCGCCTGCTCAGCTATTACCTGCGCCTCCGGCCTGTCGGAACAGCCCCTTCACCCATCCACGCCCCCGAAGGAGGGTGCAGAAATCTTTCACAAGCCTATGGTTGTGGAGGAGCCAGTATATGCGTCTCCATATACCCAGCGCGCGCGCTTCCCCTCTCTCTCCCCCGCTTGCGGGGAGAGAGGCGGAGAGAGGGGTTGCCATAATCGCCGAACACATGACACAAAAAATTTGTCCCGCGCCCGTCGCCAGTTTTTGTCTGGGTTTTTCGCTGACATGGCCTCGATTTCCCGCCAGAATGGGATCTACCTCAATTCATGTATAAGTTGCTCCAACAACCTTCGTCCGCCGTGAGGCCCGGCCTAGCCGGCCATTCCCGCCACGCCCTCGCCCCCGTCCTCGCCCTGCTGGCGCTTTCCGCCCTGCTTTCACCGGGCCGCCTGACGGCTGGCGCGGGCGCCCGCCCCGAAGACGCCGCCTTTCCCGACCCGCTCAGTTGGGCCGCCCCAACCCAGACCACCCATCCCTGGACCCGCTGGTGGTGGATGGGCAGCGCGGTGGACAAAACCAACCTCACGCGCCAGCTTGAAATGTTCAAGCAGGCCGGCATTGGCGGCGTCGAAATCTGCCCCATTTACGGCGCTCACGGCTACGAGGATCGCTTCCTTCCATATCTCTCGCCGCAATGGATGGATATGTTCGCCCACACCACCAGCGAAGCCAAACGCCTCGGCCTGGGCGTGGACCTGACCACCGGCACCGGCTGGCCCTTCGGCGGGCCGCGCGTCCCGCCGGATGAAACCTCCGGCCGCATCCTCTTCCAGCGCTACGATGTCGCCGGCGGAGCCACGTTCACCGGCGCGCTGCCGCAAGGAAACCTCCAATGCTTGCGCGCCATCGGCGAAGACGGCATCCAAATTGAACTTTCCGACAAAGTGAGCAACGGCCACTTGGATTGGACCGCCCCGCCCGGAACATGGCGGCTCTACGCCGTGTCGGAAGTCCACCAGGTGCAGAAGGTCAAGCGCGCCGCTCCCGGCGCCGAAGGCTATGTGCTCGACCCCTTTTCCGTTACGGCCATGGACCATTATCTGGCCGATTTCGACCAGCATTTCGCCGTCTATAAGGGTGCCATGCCCCGTTCCGCGTTCCACGATTCTTATGAGTATTACAACGCGGAATGGACGCCTGCCTTCTTCACCGAGTTTGCCGCGCGCCGCGGATATGACCTGCGGACGCAACTGCCCGCCCTTTTCGGCGAAGGCCCGGAGGAAACGGCCACGCGCGTCAGGACCGATTACCGCGAAACCATTGCCGATCTGCATCTCGCCTACATCCAGCGCTGGACGGCCTGGAATCACGGCCACGGCAGCCTGAGCCGCGATCAGGCGCACGGCTCGCCCGCCAACCTGCTCGATGTTTATGCCGCCGCCGACATTCCCGAAACCGAACAGATGCCCTTCGGCGGCATGGGCGCGCAGAACTATCCCATGAACAAGTTTTCCTCCTCCGCCGCCCACGACAGCGGCCGGACCCTGGCCTCCTCCGAATCCTTCACCTGGCTGACCGATCATTTCCAGGCCCCGCTTTCCCTGGTCAAACAGGCGGCGGACTACCTCTTTCTGACCGGCGTCAACCATATTTTCTTTCACGGCATTCCCTATTCGCCCGCCGAAGCGCCCTGGCCCGGCTGGCAATTCTATGCCGCCGTCAACTTCGGCCCCTACGGCGGCCTGTGGCATGACCTTCCGGAGTTCAACGCCTACGTCGAGCGCTGCCAGTCCGTCCTGCAAAGCGGCGCTTCCGCCAACGACATTCTTCTTTACTACAACGTCTATGACGAATGGGAAACGCCCGCCCGGAACACCGCCGGACTGATCATTCCCAACCCCTTGCCCGCCAGTTGCAGGGAAACCGCCCTGGCCCTCCTCAACCGCGGCTACGCCTTCGACTACATTTCCGACCGTTTTCTCGCCCAGGCACAATGCCTCAAGGGACGTGTGGAGCTTGGAACCAACAGAACTCTCGCAACGATCCTGGTGCCGCCTTGCCGTCTCATGCCGGGGGAAACTCTCGAAAAGTTAATCGCTCTGGCCCGCGACGGCGCGACGATTCTCTTTGCCAAGAATCTGCCGGCCGACGTGCCGGGTCTGGCTAATCTGGAATCGCGCCGCGCCAAGTTCAAAGCGCTTCTCGACCAAATCAAATTGGAACCAGCTGCCGAGCCGCTCCTTCAAAAGGCCACGATTGGCACAGGAGCCTTTCTCGTCAGCTCCGATATGGACGCGCTCCTGAAACAATCCGGCGCGATCCGCGAACCGATGATGGATAACGGCCTGTGGTTTGTCCGCCGACTCTACAGTGACGGCCACCAATATTTTATCGCCAATCGCAGCGACAAGCCGGTTGATGGCTGGATTAGCCTCGGCTTTCCAACCGAGTCCGCCACGCTGCTGGACCCGCGTTTTGAGAATCGCAGAGGCGTAGCCGCGCAACGGTTCCTGAGCAAAGTCGAGACGCAAGTTTATCTGCAATTGCTCCCCGGTGAATCGCGCATCTTGCGGACGTTCATTAACAAAAATGTGACCGGCCCAGCCTGGCCCGACGTCGCGCCAGCCGCCCCGGCGCAAGAAATCACCGGAACGTGGGATGTAAAATTTGTGGAAGGCGGCCCGGAATTGCCCGCCGCCTTCACCGCCACCAACCTCGTTTCCTGGACCACCCGCGACGACCCCGAAGCCAAACGCTTCGCCGGCACCGCCCGTTACACCATCACCTTCGATCATCCCGCCGGACCGGCCGATGATTGGGTGCTGGAACTGGGCCACGTTTGCGAAGCCGCGCGCGTCAAAATTAACGGGCACGACGCCGGCGCGGTCTGGTGCGCCCCCTGGCAAATCAACCTGGGCCAACTTCTCCAACCCGGCAAAAACGTCCTCGAAATCGAAGTAACCAACTTGGCCGCCAACCGCGTTCGCGACCTCGACCTCCGCCAGGTCAATTGGAAATACTTCTACGACGCCAATATGAACGCAGTGCCGACCAAGGGGGGACGCTTCGACGCCTCCCGCTGGCCGTTGCGCGATTCCGGCCTCCTCGGCCCGGTCCGTCTCCAGCCCGTCAAAAAAATCGCACAACTGTGAGCGTCAAGCATGAAACCTCTCCAGCCGCCTGACAGCCACTATTTGTCCGCCACCCAAGGCTGGCTCGAGTTGGGCAATTGGAAGGAAGCCGTCGAGGAATTCAAAAAACTCACGCCGGCAGCGCGCGCCCATCCGGCCTGCATGGAAACCGTGCGCGAGATCTTCACCCAGGCGGGCAAATGGGAAATGGCCGCCCTGACGGCCAGTGAGATCGTCAAGCAAAAACCCGAAGTGCCGTCTTCGTGGATTGCCTTCGCCTACGCCACCCGGCGCAAACAGGGCGGCGGTTTGGACGCGGCCCGAAAAATTCTCACCCAGGCGCAACACCGTTTCCCCGAGGAACCCATCATCGCCTACAACCTGGCCTGCTACGAATGCCAGTTGGGAAATCAAAAAGCCGCCCTGAAGTGGCTGCGCAAAGCCCTCGCCACCGGCCCGGCCCGCCAGATCCGCTCCATGGCCCTGGACGACCGCGACCTCGAACCCCTCTGGCCCCAAATCCGCGGGTCTCGATAACCAATGACCAATTTTCAATTGCCAATTCTCAATCCTGAGCATCCATGAGGTGTTGCTCCGGCCCGACATCGAGAATTTGCCATCGGGTATTTGTCATTGGTAATTCAGGATTGGAGGTAGTATTGACAATGAGGGCCACCCCGTCCATGTGGATCCCCTCCACATCGTTTCGCTGCACGACCTGCCCGCCGAAACCGCTCCGAACTGAGTGCCTTATTCCATGGGCCAATCGTAGCTCCTCCCGCCTCGCGCGCAAAGTTCAAATTCGGGGAGCGCACGCGCCCCCGCGTGCCGCGGGCCGCGCCCTCGCGGCCCGCATCACCCCGGCCCCATTCAGACGCCGCCCATTGGGATATTGGTAATGCGTCAGTGACGGCGGGTAGGGCGGGCAGTCCCCTGCCCGCCGCGACGGTTGTGCGGCGTCGCCTCCTCGGCCAATGCCCGACGGCGGGCAGCGGAGTGCCCGCCCTGCCTTTCCCGCCCCACCCGTCACTGACGCATTACGGATATTGACAGAATCAAATTTTGAGGGATGCTATGCCAAATTATGCCTATCAAAATGAAATACCCAATTATTCCGATACTATGTGCTGGCGCCGTGTGTCTCCCGTTGCTGGGCGCCGACTGGCCGCAATTCCGCGGCCCGAACCACGACGCCACCAGCCCTGAAAAAATTCCCACCCAATGGCCGCCAACCGGCCTCCGCCAAGTTTGGAAAATCCCCCTCAAAAACGGCTTCAGTTCCTTCACTCTCGGCGGCGGCCAAGTTTACACTCTCGTCACCCGCGATTTTGACGGAGGCGATCAGGAGACCTGCCTGGCGCTGGACGCCAAAACCGGCCAGGAGCTTTGGGCCGCGCCGATGGGCGTCGGCAGCTCCAAATACGACGGCGGCGGGGATTCCGGAGCCAAGGGAAATGACGGCGGCGACGGGGCGCGTTCCACCCCGGCCTACGACGGCGGCAAAGTGTATGCCTTTTCCTCGCGTTTGATGCTCAAATGCCTCAATGCCGCCGACGGCAAGGAGGTTTGGTCTTGCGATCTGATGAAAGAGCACGCGGGACGAAACGTTCATTGGGAAAGCGGCGCTTCTCCATTGCTCGACGGCGATTTGGTCTTCGTGGCGGGCGGCGGGCCGGGCCAATCGCTCCTGGCCTTTGACAAAAAGGACGGCCACCTCGTCTGGAAGGGTGAGGACGACCAAATGACCCAGTCCACCCCGGTCGCTGCCACGATTCTTGGCGAGCGCCAGGTGATTTTCTTCACGCAAAAAGGCCTGGTGTCCGTGGCCCCCAAGACGGGGGCGGTTCTGTGGCGTTACCCCTTCCGCTTTTCGGGCGCGGCGGGCTGTTCGCCGGTGGTCTCCGGCGACATTGTTTATTGCTCCGTGTCCTATGGCATCGGCTCCGGCGCCTGCAAAATAACCCGGGCCGGCGGCGCCTTTGTGGCCACGGAGATTTGGCGGCTGCCGGGCAACAACGACCTCAGCAGCCATTGGTCAACTCCGGTCGCCTTTAACGGCTGTCTTTACGGAATCTTCGGCCAGGCCAAGTTCGCCACCGCCCCGCTCAAATGCCTTGACCTCGCCACCGGCGAGGTGAAATGGTCCAAGCCCGGTTTTGGCCCCGGCGGCGTCAACCTGGTGGACGGCAACCTCCTGGTCTTGAGTGACGTGGGCGACCTCGTCCTGGTCAAGGCGGCCCCGGACGCTTACACCGAATTGGCCCGCGCTCACGTCCTCAACGGCAAGTGCTGGAATTCCGTCGCCCTCAGCAACGGCCACATTTACGCCCGCAGCACCAAGGAGGGCGTTAATCTTGACCTCTCCCCCAATCCCATGAACTGAGACATGCAAATGGGCGGGTGAGCCAATCAAGCCGACAAAACCGCCGGCCGGAACTCTTCCTTCTGCATTTTGCCTTCTGCCTTCTGCATTTCCCCCGGCGCCTCCCCGTCGCGATACAGCGTGATGGCCACCTGCTCGTTTTTGCGGATGCAGGCCTTGATCGCTTCCGGGTCCTTCCGGCAGCGCAGCAGGGTCTTCCAGGAATAAATGTGCTTGGGCTTGTGAAAATCGCTGTTGGCCAGAAACGCCAGCCGCTTCAACCCCACCGGCGTGAAAATATTGTTGCGATTGGCGATTTCCCACGCGTCTATCAACGGGGCGAACACCTCCTGGTTTTCCCAGAGATACAGCGTGTTCTTTCCCCACTCGCTCTTCATCAGGTGCGGATGCGACGCCACCGCCAGCCCGTTCTGCGCATGGATTTCCGCGATGGTTTCCGGCAAATCCAGCGCCGGGTTGATCGGCGCTTTCAGATCCAGCCCCAGCAAATGCGCCGACGTTTTCTTCCTGTAGCCGTCCTTGTTGAATTCTATTCCCGCCATCACCAGCATCCGGTACTTGCGCCAGGCCCGCGTCTTTTCCCGGTCCAGCACCTCAAAATACTCGTCCAGTTGCTCCGGCCCAACCGTGAAGCTGGCCAGCCGGCTCAGTTTGCCGATCAGACGCCGCGGGTCCGCCAGATGATCGGTGATGCAGATGCAATCAAAACCGCGCCGCCCGTAAAAATCCACCACCTCCGGCACCGTCAATTTCCCGTCGGAGTAATTGGTGTGAATGTGGAAATCGCACAGCAACATCCGCCCTTCCACCGTCCCGCCGGAAGCCGCCGGCACGACCACCGCCGGTTCCGGCGGCGCCTCAAACAGTTTGAGCCGCTTGCCCCCCGGCCCTTCCAGTTCGCATTGGCCCAGCGCCAGTTCGGCCACCCGGATGGACGCGTCCGGCCGGGCAATTTTCGCCAGATTCTCCCGCCAGCGCCGCCACACCCGCCCCTCCCCCGCAAACGCCTTGGCCACCCATTCCGCCGCTTCCCGGTTCTTTTCCGCCACCACCCCCACCCCCGCTTCCTCCACCAGCCGCGCGTTGCCCTCCTCCTGTCCGGGCAGCACCTGGTTCAAAATCATGGGACAGCGCCCCGCGATGGCTTCCTGCACCGTCGCTCCCCCCGCCTTGGTGATGACCAGGTGATGCGTCAGCATCAACTGCGGCATTTGATTGGTCCATCCGAAGATTTGCACCCGGCCGCCATATTCCTTGGCCCGCCGCGACAATTTCTCCTTCAACTCCGCGTCGCGCCCCACCGTGATGGTCAGGTGCGTGTTGGGAATCTCCAGCAGGCGGTCAATGGCTTTGCCGCACTTCTTCTTCCCCGTATTGATGATGTATAATATCTTAAAGGGCGGAACGCATTGCGGGCCGGGCAACTCCCCCGCCTTCATCTCCGCGAAAACCGGGCTGACCGGGAAACCAAACGCCTTGATCTTCTCCTCCGCCACCCCGTGCTGCCGCAGCACCTCCGCCGTCGCCTCGTTGGGCACGCAGAACCAGTCGCTCGGCGCCCGATACCACGACGAATTCACCGAGATCGAATCCGTCACCACCGTAATGAAGCGGAACGGCCGTTCCGAATGATCCCGATAAATCTCCTGGATCACATGCCCATAGACCGGATAAGTCGAGATCACGCAATCCGGCTGCGCCGTCTCCAGGATCTCGGCCAGGGCGCTCTTCAATTTGCCAAAGGCCAGCAGCTTCTGTTCCAGCGATTTGCTGTTGTCCAGCACCGCGTAGAGGCCGTTCCACACCCCGGGCGCGTAGCGGGCCAGCCCCAGGTAAGTCTTCCTTAAAATATCATTGACAATGCCCAGGCTGCTCTGGAACACATCCAGCACCTCCACCTTGACATCGTCCGACATGAATTCCAGCGCCTCCGCCACGTTGCGCGCCGCCGTATTATGCCCGTCGCCGAACCCGGCCGTCAGGATCAGGACTTTTTTCACGCCGCCAGTTTCCCACGGCTATGTGACAACCGTATGGCGTTTATGTGAAATCTTATCCACATTTGCCCGCCGCTGGCTCAGGAAGCGGGATCGCATGGCGCAACTCATGGGTGGGGCGGGCCGTCGTCCCCATCAACCTGCCGTTGCTCGACAGACCTCCGTGGCACAACTCGTGTCCGCCTCCTGTTCCCTCTCCGCTCCCATCCGATGGGAGGGGAGAGGGTTAGGGTGAGGTGAGGGTTCATCCTCCCCTGCTTTTAATCCTAATCCCGCGAACCAGCCCCTGCTCGACAAACCTCCGTAGAACCATCCGTGTCCGCCCTCTGTTTTCTCTCCCCTCCCATCCGATGGGAGGGGAGAGGATTCGCTGCCCGCCGCACGACGGCAGTGTGACATTGATTTCTCCCCAAACCCATCCTCATTTGCCTTCGCCCGGAGCAACAGGCGCCGTGTCCCGAAACGGCATTCCCGCCCGAAACAGGCTCAGCCGCTGCTCCAGCGACTGGACCAAGGCGGAGTTCTTCTGCGCCTCCGCCAGCTCCCGCGCGCGCGCCGCCGCCGCCACCGCCTCGGAAAATCTTCCCGCCTCCGCGTACGCCACCGCCAGCGTGCCGGCCGCCACAGGATTTTTCCCGCCCAGCAGCCGGTCGGCGCGCGCCGCCAGCTCCACCGCTCTGGGCCCGTTGCGGACTCCCGCCGCCGGGCTGCTCCCCAATATCCACGCCAGATTATTGCACGCCAGCGCGTGCTCCGGGCGGATTTGCAGCGTTCTTTCATACTGGCCAACCGCCTCCGCCACCCGGCCCTTCTGGAAATACGCGTTCCCCAGCTTGTAATGGGCCTCCGCATCGGCGGGCCTGATCCCGGCCGCCTTTTCCAAATGCGGAATCGCGTCGTCCGGCAGATTGTTGTCCAGCAAAACAGCGCCAAAGTTCAACTGCGCTATGGCGTCTTCGGGCCGCAGCTTGACCTGGGTTTCAAATTGGTCCAGCGCCTCCGCCACCCGGCCCTTGGCCAGCAGGGCCTTGCCCAAATTGTAATGGCCTTCCCACTCCTCCGGCCTCAGCGCCGCCGCTTGCTGCAAATGGGGCAGCGCCTCGTCCACCCGCCCCGCGTCGAGCAGCACCCGCCCCAGGTCGTTCTGCGCCCACGCGAACCCCGGCGCAAACCTCGCCGCTTTGTCCAGGTATTCTATCGCCTCCGCCCTCCGCCCGTTCTCCGCCAGATAGTCGCCAAACGTGATGCAGGCAAAATAGTTGTCGCTCGTGTTTTCGATGGTGTGGGTAAACAGGGTCCGGGTGTCGCTCCAAAAGCCCGCCTGCCGCTGCGTCAAATATAAACACCCCGCCAGCGCCGCCGTCCCAACAACGGCCGCCGCCTGCCGCCCCCGTTTTCCCCCCCATTCGCCAGCCAGCCACACCGCCAGGATGAACAGGCCGATGCTCGGAACGTAGGTGTAGCGGTCGGCGATGGATTGCACCCCAACCTGCACCAACCCGTTCACGGGCGCCAGGCCAATCAAAAACCACAGCCAGCCCACGGCCAGATAGGGCTGCGCATGCGCGCGCCGCATCACCCACACCGTCACCACCGCCAAAAAAATGCCCGCCCCGGCCACTTCCCAGGCCGGCCACGAAAACACATACGGATACACCGCCGCCAACGGGTCGGGCCAAAACAATTTTCCCACATAGCGCGCGTAGCCGATCGGAAGATTCTCCAGGCGCGCCCCCAGAGGCACGTGCTCCAGCGAGAGCACCGAGCGGGCCTGCCGTTGCGCCACCACGGTGATCACGCCCGATGCCGCTGCCAAAACAAAAAACGGAACCTTCTCCGCCCAGGCCCGCGCTGGCGCGGGCCGCCACCGTGCCAGCGGCCAATAGTCAAGCAGAAGCAAAATAAACGGCAGCGTCACCACCATCGGCTTGCACATCAACCCCATCGCGAAAAACGCCAGCGCCAGCGCATAAAACCGCTTCCATTTCCCATTCTCCATCTTGCCGCCTTCCGCGTAGCGGACATAAGCCCAAACCGACAGCATCCAAAAAAACGTGCTCAACACATCCTTCCGCTCCGAAATCCAGGCCACCGATTCCACATGCATCGGGTGCAGCGCGAACAGCGCCGCCGCCATCGCGCTCGCCCACATCCGCCGCGTCATCCGTTTCAGCAGCAAAAAAAGAAGAATCGAATTCGCCGCGTGCAAGAGCAGGCTGGTGGCATGATGCCCGGCCGGCCTTAATCCGTACAATTGAAAATCCAGGATGTGTGAAATCCAGGTCAGCGGATGCCAGTTGCTGGCGTGGGTGGTCGTGAAGGCCCAGGCGATGGCTCCCCAGTTCAGCCCGTGTTGGATCGCGTCATTCTTGACAACATAGTCGTAGTCGTCGAAATCAACAAAGCCGCACTGCCAGAGCGGCCAGTAGGCCGCCGCCACTGCCAGCGCCAGCCCCGCGCAAACCAGTAGCGTTTGCCGCCGGTTGTCCGATTCGTCCATCACCGGACGGGAGTGCTTGCACACTCTTTGAATTCCGTCCCGCCTAACCGCATATTATGATTCTCTTCCCACATGGCTTCAGCCGGCAATGCTTCAGTCCTGGGTGGTAGGGCGGGCAGTCCCCTGCCCGCCGCACGACGGTAGTGCCACGTTGATTCCTCTGCCAATGCCCGACGGCGGGCAGCGGAGTGGCCGCCTTGCCTTTTCCCGGACTACCCATGACTGACCCATTGCCGCCACCATCTTCAATCCTCCGCCCATCCGGTTCAAGGTCTTTATCGTTCCGCCCAAAACCACCGTCTTCCTGCCTAAAATAGTTCCTCGACGTTTTAAGTAGGCAATAGGCTTCTTCGAAGCGGTGTGCCTCGGGAGTGCGCCCGTCCTCGGGCGCAGCAACGTCCAGCCTACCGACGGTCAAGGACAGGGTGGTGCAAACGGCGGTCTATTTGGTGCTGATGCCGATACTGGAGGCGGACTTCCATGCGCGCTCCTACGGTTTTCGGCCCCAACGCCGGGCGCACCAAGCCATTGCGGAAATCCAACAAGCCGTGCAACGGGGCTACGTGGAAATCATAGACGCGGACTTGTCGAAGTATTTCGACACGATACCGCACCGGGAACGGATGAAG
>JBEKVM010000159.1:0-20609 GCA_049513975.1 Verrucomicrobiota bacterium | reverse complement strand
AGCTCGTCCTCACCCCGGCCCTCTCCTCCGAGGAGAGGGAGAGTTGTTTCCAGCGGGTTAAAAAGTTCGAGCTCACCCCGGCCTGCGCCGGGCCGGCGACGAACAGGATGGTGGACAGGGGGACATGGGCTTTGTTTTGCCCCTTCAGGGCATAAGGTTTTTTGGGATGGGGGAGTGAAGGATGAAGGATGAAGGATGAAGGCGGAAGGCGGAAGGCGGACAGGACGGCGGACAGGATGACAGGATGGTGGACAGGGGAGGTTTCCCCTTCATGAGCCAGCCGTGTCCGCCGGGCCAGTGGCCCGGCGGGACGGGCGGGTCGCCCGTGCCACCCAAGCAGTGTGAAATGTCCGCGGTCAGGATTTTGCTTCCGGCCACCGGGATGGCGGGTTACACTGCTCCCTGGTTGTCCGCGGCGGTCGCGGGCAGGGAGCCAAATGGGAAATCCCGGTTTAAAGAGTAGAAAAATATGAAAACGAAAATCGGTCTTGTGATAATACTCGCCCTGGCGCTGACGCTGCCTGTAGCCACGTTGTTGATGGCCAAAGCGGCCGGGGCGGGACGCAATGTTCCGCCGCCCAGGCCGGAAGGCCCCTGTGACATCTACGCCGCCGGCGGCACCCCCTGCGTGGCCGCCCACAGCACCACGCGCGCGCTGTACGCCTCCTACAACGGCCCGCTCTACCAGGTCATGCGTCAGTCGGACGGCAAGACCTTGAACATCGGCGTGGTCCAGCCCGTCGCGTCGCCGTTGCCGGATGCGGGCGGATACGCCGACGCGGCCGCGCAGGACGCCTTCTGCGCCAACACGTACTGCTGGATCACCATCATCTACGACCAGTCCGGCAAGGGCAACCACCTCGTGCAGGCGCCGCGCGGGGGATTCAGCGGCCCGGCCATGGGAGGGTTTAACAACATCCCGGTCGCGGACATGGCGCCGATTACGATCATGGGCCACAAGGCCTACGGCGTGTTCATCGAGCCGGGCATGGGCCTGCGCTGGGATGACGCGAAGGGCACCGCAGTGGACGACCAGGCGGAGGGGCAGTATTGGGTCGTTAACGGCCAGCACTACAACTCCGGCTGCTGCTTCGACTACGGCAACGCGGAGACCGACAGCCGCGACGACGGCAACGGCACCATGGAAACCACCTACTACGGCAACGCCGACGCCTGGTATCACGGGAACCCCCCCGGCCCGTGGATCATGACCGACCAGGAGAACAACCTGGTGGGATGTGTCAACCCGAATGGATCCAAACTCTGCGCAGGCCTGCCAAACATCGCGTGGCGATTCGTGACCGCGATGGCCAAGGGCGAACCGCACCACTGGACCTCGATGGGCGGAGACGCGCAGAAGGGCGAGCTGAAGGTCATGTTCGACGGACCGCGCGTCAATTCCAGCTATGACCCGATGCGCAAGCAGGGAGCCATCCTCCTGGGCAACGGCGGGGACAACAGCAACGGCTCGCAGGGCACCTTTTATGAAGGTGCGATGACGGCTGCAGGCACGTTCCCGTCGGACGCCACCGACCAGAAGGTGCAGGCCAACGTTGTGGCTGCCAAGTACGACGTGCAGCGGCTGAGCCTGGCGCCGGCGTCTGCAACGGCCACGCCGCCGGGACTGCAGACGTTCTCACCGGGGTCCTCGCAGGACATCACCGTGACGTTCAGGAATATCACGGGGGCGCCCGTGAAGCATCTCAACTTGAGCATTTCCGTGCCAGCGGGTTGGATCTCCGATCTTGAACCGGTCGCGCCGGGTGCGCGTGTGAGGACGAGCTTCACGGAATCCGGCATCATTGACGTAGCCATCATCGCCGAGGTCGCGCCGGGTGCGACCGTGAGCAAAACCTTCTGGGTCACTTCGGGGCCGGCGGCGTTCAACGGCGACCTCGTCGCCAACGCCTCGTGGGATGCAAACGGCGGGGCGCAATCCGACACAGCGATCGAAAAGGTGCGGAACGTCAGCCCGATCAAGATCAACGAGTTCGCCATTAACTCGACGGACTCGTTCATCGAGCTCTACAACGCCGGCGCCAGTGCCGTGGACATCTCCGACTGGACCCTGACCGAGCACCCGACCCAGCAGGCCATCTTTTCGTCGGTGAAGATCCCGGCCGGGACGAAGCTCGCCGCTCGCGGCTTTTACCTGCTCGGCCTGGCCAACTCCGGGCTGGCGGTTCCCGCGCAAAAGGGTGATACCACCATCAACGTCAGGAGCACGACCGGCATGTCGGCCGGCGATACGATTGAAATCGGCACCGGGTCCGCCGTGGAAACCCGCAAGATCACAAGCATCGGGACGGCGACCGGCAACAATACGACTCTGTGGCAACCGCTCCCCGACGGTCCGGTGATCACGATCCCCGCCGGCTCGAGCAACGTGCCTGTGACGAGCGTGGCCGGCTGCGCGGTCGGCGATAAGATCGGCATCGGCTACGGCGCCACCTACCCCGCCGTGGCGAAAGACATGGAAAAGTATGAAGTGGTCACGGTCACCGAGGTCGGCAAGCCGGGCACGCAATCCTACTTGGCGGCGGACGCGATAGCCGGCGACACCAATATCAGGGTGAGGAACTTCGGCAACATCTCGGTCGGCGACAAGATCAGGCTGGACATCGAAAGCGTTGGCCATGGAATCGAGACCGTCACGGTCACGCGCGCCGGCACGGCGGCGGGCGGCGACGGCGCGGATCTCGAGCTGGCCGACCCGCTGAAGTTCAACCATGCGGCCAACCTCCCCTTCAGCGTCAGGGGAACGGGGATCAGCTTCCAGCCGGCGACGGCCTTTGCCCACTCGAGCAACGAGCCCCTCCAGCCGCTGGGCACCGGCATCACGCTTGACAGCCCCCTGGCCGACGACCACGCGATCAACGCGGTTGTGCGTGACGCCGCGGTCACGACCGCGGGCTACCAAGGGCCGCCGGCGCCCAACCAGTGGTTCGGGGGTCCCGCCCTCTCCCCCAGCGCCGGCAACATGGTGCTGCGTGACGCCGCCGGCCTGGTTGTTGACAGCCTCAACTACGGCGGCCTCGTTGACCCGTGGGCCGCCGAGGGTTACCAAGCCGCCTCCGGAGCAGGGGCGAGTGGCAACTTCGTGGCCACGCCCGGCGCGGGCCGCGGTGGCTTCGGCGGTGGCTTCGGCGGGCCGGCCGCCAGCGCGCCCCATAGGAGCGCGGGCCGCTTTCCGGACGGCCTGGACACCGGCAACAACCGCAACGATTTCCTGTTGCAGACCGCCACCACCCTGCCGGCCGATTCGGCCGCGGGCGCGAACAATATAAAGGTCGCGAGCGTGGCAGACTTTGGCGCCGGCCAGACGATCATGATTGATACCGGCGCGAACCTCGAAACCGCCGTCATCGCGACGGTTGGCACGGGAGGCGGCACCACGGTGGGCACTGCCACCACTGTGGGCGCGACCGTCATCCCTGTCGCCAGTGCGGCAGGCTTTGCCACTGGCCAGACCATCACCATTGACAGTGGCGCGAATCTTGAGGCAGCGGTTGTCGCCTCCATCACCGGCGGCGGCCGCGGCGGCCGCGGCGGCAGAGGCGGCCCTGGTGGCGCCTCAATCACCGTTGCCGCGCCGCTCACTATTGCGCACGCGGTGGCTGCACAGGTTTCCGGCACCGGCATCACCCTCACCACTGCATTGACCCGGGCGCATGACAGGGGGGCGCAGGTCGCCGGCAGCATTCCCACGCCTGGTGCGCCCAACCAGTATTCCAAGAAGCAATGACTCATTTTCGCCGGTCCTGGCCCTGGTGGCGCTGGGTCTTGACGGGTTTGAGCGCGCTGGCTCTGGCGTTGAGCGCCTACCTGGGCTGGCATTATGTGGCGGGCGGGTCGGTGATCGGCTGCGGCGGCGGGAGCCCGTGCGACCGAGTGCTCAGCAGCCGGTGGTCCACGGTGGGGGGGGTGTTGCCCGTCAGCGGTCTGGCGGCGGGGGCGTACCTGGCGATGCTGGCAGCCAGTCTTTTTATTGGTCCGGCCACGGCGGCGCCGGTCCGGCGGCTGGCCTGGCGCGCGCTGCTGGTTCTGGTCGGGGCGGCCGCCGGAAGTGCGGTGTGGTTCACCATCTTGCAGAAATGGGTCATTGGGGCCTTTTGCCCCTATTGCATGGCCACGCACCTCATCGGCCTGCTGCTGGCGGCTTTGGTAATCAGAGGAGCGCCCATGCAATTGGACGACGATTCAACCGATGTCGCGCTGACGAATCCCGCGCCGAATGCCACCCCGGGCGCCGCCCCACGGCGCGTTATTGGCCCTTTGCCCGCGCTCGGTCTGGCCTTGGTCGGTCTGGCCCTGGCCGGCATTATGGCGGTCTGCCAAGTCAGCTTTACTCCCCCGGTCGTCTCTCGCGGCGGGGAGTCGCACGATCACCTGCCCGCCTTCGATCCACATGCCGTGCCGCTGGCCGGTTCGCCGGACGCCCTCTACGTCGTCACCCTGCTCTTTGATTATAAATGCCCCCATTGCCAGCAATTGCATTTCATGCTCGATGAGGCAATTCGCCGCTACGGCGGCAAGCTGGCCTTTGCCCTGTGTCCGACGCCGTTGAACAGCCAGTGCAACCCTTACATCCCCCGGGACGTGGACGAATTCAAGGACTCCTGCGAACTGGCCAAAGTTGGCCTGGCGGTTTGGGTGGCCAAGCGCGAGGCGTTTCCTGTCTTCGACCGCTGGATGTTCTCGCTTGAGTCCGGCGACCGCTGGCGCCCGCGAAGCCTCGACGCCGCCAGGGCCAAAGCTGTCGAATTGGTCGGCCAGGCGAAGTTCGATGCCGCCCGGGCCGACCGCTGGATCGAGCGGTATATGCAAACCTCGATTCGGATTTACGGCAGCACCGTCGCCCAGAGCGGCAACGCCGTCCCCAAACTGGTTTTCGGCTCGCGTTGGGTCATCCCCGAACCGTATGACGCAGACGGCCTTGTTTTGATTCTGCATGACAGTCTGGCCGTGCCCAGGCCCTGACCCGGCGGTGTCTGCTGGAGCCACGATGGTCAACGCCCCGACCCAATTCAACACGCGACTGATGGTGGGGATGGGAATCCACTTAAAGCCATGCCATGGAAGGGGCATAAGGTTTTTTGGGATGGGGGAGTGAAGGATGAAGGATGAAGGATGAAGGATGAACGCGGAAGGCGGACAGGACGGCGGACAGGATGACAGGATGGTGGACAGGGGAGGTTTCGCCTTCATGAGCCAGCCGTGTCCGCCGGGCCAGTGGCCCGGCGGGACGGGCGGGTCGCCCGTGCCACCCATGCGGTATGAAATGGCCGCGCCCAACATCATGCTTTTGTGCCGGCCAGGGCTTCCTCCTCGGCGGCCAGGAGGAAGGTGTGCATGGCGGCAGCATCGGGAGACTGGCGGAGTTGGTGGAGGATGGCGGTTTTCTGGGCCATGAGACAGAGGCGGGCCAGGATGTGCAGATGCAAGCGGTCGTCCCGGCAACAAATCAGGAAGAACAGGCTGGTGGGTTGGTCGTCGGGCGCGCCAAAATGGATTTCCTGAACGGTCCGGCCCAGGACAATGAAGGAAGCTTCAAAGAGGTAAGGGTCGGGCACCTGGGGATGGGGGAGGGCAAAACCGCCGGGCATGCCGGTGGAACAAAGGGCTTCGCGGGCTTCCAGACTGGCCAGCAAGTCCTGCGGGTTGTTCAAACGCCCGGTGGTTCCCGCCAACGCCACCAACTCCCGCAGCACGGAAGACTTGGTTTTGGCCGGCAGGGCCGGAGCAATGAAGCCGGGCAGAATCCTTTCCGGCAGGAGGATTTGGCGCGGCAGGATTTCCCGGGTGTCCCGGGTGGATTTTTGGTGATACTCCGTCAACCGCTGGCCGGGCAGGCGGAGGAGGCGTTGCGAAGCCCAAAGGTCAATTTCGTCCTTGGAAAAAACGATGCGGCGGCCGCGCTTCTCGTGCGGAATCTCGTTATATTTGACGCGTTGCGCGATGTCGGCCGGGGTCAGATGCAAATACTCCGCGACCGCGTCAAGACTGAGAATCTGATAGGACATGTTCAGTTCACTTTCCGGCAGGACGCGGCCGTGAGGCGGCGTCCGCCCGGTTGAAGCGGAGGCGGATTTTGGAGTCTCGCAGCAGGGTAATCTCCGCCAGACTCCTGATCGGCCTCCCGGCAAGGCGCTATCATCATCCGGTCGGGATGGAAGATCAAGAACACTCGCAATGGGCCTTAATTTCATTGTTGTAGTGTCGGCGCTGTGCGCCGAAGTCGAGCCACAGGCTCGACGCTACAACAATCAAATTGGACACTACTCGCGTGCGTCAGTCACCCCCCGAATCATTAGCCCGCATATTTCACACCTCCAAACGCCGCGTGAGGGCACGCGGCCTACAGGAGCCGCCGGACGTGTTTGCAGGCCGCGTGGCCTCAGGCGGCGCTCTGTTGGCGCTTCCATCAGAGTGTGAAATATGCAGGTTAGCGATGCGCTTGGGGACTCACCAAAGAGGCGGGCCGGGTTCGGAAGAAAGACTTCGCCGACGGGACGCCGACGGCTGCGGTCGGGACGACCGCGCTGCCCGAAAAAGCCGCGAATGACCGGGGAGGTGATCCGATTTGCCGGGGCGGGCATCCAGCATTAGCATAGCGTGGCCGGTGTGATGCAAAGCCACAGAGGATTAATGTGAACGGATCAATTCCAGTGGGTTCGCCAGAGGCCGCGGGCCCGTCCCAGCGCCGGCCTGCGGCGGCGGCCTCCGTCCCGGCACCGGGACGAGCGGGGATCTTGACGGCTTTGTTTGTCACCGGGTTTGCGACCTTCGTCAATCTTTACGCCACGCAGCCGTTGTTGCCGAGTTTCCGGGAGATATTTCGCGCCTCGGAATTGAGGGTCAGCCTCACGGTCAGCGCCCCCATTTTGGCGGTGGCCCTGGCCGCCCCATTCCTTGGACTTTTGGCGGATTCACTTGGACGCAAGCGGGTCATTGTGACTTCCATGCTGGCCCTGGCCATTCCGACAACTCTGGCTGCCACGGCGTCAAACTTGCCGCAATTGATTGGCTGGCGGTTTCTGCAAGGGCTGTTCACGCCGGGAATCATTGCGGTGGCGATGGCCTACATCAGCGAGGAGACGCCCCACCAATTGGCTGGGTCAACGATGTCCATTTATGTGACGGGGGGCGTGGTGGGCGGGTTTTGCGGACGTTTTGCCTCGGGGCTGATTGCCGCGCAATGGGGATGGAGGGCATCGCTGGTGACCTTGGGAATCATCACATTCGCCGGAGGGTTGCTGACGTGGTGGATCTTGCCGCGCTCGACTAAATTTGTGCCGCATGATAATGCCGCCGCCTCCGTCGCCTCCTTGCGCGCGCATCTGCATAATCCGCAGCTTCTGGCCACCTATGCGGTTGGGTTCAACGTGCTGTTTTGCCTGGCGGGGGTTTTTACCTACGTGAACTTTTATCTTGCGGATGCGCCTTTTTCGCTGGGACCCGGCGCGCTGGCCTCGATTTTTGCCGTGTATTTGATTGGGGCGGTCGTGACGCCGTTTTCGGGGCGGCTGCTGGACAGGATTGGCAGCCGGCGCGTCTTGATCGGGGCCTCCCTGATGGCGTCCGCCGGGGTGTTGTTGACCTTGATTCATGCCCTGGCGGTGGTGATCACGGGGCTGGCGCTGGCGGCGGCCGGGGCGTTTGTCTCACAGGCCGGGGCGTCGAGTTACGTGGGAAAGGTGGCCGGGCAGGCCCGATCCTCGGCGGCGGGACTTTACGTGGGCCTTTATTACCTCGGGGGCTGTGCCGGCACTGTTCTGCCCGGCCTGTTCTGGAAGGAGGCGGGCTGGCTGGGCTGTGCCGCGCTGATGATTTTCATGCAGGCGCTGATTGCTCTGATCGCCAGCCGGGTGTGGGCGGACAAAACTTCTCCAGTTCACCAAGCCGCAAACAATCCGCACTGCTAAAGCAGCATCAATTTGAAGAAGCCGGTAGTGTCCTAATTTGAATTTTGAGTCCAATCAAGATACGCTCTCAGTTTCCAACCTTGGACATTATCGGCATAAATGGGCAGCAAATTCCAAAGATAAAACAAAACAGAGCAACACACTCCAAAATGCAGGCGGCCAAAATCCAATGGATCAATAACGAGACTGATATTCTCCGAATGAACAAACCCACGCCGGCCAGCGTGGTCAGTGTGGTAAAAATGTAAAACCATAAGGGCATCTTCAGCGCAAGTTCAGTGCAACCAGGTAGCTCTCGGCCCCCTGAAAGCCCTTGCTCAAAAAATAATCGCATCCAATCTGCGGCTTGGCTAAGGACTGAAGGCAAGAAACAGTTCCCAAGTACCAACGCAATGCAATATGGCGCAATATGAATTTTTTTCATTTCTTCCCGCTCGCTTCCTCCGCAATCGCAACCCCGACTGCCGTGATGGGCGACTCGGGAAACACCGGGGCGAATTTCACCGCGGTGCGGGGTTCGGACATCATGGGGGCCACGGTGTCGCGCCATTTTTGGTAGTGCGCGGTTTCCTTGTGCGCGGCCGGGGCGGCGGGGGTGCGGTAGATTTCGATCAGGACGAAGCGGGCCGGGTCGTCGAGTTGTTGGATGACATCGAAGCGGGCCACGCCCGGCTCCTGCACGCTTTGGCGCGCGTTTTGCATGCTGGCCTCTTTGAAGGCTTCGATGCATTCGGGCTTCACATGGGCGTGGACATGGACGATAAGCATGAGGCATGGATGCGCCGCGGGCCGCGAAGTGTCAAGACTGGTTTCGGCCGGCGCAGTTGAAAACACAAACACCCCGCCAGAACGCGATGAACTGGTTTGCCCCGTGTGGCTACAGTTTTCTTGAAACCGCTTTAATGATTCGGGCACATGACCGGGCGCATCTTGATACAACCACCATTGGATGGATGGAACCCCTCACCCAAACCCTCTCCCCACTTCGTGGGGCGAGGGAATTGGCAAATCGCATGGTGGTGGTATCAAGATGCGCCCCGCATGACCGCCGACTCTACATTTTTCTCGACAAATGAGGGGATTGAATTTATTCTGCCCATATTGCAGCTTTCAATGTGGGCAGAATAAATTTTAGTCTGTTCAGATTGGAGCATTTTCAGCAAGCAGATTGGCATTTTCAGCAAGCAGATTGGAGCATTTTCAGCAAGCAGATTGGAGCATTTTCAGCAAGCAGATTGGAGCATTTTCAGCAAGCAGATTGGAGCATTTTCAGCAAGCAGATTGGAGCATTTTCCGTAAAGAGATCAGAGCATTTTCAATAAGACGGCAGCCATATCCGGTCGCCGGCCAATTGCCGGGCCGCGGCCAGGACGCGCGAGGCGATGGAGCGGAGAACCCGCCGCAGGGGAGGGGTGAGGCAAACTCCGACGGTGAACGGGTCTTTGACTTCGACCGCGAATATCTTGATGCGACGGGGAACGGGCAGGCCCAATTGCCTGGCCAGGGCCACTGTTTCCCCAACTCCCAGAAAATGCGGGGACACAATGGGCAGGACTCTGAGCTCGCCGTCGTCGAATTCATGAAGAAAGCCGGGGGGCGCCTGTCGTGTCTGCACGGCGTCCACCAAAACCAAGTCCTCGAAGCCCACGATGTAATCGAGAAGGGACAGCCCCATTTCGGCGGTTTCCTGAACCTCAATTCCATCAGAGTCGGAGAGGTGTTGTCGGATTTCACGCGCGACCTTCAATCCCACCGCATCGTCGCACAGAATGTCGTTGCCCAGGCCGAGCACCAGGACCGGCTTCTTCCGGGGCGGCGCTTTCCCCGGCAGCACTTGAGGCAATGACGCTTCCATGATTCTATCTCGATGCTTTGGCGGGCCGCTTCATGCCTTCACCCATGGAACCAGTTGCGGAACCTGCTTCACCTTTTGCCGGCGGCCCGCGCCTCCGCCCGCCCGCCGGGCTTGAGGGAGACGGGTTGAACCAGTTGGCGGAGCAGGTTGCGCTCGCGATCAAAGATGCTCACACAGAGCGGCAGATGGCCGGGCAAGGAGTGGGTGGCGCAGCCGAAACAGGGGTCGTAGGCGCGGAAGGCCATCTCCACCATGTTGAGCAGGCCCTCGCTCACGCTGCCTTTCTTGATGAGGCCCTTGGCGGCTTTCTCCACGCTCATGGCGATGCGGGCGGCGTTGTTTTGCGTGGCGACGATGAGGTTGGCCTTGGTGATGAGGCCCTGGCCGTCGGTCTCGTAATGATGGTAGAGCGTGCCGCGCGGGGCCTCGACCACGCCGACACCGACGGCGGGCTTGGCGGTCGGAATGACGCGGAGGTTGGCGCTGACAATCTCCGGGTCGTTGAGCAACCCGACCATGCGTTCGGCGGCGCAAATCATTTCGACGACGCGCGCCCAGTGGTTGGCGAGGGTGTGATGCACCGGCTTGCCGCCGAGCGTGTTGAAGAATTCCTCGTAGGCCTTCTGCGCCTGCGGGGTGGGCATCCCTTCGGTCACGTTGAGACGCGCGAGGGGCGCCACCGCGTAAACGCTGCTTTGCGGGCCTTCCTCGAAGCCGTGCCAGCCCAGCGGCTTGAGAAAACAAAACTTCACGTAACTCCACGGCTCGACATGTTCGGCCACGAAATCGCGATACTGCCGGGCGGGAAACTTGGCGTACTCCCGGCCGTTGGGATCCACCACCCGCACCAGGCCGTCGTAGAAGTTGACTTGATTGTGCGCGTCCACCAGACCCATGTAGTAGGTGCGGTGGGTATAAGTGTCCGACGTGATGAGCTTCACATAGTCGGGATTTTTCAAAACGATGTCCTTGAACACCTGAAGCGTGAACAAGGCGAAGTCCAGCGTGTCCTTGGCCAGTTCCTGGAAGGGCGGCAGGTCCTCCGGCTTGAGTCCCTTGGACACGCCGCCGGGCAGGCCCAGCACCGGATGAATGACCTTGCCGCCGAAGTAAGCGATGAGTTCGCGCAAGCGGCGGCGCATGGAAATGACTTTCCTGCCGACTTCGATCCCGACCTTCTCGATGACGCCCACCACGTTGCGCTGTTCCGGCGGCGCTTGCGGCCCGACAATGAAATCCGGGCCGCCGAGGATATAAACGTGCAGGGCATGGTCCTCCATCATGAAGGTGTTATAGACCAGCTCGCGAATCTTGCGGGCGGCGGGCGGGGGTTCCACCTGGTAAAGGTCATCCAGCGCCTTGGTGGCGGCCATGTGGTGCGCCGTGGGACAGACCCCGCAGATGCGGCTGGTGATCTGGGGCATATCCTCGGCGGGCCGGCCCAGGCTGAAGACCTCGAAGCCGCGCAACTCGGGGATTTGCAGATAGGCGCGCTCCACATCGCCCTGGTCGTCGAGGAAAATGTCAATCTTGCCGTGGCCTTCCAGGCGGGTCACCGGGTCAATCGTCACCCGACGCCGTTGGGCGTGGGCGGCCGCATTGGCGCGGGAGGAGGCTTCATTCCAAACTTTGGCGGTGTCGGGGTTCATGGCGTCTCCTTTGAGGATTCCACCGGCAGGCTCACCTTGCGCCGCAACAAACTTTTCGCCAGTCCGTAGCGATAGAAGGTGCCCACGGGGTCAGGGATGCCGGCCAGGATGCCGGCGATTTCCTTCTCGTCCTTCGCGGCAATGTTGGCGCACAAGGAGGAGAGGATTTTTGCGCCCTGGTCGCGCACCCGCGAGGTTGGCCCGAAACATCCGCTGCACGGCATGTTGCCGGCGGGACAAGCCGCCTCGCAGCCGGCGCGCGTGGCCGGCCCCATGCAGACGATGCCCTGGGCGAGCAGGCAGAGATTGGGGTCGAGCAGCACCTGATGCGGGCGCTTGAACTGGGTGAAGCCCAAGTCGGCCGGTTTGCTGGCCTTGCGCGGGCACTGCTCGCACAGGGCCACGTCCGGCGCCAGGACGCTGCCTTTGGGCGGGAGCTTGCCTTCCAGCAACGCGCCGATGGCGGCTTTGGTGATTTTTGGCGTCGGCGGGCAGCCGGGGATGTAGAAGTCCACGTCCACCACTTGGTCGAGCGCGCGCACGACGCGGCGAAATTCCGGCAGCGTGACGGTGTGGCCGTTGTTCTGAAACGAAGTCTGCGGCCGCGTTTTCGCCTCGTTCACCAGCGTGGGCGCTTCCTCGTACACGTAACGGAGCAGTTGCTCGCGGGA
This sequence comes from Verrucomicrobiota bacterium, assembly GCA_049513975.1. Lineage (GTDB taxonomy): Bacteria > Verrucomicrobiota > Verrucomicrobiia > Limisphaerales > Palsa-1400 > JBEKOF01. The sequence goes on along the minus strand of JBEKVM010000159.1, from coordinate 8,509 downwards.
AAATTGATTGGCCAGACTGGGAATGCCGCCCAGGTGCGCGCAGGCGCCGTAAGCGATGAGGTATTGGCTCTTGCGCCGGAGCAAATGGGCCATCTCCTCCTGCTCGCTGGTGCGGATGGCGCCGTTGAGCAGGGTGGCGACGATGGACTTGTCCGGCATCGCCTCGACATGCTTCTTCTTGAAATCCATCGCCACCGGCCAGAAGACAATATCCACGGCCGCCACCACGCTGAGGATGTCCTCGGCAAAATCCACGACGGCTTCCTCGCAGCCGCCGCACGAGGCGCACCAGTAGAAGCCGATTTTAGGTTTTGATAATGCACTCATGGTTGTGTTGAAAATCCGAAATCCGAAACTCGAAATCCGAAACAAGAACCGAAATTCAAATCAGGAAATGATGCAAACGGGACACGCGGCGGATCGAGCAACCCCAAACAACGCCAGTCTGCCCGGCGTGGCGCTGTTTTGATCATTTGAGTTTCGTTCATTTGAATTTGTTTCGGATTTCGGATTTCGAGCTTCGGATTTCTGTTCACGCCGGCACCGGGACGGGCTCAGCGGTTTTGACCTCTTCCTCCAGTTTTTCCATTTCACAGTCCCATTCCGCGAAGCGTTGCGGCAGGTTGAGCGGCCCGAGGGCGCGGACTTGCTCAACCATCTCGTTGATGACGGATTTGACCCGTTCGCCCTCCGAGGCGGAAATCCATTCCAACCGCACCCGCTGGTCTTCGATGCCCAAGTCGCGCAAGAGGCGCTGGAGCATTTGAAAGCGGCGCACGGTCTTGTAGTTGCCCTCGACATAGTGGCAATCGCCCAAATGGCAGCCGCCAATCAGCACGCCGTCCGCGCCCTGGCTCAGGGCGTCCAGAATGAACTGCGGGTCCACGCGACCGGAGCACATGAGGCGGATGACGCGGACGTTGGGGGCGTACTTGAGGCGGGAGACGCCGGCCAGATCGGCGGCGGTGTAAGTACACCAGTTGCAGAAGAACGCGACAATGCGGGGTTGCCAACTGGCACCGGGCGGAGGGGCTTGCGAGGTTGCGGGAATCATGGGTGACCTTTCATTGGAGAAACTCGAAATCCGAAACTCGAAATCCGAAACAAATTTAAAATCCAAACGAGAAATGCCCGAAACGCATTCGCCATGATTATCAGCAGTAACATGCTCCGGGGTTTCATCGGTTTCCCTCCGCTTTTCGAACGATCGCGCCGAAAATGCTGGTCAATTCGGCCGCCTCCTGGATCAGCGCGGCGCGTATGGCCTCCAGTTCCTTCGTCTCGGCCGCGTAGAGAAGGCGGAGAAAGAAAGAGCCTTCCTTGGCTTCCTTCCGACAGATCTTTGCCCGCATGACGAAGTCCTTTTTGCTTAACGCCTCGTTCGCCTCGATATAGTTCGCTCCGACGGAACCGGATGCCCGCACCAACTGTTTCACGTCTTCGATGTTCGACAACGTTCTTGGCAATTGGCGCACGAAGGCGCGGACGTTCTGCGCGAGCCGGAAGGTCCGGTCCTCCAGGTCGTAATGCTTTGGATTTTCGTCGCGCGTCATTCGGGAAGGTTTTGAGTTTTAGTATTTGATGATTTGAATTTGTTTCGGGTTTCGGGCTTCGGATTTCGGATTTTCAATCCGCCAGCACTCCTTCGATTTCGCTGAAAATTTCCTCGTCCTCGAACAGATTCTGCCTGATCGAACCGCTCGGACAGGCGGCCACGCAGGTGCCGCAGCCTTTGCACAGGGCCTCGTTGATCTGCGCTTTCTGCTTCGCGTCGTCGAAAGAAATCGCGGTGTAGGGACAGAGCGGGATGCACGATTTGCAGCCGGAACAGTCGGCTTCGACGATGTAAGCCGTGTTCGGTTCCTGTTCGATAAAGCCTTTGTCAATCAGCGCCATCGCTTCGGCGGCGGCGGCGCCCGCCTGGGCGATGCTGTCGGGGATGTCTTTCGGGCCCTGGCAGCAGCCGGCGATGAATACGCCGTCGGTGAAGGTGCTGACGGGGGCCAGCTTCGGGTGCTTCTCCAAAAACCAGCCTTCCGTGCCGCAACTCATGTTGAAGAGCCGCCGCACCTCCTGCGCATCGGCCTGCGGCTCCATGCCCGCGGCCAGCACGATCATGTCCACCGGAATCCGCCGCACGAATCCCGCCAGCGTGTCCTCCACCCGGATGACCAGCTTGCCTTCTTCTTCCGGCGCCAGCGCCCAGTCGGTCACCTCGGCCACGCGGCCGCGCACGAACTGGATGCCTTCCTTGAGCGACTTGTCGTAGAACTCCTCGCAGCCTTTGCCCGGCGCGCGAATGTCCAGGTAGAACACCGTCACGTCCGCGCCGGTGTGTTCGCGGGCCAGTTGGGCCAGTTTCATCGAGTGCATGCAGCAGGTGCGGGAACACCAGCGGTTGGTTTTCAGGTCGCGCGAGCCGACGCACAGGATGAATCCGACCGACTTGGGATGGCGGCCGTCGCGCAGGACGATTTCACCCGAAGTCGGGCCGGAACTGTTGACCAGCCGTTCCAGTTCAATCGAGGTGACGACGTTGGGATAAAGGCCGTAGCCGTATTGGGGAATCCGCCTGGCATCGAAGAGTTTGAAGCCGGTGGCGAGGATGATGTTGCCGACTTTGATTTCGACCAGTTGCTCTTTTTGGGCGAAGTCAATCGCGTGGCGGTCGGCGCAGGCTTCCAGGCACGTTTTCTTGCACTTGCCGGTCCTGACCTGAAGGCAGCGGGCCGGGTCAATCACCACGACCTGCGGGACGGCTTGGGGGAAGGGGATGTAAATGGGCTTGCGCTTGCTCAGGCCGACGTTGAATTCGTCCGCGAACTTCGGCTCTTTGAAGACGCAGGCCTGGATGCACTCCTGGCAGCCGACGCACAATTCCTCGTTCACATAACGCGGCTTGCGCTTGACAGTCACCGTGTAATTGCCCACGTAGCCTTCGACCTTCACCACCTCCGAGTAAGTCCAGAGCGTGATGTTTTCGTGCGAACGGACGGCGGACATCTTGGGGGTGAGAATGCAGGCGGCGCAATCCAGGGTGGGGAAGGTCTTGTCGAACTGGGCCATGTGCCCGCCGATGCTCGGTTGACGCTCGACCAGGAACACTTTCTTGCCCGAGTTGGCCACCGTGAGGGCGGCGTGAATGCCCGCGATGCCCCCCCCCACCACCAGCACGTCGGGGTGAATCGGAACGCGCGCCGTCTCCAGCGCCCGATGAAATCGAACGCGGCGAATCGCGGCGTGCGCCAGCGACTTGGCTTTGGCGGTGGCTGCCGCGCGGTCGGTGTGAACCCACGAATCGTGCTCGCGGATGTTGACCATCTGGAAATAAAACGGGTTGAGTCCGCCCGCCGCGACGGCCTGGCGGAAGGTGTGCTCGTGCAGCAACGGCGAGCAGGAGGCCACCACGACGCGGTTGAGCTGGTGCTCGCGGATGTCCTGGTGGATCAACTCCTGCCCCGCGCCGGAGCACATGTACTTGTAGTCGCGCGACACCACCACGCCGGGCAGTTTGGCGACGTATTGCGCCACGGCGGGGCAATCCACCACGCCCGCGATGTTGTGCCCGCAGTGGCAGATGTAGAAGCCGATGCGAACTTCGCCATTCTTGTGGTTCGTGTTCATACGGTTGTGAGTTGGGCTGGCAGCGGTTTCATGGGAACAAAGTTGCGTTGCAGCCCCAGTTGCTTCGGCGTCATGCCGAAGGCCAGCCCCATCAATTGCGTGAAATAAACCGTCGCGATCCGCGCCGGCCCCCAGCGCTTGGCAATTTGGTCGTGATACGCGTCCAGGTTGAACTGGCAGAGCGGACAAACCGTGGCGATCACGTCCGCGCCGCGGCGGACGGCTTCCTTGAGCAGGATGTAGGTCAGGCGCAGGCCGGCTTCCGGCACGGTGCCGGTCAAACTCCCGCCGCAACACTTGGTCTTGAGCGGATAATGCACCACCTCGGCCCCCAGCGTGGCCAGCAGCCGGTCCATCGTCGTGGGATTCCAGGCGTCATCAAACGTCGCGTAAGGGCGCACCATTTGGCAGCCGTAGTAGGGCGCCACTTTCAATCCCTTCAGTGGGTGGACGACCTTTTCCTTGATGACGTCCAGTCCCACGTCGTGAACGAGGACGTCGAGCGGATGACGCACCTTCACGTTGCCCTGGTAAGTCAGCTTGGCGTTGCCCAGGGCGAGCCGGACGGTCGCGTTGATGTCGGGAAAGTCGGCGATGTTGTGCTTGGTCTTGTTTAGCACCAGATAACAAGCGCTGCATGGCGTCATCAGATCTTGCGGGCCGGTTTTCTCGGCGATGGCCAGATTGCGCGAGGCCAGCACGGCGGCCTTGGCCTCGTCCACCGACATGTAGGCCGTGGCGCCGCAACAGTTCCAATCGTCCAATTCGACCAGTTCGACGCCCAGATGCCGCATGACGGGCAGGAGGGATTCCTCATAAGCGCGGCCCAGCCCTTTGAGGGAGCACCCGGGGAAGTAGGAGTATTTCATACCATCTCCTTCGGTTTGCCATCGGCAGGGCTTGGCGTTCCCAGCATCGCGGCCAGTTCGGCGCGGCGTTCGATGCGTTCGTGCCGGAGCACGAACCGCCCGGTGCGAATCAACCCCAGTCCCAGCCGCCAGGAGCCGAGCACGGCGCGCCAATTGGCCTTGAGGAACAGTCTCATCACCAGCAGCGTCTCGGTGATGCGGCCTTTGCTGCGGACCATTTCGTAGAATTCCTTCGCCAGCACCGCGATCGGGAAACGCTTTGGATAGATGCCCTCCTTGATGGCCCGCTGCTTTAAGGCATACATAATATCGGTGATGCGAATCTGGCGCGGGCACTCGGTGGTGCAGGCGTAACAGGAGGCGCACAGCCAAACGGTGTGGCTGCGCAGCACTTCGTTCTTGAAATCGGCGCGCACCATCGCCATGACCTGGCGCGGCGAGAAATCCATGTAGATGCTCAACGGGCAGGCGCCGGAACAGGTGCCGCACTGGATGCAACTCTGCAGTTGCTCGCAGCCCGACACGCTCATGATCTCCTTCGCAAACCCTCTGACCCGGTCGGCTTCGTATTTGATCGTGCGTTTGATTCGCATCATAATAGGCCTCGGTTTCTGGCCGTGGCCCCGCCCCGGAGCCACGCAACATTGCCCCCTGACTTCTTCAAACTAAGTTGGGGCCAAGGAGAAAGTCTCACCCTGTGTTGGCAAAGACCTGCCATTCTTTGCGCGTGCCAGAGGCCAAAAATTGCCGCCTAAACCCCGCCTGCCACCCGCGGCCAGGCGGTTATATGTTCTAATGTAACTACAGAATCGAATAAGGCGACCTTAATCCAATAGAGGCAGAGGCGGGCGGCAATTCGGGCGCCAGCGGCCAATCTGCCCGGTTTAAGTTGAACCGGAGTTCTTTTTCCAGGCGGCGCTCAACGGCGGAATCATGCGGATTTGGCCGCGGCAGCGGGGGGCCGAAAACCGGAAGCGGCCCAGCCCGCATATTTCACACCTCCAAACGCCGCGTGAGGGCACGCGGCCTACAGGAACCGCCGGATGTGTTTGTAGGCCGCGTGCCCCCACGCGGCGCACTGTTTTGGCGCTTCCATCGGAGTGGGAAATATGCGGGCTGGCCGGCGCATTCGGGCGCATCTTGATACCACCACCATTGGATGGATGGAACCCCTCACCCTAACCCTCTCCCCACTTCGTGGGGCGAGGGAATTGGCAAATCGCATGGTGGTTGTATCAAGATGCGCCCGGCGCATTCCAGCCGAAAAAGCTTTCGTTGCGGGGCCGTCTCGTCTAATTTTTACCCTTGGAGCCAGGGACAATAATCATTAAAAGGATAATAACATGAGAAACTTCAACTCAATCAAAGTCTGCCTTTGCCTGCTGGGCGCCGCCTCTGGTCTGGCCGCCGAAAAGCCGCCGCTGGATCTGGTCAACCCGCTCATGGGCACGCTCAACCCGGGCGGCCTCTCCAAAGGCATTACCATTCCTGCCGTGGCCTGGCCCTTTCCCATGAATGCCTGGACGGCCGCCACCGGTTCGGGGGACGGGTATGATTATCAGGCCACCAAGATTAACGGCTTCCGGCAAAGACACCTGCATACGTCCCGGATGGGGGAGTTTGCCAATTTTACCTTGATGGGCGTCTTCGGCAAACCGGCCATCACCGCGTCGCAACGGGCGTCCGCCTTTACCCATGACAAGGAAATCGCGCAGCCCAGCTACTACAAGGTGCATCTGGACACTTGGAACGCCACGGCGGAAATGACCGCCACCGAGCGCGCGGCGCGCTTCCGTTTCACCTTCGAGGAGGACGGCGATGGCTGCGTCGTTCTGGACCTCGCGCCCGCCGCCAACTCCTCCGTGGAAATCATCCCGGGCGACAACAAAATCACCGCCATCGCCCGCAACCGGGAGGCCAACGCCAGCCTGCCCAGGGACGGCAGCTTCGGCAATTACATCGTCGTGGTCTTTGATCGTCCGTTCTCCGGATATGGTGTTTTCGCGGGGCCGCCCGGCCGCGGCGGTCGCGGCGGCGGCCAGGAAGAGCCGCCCGCCGAAGGCATCAGGGAAAACGAGACCAAGCTGACCGGCCCGCATGTCGGCGCCTACGTGAAGTTTGCCACCGGCCAGAACAAGATCATCGGCTGCAAAGTGGCCTCCTCTTACATCAGCGCGGAGCAGGCGATGCTCAATCTCCAAAATGAAATTGGCAGCGCTGATTTCGACACCGTCCGCCAGCAGGCGGAGGCGCGCTGGAACCAGATGCTGGGGCGCATCGGCGTGGAAGGCGCCACCGAGCAGGAGCGACGCACCTTTTACAGTTGCCTTTACCGCAGCCTCCTGTTCCCGGAGAAGTTTTACGAGATCAACGCCCAGGGCAAGCAGGTCCACTACAGCCCGTACGACGGCAAGCTGCACGACGGCCCGCTTTACACGGACAGCGGCTTCTGGGACACCTTCCGCGCCGCCCATCCTCTTTACAACCTGATCTGTCCCGAAGTCAGCGCCGAGATTCAGCAGAGTCTGGTCAACACTTATCTGGAAAGCGACTGGCTGCCGGAATGGCCGGCGCCGGGACACAGCGGCGTGATGATCGGGCAGCACTCCTTTTCACTGCTGGCCGACGCGTGGATGAAAGGCATCCGCGGCTTCGACGCGGCCAAGGCCGTGGAAGCGATGGTGCATGATGTCACCGGCTCGCCCAGGAGCGCCGTCGGTCGCGACCATGCCAGCGACTACGACCGGCTTGGCTATCTGCCTTATTCGAGCACCCGCGGCCAGCCGAGCGTCTCCGAGGCGACGGCAAAAACGCTGGAGTACGCCTATGACGATTTCTGCGCGGCGCAATTGGCCCACGCCATGGGCAAACAGGCGGAAGCCGATGCCTTTGCCAAACACGCCATGAATTACACCAATCTTTTCGACACCAACATCGGCTTCATGCGCGAGCGCAAGGCGGACGGTTCGTGGAACGAGCCGTTTGCCCCCGAGAATTGGAGCGGCGGTTTCACCGAAGGCTCTTCCTGGCATTGGACCTGGTGCGCCTTTCAAGACATCCCCGGCCTGGTCCGGTTGATGGGCGGCAACGAGGCGTTTGCCAAGAAACTGGATGAAGTGTTCACCACCTCCGCCAATGCCCATCTGGGCGGCTATCATGGTTCCAGCAGCCCCATTCACGAGATGCTCGAAATGGTGGCCAGCGACATGGGCCAGTACGCGCACGGCAACGAGCCGGTCCATCACATGATTTACCTTTACGACTACGTCGGCCAGCCTTGGAAAGCCCAGTCCAAGGTCCGCCAGGCCATGGCCTTGCTCTACAACGCCACCCCCGACGGCTATTGCGGCGATGAAGACACCGGGCAGATGTCGGCCTGGTACGTCTTCAGCGCCATGGGCTTCTACCCCGTTTGTCCGGGCGACCCGATTTACCTTATCGGCAGTCCTCTGTTTGACAAGGTGACGGTCCACTTGCAAAACGGCAAGTCCTTCACCGTCACCGCCAAAGGCAACGGCTATCAGGAGTATTACATTCGCGGCGCCACCCTGGACGGTGAAACCTTGAACAAGACCTGGTTTAGCCACAAGGACGTTCTGGATGGCGCGGAGTTGCTCTTCACCATGAATTCCCAGCCCAACAAGAAATGGGGTTCCGCGCCGGAAAACTTTCCCCCCTCCGCCCTGGCCACCCTCCTGGGGGTGCCGTCCACCCTGCCCGACTCCGCCGGCAAAAAGTAAAGGTTGCGCCGCATCCGTTGCGCCGGTGGCGTGGAAATCTGTCCAAGAGATTCCCGGTTCTTGTCCACCGGCCGCGGCTCTCCGCCCGCGATCCGGGACAGCGGGACTTATCGCGGAAGCTGACGAGACGGCCAAAAGCATGCCCGCAAAAACCGGGCGCATCTTGACACTGCTGCTGGCGGAGTGCGGCCGTCCCCGGCCGCAGCAGGCCAGGGATTTTTTGAGTGCGCAGGAAAATCACCGCCACGCCGTGTTTGCCACGCTGCTGCGCCCGAG